>JBBQRP010000017.1:0-95148 GCA_038214715.1 Thermoanaerobaculia bacterium | reverse complement strand
TGTTGATGTTCGGGCAGAACCCGTTAACCCTGAGCTTGCGCGCCACGCGTGTTCTCTCGCCTGATCCGTCCACCGAGAAAGCCGGCATTCCCCAAGCCGAACTGACCTTGGCGTACCCCGGTTCGGGACGGACCCAACGGGTCTCCTTGACCGTCTCGAACATGTTCAACGGGTCGGTCGATCCGATCGTATTGGAGTCCACGGCCCCCGAAGGCAGGAGGTTCACGGTCACCCTCGGAACGTCGGGGTTCGAGTTCTGTGCGTCGTCGAGATGCGCCGTCACGATCTGCTCACCCCAGGAGTCGACGACGAGCGGGATCCTGAACGCGCCTCGTCCGGAAGCGTACGCGCCGAGGTAGAGGTGCCCGGAGGCCGTCCCGAACCCGCACCCTGTGATCGTGTAACGCCCGCCCGGAGTGAACGTGGCGCCCTTCTTCCCGTTTACCGTGCCGATGAAAGACACCGGCTGTCCGTTGCGGAAGCAGGTCTCGACCTGTCTCTGGACGCCGAGGCCGGCGAGGATGCGCGGGGTCGCGGTCGGAACCGGGGTCGCCCTCGGCGCCTGCGCGAGGCGAACCGCCGGAGCGATGAGCGCGTTCGCGGTCGCGCCGGCCGGCGGCGGATTGCCGCCTCCGACGCCCGCGGGTGTCCGCGTCGGTGTCGCCGGCCCGTTGGGCGGACCTCCCGCGGGGTTCCTGGGAGTCACGCGCGTCGGCGTGAGCGCGGGCGGCGTCACGCACCGGCCCGTGGCCGGCTCGCGCACCTGTCCCGCCGGGCAGCCGCACGTGATCTGGAACCGCGCCTCGAACGCGTTGTTCGCGAAGTTCGTCTCGCCGCCGCCGTGAGCCGAATTGAGCGCGAGAACCGCGGCGTGGGAGCCGGGCGAAAGGCTCAACGCCCCCGCTTCGAAGTAGTGTGTCTGGCCGCCCGCGACCTTGCCGAAGGCCGACTTCACGGGCTGCCCCGAGACCGCGCCCGAGAGCCCGAGCGCATCCGTCGTCGCGTCGAACGCGCCGCTGCCGAGGTTCGACACCCAGACGCGCACGGACGCGCGCAGGGGCTCGCGGCACGAGCGCGTCGCGATCGGTCCCGGCTGGCCGCTCGCCTCGTCGGGCCCGAGCTTTTTGCCGGGAGGCACCGCCGGGTCCTCGACGAGGCGCAGGACGCTCGTCTGCACCGCCCCACCCGGCGGCACGAGCCGGATCCCCAGTTTGAGAGCCGGGTAGAAAATCTGCAGCTCCTTAAAAGCCAGGTCCGGCACAGGCGCCGTCGTTCGCGCCACTCCGCGGGGCATCACCTTGGCGCTTTGTCCGAGCGCCGCGCCGGACAGAGCCAGCCCTGCGGCGCCCACGAACAGCAAACACGTCGGCCACGCGGCGTTCTTCATCATCGGCCTCCTGTGCTCTCTTTCGTTCTCGCGCAAGCTTACGCTGAAGTGAACCGTCGCAGGTGGGATCTCGCCGTCCCCGCACGCTCCGTCAGACGCGGAAGGTGTCGGGGCGCCAGTTCTGGATGCGCTTCTTGATCTCCTCGCCGGAGAGCGACTCGTCGAGCGCCGCCTTGACGAGCGCCGGAACCTCGGCGTCCGACGCGAAGCGGAGGCCGACGAGCTGGCGGACGTCGAGCTCGCCGATGCGCGCGCGGAGCGGGCCGTCGAGGAGAGTCGCGAGTCGGAGCCTCTCCTCCAGCCGGATGATGCGGTCCTGGACCTTCAACGAATACGTCCGCAGAAGCAACGTGAAGGCGATCGCCGCCGCCCACACGACGACGTTCCAGGCCGCCCATACCGAGAAGCCGCTCGACAGGCTCTTGATGAAGCCCCACAGGGCGACGAAGAAGGAGATCGCGACGATCGGGGCCACGAAAAAGTGATACCAGGGGTCGAAACGCCGATGATTCGCGAATACCTGAGCACTGTTTTCGGCCATGGGTCCCTCCCTTTGCCGTCGCAAGTAACTCGACTAGACTGGAACGCGCCGAGGGCTCTCCCCGCGCCCCTCAATGTACCGGAAAAGGAGAATTTCCTCCCATGATCGTACTTCGACGCGTTGCGCCCGCAGCGGCACTTGCCCTTCTCGTCGTATCGGGCACCGCCTGGGCCGAGAAGGAAACCTTCACGTTGGACAGGAACCACACCGAGATCGGATTCAAGATCCGGCACTTCGTCTCGAAGGTCGGCGGGCGGTTCACGAAGTTCGACGGCACGATCGAGCTCGACCGCGCGAACCCCACCGCGAGCTCCGTCAATCTGAAGATCGACGCGGCAAGCATCGATACGGGGACACCGAGCCGCGACAAGCACCTCAACTCGCCGGACTTCTTCGACACCGGGGAGTTCCCCGAGATCACTTTTGTCTCGACGAAGGTAGCCGCGAAGGGCAAGGACACGTACGACGTCACCGGTGACCTCACGATAAAGGGCGTCACGAAGACGGTTGTGCTCTCCGTCGTCGCGAACGGGTTCGCGAACGATGGCCGGGGCGGGCAGAAGGCTGGCTTCGACGTCACGACGAAGGTCAACCGCAAGGACTTCGGTGTGAACTGGAACAGCATCGTCGACGGAAACGCGATGCTCGCGGACGACGTCGACATCGTCGTCACCGTCGAGGCCAACAAGAAGAAGGCCGGCGCGCCCGCCGCGGCACCCGCGGCTCCCCGCACGAAGTAGAGCCGCGCCCAGAGAGCCACGGAAGGATTGCGCATGACACAGACGGCCGAACCCTCGACCGCGACCCCGCCGCACGTCCTGCGTCCGACGGCGATCGCCGGCTTCCTTCTCGTCCACGTGGCGGCCGTCGTCGGTGCCGTCCTCGTCGGGTTCTCGTGGGCGGGAGTCGCCCTCTGCGTCGCGTCGTACTACCTGAGGATGTTCGCGATCACGGCGGGCTTCCACCGTTACTTCTCTCACCGCGCCTACCGCCTGTCGCGTGTGCCCCAGTTCCTCCTCGCGTTCCTCGGGCAGACGGCCGCCCAGAAGGGCGTCCTCTGGTGGGCCTCGAACCACCGGCACCACCACAAGTACTCCGACCGGCCCGAGGACATCCACAGCCCCGTTCAGAACGGTTTCTGGTGGAGCCACATCGGCTGGATCCTGTCGGGCCTGTACGACGAGACCGACTATTCGCGCATTCCGGACCTCGCGAAGTTTCCCGATCTGCGCTGGCTGGATCGGAACCAGTACTTCGCGACAATGGTCTACGCGACCGTCCTGTATCTCGGCTTCGGCTGGACGGGCCTCGTGTACGGCTACTTCCTGTCGACGGTCCTCTTGTGGCACGGCACCTTCACGATCAACTCGGTCATGCACCTGTTCGGGCGCCGCGTGTTTCCAACGGTGGATCAGAGCCGCAACAGCATGATCTTCGCGCTCGTCACGATGGGCGAGGGCTGGCACAACAATCATCACTTCTACCCGAGCTCGGCCGCGCAGGGTTTCACGTGGTGGCAGGTGGACATGAGCTTCTACGTCCTCTGGCTCGGCGAGAAGATCGGCCTCGTGAAGGGTCTCCGCCGCGCGCCGTCTCTCGCCGTCACGGAGGCTCTCGCGCTCGCCCGCACGAAGCTCGACGCGACCGTTCAGACCATCAGCCAGTCGATGAGCGACGATCCGCTCGACCAGCTCGCGGCCCGGTGGGACGGAATCCGGGACGCGGCCCGGATCACGACGTACCAGGCGCTCTCCGACCTCGAGGCCGCGCGCCTGCGCGCCGTGCAGCGGCTCGAGATCCTGCAGGCGGACTACGCCGCGGCGCTCGCGCGCGCGGAGGCCGCGGCGTCCCAGCGGCTCGAGGAGCTCAAAGCGGAGATCGAGAAGACGCGCCGCGAGCTCTTCGAGACCCTGTCCTGCCTCGTCGAGGCCGCCGACCGTCTCGCCGTTTCGACCGCGGTTCCCGCCTGAGCCCGACATGAGCACCCGCGCCACGCCGCCCTCCGGGAACTTCGCCGCCCACGTCGCCACGCGCGCCGCGACCACCGCGCGCGCGCTTCAGGAGACGGGATTCGACCGTCTCCTCATCCACTCGGGAGTTCCGTTCACGTACTTCGCGGACGACAACGACGCGCCGTTCCACTCCACGCCCGCATTCGCACACTGGGCGCCCGTGGAGGGTCCGCATCACATCCTCGACTTCACGCCGGGCCGGCGTCCGCGCCTCGTGAGGGTCCAGCTGCGTGACTACTGGTACGCCGCGCCCGCGCCCGCGCCGGATTTCGTCCGCGCCGAATTCGACGTCGTCGAGGTCACGACGCCCGCGGCGGCCTGGAAGGAGATCGGCGCGGTCTCCCCGAAGACCGCGTTCGTCGGTGGGGCGGAGGAAGAGGCCTCGGCTCACGGCGTCGCGGCGGCCTGCCGCAACCCGAAAGCGCTCGTCGCCAGGCTCGACTGGGAGCGCACGTACAAGAGCGACTGGGAGGTGGACGCGCTCCTCGGCGCCACGGCGAAAGCCGCTCCTGCGCACCGCGCGGCCGAGGCCGCGTTCCGGAGGGGCGCCCCCGAGATCGAGATCCACCACGCGTATCTCGCCGCGCTCGGCGAAGTCGAAGAGGCCCTTCCGTACACGACGATCGTGGGACTCGACCACCATGCGGCGACGCTCCACTACCATGGCAAGAGCGGACCGGGGAAGACGAAGGCGCGGGTCTTCCTCATCGACGCCGGCGCGAAGGCCCGGGGCTACGCCTCCGACATCACCCGAACGTACGCCGCACCGGACGCCGACCCGGTCTTCGTGAAGCTCCTCGACGGCATGAAGGCGCTCCAGGGGCGTCTCTGCGAGGCGAGCCGGCCGGGCCGGTCGTACGTCGACATGCACCTGGAAGCGCACCGCGGAGTCGGCGCGCTGCTCGCGGAGACGGGGGTTCTGAGGATCCCCGCCGAAGAGGCCTGGGAGAAGGGGCTCACGGAACCGTTCCTGCCGCACGGCCTCGGCCACCTGCTCGGCATCCAGGTCCACGACGTCGCGGGCCGCCAGGTCGACCGCGAGGGCACGATCGCTCCCCCGCCCGCGCGCCACCCGGCGCTGCGCACGACGCGCGTCATCGAAGAACGGATGGTCTTCACGATCGAGCCGGGCCTCTACTTCATTCCGATGCTGCTCGATCCTTTTCGCGCCGGCGCGCACGCCTCGGCCTTCGACTGGCCGCTCGTGGACCGTCTCGTCGCGTGCGGCGGCATCCGGATCGAGGACAACCTTTTCGTGGGCGGCGACGCGAACCGGAACCTGACGCGCGAATTCCTGCCCGACTGACCCGGTGCCGCTGCATCAGTGATCCGGCGGGCATCTGGGCTATAGTTCACCAGATGAGAACGAGTCTCAGCCCACTTCCCGCCCCCGAAACGATGCCCCCGAACCCAGCGACTCCCCGGCGGCTCGTGGTCCTTCCCGTCTTTGCTTCCGCCCTGACGCGGTGCGAATGCGCGGGCGTGACGTTCGAGGAGATCGGGAGACGGCTCGAGGCGGGCGAACCCCTCCCCGCGGCTCTTGCGAGGACGGGTTGCGGCGAAATGTGCACGGCCTGCCGTCCCGATCTCGAGTCGTTCCTCGCGAAACGCCACGCCCCGGACTGATACGCTCAGGAACAGGAGACACCATGCGCGGAGATGAAGACGTCCTCACGCTCCTCAACGAGGTGCTCACGGCGGAGCTCACGGCCGTCAACCAGTACTTCATCCACGCCATGATGTGCGGCAACTGGCGCTACAAGAGGCTCGCCGAGCACTCGCGCGAAGAGTCGATCGAGGAGATGAAG
Source organism: Thermoanaerobaculia bacterium (assembly GCA_038214715.1). Classification (GTDB taxonomy): domain Bacteria; phylum Acidobacteriota; class Thermoanaerobaculia; order UBA5066; family UBA5066; genus Fen-183. Next base: position 89,400 of record JBBQRP010000017.1, on the reverse strand, counting down.
CACGCGCAGCAGCTCATCGAGCGGATCCTCTATCTGGAGGGGGTTCCGAACATGCAGCGCTATTTCCGGATCCAGGTCGGGCAGAACGTTCCCGAGCAGCACCAGTTCGATCTCGAGGTCGAGAGGGCCGCGGTCTCGCGTCTCAATGCCGGTCTCGAAGCCTGCCGCGCGAAAGGGGACAACGGCTCGCGCCTCCTCCTCGAGAAGATCCTGAAAGAGGAGGAAGAGCACATCGACTGGCTCGAGGCCCAGCTCGGACAGATCGAGGAGATCGGCCTCCCGAACTATCTCGCGCAGCAGATCGAGGGCTGAAGATGGGGGGTGTCGCCGGCGCGCTCCCGGGTCCTGATCTCGGCCAGGGCGTTCCGGAGGAGGACGTCCGCGAGGGCGTTCCGTTCCTCGGCCACGCGGGCGGCGAGGGAGTCGTCCTCGTCCGGAGCGACGGCCGCTTCCATGCTCTCGGAGCCACGTGCACGCACTACTCGACCTCGCTTTCGGGAGGTCTGGTGGCGGACGGCGCGCTCCGCTGCCCCCTGCATCACGCCTGTTTCGACCTTGCGACGGGAGAGGCGCTCCGCGCGCCGGCCTTCGCGCCCGTCGCGTGCTACGACGTCGAGGTCTCTGACGGGAGAGTCCGCGTGGGGGCGCGAAAGAGGGAGCCGGGCCCGCGCGCATCCGCGGAACGACAACCCTCGTCCGTCGTGATCGTCGGCGCGGGAGCGGCCGCGTATGCGGCTGCGGACGCGCTCCGGCGGGAGGGATTCCGAGGGACGATCCGGCTCTTCGGCGCCGAGGAGACGGGACCGGTCGACCGCCCGAACCTCTCGAAGGAGTACCTCACGGGCGACGCGCCCGAAGAATGGATGCCTCTCCCGCTGCCGCCGGACGTGGAGGTGAACGCGGGGACGCGCGTTCAGGCAATCGACGTCGGGGGCCGGCGGATCCGCCTTGCGGACGGAACGGACGTTCAGTGGGACGCGCTCCTCCTCGCGACGGGCGTCGAGGTGGTGACGCTCGACGTCCCCGGCTCGGACCTGCCGCACGTCCGCACGCTTCGGACCCTCGCGGACGGCAGGGCGATCATCGCGAACGCGAAGGGCGCGAAGCGCGCGGTCGTCGTCGGCGCGGGCTTCATCGGACTCGAAGCCGCCGCCTCCCTCCGGAAGCTCGGCGTCGCCGTCGACGTCGTGGCCCCGGCTCCCCCGCTCGCGAGGGTCCTCGGACCGCAGGTGGGCGCGTTCCTCATGCGTCTCCACGAGGCGAACGGCGTCGTCTTCCATCTCGGCGAGAGCGTCGCGTCGATCTCGAAGAGCGCGGTCCGCCTCGGGAGCGGCGCCGAGCTCGCGGCGGACCTCGTCGTCGTCGGAATCGGAGTCCGTCCGTCGACGCGCCTCGCGGAAGACGCAGGGCTCCGCACGGACCGCGGCATCCTCGTCGACGAGCGCCTCGAGACGAGCGCGAAGGGGATCTTCGCGGCCGGAGACGTGGCACGCTGGCCAGATTCCGGGACGGGCGGAACCCTTCGCGTGGAGCACTGGGTCGTCGCCGAACGGATGGGCGCGGCGGCGGCGCGCTCGATCCTCGGAAAGGCCGGGGGCGCCTTCCGCGACGTGCCTTTTTTCTGGAGCGTGCATTACGACGTCTTCCTCGCCTACGTCGGCCACGCGGAAGCCTGGGACCGGATCGACGTCCACGGCAGCCTCGAGGCGAGAAGCGCGACGCTCGCCTATCGCGCGGGCGAGAAAACGCTCGCCGTCGTGACGCTCGGGCGCGATCACGTCGGCCTCGAAGCCGAGCTCGCGTTCGAACGCGGCGACCGGGACGCCCTCGATGCCTTCGGAAGAACGAGGTAGCGCGATGCGTGTCGCGTCCGCGATCCTGTCCCTTCCGCTCGTCTTACTCCCCGCCGCCCGCGCCGCCGAGCCTGTCACCCCAAAGGTGCCCGTGTCGGACACGTACCACGGCGTCAGGGTCGTCGACGACTACCGCTGGCTCGAGAACGGCGAGGCGCCGAGGGTCAAGGCGTGGAGCGAGGCCCAGAACGTCCACGCGAGAGCTCTTCTGGACCGCCTGGCCGGAACGGAAGCGCTTCGCGCCCGCATCGCGTACCTGATGACGGCGCGCCCGGCTTCGCTCTCCCACCTCGTCTCCCGCCGTGGCAGGTATTTCGCGGTGTGCTCCGATCCGGCCCACAAGCAGCAGCCGTGGATCGTTCTCCTCGCGTCGCTCACGAGCGACGAGGGAGCGCGGACGCTCGTCGATCCGAACACGATCGATCCTTCCGGCCACACGAGCTTCGACTGGTTCGTGCCGTCGCCCGACGGCAGCCGGCTCGCGGTTTCGCTCTCCCGGGGCGGAAGCGAGACGGGGTCGCTGCACGTCGTCGACGTCGCGACGGGCCGCGAGACGGGCGACGTGATACCGGGCGTCCAGAAGGGTACCGCGGGCGGGAGCGCCTCGTTCACGGCCGACGGCAAGGGAATCTTCTACACCCGCTACCCGCTCCAGGGAGAGCGCGCGAAAGAGGATCTCGACTTCTACCAGCAGGTCTATTCCCACGTGCTCGGCACGCCCATCGCGGAAGATCGCTACTCCTTCGGGAGGGAGCTGCCGCGGGTTGCCGAGATCGCGCTCGATGCGAGCGAGGACGGCAAACGGCACCTCGCTCTCGTCCAGAACGGCGACAGCGGCGACTTCGCGCTTTACGTGCTCCCCGAAGGCGCGGCGGACTGGCAGGGCGTCGCGACGTTCGCCGACGGGATCGTCGAGGCGCAATTCGGGCGGGACGGCGCGATATGGGCCGTCTCGAAGAAGGGCGCCCCGCGGCGCCGGGTCTTGAGGATCGCTGCCGCGAACCTCTCGCTCGCCGCCGCCCGGACCGTCCTCGACGAGCGCGCGGGCGTGATCGAGGCGATCGCACCGACCCGAACGCGCCTCTTCACGATCGAGGCGCTGGGCGCCAAGAGCCAGGTGCGCTCTTACGATTTCGAAGGCAACCTAGTGGACGAGCTTCCGGCGCCGCCGATGAGCGCCGCGGTCGAGCTCCGGCGTCTCGAAGGCGACTCGGTCTTCTACTCCGTCACGAGCTTCCTGAAGCCGCGGGCGGGGTACGTCTACGGCTCCGTGCGGAAGATCTCGACGCCCACCGTTCTGCGCCAGACGCCCGTCGCCGATTTCGCGGACACCGAGGTCATCGAGGAGCGGGCGATCTCGAAAGACGGGACGCTCGTGCCGATGTTCATTCTCCAGCCGAAGGGCACGAAGCGGAATCGCGGCAATCCGACGGTCCTGACGGGCTACGGCGGGTTCGGCCTGTCACAGGCACCGTTTTACAGCGACCTCAGGCACGTCCTCATCGAACGGGGCGTCGTGATGGTCTACGCGATCCTTCGGGGGGGCGGCGAATTCGGCGAGGAGTGGCATGACGCCGGCCGGCTGACCCGAAAGCAGAACGTGTTCGACGATTTCCTCGCCTGCGCGCGCCGGCTCGTCGAGCTCCGGATCACGCAGCCTGAGCGCCTCGCGATCGAGGGCGGTTCGAACGGCGGACTCCTGATGGGCGCTGCGTTCACCCAGGCGCCGAAGCTGTTCCGGGCCGTCGTCTCGCACGTCGGCATCTACGACATGCTGCGCGTCGAGAACTCCGCGAACGGCCAGTTCAACATCGTCGAGTTCGGCACCGTGAAGGTGCCGGAGCAGTTCCGGGCGCTCTACGCGTATTCGCCGTACCACCGGGTGAGGAACGGCACGCGCTACCCCGCGATTCTCATGCCCACCGGGGCGAACGACCCGCGCGTCGACCCGATGCAGTCGCGCAAGATGGTCGCGCGCCTGCAGGCGGCGGATCCGCGGGCGACCGTTCTCCTGCGCACGAGCGGCAGCACGGGCCACGGCGGGATCGGCGCGAGCGTCAACGACGCGGTGTCCCTCCAGACGGACGTGGACGCTTTCCTTTTCCAGGAGCTCGGCGTCGCGCTTCCCGCAAAATGACGCCGGAGCGAATGGAAAGCACGCACCGGAGAATCCACGCGGAGGGCCGGAGCAGCGTCCGCTCGACGGACTCCGGCATGGACATCCTCCATCGGCTGCGGCTCGAACGGGAGCGGGTGCGGTTCGACGAGAAGGGCGCCGTTCCGCTCTCCCGATTCCGCTGGCAGCCTCGAGGCCGGTAAGTGGTGGCACTACGCCGCGGCGACGACGGCCGGCAGCGTGGACGCGTCCACGAGGCCTTTCACGCCGTACAGGGCCGGAAGGACCTTCTCCGGAGGGTGCGCGCGCCGGAGCGACGCGACGAGCTCGGTGCCCGCACGGTAGGCGGGGAGATACATCCGCCCGAGGAGCGGATGGCGCCCCCAGGAACCCGAGAGTTTGTCCGCGCGCTCCTGGGATACGAGGAAGTCCTGCCGGAGGGTCGCCGCGACTTCTTTCTGGGAAAGCTTCTCCTTCCAGGTCAAGTAGGAGGAGTGATTCTTGGCGTCGTCCTGAAGGAGCGCGAGAAGGAGGCCGAGCTCGAGATCGCGGTCGGGCAGCTCCTCCGGAGACGTGACTCCGTGCGCCACGAGCACGCCGTTGTTCGCGATCCCCTCGAACAGGACGGCGGCTCGCGTGTTCATCGTCAGGACGGACGCCTCGAAACCCACGAGCCCCCTCACGAAGAGATCCTGCATGTACGCGAACGTCGTCACGTGCCCCGGCACGACCTCGTGGCTCACGAGCTGCTGGAATTCCGGCACGGAGATCTGGAGCGAAGCGTTCAGCTCGTACGTCGCCTCGTACTCGGGCGATCCGTCGGCCTTTCGCGCGTGGCCGAGGTAGTTCATCGAGCCGGAGAACCACGCGTTCTCGATCGCGAGAAACGTCACGTTCGCCCGCGGCACGCGCGCAAGCTCCTTCGGGAGGAACGGCAGGAGATTCCGGACCGTGAGCGCGTCGTAGTGCGCGATGAACGCGTTGCCGAGAGCCGGGATGGACTTTCCGGGAACGAGGCGTTCGCGGCGCCAGGCGTCCACCGCCGCGAGAAGCGAGGCCGCGTCGTGAGAGGCGTGACCGGCCGATTTCAGGAGATCGGCGGCTCGCCGCTTCTTCTCCTCGGGCCGCGACGGCTCCGGTGGAGCGCCCGTGATCGTCTTTACGCAGCGGTCGTAGGGAACGACCTCTCCCCTGCCGAGGATCTCCATCCCGAGATCCCACATGACCTCGCTGCAGAGTCCGAGTCCCTCGAGATAGGCCCCTCGGCTCCCGCCGAGCGCGCGGGATTTCGAGATCATCCGCGAGATCGCCCCGCGCACGTCCACGGCGGCCACGTACGCTTCGATGGATGCCCTGGCGGGCGCCTTCGCGCCGACGCCGCCGTTCTCCCGCAGCGCCACGGCCGTCGGATGGGAGTAGGCGGCGGGCAGCGGCTCGTCCGAGAACCAGCAGTCCGCGATGAAGCGTCCGGTCCCGGACGGGTTCATGACGTCTCCGCCCCAGAGCGTGTCGATCCCGATGAGCGCTTCGGCCGTGTCGGCGTCGAGTCCACTCAGAGACATGTTCAGCCCTCCCGGACCCTTCGGGTCGAGTCGATCCAGAGATAGAGGCAGAGACCGACGAAAAAGAGGATGGACACGCCCTGGGACACGGCCTCGTGGCCGTAGAAGGGCGTCCGGATGTTGTCCTCGCGGTACCAGGAGAACAGCCTCAGACCGGCGCCGAACACGCCTCCGAGCGCGCCGCCCGCCATGAGGCCGGACGCGATCACGACCGCCCGCTCCCTCATCCTGCGGCCGTCGGCGCCGCCCGTCTTCTCGGACTTCTTCATCACCATGTACGAGAGCATCCCGCCGACGAGGGCGGGCGTATTCAGCTCGAGAGGCAGGTACATGCCGAGCGCGAAAATGAGCGCCGGCACGCGCAGCATCTCCATGACGACCGCGATCACGGCTCCGGTCCCGAACAGGAACCACGCAACGGGCTGCCGGTTCATGAACGTTTCGACGAGCGCCTTCATGATCGACGCCTGCGGCGCGGCGAGAACTTCGCGCGTGTCGCCCGGCGCCACGTCCCCGAACTGGTAGACCTTCGCGAGAAGAACGATCGTGACGCCCACGGCGATCGAGGACGCGAGAACACCCCAGAATTTCACGCGCTCCTGGGCCGCGGGCGTCGAGCCGAGCCAGTAGCCCGCCTTGAGGTCCGTGACGAGCTGGCCCGAAACCGACAGCGCCGTGCAGACCATGCCGGCGAGCGCCATCACGAAAAACATCCCCGTCGTCCCCGAGACTCCGAAGCGCAGCAGAATGATCGACGAGACGATGATCGTGAGCATCGTCATTCCCGAAACGGGGTTCCGGGCCGTCGTCGCGATCGCGTTCGCGGCGACCGACGCGAAGAAGAACGAGAAGACGAGCGCGAGCGCGAGCGCGATCAGAACGGCGGTGAGCGTGCTGTTCTCGAGCGTCCGGAAGAAAACCCCCACGGCGAGGGCCGAGACGATCGTCCCGATGAGAATCGCCATCACCGAGATGTCGCGGTCCGTCCGTTCGCCCGACTCGCTCCCGCCCGCCCGGAACGCCTTCGCGGCGATGGTGAAGGAACCCGCCACGATCTTGAGGGACTTGAGGATCCCGAAGATTCCCGCCGTCGCGATCGCGCCGACGCCGATGAGCCGGGCGTATTCGCGGAAGATCTTCGCCGCGGTCATCTGCGCGATCGGGATCGTGGCCGGATACACCGCGTCGGGCAGGTGGCGTCCGACCATCCAGATCAAGGGCACGAGGACGAAATTCGAAAGAAGGCCGCCCGCGCAGAGAATCAGCGAGGAGCGCAGACCCATGACGTACCCGAGGCCGAGGATGAAGGCGATCGCGTCGAATCGGACGATGACCTTCGCCTTCTCGGCGGCGTCCTTCATGAACGGAAGGAACTGGAAGTCGATCGTCTCCTTCCACACGTGGAACGTCGTCACGAAGAAGTCGTAGATCCCCGAAATGAGCGTCGCCTGCAGGAGGAGCTTCGCCTGCGCGCCGCCCTTCTCGCCGGTCACGAGGACCTCCGTGATCGCCGTGGCCTCCGGGAACGGGAACTGCCCGTGCATCTCGCGGACGAAGTAACGCCGGAGCGGGATCATGAAGAGGATCCCGAGGCAGCCGCCCGCGAGGCAGATGAAAATCGTCTGAGCCCAGTGGGGATGCAGCTTGAGCGTGTAGAGCGCCGGGAGCGTGAAGATCGCCCCGGCGACGATTCCGCCCGCGACGCCGCCAATCGTCGTGACGATCACGTTCTCGAGAAGGTGCGAGCGCCGGGCGTAGACGCGCGCGAGGCCGATCGCGAGGATCGAGATCGGGATCGCGGCTTCCATGACCTGGCCGACCTTGAGGCCCGAATACGCGGAGGCCACGGTGAAGACGACGCAGAAGAAGAGGCCCCATCCGATCGAGCGCCACGTCGATTCCGGCGGAGTCTCGGCGGCCGGCACGAGAGGCACATACGCCTCGCCCGGTCTCAACGGCTCGTAGGCGTTCTCGGGCAGCGACTTCGTTTCCGAAGAGTCCATCGGTCCTCCGGCGTGCAGATCTTCTCAGACCTTCCCGGTCCGGAGGCTAGTCGCTCTCGGGGACCTTCTTCGGCCCGGAAATCTCGTGCCGGAGTCCCGTCACAAGCGCCTCGAGGGCCGCGACGCGCGCTTCGAGAGTTTCGAGCCGCGAGCCACCGGCGGAACCGGTCGCGTTTCGGGCAGGCGGGTCGGCCCCGGTTCGCGCGCCCACCACGGGCCCGGCGGCGAGGTGTGTCCACCGCGACTCCTTCTGGCCCGGGCGGCGCGGCAGCTCGGCCACGAGAGGTTCGAGGCCCGCCGACAGCTTTTCGAGCGCGACCTCGACCTCGCGCGTGGTCGCGAACGCCCGCAGGCGTTCGCTACGGCCACGCAGCTCGCCGGGCGTCTGCTCGCCGCGCAGCAGGAGCAGCGTCAGGACGGCCTTCCCGCCCGCGTCGAGCTGCCATCGCCTCTCCACGTTCTGCTCCCACTTCTCGGCCCGCGAGCCACCGGTCTTCCAGACGAAGACGTTCTCCCTGAGGCGCTCGAGCGCGGATTCCACCTCCGGCGCCGAAAGCTCCAGGACGGGCTCGCGGTTCGATTTCTGGTTGCAGGCCGCGAGAAGCGCGTGGAGAGTCAGAGGGTAGTACTCCGGCGTCGTCTGCTGCTTTTCGAGAAGGGCCCCGAGGACACGGATCTCGACCGCGTCGAGGGGACGCGGCAACCGAGCGGAAGGGGTGTCTTCGATCAAGGTCATCCGCGCGATTATGCGGCGCCCCGGAACGGCATGCTGTTCTCGATGCGGAGGGATCTCCTTCGAAAACGAGAAGTCCGGCGCTATCATGGAGCCCTCGAAATGAGGAGATCGTGATGCGGCGTGACAGCCGGTCCAGGCAGAAACGCGCATGAACCCCGCGTCCCTCTTCGAGGTGCGGGGCCTCAGTGGCCTGACTCTTCTCGCGTTCGCCGGGGTCCTGCTCTTCATCCTCGTCATTTCCTTCCGGTCCCGCGCGATCGTGTTCTGCCAGTACCTCAAGGCGATGACGGGCGTCGAGCTGAGGCCGAAGCAGGTGCGCGCCGTATTCAAGGACCGCGGGCAGGACGGCGTCAGGGAGATGTTTCTCGACCTCATCATCAAGGAAGACCTGCGGCAGACGGGGCCCCTTCAGATTCCGGCCGAGCTCCGGGCGCCGAAGAAAAGCTGACGGCCCGGCACGTCCCGTGCTCACGTTCAGGGAAGTGTCCGCAATCGTCCTCCCGAAGCGGCACCGACCCCTTCGCGCTCTCGTCGCGATCCTCCTCGCGGCCCGGGCGGCTCCCGCCCAGGAGGTCCCGCGGCACCCCGGTGACGTCGCCGCGGCGGAGCAGGTCGAGGTCCTGACGCTCGACGTCCTCGCCGTGGACAAGAGGGACCGGCCTGTCTTCGGCCTGACCGCGGCCGACTTCGAAGTCCGCATCGCCGGAAAGCTCCAGACCCTCGAATTTTTCGAGGCGCCCGCGCCCGGCACGGCCCGGGACTCGCGCGAGGGCAGACCCGACTCCGAGGAACGGCTGCCGGGTAAGTCCACGCCGTTCACACCCGCTGGCGCCACAGTCCGCCACGTCCTTTTCTACGTCGACCTGGCGCAGCTGCCACATCGTTCGGTTCTCGACCTCTCGACGGCGATTCGTGCGGCGCTCGAACATCGGGCAGCCGGCCGCTACGGCTTCGCGACTCATCTCGGCGCGGTCTCGGCGCGGGTCTGGGACTCGGATTCGGCGGATGCGATCCGGCAGGAGGCCGAGGCGCTCTCGCAGGACGTCCTCGATCAGAGGCCCATCGTGTCGGCCTCCGCGCGGGGACCAGGGGCGCCGGACTCCCGGGAAAGCGCACCGTCCGGATACGAGGAGCGGCAGGCCACCGAGAAGTTCCTGATGGACGACTACGTCGCCGCGGCCTGTGCCGGAATGAGCATGCGGAACGAGACCCAGGCGATCTCGCGCTACCTCCTGTCCGAGTACCGGCGCGTCGTCGACAGCGTGCGCCAGCTCCGGGAGACCTGCGAACGGTTCGCCACGCTGGAAGGCCCGCGCCACATGATCGTCCTGAGCGAGGGCTACGAGCGCGTGCCCGGGTACAACTTCCTCCTCAGGCTGCAGAGCCGTGTGCGCGACGAGTGCCACCCCTCGAGCGCCGTGCCTTCCCCCGCCGCCCCGCCCGGCATGCCCGGCTCGGACCGCGCCGTCTCGGCCGGGGCCTTCGGAGTCCCGATGTCGCCGCTCGTCGAATCCGACGAGCTCGCGCGGTGGATCGCAGCGTCCGGAATCACCGTTCACTACGTGGTTCCCGGCTCCCTCGGGCGGGAGATGCCGTCGGCGGAAGACCACGGCGCCGGAATGGGGCGGGTCCGCGGAGAGGAAATGAGGAACCTGCAGGATGCGCCACTCCGCCTCGTCGACGCGACGGGCGGTCTCTCCCGCCTCTCCGTGAACGACCTCGGTCCGGTCCTCGAGACGTTCCTCGAAGCCGCGTCCGGAACCTACCGGCTCGGCGTCCGTCTCGCGGGCGTCGACACGAAGAAAACGTACGGCGTGAAGGTTTCCGTGAAGAGAAGCGGCGTCACCGCTCTCGCGCGGTCGGCGTTCCGGCCGGCGGTGAGGAACGCCCAGGCTCTCGTCGCGGTGGCGACCGGGGCGCGGCGCGCTTCCCTCGCGGCCACCGTGGACGAAAGGCGCGCGGGCGCCACCCGCCTCGCGAAGAAGCCGCTTCCATTGACCCTCGAGTGGAAGGGCCGGTCGTCTCTCGTCTCGAAGGATCCCGAGAAGCCCTTCTGGAAGCTCGAGGTGAAGGTGCCGCACGAGGCGCTCTCCTTCAAGCCCGAAGACGACGCACTCCTCGCGAGCGTCCAGATCGTCGTCGAGGCCGCGTCCCTCGACGGACCGCTCGAGGATTCCATTTCCGACGACTGGTTCCTCACGTACACGGGGCCGGAGTACCAGGAGGTGCGCGACACGCCCGCCGTCCGCACCGTCACGCTTCAGCTCCCGCCCGGGCGCTGGGAGCTGAAGGTTTCCGTCCACGACGCGCTCGCCGATTCCTGGGGATCGGGCGCGCTGAGGGTCGAAGCGCGCTGATCCCGTAGACTTCGCGCCATGGACGAGCCCCTCGGAGACTTCTCTCCGGACGCGTTCCGGGAGATGGGGCATTCCGCCGTCGAACGGCTCGCGAGGTACTTCGAGACTCTCGAGTCGAAGCCGGTCCTCGCACGAACGAAACCGGGCGACGTCCTCGCCCAGCTGCCGAGGCGGGCCCCCGAGGACCCGGAGCCGTGGGACGCGATCGAGCGCGACCTGGACCGGCTCGTCGAGCCGAACCTCACTCACTGGCAGCATCCGGGATATCTCGCCTATTTCGCGAACACCGGCACCGCTCCCGCGATCGTCGGGGACTTCCTCGCCGCCGGATACAACCAGGTCGGCATCCTGTGGCGGACGTCCCCCGTCCTGACGGAGCTCGAGCAGGGCGTCGTGAGATGGCTGCTCGACCTCGTCGGCCTGCCGTCGGGACCCGACGGCTTCGACGGACAGCTTGCCGACACGGCCTCGACCGGATCGCTCATCGCGCTCGCGGCAGCCCGCGAGGAAGCGTATCCGGACGTGCGCCGGACGGGTCTCGCGGGGCGGCCCGCGGGCATCGTCTACGCGTCGGAGCTCGCCCACTCCTCCATCGACAAGGCGTGCGTCGTCCTCGGTCTCGGCACCACGGGCCTGAGGAAGATCCCGGTCGACGCGGACTTCCGGATGGACGTCCGCGCCCTCGAGGCAGAGATCGCAAGGGACCGCGCCGAGGGCCGCGTGCTCGTGGCGATCGTCGCGACGGCCGGCACGACCACGGTGACGTCGGTCGATCCGCTCCCGGCCCTCGCCGAGATCGCGGAGCGCGAGAACATCTGGCTGCACGTCGACGCCGCTTACGCGGGCTCGGCCGCGGCCCTTCCGGAGATGCGCTCCCTCTTCGCGGGCTGGGAGCGGGCCGACTCGGTCCTCTTCAACCCCCACAAGTGGATGCTCGTTCCGCTCGAGTGCACAGGCCTTTTCTTCCGCCGCATGGAGCGCGTGCGCCGCGCCTTCTCCGTCGTGCCGAGCTACCTCGAGACCCCGGAGGGTCAGACCGTGCGTGAGTACATGGACTACGGCATCCAGCTCGGCCGGCGGTTCCGCGCGCTCAAGATGTGGATGACGCTGCGCGCGTTCGGCGCCTCGGGCGTGCGGGCGCGCCTGCGCGCGCATCTCGTCCTCGCGCGTGCGCTGCGCGGCGTGCTCGAACGCGAGCCAGGAGTCGCGATCGCGGCTCCGTCGCCGTTTTCGGTCGTGGCCTTCCGCTGGTCTTCCCCAGGCCTCTCCGACGAACAGGCGGACGCGGCGAACGCGCGGATCCTCGCCCGGATCAACGAGGACGGACGCACGTTCATCTCGCACGCACTGGTGTCGGGCCGCTACACGCTCCGGGCCGCCATCGGGAACGTCCGCACGGAGCGCCGGCATCTTCAGACGTTCCTCCAGGTCTTCCGGGAGGCCGTTGCGGACGAAGTGGCGCGAAAACCCTGAGGTCGCGCCGCCCGTACAGAGATTCGGTAAAGTGACGCCTCCATGGACCCCCTGAACAAGTCGGCCGATCTGTCGGCCCTTCGCATCGAACGTGAGACCGGGCCGGGAGGACGGCGTTTCCTCTATCCCGCGCTCGCGACCCTCTGCGTGGCCGCCGTGGCGATCGTGTTCCTCGTGCGCTCGCGCGGGGGCGTCACGCTTCGCGCGCCCGAAGTCGCGACGACCCGCGCTTCCGTCGTCACGCCGACGCAGGCGTCGACCGTGCTGACGGCGTCCGGCTACATCGTCGCGCGCTCGAAGGCCGAAATCTCCCCGAAGTCGGTCGGGCGAATCGCCTGGATCAACCTCGAGGAAGGCCAGAGGGTGAAAAGGGGCGAGCTCGTCGCGCGCCTCGAGGCCCAGGAGCTCGTCGCGCAGAAGAACTCCTCGCTCGCCCAGCGCGACCAGACGCTCGCGCAGCTCCAGAACGCGCGCCTCGAGCTCAAGCGCGCGAAGCAGATGGTGGACGAGAAGATCGGCACCCAGCAGGCGCTCGACACGGCGGATTCGCAGGTGAAGGCCTTCACGGCGCAGGTCGCTTCCTACGAGGCGCAGGCGCACTACTTCGAGGAGCAGATCAAGAACGCCGAGATCTACGCGCCGATCGACGGCGTCGTCACCGTCAAAAAGGCGTTCCTCGGCGAGACCGTGGCGCCGCAGGGATTCGGCGGGGCCGGATCGGCCGGGGCGACGTTCGCCGTGATCGTCGACCTCTCCTCCCTCGAGATGGAGGCTGACATCAACGAGCAGAACGTCGGAAAGCTCACGCTCTCCCAGCCGGCCGAGGTGGCCCTCGACGCGTATCCGGACAAGCCGTACAAGGCGAGGCTCCGCCAGATCGTCCCCACCGCCGACCGCCAGAAGGGTTCGGTCAAGGTGAAGATCGAGCTCCTCGACAAGGACGCGAAGGTGCTCCCCGAGATGTCCTGCCGCGTCGTCTTCCTGAACCCCGAGGCGAAGGTCGACGAGAGGGCGAAGCCGAAGGTGATGGTGCCCTCGGCCTCCGTCGTCGAGCTCGGCGGGGAAAAGGGCGTCCTCCTCGTCGCGAACGAAAGGGCCACGTTCAAGGCTCTTGCCGTCGGCGCCCCCGCCGGCGCGCAGGTCGAGGTGACCTCCGGCCTCTCCGGGGGCGAGGAGATCGTGGCCGATGCCGGGGCGGCCGGACACACCTGGCGCGCCGACCAGAAAATCCGAACGAAAAAAGACTGACTTCCGGAAGGAGAATCATGAGTTCCGCTTCGCCTGCCCCGCCTGGAACGACTCTCATTCGCATCGACTCGCTCGTGAAGCAGTACACGCGCGACACGCAGGTCCTCACCGTGCTCGACAACCTGTCGCTGTCCGTCGACGAGGGCGACTTCGTCGCGCTGATGGGCCCGTCGGGTTCCGGCAAGACCACGCTCCTCAACCTCATCGCCGGCATCGACCGCCCGACGTCGGGCACGATCCTCGTGGGCGACAAGCAGGTTTCCGCGATGAGCGAGGCCGCGCTCGCGAAGTGGCGCAGCGCGAACGTCGGGTTCATCTTTCAGCTCTACAACCTCGTGCCGGTCCTCACCGCGTTCGAGAACGTCGAGCTGCCGCTCCTCCTCACGAGCCTGAACCGCGCCCGTCGGAGGAAGCAGGCCGAGCTCGCCCTCTCCGTCGTGGGCCTCGCGGACCGCATGGACCACTATCCGAGGCAGCTCTCGGGCGGACAGGAGCAGCGCGTCGCCATCGCACGCGCGATCGCGACCGATCCGAAGCTCCTCGTCGCCGACGAGCCAACCGGTGACCTCGACTCGAAGGCCGGCGAGGAGATTCTCGTCCTGATGGAACGCCTCAACGCCGAATTCAAGAAGACGATCGTCATGGTCACGCACGACCCGAAGGCCGCCTCGCGGGCCCACCGGCTCGTCCACCTCGACAAGGGAGTCTTGAAGGAAGACGTTCACGCCGAACGCGGAAAAGCCGTCGGGATGGCCGCGGCCGTCTCCGCTTCGTCCACCTAGTCCCGCGCGACGGACATCGCGCTCAACTTGTTGAAGTTCCTCCCGCTCGTCCTGAAGAACGCATTCCGCAAGAAAACGCGGACGCTCCTGACCGTCGGGTCGATCGTCCTCCCGCTCCTCGTCATCTGCCTGCTCGGGACGTTCCTTCGCGCGCTCGACAGGCCGGACCCCGGTGCCACGCGCGGAATGTTCCGGCTCGTCACGCGGCACAAGGTCTCGCTCGCGAATTTCCTCCCGCACGCCTACCTCGACAAGGTCCGGCAGCTTCCGGGTGTCGTCGCGGCGACGGAGCTGGACTGGTTCGGCGGCAAGTACGGCGACGGCGGCGTGAAGACGATTTTCTCGCGATTCGCGGTCGAGCCCGAGGCCTTCTTCCAGGTCTTCGACGACGCCGCCATTCTCGCGGGCTCGAAGACCGACTGGTACGCCGACCGCGCCGGCTGCATCGTCGGAGACAACCTCGCGGCGAAGCTCGGGCTCAAGGTCGGCGACAAGGTCGTTCTCCGGGGAGACATCTGGCCCGTGACCCTCGAGCTCAACGTGCGCGCGATCTACCAGATCCCGGACGGCAGCGGGGCGTCCCTGCACTTCAACCGGAAATACCTCGAGGAGGCTTCTCCCCGCTTCGGCTCGACGCTCGGGATGATCTGGACCAAGGCGAAAGACGCCCGGGCCGCGACCTCCCTCATCGATACGATCGACCGCATGTTCGAGAACTCGTCGTACCCGACGAAGACCGAGACCGAGAAGGCGTTCCAGATGTCTTTCATGTCGCTCGTGGGCAACGTGAAGATGCTCGTCACGTCCATCGGCATCATCATCATTTTCGTCATCCTCCTCATCGCGGCGAACACGATGGCGATGGCGGCGCGCGAGCGTGTGACGGAGATCGCCGTGATGCGCACGCTCGGATTTTCGAAGGGCGCGATCCTGGAGATGATCCTTCTGGAGAGCGTCCTCGTGGCGGTTCTGGGAGGACTCCTCGGTGTCGCGGTTTTCATGGTGATCGAGCCCACGATCAAGCGCGGGCTCATGACGACGCCCCTCGGGACCTTCGCGGCCGGATTCAGCCTCTATCCCGGTATCCTTCTCTTCGCGTTCCTCGTGACGGTCGGCATCGGGCTCGTGGCGGGCGTCGTGCCCGCCGTCCGATCCTCGCAGCGCTCCATCGTCGACGGCCTCAGGGAGGTGGCGTGATGAAATTCTTCCCGTTCGTCTTCAAAAACCTGTTTCGGAAAAAGACGCGCTCCCTTCTGACCCTTGGCTCGATCCTCCTGCCGCTCTTCGTGATCTGTGTCATGGGCACGCTCCTCAGGACACTCTCGGGAGCCCCGGCGGACGGAAGGGGAATGTATCGGCTCGTCGTTCGGCACAAGGTGTCGCTCGCGAACTTCATTCCCGAGGCGTATCGCGAGCGCATCTTCCAGCTCGGAGGCATCGACGAGATGTCGATCTGGTGCTGGTTCGGCGGCAAGTACATCGACTACTCCGCGAAGAACCAGTTCGCCCGGTTCGGAGTGGAGCCCGAGAAGTTTCTCAAGGTATTCGACGAGGCGACGATCCGTGAGGGGTCCGCCGCGGACTGGTTCTCCGACCGATCCGGGGCCCTCGTCGGTGAGGCTCTGGCGAAGAAATACGGGTGGAGAGTCGGGCAGAGAATAGCCCTGACCGGAGACATCTATCCCGTGACGCTCGACCTCACGATCCGTGGGATCTATGCGGCGGACAACTCGTCGGCGCTCTTCTTCAACTGGAAATACGTCGAGGAGGCGCTTCCCCGCATCAAGGGCCGCATCGGAACGTTTTACATCAAGGCGCATTCCGCGGAGGCCGTCGACCGGCTCCCGAAGCAGATCGACGCGCTCTTCGAGAACGCCGATCCGCCGACGAAGACCGAGACCGAGAAGGAATTCCAGAACGGCTTCGTGTCGATGCTCGGCAACGTGAAGCTCATGCTGACCGGGATCTGCACGGCCATCGTCTTCGTGATCCTCCTCATCGCGGCCAATACGATGGCGATGGCCGCGCGCGAGCGCGTGAACGAGATCGCCGTCCTCCGGACCCTCGGATTCCAGAAGGGGACGATCCTGGGGATGATTCTGGGGGAGAGCCTCCTCCTCTCGCTTTTCGGCGGAGTCTTCGGCATCGCGTTCTTCGCCCTCACGTTCCCGGGATTCCGGGCGGGGCTCATGAACACCCAGATGGCGGGCTTCGCGGCCGGAATGAAGCTGTTTCCGTCCGTCCTCGCCGCCGGGTTTGGCGTCGCCGTCTTCGTCGGACTCGTCGCCGGGATCGTTCCGGCGGTCCGCTCCGCGCAACGCTCGATCACAGACGGCCTCCGCCAGGTCGGATGAAAGGCACCGAATGCTCGGAATCCCGCTGAAATACAACATCCGGAATCTTTTCGTGAGGAAGGTGACGACCGGGCTGACCGTGCTCGGGATCGGCCTCGTCGTCGCGGTCTTTCTCTCCGTCATGGCGCTCGGCGAGGGGCTCACCCACGTCTTCGCGGCGTCGGGCTCCGAGAACAACGTCCTCGTCCTTCGCCAGAACTCGCAGTCCGAGCTGCAGTCCGGGATCTCGCGGGACCAGGTGCCGCTCATCCTGACGCTTCCGGGAATCTCGCCCGACGCGGACGGCAAGCCCCTCGCGTCGGCCGAGCTCGTCGTCGTCCTCAATCTCGAGAAGCGCGACGGCGGGTCCTCGAACGTGACGATCCGCGGCGTCGGCGAGAAGGGCATGAAGCTCCGGCCCGGGCTTACGCTCGTGGAGGGCCGGTGGTTCACGGCCGGGAAGTCCGAGGTCGTCGTCTCACGCAGCGTCTCGAGCCGGTTCCGGAACTGCGCGATGGGCGAGACGATCAAGTTCGGCGCCTATCGCTGGACCGTCGTCGGCCTCTTCGACGCGGGCGGAACCGCGCCCGACAGCGAGATCTGGACCGACGTCGAGGGCATGATCACGGACTTCAAGCGCAACGGCTATTCGTCCGTCCTCGCGAAGACCGCGGGCCGGGCCGCCCGCGACCAGTTCCAGGCGGGCCTCGCGGGCGACGCCCGCCTCGCCCTCGAGGGGAAGGTCGAGCGGAAGTACTACGACGACCAGACCTCCACGGCCGCGCCGATCAAGTTCCTGGGCTTCTTCGTCGGGATCGTCATGGCGATCGGCGCGTGCTTCGGGGCGATGAATACGATGTACGCGGCCGTCGCCGCCCGCACGCGGGAGATCGCGACCCTCCGCGCCCTGGGCTTCTCCCGCCTCTCGGTGCTTCTCTCCTTCGTCTTCGAGTCGCTGTGCCTCGCGCTCCTCGGCGGCCTCCTCGGCTGCGCCCTCGGGTGGCTCGCGGTGAAGCTCGCGCTCTCGGGCGTCACGGGGACCACGAATTTCGCGACATTCTCGGAGGTCGTCTTCGCGTTCCGCCTGACCCCCCAGCTCTTCGGGATCGGCATCCTCTTCTCCCTCCTGATGGGCTTCTTCGGCGGCCTCTTTCCGGCCGGCCGGGCGGCCTTCACGAAGATCACGAACGCGCTCCGGCAGGTCGGCTGAGAAGGGCACCGCGGTTTTGCCCCGGGGACCGGTACAATTCCGTCCCGTGGCGAACTTCCTCCTCAAGACAGAGCCCTCCGACTACTCCTTCGACGACCTCGTAAGAGAGAAACAGACGGTCTGGTCGGGCGTGAAGAACCCGACCGCGATCCGGCACCTTCTCTCGACGAAAAAAGGCGACCGTCTCGTCATCTACCACACGGGCGACGTGAAAGCCGCGGTCGGCCTCGCGACGGTCGTCTCCGCCGACACGGACCCCAAGAGCCCGACGGACCCCATCGTGGTGATCGCGGCGGGAAAGCCCCTCGCCTCGCCCATTCCGCTCTCCTCGATCAAGTCGCAGAAGCTCTTCGCGACCTCGCCTCTCGCGAGAATCGGGCGCCTCTCCGTCGTCCCCCTGACCGACGAGCAGTACCGGCACCTCATCGGCGCCTGAGCGCGTGTTCTTCAGCCGCGCCCAGGAGGTCGCGCTGGCCGCGCTTCCTTTCCTCGATCCGAGGGGCGCGAGCGGCGCCGGAAGGGGCGTCGCGGAGCTCGCGGAGGCGGCGGGCGTTCCCGGGCCTTTTCTCGCGAAAGTGCTGAGCCGGCTCGCGGATCGCGGCCTCCTGCGGAGCCGTCGCGGGAGACGGGGCGGATTCGTCCTCGGCCGTCCCGCGGCGGACATCACGCTCGCCGACATCGCCCTCGCGCTCGACAGGCGGGACGGAATCGAGAGGGCGTTTCCCCCGGTGGAAGGCCCGGCGGGCGACGTCCTCGAACCCGCGCGACGGGACTTCCTGGACGTTTTGAGACGGACCCGGCTCTCGGACCTGTCCCGTCTTCCGGCCAGCGTCTCCCACACGTAACGCACGCCGCCCGCGACTCTGGCAGGATGCGGCCGTGGAGGTTCCCATGCCCCATCCGGTAAAGGATCCCGTCAGCTGGCTCTATCCCCCCGTCGAGCCCTACCGGGTGGAGCGGCTCCGGGTCTCGCCCGTCCACGAGCTGTATTTCGAGGAAAGCGGAAACCCGAAGGGGAAGCCCGTCGTGTTCCTCCACGGGGGACCCGGAGGCGGCTCGGATCCGAAGGTCCGCCGCTTCTTCCACCCGGAGAAGTACCGCATCGTCCTCTT
The DNA here is from genome assembly GCA_038214715.1 of Thermoanaerobaculia bacterium. GTDB lineage: Bacteria > Acidobacteriota > Thermoanaerobaculia > UBA5066 > UBA5066 > Fen-183. The sequence goes on along the minus strand of JBBQRP010000017.1, from coordinate 70,615 downwards.
CGACCAGCGCGGCTGCGGAAAGAGCACGCCGTACGCGAGCATCGAGGCGAACACGACGTGGGATCTCGTCTCCGACATCGAGACGCTCCGCGCGCATCTCGGGATCGACCGCTGGCAGGTTTTCGGCGGCTCGTGGGGCTCGACGCTGGCCCTCGCGTACGCCGAGAAGCATCCTGACCGCGTGACCGAGCTCGTCCTTCGCGGGATCTTCCTCCTGCGCAGGAAAGAGATCGACTGGTTCTACCAGGAGGGTGCGTCGATTCTCTTCCCGGACGCATGGGAGCCGTATCTCGCCCACATTCCCGAAAGCGAGAGGGGCGACCTCGTGGCGGCGTACCACCGGCGGCTCACGAGCGACGACCCCGCCGTGCGGCTCGCGGCGGCGAAGATCTGGAGCGGCTGGGAAGGAGCGACCTCGAAGCTCCTCCCGGACGCCTCGTTCGCGGGGCATTACGAGGAGAACGAGTTCGCGCTCGCCTTCGCACGCATCGAGGCCCACTACTTCGCGAACAAGGGCTTTTTGGAGTTCGACGGACAGTTACTGAGGGACGCGGGAAAGATCCGCCACATCCCGGGCGTGATCGTCCAGGGCCGCTACGACGTCGTCTGCCCGATCTTCAGCGCCTGGGCGCTCCATCGCGCGTGGCCGGAGGCGGATTTCGTGATCTCGCCGGACGCGGGGCACAGCGCGTGGGAGCCCCCGAACACGCGCGCCCTCGTCGCGGCGACGGACAAGTTCGCCTGAGAGACCTTCGCGCATTCCTCGAGGCGCTCCGCAGGGAGAACGACCTCGCCGTCGTCGAGACCGAGGCGGACCCGCGGCTCGAGATCCCGGAGATCCACCGCCGCGTGATCGAGGAAGGCGGACCCGCGCTGCTCTTCAAACGCCCGAGGGGCGCGGACTTCCCCGTCGTCACGAACCTCTTCGGAACGGCGAAGCGCCTCGAGCTCGCGTTCGGGAAGAAGCCGCGCGAGTTCGTCGAGACGGCGGCGCGCGCGGCCGTCGAGCTCCTGCCCCCGACACGAGCGAAGCTCTGGGAGTTCCGCTCCTTCTTCGGGAACGCGCTGCGCGTCGGCACGTCGCACGCGTCCCGCGCCCCCGTGACCGACGTCGTCGAGCGCGCGCCCGACCTCACGCGGCTGCCCGCGCTCACGCAGTGGCCCGGGGACGGCGGCCCGTTCCTGACGCTGCCCCTCGTCTACACGGAGCATCCCGACCGGCACGAGTCGAACCTCGGGATGTACCGGATCCAGATCCACGGACCGAAGACGACCGGCGTACATTGGCAGATCGGCAAGGGGGGCGGATTCCACTACCACGAGGCGGAGAGCCGCGGCGAGGCCCTTCCGCTCACGATCTTCCTCGGCGGGCCGCCGGCCCTGATCCTCGCGGCGATCGCGCCTCTTCCCGAGGGTCTGCCCGAGCTCCTCGTCGCCTCGCTGCTCCTCGGGAGCAGGCTTCCGATGACGCGCGTGCCCGGACACGCTCACCGGCTCGTCGCGGACGCGGAGTTCGCCCTTGTCGGATCCGTGGCGCCGAAGGTGCGCCGGGCAGAGGGCCCCTTTGGCGACCATTACGGGTACTACTCGCTGAAGCACGAGTACCCCGTCTTCGACGTGGTCCGCCTGTACCGGCGCCGCGACGCGATCTTTCCCGCGACGGTCGTCGGCAAGCCGCGGCAGGAGGACTTCTACATCGGCGATTTCCTCCAGGAGCTTCTCTCCCCGCTCTTCCCGCTCGTGATGCCGTCGGTCGTGGACCTCTGGAGCTATGGGGACACGGGGTTCCACTCGCTCGCGGCGGCGGTCGTGAAGGATCGCTACCGGCGCGAGGCCATGGGCTCCGCGTTCCGCATCCTCGGGGAGGGCCAGCTCACTCTGACGAAGTTCCTGATCGTGACCGATTCGAGGCGCGACCTCCGCGACTTCCGCGGCCTCTTCGAGCACGTCCTCGCGCGCTGCCGTTTCGAGACGGACCTCTTCCTCTTCGGCAATCTCGCGATGGACACGCTCGACTACACCGGCCCGGCCGTGAACGAAGGGAGCAAAGGCGTGCTCCTCGGCCTCGGCGACGCGATCCGGGACCTCCCCAGGGACTTCCGCGGCGCTCTCCCCGCGGGCGCGCGTGCGGCCGTGGCGTTCTGCGCCGGAGCCCTCGTCGTCGCCGGACCGTCCTTCGCCGACGATCGTGGGTTCGCCGAGCGCCTCGCGGGCGACCCCGCGGTCGCGGGCTGGCCTCTCGTGGTTCTCGCGGACGACGCGGCCGCCGCCGCGAAAGACGACCGCTCGTTCCTCTGGAACGTGTTCACGCGCTTCGAGCCCGCGGCGGACGTCCACGGACGGCGGGCGGTCGTGCGCAATCACGTCGCGTTCACTCCGCCCGTCGTGATCGACGCCCGGACGAAGCCGTGGATGCCGCGCGTCGTCGAAGCGGATCCGGCGACGGCGGCCCTCGTCGACAGGCGCTGGCGCGACTACTTTCCGGGACGCTGACCGGCGGGTAGACTAGAGGATCACGATGGCTGTTCCTCTCGGAGTCGGAGACGTCCTGGCGGAAGCCGGCGACCTCACGGTCCGTCGGCTGAGCCGCGCGTCGACCTGGCAGAAGACCTACGGCGGCACGATCGAGCGGGCCCTCCTCTCGACCGGCGCGGTGACCGAGGAAGTGCTGACCGCCGCGCTCTCACAGGCGTACGGTCTCCCCGGCGTGTCGCGCGCCACGCTCGCGGGCGCGGACCCCGACATCGTCGACTGTCTTCCCGCCAAGGAGCGGCGCCGTCTTCGGGCCCTTCCTTTCGCGCTCTCGGGGAAACGCCTGAGGATCGCGACCTGCGACCCCCGGAACCTCGTGCTGCTACGGAACCTCGCGGCGGCGACGGGCTTCGAGGTGGACCTCTATGTGACGCCCGATCCGGTCCTCGAAGATCTGATCGAGAGCTTCGAAGGTCGGGCCGCCGGGATCGGATTCAACCCGGTCGAGGCGGCCGCGAAAGAAGACCCCTCTCCTTCCGGGACGTTCCGCGTCGTTCCCGACGATTCGATCGACCGCCTCGGACGCGCGCTCCTCGCCGAAGCGCTCCGCTTCGGAGCGACGGAGTTCGAGCTCGGGACGAACACGCACGGCGCCTTCCTTCGCACGTTCGACGCGGACCACCCCGCGATCACCCGCAGGATTTCCGCGGCCTTTCTCGGTCCGCTCGCAGCCTGGTTTCAGGAGAGCTGCCGGCGCGCGGGGGGCTTCGTCATCGAGGCGAACGGCCCGGAGGGTCCCGTCCGCCGCCGCCTCGAGCTCCTCGCCACCGACACGCACGGCGTGCGCGTGAGGCTCCACGCGCTCGACGGGACCGCCGCGTCGCCTCTTCCCGTGGGAACGATCGACGTCTCCTGCGCTCACCCGAACGCGGCGGGATTCGTGTTCTGCCCGCACTGCGGCGACGTTCTCTGACGCCTGGCGCAGGGAACCCGGCCGGCTAACCGCCTGGTCCCGCCGGTGGTGCCGCGGGGCCGGCACCGCCCGGCCGGGTTCCACCGGGTCCCCCGGAGCCGCCTCGGCCGCGCCCCCGGCGCCGGCGGCGCCGACCGCTTCCGCCGTCGCCGTGCGGACCCTCGGAGACCGGACCGGCCGCGGAGACCGGACCGGCCGCGGGGACCGCGGGCCGCGGCCGATTATGGCGGGATGGAGCCTGCGCATGTGGTCCCGGAGCCGCGGCCGCCGGCCGGCTCGCCTGCGGCTGTTGCGAACGCGCGGGGCCAACGCCTCCGGCCTGTTGGCCGGGGGCGTTCCCGCCGCGCCCTCGCCGCCGCCGCCGCCCCGGGCGCGCGGCGTCACCCTGCTGCCCCGCACCGGCGCCCGAGGCGGCGCGCTCGCGCCGCTCCTTCTCGCGTTGAGCCAGCCGGCGCGCGTCTTCCTGCTGCTTCTGGCGCTGCCGCTCGCGGGCGCGCCGCTCGTCTTCGGCGCGCCGCGCCGCGAGAGCGGCCTCGTGCTTCTTGCGCCATTCGCTTTCGATCTCCTCGCGCTCCGTCCGTTCCTCCTCGGTCAGGAGGCGCGCGACGTTGACGAGGATCTCGACACGCCCGGCCTGCTCGCGGATGCACGCGACGATCTGGCCACGCACGTCGGCGTTCGCGTCCGCGACCACGGCCGGGAGCCGGTGGGCGTCCGACAGGAACATGCGCGTGAACGTGACCCGACAGGCCGCCCCGTTCTCCGCGTTCGAGAGTGAAAGCCAGTAGTGGTCGCGCTCGTGCTCGAGGCCGTGCGCCGCGACCGCGAAGCCCGGGAGAGCCTCGCAGGCGAGGGCGCTCAGGAGGTCGATGTGTTTTTCGCCGATTTCCTGCGTCTGCTCCATCGAGACGACGCGGTCGCGAAACATGCGGACGGAGCCCATCGCGCGAAGGATCTCATACGTCGACGCCGCCCGCCGCGAGGACCCGCCGGGCGTGCTCCGCGGGCGCGAACACGGCGCGGCGAAGCGCGGCGCCGGCCGAGAGGCGCGGACCCAGGTCCTCCCCCACGAACCGGATCATCGCGGAGGCCAGCGCTCCTGCGTCGCCGGGAGGGACGAGAAGCCCGCTTCGTCCCTCTTCCACGACGTCGCGGAGGCCGTCCACTTCGGTGCCGATGACGGGCCGCGAGAACGCGAACGCATCGGCGGCGATTCCCGAGCCGGTCGCGTGGAGGTAGGGACACACCACCGCGTCACAGGCCGCGAACCACTCGGCGCGCTCGTCCTCCCTGAGGTACGAGAGCTCGAACCGCACGCCGGCGGGAGCCCGTTCGCGGAGGCGGCGCGCGTCTCCCCACGGTTCCCCCGCGAGTACGAGGAGCGCCTCGGGGATTTCCTTTCTCACGGCGGAGAAGGCTTCGAGGAGGACCGACCAGCCCTTGTAGGGCCGGAGGAGCCCGCTGAAGAGGAACACGGGCGCGTCCACCGGAACTCCCAGGCGGGCGCGCGCGGCCGCGCGGTCGAGAATCACGGCTCGCGGCTCCGAGGGATGCGGCACGATCGAGACGGCAGCATTCGGGCGCACCCGCTCGATCTCGCCTGCGTTCCGCGCGTTCTGGACGACGAAACAGTCGGCGCGCCGGAGGACCGCGCGCGTGAGCGCGTCCGTGAACCGATGCGGCTCGTGGTCGAAGACGTTGTGGCAGAGGAGAAGCGTCGTCGGGCGGGAAGTGGAAGAACCGCGGGAGAGACCGGAGAGCAGGAGAAGAACATGCGGCGCGAAATACGCGGTCCACCAGGGAATGACGACGAGCGAAACAGGGGAAGAAGGAGGAGCGAGAATTCTCCTGGAAGTGGAATAAAAGGATAAGGGATTGAAGCCATCGAGGGAGGCGTGCACGGCGAGCGCGTCCGCCTCTTCACCTTCTAAGAAATCCTCCGTGCTTCTCTTCTCTCCCGTCCCCTCTCCCCCTTCAAAGAAGTTTTCTTCTCTTCTCCCCGGATAGAGAAACCCCGGATACATTCTTCGAAACGTGAACACCAGCGGGACGACGCCGAGCGCCTTCATGGCGGCCGCGAGACGCTGCGTCTGGTCCGCTATTCCGCTCCGCCATGGCGGAACGGGTCCCACGAGCGCGACGACGGGAAGCGGCATGAAGCCGCGATTATCGACGGACCGTGGCCGCGCCGCCCGCGTCCCGGTCCGTCACGACGACGTCGAGCTCGAGGACGGACGTTTCGACCGCACCGGAAAGCCCGGGGGGCATCCGGCCCATGCCATCCGAAGCGTCACACGGAGAGGAGAAACGCCTTCAGGTAGTCGCCCTCGGGGCAGTCGATGGAGACGGGATGATCGGGGCCGGCGCCACGCCGCTCGAGGAGGCGCGCGGGACGCCGCGCGTCCAGCGCCGCCGCGAAGATCACCTTCTGGAAGAGATCCGGCGAGATGCGGCCCGAACAGGAGCACGCGAGCAGGAGGCCACCCGGCGCGAGGAGCTGGAACGCGAGCCGGTTGATGTCCTTGTAGCCGCGGCACGCCTTGTCGACGTCGGCCTTTCTCTTCGCGAACGCCGGGGGGTCCGTGACGACGATGTCCCAGCGCTCTCCCGCCGCGACGCGCGCCCGAAGGTCGCCGAAGACGTCCGCCTCGCGTGTCTCCACTCGGGATTCGGGCCCCGTCACCGGCTGGCCGTTCCTCACGTGATTCTCCCGGGCCAGATCGAGTGCGGCGCCCGAGACGTCGACGTGGGTCACCCGCGTCGCCCCCCCCGCGAGGGCCGCCACCCCGAAGGCGCCGGAATACGAGAAGAGGTTCAGGAGACTCCGCCCGCGCGCGAGCGACCGCACGAGATCGCGGTTTTCGCGCTGGTCGAGGAAGAAGCCCGTCTTCTGACCGGAAGCAACCTCGGCCACGAACGAGAGGCCGCGCTCGAGGAACGCGGCGCGGCCGGGGACCGCGTTTCCGAGAAGGAGCTCGTCGCCAACCGTCAGCCCTTCGCCCGCGCGCGACGCGAGGTCGTTCTTCTGTACGATCACGCTGGCGGGGAACGCGTCGACGAGCGCCGGCAGCCAGAGAGGACGGGCGCGATCGGTGCCCTCGGTCGACGACTGGACGACGAGGACGTCGCCGAACCGGTCGACGACGAGCCCGGGGAGGAAGTCCCCTTCGGCGTTCACGACGCGGTAGCCGTCCGTTTCCGGCGGCACGACGCGCACGCGGAGCGCCAGCGCGCTCTCGACGCGCTCCCGCGCCAGGCGCGAATCGACGTCGCGGTCCTCGAACGTCCAGAATCGGGCGACGATCGGGGACGTCGGCGACGCGAATCCGCGTGCGAGGAACGCTCCCGACGCATCGCGGGCCTCGACGATGCCGTCCGGCGAGGCGCCCTCCTCCCGGGCGACCGAGCCCGAAAAGAGCCACGGATGCCGGCGACGCGTCGCCGCGCCGCGGCCCTTGGCGACAAAAAGCGTCCGCATCGCACGCACGATACCGGACCCTCTTCACGCACGCCTTGACGCAGCCGCCCGAACCCCGGAGACTCGCCTCAGGAAGAGGACGGAGAATGCGTGAGCGCAGCGTCGTTCCCGCTCAGGTGCTGGCGGAGGCTGCGACCGCCGATCCCATGGAGCTCATGCGCCTCGGGATCGATGCGGCGCGGGCCGAGCGGTACGCCCGCGGTCTCGTCCTCCTTGCCGAGGCCTACAGAATTTTCTCGACAGAAACCGAGGTCCTGAGCGAAGAGGTCAAGGCCGCACGCGGCGTCGAGCAGCTCGGGAGCCGCAAGAGGACGCCGGCCGTCTGCTTCTCGTATTACGGCCTCTGCCTCGCGCTGACCGCGACGTCGCGGACCGACGAGGCGGCGCGATTCTGCGAGATCGCGATCCAGCTCGAGTCCCACAAGGGCGAGCACTACCTGAACCTCGCGAAGATCTGGCAGAACGCCCGCGCGCGACTCGAGATGGTCTCCGCGGTCGAGCGCGGCCTGAAGGAAAGCCCGCGAAGCGCGATCCTTCTCGCGTTCCGCGACGAGATCGGCGTGCGGGCGGCACCTCCGATCGCGTTCCTCGATCGCGACAACCCCCTCAACAAAGAACTCGGAAAAATCCTTCACACGCGCCGGCGCACGACGAAGGAGGCGCCGAAGCTCGGCGTGCGGCGTCCCGGCGCCGGCCTGGCGCCGGCCGACAAGCCGAAACGCTGAGCCGAAAGCGTCTCTTCAGCGGAGGAACGCGGACAGGACGAGCCACACGACCGCCGCCACGCCCGCCGAGGCCGGAATCGTCAGGATCCAGGCCGTCACGATCGAGCGCGCCACGCCCCAGCGTACGGCCGAGAAGCGCCGCACGGACCCCACGCCCATGATCGCGCCCGTGATCGTATGCGTCGTCGACACGGGAATGCCCCCGAGAGAGGCTCCGATGAGCGTCACCGCGCCCGCGAACTCGGCGCAGGAGCCGCCGATCGGCTTGAGCGTCGTGATCCTCATCCCCATCGTGCGGACGATGCGCCATCCCCCCGTGAGCGTTCCGAGGCCGATCGCCGCGTGGCAGATGAGGACGATCCAGAAGGGAATCTCCATCACCTTCAGGTAACCCGCCGAGAAGAGGAGGGCGGCGATGATTCCCATCGTCTTCTGGGCGTCGTTCATCCCGTGGCCGAACGAGAACGCCGCGGCCGAGACGAGCTGGACCTTCCGGAAGCCGCGGTCGAGCGGCTCTGGCCGTGCTCGCCGGAAGGCCCAGGCCACGACCAGGAAGAAGAAAAAACCCAGCACGAAGCCGAGGATCGGCGACAGGATGATGAAGAGCAGCGTCTTCCCGAGTCCCTTCGCGACGAGCGCTGCCGGCCCCGCCTTCATGACGGCCGCTCCCGCGAAACCCCCGATGAGCGCGTGCGAAGAAGACGACGGCAGCCCCCCCCACCACGTGAGGAGATTCCACACGATCGCGCCGACGAGCGCCGCGAGGATGAGGACCGGGTCGACGACGGCGGGGTTCACGATGTCCTTGCCGATCGTCTTGGCGACGCGCGTCTCGAGGGAGAACGCCGCGACGAAGTTGAAGAACGCAGCCCACGCGACCGCCTTCTTCGGCGTCAGGACGCGCGTCCCCACCACGGTGGCGATCGAGTTCGCCGCGTCGTGGAAGCCGTTGATGAAGTCGAAGGCGAGCGCGACGAGTACGACGAAGAGAACGAAGCTCATCGGCGCCGTGCGGGACTCAGGAAGACTTCAGGACGATCTGCTCGAAGACGTTCGCGACGTCCTCGCAGCGGTCCGTGGCTTCTTCGAGGACCTCGTAGATTTCCTTCCACTTCAGGAGGGTGATCGGATCCTTCTCCGTCTCGAAGAGGCGGCCGATCGAGATCCGGTTCAGCGTGTCGGCCTCGTTCTCCAGGCGGTTGATCTCGACGCAGATCTCGAGGATCGCCGCGGAATGCTTCAGGTCGCCGAGCAGCGTCATCGCACGGCGGATCGCGTCCGCCGACTGAACGAGGATCTCCGTCGCCTGCTTCAGCCCCGGCCGCGGCCCGGGAATCTTGTAGAGGACGAGACGGTTCGCCGCCGCGTCGATGAAGTCGAGAACGTCGTCGAGGGCCTTCACCAAAGAGTGGATATCCTCGCGGTCGATCGGCGTGATCCACGTCCGCGAGAGAAGGCCGAACGTCTGGTGCGCGACCTGGTCGCCCTCGTGCTCGAGGTGCTTGATGTGCGCGACCTTCAGCTCGACGTCGGTGAAGTCGGCGGCGAGCGCGTCGAGGGCCGTCGCCGCCTCGAGGATGATCTCCGCGGCTCGCGCGAACTGCGGGAGGAACGTCTCCTCGCGGGGGAAGAGCTGAAACACGGCGCGGCGGAGGATATCAGACGGAAATGGCGCCGATTTTACGGCTCGTATACGCCGGACTCCGTGGCAGGATGGACGCATGACGCGCTCCCCCGCAGCCCTCCTCGTACTCGCCCTCGCGCTTGCCGCGCCCATCCGGTCCGCCCCCCCGGCGCCCGGGCCCGCTCCCGCGATCCGGCCCCGGCTCGCCGTCGTGATCTCGGTCGACGGCCTCTCCTATTCCCGGCTCGAGAGCTATCGCCCACTCTACACGGCGGGGTTCAAGAAGCTTCTCGACGAGGGCCTTATCGAGAGAGCGGCCCGCTACGAGCACCTGAACACCGAAACGGGTCCGGGCCACGCCTCGCTCGGCACGGGCGCGCCCCCCCGCGTCTCGGGAATCGTCCTCAACAGCTGGTTCGAGTACGTGGGGCAGGACGGCGGGCTCCGGAACATCTACTGCACCGACCAGAAGGACACGGCGAGCGGGCGGAAGATTCCCGGACCCGGGAACCTGCGCGTTCCCACGCTCGGCGACCGCCTCGTCGAGCAAATTCCCGGCGCCCGCGTCGTCTCGGTTTCGGCGAAGGATCGCGGCGCGATCTTCCTGGCCGGGAAGAACCCGGCCCACGCCGTGTACTGGTACGACGGCTGGACCGGCCGCTTCCAGACGTCGGCGGCCTATCGACCGCCGGCGAGGGCTGAAGAACTCGTCACGAGGTTCAACGAGGAGCAGGCGGGCGATACGATCCGAAAGCGCTTCGGCATCGTGTGGGACAAGCTGCCCGAACCCGACGCCGCGCCAGGGGCACCGCCCGTTCCGACAGCGGTCCCCGCGAACGTGATCTCGCGCTACCAGTTTCCGGTCCACGGCGTCGGCTTCGGGCACGATCTCTCGACGTACGGGCGCATTCCCGCGGGCGGAGCGACCGGCTACCTGGGCGGCGTCTATCGCAGCCCCTTCATCGACGTTCTGACCGCCGATCTCGCGCTCGCGTTCCTGAACGATCCTTCCTATGCGCTCGGGCGCGGCGCGGTGCCGGACCTCCTCGCGATCTCGTTCTCCGGCCACGACCCTGTCGCGCACGACTACGGCGACGAAAGCGAGGAGTCCCGCGACGCGCTGCGACGTCTCGACGTACAGATCGGCCGCGTGCTCGACGCACTCGAGGCGAAGTATCCGAAAGGAACCGTTCTCCTCGCCCTGTCCGCGGACCACGGCTTCCCGATGATGCCGGAGGTCGCGAAGGTGCTCGACAAGTACTCGAAGGGCGGCCGTCTCGAGACCGGCCGTGAGACGCTGAACAACGACCGTGCCCGGATGAACCGCCTCCTCGACGACGCGCTTTGTCTCGACCACTCCGCGACGGTCGTCGGTGCCGTGGACGGCTGGAACCTCTTCTACAGCCGCGCGTCGTTCCCGTACAAGACCGCCAGTGGCGCCTGCGGGCCGGTCGGATCGCCCGTGACCGCCGCGGACGTCGACCGCGTTCTTCCGAAGATCATCCGGCACGTATGGGACGAAGAAGTCGAGGACGTGCTCCTCGTCTCCCAGGAGGCCTCGTGGCCGTCGACGCCCGCGGTCTCGTTCGTGCGCAACGACTTCGACCGCGAGCGTTCCGGCGACGCGTTCGTGATCCCGCGGTGGGGCGTCATGAACTCGTACAACCCCGGGCGCGGAGCGATGCACGGCACGCACTACGAGTACGACATCCACGTGCCGCTCGTGTTCTGGGGTGCGGTGAAGGCCGGGGTCTCCGAGGCCGCGACGACGCCGTACGATCTCGCGCCGACGGTCGGACGCTGGCTCGGCGTGACGCTCCCCGACGCTGTCGGCAAGCCGCTCGACCTGGCCAGGTGAGCTTCGACCCGCCGCCGGAGCACAAGAGGCGTCCGCGCTATGCGGGAACCCACCCGAAGAAATTCGAGGAGAAGTACAAGGAACACGACGCCGCACGGTATCCGGACGCACGCGCGAAGCTGATCGCCTCAGGGAGGACGCCCGCCGGCAGCCACGTTCCCGTCCTCCTCACCGAGGTTCTCGAGGCCCTCGCCCCCGCTCCTGGCGACGTCGCCGTGGACGCGACGCTCGGCTGGGGCGGCCACGCGTCCGCCCTGCTTTCGCGTGTGCTTCCCGGCGGCCGCCTCCTCGCCCTGGATGTGGACCCATTCGAGCTCCCGAAGGCGGGTGCGCGCCTCGAATCCGCCGCGCGGGAACTCGGCGCTCCGGGCGCGGTCAAGTCTGTCCGACGCAATTTCGCGGGACTCCGCAAGCTCCTCGACGAGGAGGGCCTCGCCCGCGGCGCCGACCTCGTCCTCGCCGACCTCGGCGTCTCGTCCATGCAGATCGACGACCCGGAGCGCGGCTTCTCGTGGAAACACGACGTCCCCCTCGACCTCAGGATGAACCCCGAGCGCGGGATTCCCGCCGGAGCTCTGCTGCTTCGGATGAAGGAGGGAGAAATAGAAGATTTTCTTCGAAGGTATGGAGACGAGCCAGAAGCGGCGGGAATCGCCCGGCAGCTGGCCGTGGCGGCGCACCGGCTGGCGGCTCCGAGCGCCGCGGCGCCACACGACGCGAACGCCGGCAACCCGCGCCTCAACCACCTTCTAAGAAATTCTCTCCGAACATCTGACGTGGCCCGAGCCGTCGAGTCCACATTCGAGGGACGAACCAGTCGTCACGCGTCCGAGGCGAAGCAATCTTCCCTCCAACGGACCTTCCAGGCGATCCGCATCCTCGTCAACGACGAGCTCACCGCGCTGGACACGTTTCTGCGCGACCTCCCGCATTGCCTCGCGCCGGGCGGCCGCGCGGCGATCCTTTCGTTCCACTCGGGGGAAGACCGTCTCGTGAAGAAGGCGTTCCGGAGCGGCCTCGAAAGCGGGCTCTACGCCCGCGTCGCGGCCGACGTCGTCCGCGCGACGCCCGAGGAGCGCGGCCGCAACCCGCGTTCCTCCTCCGCGAAGCTGCGCTGGGCGGTGCGGGCGCGCTGACCCCTCAGGGCTTCGGCTTCTCCATGTCGGGCGGCACGGGGACCTTTGGCTCCTTCCACGCACCCGGCTTCTCGAGCTCCCTGAGGAGAATCTCGACACCCTTTTCGAGCGTCGGGTCTCCGCCTTTCACGCGCGAACCGGCGTCGTCGAAAACCTCGATGTCCGGCGAGACGCCCTCGTTCTCGACGACCCACTTCCCCTCCCGGTCGTAGATCCGGAACGTCGGGACCTGGACAGAGCCGCCGTCCACGAGCCGCGGATTGCCAGAGAGGCCGATGAGCCCGCCCCATGTGCGCGTTCCGATGATCGGCCCGAGCTTGTTCACCCGGAAGAAGTACGGCAAGGCGTCGCCGCCCGAGGAGGAATAGCCGTTCACGAGCATGGCCTGGGGTCCGTCGTGAGCGAGGCCCGGTGCGCGGAAGCTCTCGAGGCCCCGGCGTGCGAAGAAAGCGAGCGTCTTGCGCGACAGGATCTCGATCATGCGGTCGGGAATGAAGCCGCCGCCGTTGTAGCGGTCGTCCACGAGGAGCGCGGGTTTCGACGACTGGGACGAGAAGAGCTTCTGGAGCATTCGGTTGCCGGATTGCGCCGTGTCCGGGAGGTGTATGTATCCGACCTTCCCGCCCGAGAGCCTCTCGACCATCGCCATGCGGCTCTTCACCCAGTCGAAGTAACGGAGGTTCTGCTCGGATGTGATCGTGCGGACCCACACCGTTCGCGCGCCCTCCTTCGAGGGCCTGTCGGAGACGAGGAGCGACACGAGCTTGCCGCCCTTGCCCTCGAGGAGCCGGAACGGGTTGTCGGTCGTCGTCAGGTCGCGGCCGTCGATCGCGAGGAGGAAGCTCCCTTCCTTCACGTCAACGCCGGGCTCCGTGAGCGGCGAACGCCAGCCGTCGTCCCAGTTCTCGCCCGCGAAGATCTTCGCAACGCGGTACCGGCCCGACGGGTCGGCCTCGAGCTCGGCGCCGAGCATTCCGCCGAGGACGCGTGGCACCTTCGGCTCATCGCCGGACGCAACGTACGTGTGCCCGGATTCGAGCTCGCCCATGATCTCGCCGAACAGGAAGTCGAGGTCGGCCCGGTGCGCGACGTACGGCACGAGCGCCCCGTAGCGCTTCTTCAGCCCGGCCCAGTCGGTGCCGTGCATCTTCTCGTCGTAGAACCAGTCGCGGACGACCCGGGTGCCGTCGTCCCACATCTGCCTCGTTTCGGCCGCGACGTCGAGCTTCATCCTCAGGCCGGAGAGGTCGAGCTTGCCGTCTGCCGCCTTGATCGGCGCCTTAGCGTCCGTCACGAACCAGTCGGAGCCGAGGCGGTAGAGGACCTTCCTGCCGTCGCGCGAGATCTCCCAGCCGGCGACTCCGTCGAGAGCCTTCTCTTCCTTGCGCTCCTTGAGGTCGTACCGGTAGAGCGCGCGGCCGGCGGGGCCGCCGTCGCCGTCGCCGCCCCTCACGTACCAGACCGAATCGGTCGAGGCGGCGAGCTCGGGATAGTTGCCGGCGGGGATTGCGGGCAGCGTCTGCGTGCGCGCCAGGAAGCCGGCCGCGTCGATCGCGGTCGCGGGAACGGGCTTTTTCTCGTCCTTCTTCTCGTCCTTCTTCTCGGCCGGATCCTTCGCCTCGGCCCCCTTTTCCTCGTCGTTCTTCGGCGGGAAGAGAGACGGCGTGCCGGAGGCGAGCGCCGCGACGAAGACGCGGGTCGCGCGCGCATAAAGATAGTTGAACTCGTACGCCGAGAAGACGAGCGGGAAGTCGCGCTCGGACAGGAAGAAGAGGTACTTCCCGTCCGCCGAGAACGCGGGCCCGTGGTCGCGCGTGAGGCCGTCCCCGAGGAGGAACGACTTCTTCGACTCGAGCGACCAGACGGCGATCCCGGGAAGACGCGTCGGGTGGCTCTTTTCGTAGGCGAGCCACTTCGAGTCGGGAGACCAGGTGTAGGTGTCGAGATCCTCCTGGGTCCCCGCGTCGACGTCCGCCACCGCGCCGGAGTCCGCGTCGAGGATCCGCAGGCGGTGCCGGCGGTCGCCGTACGCGAGCTTCTTTCCGTCCGGACTCCAGACCGGGTCGAACTTCCACGGCGCACCGTCCTTCGTGAGCTGTTTCGGCTCGCCCGCGCCGTCCGCGGCTCTCACGTAGATCTCGTACTCGCCCGTCGCATCCGAGAGGTACGCGACCCTGCGCCCGTCGGGCGACCACGCTGGCGCCCGCTCGCGCACGCCCTGCGTGTCCGTCAGGTCGCGGGTCTGGCCGTCCTTCGCGGGCACGCTGAAGAGGTCGCCGCGCGCCTCGAAAATAACGCGGGCTCCGCTCGGCGAGAGGCTCCCCCCCGAGACGTTCTCCTTCACGTCCTTCCAGGCCGTCCCGATCGGGGCGTGGTCCGACGCGAGCGTGATCGGAATCTTCACGGCCTTCTCGGTGTTCAGGTCGAGGCGCCACACGAATCCCCCGTTCATGAACACGAGGGAGCTCCGGTCCGAGGCGAGAGAGGGCCACAGGACGTCGAAGTCCGTGAACGACGTGACCTTCCGCGTCTTCTTCGTCGCGACGTCGTACCCGAAGAGATTCAGGGTGCGGTCGCGGTCCGAGGTGAAGAAGATCGTCTCCCCGTTCCACATCGGGAAGTTGTCCGTGCCCTTCCAGTCCGTGATCTGCGTGGAGACCTTCGACGCGAAGTCGTAGATGAAAACGTCCTGCGCGCGTCCGCCGCGCGTTCTCTTCCACGTCCGGAACTCGCGGTCGACGGGGGTGTACGCGAGCCTCGTCCCGTCCGGCGAATAGGAAGCCGTGCCTCCCTCGGGGATCTCGAGCGGCGTCTCGAGGCCGCCCTTCGGGTCCACGAGGTAATAGCGCCCCATGCGGTTGTTCCACGGCACGCGGTTCATGCGAACGAGGATCTTTCCGCCCTTCGTCCACCCGAGGACCCAGTCGTCGAAGCCACCGCGCGGCGGCATCGCGCCGACGTCGTTGTAGAACGTGAGCTGCTTCGGCTCGCCGCCCCAGGACGGGATCACGAAGACCTGCCGCGTCCCGGAGTACTCGCCCGAAAAGGCGATCCATTTCCCGTCCGGCGATACCTTCGGGAAGACTTCCTGTCCGACGTGGGTCGTGAGCCGGAAGGAGGCGCCACCGGTCACGGGTGCCCGCCAGAGGTCCCCCGCGTACGTGAAGACGACGAAATCGCCCCACGCGTCGGGATACCGAAGAAGCCGGGCCTCGGGGGGCCCGTCGGCACGGCCCGCGAAAGGCGCGAGAAGGAAGGCGGAGAGCAGGAGGCCTCTGTGGAAGGAGCTGCTTTTCATCGCGGGGAAGGATACGGCCGGACGGACCTCCGGGTTACACCGGCGACGCCTGGCGCCTGCCCGCACGGACGAGGAATGCGCAGACGGCGAGGAGGGCGAGGAACGTCAGGCCCTCGCCGGCGGCGCCCGCGACGATCGGCGGACGGCCCTTCGGCGCGACGTGCAGCGCCACGAGCCCCGCCACGAGAACGCCCGCGAGGCCCTCGCCTGCGACGAGACCCGACGCCGCGAGGACGCCCGGGTCGCTGTCCGACGGAGGCAGCCCCTTGCGCAACCTCTCGACGAGCCCGCGGGCGCAGCCCCCGAGGAAGATCGGCGCCATGGAAGCCAGCGGCAGGTAGACGCCGATCGCGAACGCGAGGCCGGAGATCCCGCACAGGATGACCGCGATCGAGAGACCCGCTCCCGACAGGACGAGCCCCCAGGGCAGCGCGCCCGACAGGACGCCCTCGATGATCGTCTTCATGAGCGTGGCCTGGGGCGCCGGGATCTCCTTCGTGCCGAACGTGTAGGCGCTCCCGAGGAGGAGCACCGTCGCCGCGACGCCCCAGCACGCGAACGACGCGCCGATGAGCTGGCCGAGCTGCTGGCGCGCGGGCGTCGCGCCCACGAGCCAGCCCGTCTTGAGGTCCTGCGAGATGTCGCCCGCCTTCGACGCCGCGATCGCGACGATCGTGCCCACGGTGAGCACCGCCGCGCGGGCGTTTCCGTCCGTCCAGCCCGCCGCCGCGAAGAGCGACGCGATCGCGATGAGCGTGACGAGCGTGATGCCCGACGTAGGCTGCGAGGAGACGCCAACAATCCCGACGATGCGGGCCGCGACCGCGACGAAAAGAACGCCGAAGACGCCCACTCCCGCCGCGCACACCGCCCGCGGCAGCGGCCCCATCCCGCCCGAGAAGATGCCCGGCACGAGCGCGGCCGACAGGATCACGAACGCGATGCCCCCGAAGACGAACCAGCCGGGCAGGTCGTGATCGGTGCGGGGGACCGGGCCCGCTTCGCCCCCCTTCGTGCCGCCCCGGACTCCCTTCACGACCGCGAGAAACGCGCCCGCCATCGTAGGGAAATTCTTCAGGACGGTCAGAATCCCCGCGGCCGCGACGGCGCCCGCTCCGATGTACCGCACGTAGCGCGACCAGATCTCCCCCGTCGACATCGCGGACACGAGCTTCACGGTCTCGGGAAAGAGAGGAGCCGTGAGTCCCTGCCCGAGGAACGCGATGAGCGGAATGAGGACGAGCGACGAGACGATCGCCCCCGCGACGAGAACGCCGGACTGCCGATACCCGAGGATGTATCCGACAGCGAGCAGCGCGGGCGCGAGCTCGATAGCGAGCTCCGCCTTCGGCAGGAACGGAAGAACCATTCCGATCTCTCCGGGCATCAGGAAGAAGAGCGCGATCACGATTTTCACGAGGGCGCCGACGGCCATGCCGCGAAAGATCCACGCGCTCCCGGTCGAGTCCGCCGCCGTAGCGCGCAGCACCTCGGCGCAGGCCGTGCCCTCGGGATAGGGCAGCTCGGCGTGCGCGTCTACGATGAGGAGCCTACGGAGCGGGATCATCGCCGAGAGGCCGAGGACCGCGCCGAGGAAGCAGAGCGCCACGACCTGCAGGTACGGAGGTGCGACGCCCCAGAGGAAGAGGGCGGGAATCGTGAAGATCGCGCCGGTCGCGAGAGAAGTCGAAGCGGAGCCGATCGTCTGGGAGATGTTCGCCTCGAGAATCGACCCCTTGCGCCCGAGGAGACGGAAGACCGCGACGGTCAGGACGGCCGCCGGGATCGACGCCGAGACGGTGAGCCCGACCCGGAGGCCGAGATACGCGTTCGCGGCCCCGAAGACGAGACCCAGGACGATGCCCGTGACCACGGCCTTCGCCGTGAACTCGGGGAGAGATTCCTCGACGGGCGAAATGCGCTCGGTCGCGGGCACGTTTCCTCGAACTCTATCAGCCACGTGCGGCGGCGAGCGTCTTCTCGAGGCGTCTGAAATGCTCGAGCATCTCGGTCTGGATCCGGTCCGTCTTCTCGTGCAGGTGAGCGATCTCGAGCTCCGCCTTGATGTTCACCTCGTACTCGATGTCCGATCGCACGTGGTCCTTCTCCGCCTGGCGGTTCTGACTGATGAGCACGAAGCAGGACAGGAAGATCGCTTCGAGAGAGACGATCATCGTGAGGAGGCCGAAGGGGTACGGGTCGAAGGCCGGGACGCCGAGGGGGAGCGTGTTGACCGCGATCCACACGAGGAACCAGAGCGCGTTCAGGATCAGGAAGGGCATCCGGCCGCTGAAGTCGCTGATCCAGTCCGCGACCCTCTGCAGGCGGCTGAGGTTCGCCTCGGCCTCGACGTTCGCGTTGCGGGACACGCGGGCCTTCAGAAGATCATCCGCCTTGCGCGTCATCTGACCCATCCCGGCGAAGAGCCGAAGCGCGACTTCAGGGCTCCTCTGAAACAGGGGGAGGAGGTGTGTGCGGCTGAGCTCGAGGAGCTCCGTCTCCTCGAGGGCCAACGCGCTCGCGGAGCGCGCCCCGCCGTCGAGAAGCGCCAGCTCGCCGAAGATGTCACCGGGATCCGCCACCGACAGCACGATCTTCTGACCGGCCGTGTCCCTGAGGAACAGCTCCACGCGACCGCTTCTTACGACGAAGAGAGACTCGCCGGGATCTCCGATGGAAAAGAGCGTCTCGCCGGCCTCCAGGACGCGGCGGTCGACGAGCTCCGCGAGGCCCGAGCGGTCCCGGGCGCTCAGGTGCGCGAAGAGGTCGATTCCCCCGAGCGCTTCCGGATCACACGGCATTTCTCCTCCTGAAGGGGACGGGGGAGTCTACGGGAGACCGGGGGGGCAATCTCTCCCTCAGGTCTAGCGTCACCGGTCCGCGTAGAGCTTCTTCACGAGCTGGATCTGGCCCGCATGATAGAGATCGTGGGCGGCCGCTCCCGCGATCATCGCTTCCCCGGTCCAGCGTCCGAACTTCGCCGCGAAGAGCGTCGCCGGCGCTTCCCCGACGAAAGCGCGGAGGGCGGCGTGCTCGCTCGCGAGCACGGACAGGGCTTTCGTGAGCTCCTCAGCCGAAGAGCGCGCCGGAGCAAGGAAGAAATTCGAGCCGGGGACCTCGAACGATCCGCGCTTTTCGCCCGAGAGGCGCCTCCTCACGACGTACTTCCAGTACGCCGCGTGGAGGGCGAGATCGTAGACGGAGTGGCGTTCGGGCCCCGGCCGGAAGAACGCGACGGCGGGCGTCAGGCCTGCGAGGGCCCGTCTCAGGTTCGGCCCGTGCCACGACTTTCCGTCGTACGCCCGGTCCAGGGCCGTGAGGAGCTGGCTCCTGAGATCCACCGGTCAGCCCTTCTGCTCGTCGGCGTCCTCGTCCTCGTCTGCCTCGGCGAAGAACCAGGCGTCCGCGCAGGCCTTGCTGCAGAACGCGAGGCTGCCGGATCGGATCGCGCAGCTGCGGCAGAAGTCCTTGAAGCAGTACGGGCAGTCCTGGATCAGCGCGCGCTCGGACATCTGCTGACATCTTTCGCAGAAGACGTACGGCGAAGGGTCGTCGTCCTGCTCGCGCCGGCGCATGGCGGAATCATAGGCGCTCGGATGGATGAATGGTGGCGGCGGGCGGAATCGAACCGCCGACAAAGGGCTTATGAGACCCCTGCTCTGGCCAATCTGAGCTACGCCGCCCCGTTAAGAATCTAGGCGCTAAGTCTTTTCTGAGGAGTCATTTCGAGATCGCGCTTCCTATTTCTCGACAGCGTTTGAGGCGCTCGTAAGTGCGCCATTCGCTGCCTTTTCGGTGCTCTGTGTGGGCCGCTCGGGGACCGCGTGTGGGTCAGCTCCCAACGCGGCCAGCGTCCTGGCGGCGAGTTGCCGCTGTGGCCACATCTTCGTTGAAACGTAGTGCTTCTCTGTCGTCGTCACGCTGGCATGTCCCGCGAGCCGGGAAAGTACCTCGATCGGTATCCCCGCGTCTACCGCGCGCGTCAGGGCGAAGTTCCCGATCCACGCGAGGGACGTAATCGGTGGAGCGATCTTCGCCCGCGCGGAAGCTGCGATGAGGCGCTTCCGGAGGGGTGCCGCGGACGTTATCTCGTGCTCCCCCATCCGGACGATCGGGAGCGTTGCCGGGGCGATCGGAGGGATCGCCGCCTCGAGGACGCGCCGGAGCTCAGGCCCGAGGGAATGCTCGACCTCCTCGGGCCCGGAGCGCACCTTCCGGTTCTCGGTCGGAAGGATTCCGGCGTCGAAGTCAGCGTCCGCCACCTTGAGCCGGCAGACCTCCTCGAGGCGTGCCCGCCAAGCGTCGTCCGTCTCGATCGGAAACGGGTTTGTCACGACGACGCTGACGACGCACGCTGCTCCGCCCGGAGCCCGCCTGACGTACACGCGACCGGGCGCCGCGGGCGTCAACGCGTCGACCTTCCCAATCGGCCCGGGAGATCCGTGGACCTTCCGGATCGTCACGTCAGAACCGAGCGGGACGACGCTCGTGGTCGAGATGCTGCGCGCGGACGGGACCGTCGTCGCAACGCTGAACGGAGGAGCTATCCCTTGAGATCACTCTCCGGCCCGGGGCTTCTAGGTTAGCGCTCACGTGCGGTCTTTGAGCGTAAGATCTCTGGCAGAGGATTTTGTAATGCCAAACTCCTTGCCGTTAGCATTCTTGGTGGGTGCGTTGGCTCTCGCCTCTTCTCCTGTCTCGGCTCAGCTTAAGGAGATACCTGAGCCCGCAAGCATCGCTGGTTTCGGAACGGGGCAGGTAGGGCTCGAGGCTTCCGTGCCCAAGGCCGGCTCCGTTGTCTTTCGCATTACAAATACGCTTCCTGGCGTGGGAGCGTTGCTGGTCGATGCGGACAATGGTGATCATCTCGTCCTGATCACGGCCTCGGGCGGAGCTCGGCTAGCGGCTTCCGCTCTCGACTCGAGGAAAGTCGTGGCTAGCCTTACCCTTGGCGGCGCTGATTTGGACGGCGTAGACCTGAAACTGGCCGCTTTCTACGAATCAACTGGGGTTCGCGCTCTGCGACTGACGATCTTTCGCAATGACGGCTTGGTAGTGCCATTCACGTTTACCGGCGCCAGCCCGGCAAAGAACTTTCAACTCGTCGCGAAGTTGAACGGAACCGAGTGCGAAAACTTTCAGGGACGCTGCGGCTCAACGAGTCAGTGTCCCGAATGTAATACCCCGATAATCCAGTGTTGCGGGCGGCCCAGGAATGCCTGCGTCTACTGTCCTGCCTGCGCGATCCTTTGTCAACCCTGTGACGGGGGTCCTGTAGACTGCCTTCATAACTGAAGTCCTCCTGGGCGACCGCGCCGGTTGAGGAACTCCGATCGGATGCGGGCGCGCGCGGCATCGCGCGGCGAGGAGAGCGGAGTCCCGCGGGACCCGTTCAGCGGGTGCCGCGGCGCGCGATGCTGCCGCGCTGCAGAGAGGGCGGAGAAGCTCGCGGCGCGGGTGGCCGTCGAGAGGCAGGCTGAGGTGTAGCGTAGCGAGGAAGGCATGAAGAAGGTAACGACGTCCACGTTGACGCGGAAAGCCAAGCGTCCACCGCCTCCGGGCTCCCCTCGTGAACTCGCGGGGGAGCTACATCAAAAGGGCAGGCGGCCTGTTTCGGTCCGCCAGATGGACCGGGCCATCGAGCGACTTCTTAGCTCGGACGATCTTGGAGGACGTCAACGCAGGGCGTCCGGCCAGCACGGGGCGAAGCAGCGCTCTAACGTTCCTTCCGTGAGCACGCCTTCCCTGCCCGAACGCTTCGCCCGGCACGTCGAAGAGTCGGGCCTCCTGGCAGGCGCGAAGACCCTCCTCGTCGCGCATTCGGGCGGGGGCGACTCGACGGCGCTTCTCATCCTCGTCTTCGAGTGGGCGCGGCCGCGCGGCCTGACCGTCGTCTCGGCGCATGTTGCCCACGGCCTCAGGGGCGCCGCGGGGGACGAGGACGCGCGCTTCTGCGCGCGCCTCGCCGCGCGCCTCGCGCTCCCGTTCGCGTTCCTGCCGGTCGACGTGCCTGACTGGAAACGCAAGGGCGAGAGCCTGGAGTCCGCCGCCCGGCGGCTCCGTTACGCGGCTCTCCTCGCACTCACGGAGGATCTCGAGGCCCCGCTCGTGCTCACCGGCCACACGCGCGACGATCAGGCCGAAACGGTCCTCCTGCACCTCGAAAGGAAACTCGGCCGGAAGCGCGGAGGGATCCGGCCGCGGCGCGGCGACGGAGTCGTAAGGCCTTTGCTCCCATTCTCACGCGCCGAGCTCCGCGAATTCCTCGCAGAAAGAGGCATCTCGTACCGCGAAGACGAGACGAACGAGAACGAAGGGTTCGCGCGGAACCGCATCCGCAGGAAGGTCCTTCCTGAGATGGAGCGGAAGGACCCGGGCAGGTCCATGCGGCTCGCGCGCGCGGGAGCAAAGTGGGGGGAAAGCCTCGACGCGCTCGATAGGCGACTTCAGAAAGCAATGGAGGAAGAGAAGATTTCTTTGAATGGGATCTGGCCCCGTGCCTTCTTCGCGCGGCTTTCGCCCGAGGAAGGGGGGCGCCTGCTGGTGAGGGCGGCTGGCTCGGCGGGCCGAGTGCCCGGGAAGGCCCAGCTGACGAAGATTCTCAGCCGCCTCGCGAAAGGCGATCGCACTTTCGGAGAATCATTTGCGGGGGGGCGCGTGGAGGTCGACCCTCGCCGCGTGAGGTTCGTTCCCGGTTTACGATGAAGCCATGAAATTGCGCCGAGCTCTCCTTTTCGCGGCGACCCTCCCCTCCCTCTTCCTTTTCAAAGAAATCTTCTTCTCTTCTTTTTCTTCAGCAGAAATTTCTTCTCCCGCGACCAGCACCTTCGACGCCCGCTTCACCGGGCGGGCTATGCGCGTCGATCTCTTCCACACGGGCGGGCCGAAAGGGGAGGTCGTGGCGCTCGATCGCGCCGTCGACGACGGGCCGTGGCCCGGCAGCCGCACGCGCCTTCTCGACGAGACGAATCTCGGCAGCCACTTCGTGGAGGTGCGCGAGCCCGGAACGAACCGGGTCCTTTTCTCGCGCGGATACTCGTCTCTCTTCAGCGAGTGGGAGCAGACCGAGGAGGCCCGGCGCGTCTCCCGCACGTTTCCGGAGTCGCTGCGCATCCCGTGGCCCCGCGAGAAGGTCCGGGTCACGCTCCAGAGGCGCGACAAGGACAACGTCTTCCACGAGCTCTTCCAGGCCGTGATCGACCCGAAAGGCCCCGAGGCGAACCCCGCGCCGCGCGCGCCGCTCGGCAGGGTCTGGACGGTGTTCGAAAACGGCCCCGCCGCGTCGAAGCTCGACCTCCTGATCCTCGGCGAGGGCTACGCCGAGAAGGACCTCCCGAAGTTTCACGCTGACGTGAAGCGCATGGTCGATGTCCTCTTCACGTACGAGCCCTTCAAAAGCCGCAAGGGCGACTTCAACGTGCGCGCGCTCGACCTCCCAGATGCCGAGAGCGGCGTCCTGCGCCCCGACTCGTCGATCTTCCGGCGCACGCCGCTGTCGGTTCAGTACGGCATCTTCGGCTCGGAGCGCTACATGCTGACCTACGACGACCGCGCCCTCCGCGAGGCGGCGTCGGCCGCGCCGTACGACTTCCTCGAGATCCTCGTCAACGACGCGCGCTACGGGGGCGGGGGCATCTACAACTTCCAGGCGACGGCGTCCGTGGACACGGCGTTCGGGGAGTACGTCTTCGTCCACGAGTTCGGGCACCACTTCGCGGGCCTCGCCGACGAGTATTACGGCTCGGACGTAGCGGTCGAGACGGGCGGCGCGAAGACCGAGCCCTGGGAGCCGAACGTGACGGCGGACCCGTCGGCCTCCAAATGGGCGGACCTCATCGAGAAGGGAACCCCGCGGCCGACGCCCTGGGACAAGGAGTCCTTCGAGAAGCAGACCCTTGGTATCCAGGCGGAGCGGCACAAGCTCATCGCCTCGGGGGCCCCGCCCTCGGCGTTAGACGACCTTTTCCGGCGGCAGATGGGCCTCGACTCGAAGCTCCTCTCCTCGATGGCCTGGTCCGGCAAGGTCGGGGCGTTCGAGGGGGCCGCCTACGAGGCGAAGGGGCTCTACCGGCCCGCGGCCGACTGCATCATGTTCACGCGGGACCCGGGAGGCTTCTGCCCGGTCTGCAGGCGGGCGATCGGGCGAGTGATCGACGAATATTCACGGCCTTGAGCCTCCGGTCCACGGCGGGCCCCCCTGCTAGACTTCCACGGCTGTGGCACTTGTCACCGACGAGCTCTACGGACCCCAGGACATCGCCCGGCGCGTCGCGGACGTCGGCCGGAGGATCGGCCAGGACTACCCTGACGGGGACATCGTCCTCATCGCGGTCCTGAAGGGTGCCGGATTCTTCGTCGCGGACCTCGCCCGGGCCGTCCCCCGCAAGGTCCGCTGCGAGTACATCGACGTCCTGCGGGAGGGCGCGCACGAGAAGGTCGTGAACTATCATTTCCTGGCGCCCTTCGACGTCGCGGACTCGCACCTCATCATCCTGAAGGACGTCATCCGGAGCGGGGTCGTGGAAACCTGGCTCCAGAACCAGCTCCGGGAAGAAAAGCCGCGCTCGATCCGTTTCGCCTGTGTGGTAGACCACCCACAGGACCGGAAAAGCTCCCTCCGCGCGGACTACGTGCTCTTTCCGGCCGAGGAAAACGTCCTCGTCGGCTATGGAATGGAAGTCGAGGGCGAGGGCGGGAACCTTCCCTTCATCGCACAGGTCCGGACCGAAGGGGAGGCGCCGTTCGAGTCCGCCCAGGACCGGCCCGCCCGCGCACGATGAACTACATCCTCCCAACTGGCGTATGAGAGTCGAGGGCACAAGGTGAACACAACCGTCAAGAACATCCTCCTCTGGATGGTCATCCTCGTGGTGATCCTCCTGCTTTTCCGGGTCGTGGACGTGGGGCGCACGGGAACCTCGACCGTGGGCTTCAGTGAGTTCCTCGAGATGGTCAAGAAGGGCGATCTCGACCGGGTCACGATCCGCGGGCAGGAGATCCGGGGCTACAAGAAGGGCTCTCCCGAGGGCCGCGAGCCCGGAGTCCGCACGTACGCCCCCGCGTACAACGAGCTCACGAGCGACCTCATGAAGGCGAACGTGAAGATCACGGCCGAGGAGCCGGGCCAGGGCTCGTTCCTCGTGATCCTGCTCCAGTGGGCGCCCATCCTATTCCTCATCGGCCTCTGGATTTTCATCATGAGGCAGATGCAGACGGGCGGGAACCGCGCGATGCAGTTCGGAAAGTCCCGCGCGAAGATGCTCACGCCGAACCAGAAGAAGGTCACCTTCAAGGACGTCGCGGGCTGCGAGGAGGCGAAGGAAGAACTCTCCGAGATCATCGACTTCCTGAAGGAGCCCGCGAAGTTCCAGAAGCTCGGCGGCAAGATCCCGAAGGGCGTCATCATGATGGGCCCTCCGGGCACCGGGAAGACGCTTCTCGCGCGTGCGGTCGCCGGCGAGGCGAACGTGCCGTTCTTCTCGATCTCCGGCTCCGACTTCGTCGAGATGTTCGTGGGCGTGGGCGCCTCGCGCGTCCGTGACCTCTTCGAACAGGGCAAGAAGAGCGCCCCTTGCATCATCTTCATCGACGAGATCGACGCCGTCGGCCGGCACCGCGGCGCGGGCCTGGGCGGCGGGCACGACGAGCGTGAACAGACGCTGAACGCGCTCCTCGTCGAGATGGACGGCTTCGAAGGCAACGACGGCGTCATCCTCGTGGCGGCCACGAACCGGCCCGACGTTCTCGATCCGGCACTGTTGCGTCCTGGCCGCTTCGACCGGCGCGTCGTCGTCGACCGCCCGGACGTGAAGGGGCGCGAAGGCATCCTCAAGGTCCACACGCGCACGATCCCGATGTCCGACGACGTCGACCTCTCCGTCGTCGCGCGCGGCACGCCGGGCTTCGCGGGTGCCGATCTCGCGAACCTCGTGAACGAGGCCGCGCTCGCCGCAGCGCGTGTCGACAAGAAGAAGGTCGACATGGTCGACTTCAACTACGCGAAGGACAAGGTCCTGATGGGCGCCGAGCGGAAGTCCATGGTCATGTCGGACGACGAGAAGCGCGTCACGGCGTACCACGAGGGCGGCCACGCTCTCATCGCCTCCTTCGAGGAGCACACGGACCCGCTCCACAAGGTCACGATCATTCCGCGCGGCCGCGCCCTGGGCCTCACGCAGCAGCTCCCTCTCGAGGACAAGTACACGTACTCGAAGGAGTACATCGAGGCCGAGCTCGCCGTCATGATGGGCGGCCGTCTCGCCGAGGAAGTCTGCATCGGACGCATCACGACGGGCGCCTCGAACGACTTCGAGAAGGCCACCGAGATGGCCCGCCGCATGGTGTGCGAGTGGGGTATGAGCGAGCTCGGACCGATGTCGTTCGGCCGGCCCGAGGGCGAGGTCTTTCTCGGCCGCGACTTCTCGCGGCAGCCCGACTACTCCGAGGACACCGCACGTAAAATCGACGACGAGGTGAACCGCATCGTCACGACGTCGTACGCGCGCGGAAAGAAGATCATCGTCGAGCACCGCGCCGCGCTCGAAGAGATCGCGAAGGTCCTCCTCGAGAAGGAATCCCTCGACGGCGAGGAGATCTACGCGATCATCAAGCGCGTCACGGGGCACGAGGTCGCGAAGAGGCCCCCCGTGAAGCCCGAGCCGCCGAAGCCCACGGCTCCGGCGACCGTGACGCAGAAGGACGAAGGCCCCGCGCCGGCTCCCGGGGGGCTGATCCCGGTCCCGGCGTAGCTCGCCTGTCCGGATCACACGAAAGGGGCCGCACCCGCGGCCCCTCTTCTTGATATCGTTTGCGGCTCAAGTAGGAGGAACCCCATGCGCGCTTCCTCTCACCCTCTCCTCAGGGTCGCGTTCCTAGTCTTCGTCGGCCTAGCGACGACACGGTCATTTAAGTGCGGGGCTGTTCCTGTCAGGGGGAGGATCGTGGCAGATCTGTAATGTGCGATCGCGCTCGGCCGCGAGATATGAAAAGCTCTCTCTTCCGCAGGAAGAACTTCCCCGCTCTCTGATACCGGTACGAATCCGCGGAATGTTCGATATCGTTTACCGATCTGGAAGCTGGTCCCTGAACTGGCGCGGCGGCGTCTTCGTCCTTCTCGGACTGGCCGGGATCTGGGTCGGGCTGCAGGCCGCCGAATACCGCTTTTTCGGCGTCCTCCTCGCGATGTTCTCGTTCTTCCTCGCAGGCAGCTTCCTGGGCAAAGCCGGACGGCTCGCCACCGCGCTCCGGCCTCTCGTCGGGCGCACGGTGCGCGTCGAGATCTGGGGAATACCGCCCCCAGGAGCCGGCGACAGCCTCTCTGACATCAGCTCGATCACGGGATTCGGAGCGGGACTGCTCTTCCACGTGCTGCCGGAGTCGGACGGCCCGGGGGCCGTCCTCAAGGTCGCGCAGCCCGGGTCCGAAAGGCTCGGAAACGAGCGGATCACGATCCGCACGGCGGCGTACGTCAGCTGGGCCGGGAAGAAGGTCGCGCCTCCTGCCGGGACGGACGCCCCCGCGCTCGTCCTCATGGTTCCCTGAGCCCGCGATCTCATGAAAGCAATCGTGCTCTCGCGTTACGGATCACCGGCTGAGCTGCAGCTCCAGGAGGTCGTGAAGCCGGCCCCCAGGAGTGATGAAGTGCTCATCAGCGTTCACGCGGCCTCGATCAACGACTGGGACTGGGGAATTCTTCAGGGGGACTCGCTCGTCACCAGGCTCCTCCACGGTCTCTTCAAACCGAGGGTCCGCATCCTCGGAGCCGACGTGGCCGGGCGGGTCGAAGCCGTCGGCGCCGACGTCAGGCGGCTTCGGCCCGGGGACGAGGTGTTCGGGGATCTTTGCTCGTGCGGCTTCGGCAGCTTCGCCGAGTATGTCTGCGCGCCCGAGAGTGCCCTGGCGTTGAAGCCGGCGAGGATGACGTTCGAGCAGGCCGCCGCCATTCCACAAGCGGGGATGTTGGCGGTGCAGGGTCTCCGAGATGTGGGACACCTCCGGCCCGGACAAAGACTCCTGATCAACGGCGCGGGCGGGGGCGTCGGGACGTTCGCCCTCCAGATCGCGAAACGTGACGACGTCGAGGTGACCGCCGTCGATGGTCCGGCGAAGCTCGCGATGCTTCGCTCGATGGGCGCCGACCACGTCGTCGACTACACGCGAGAGGACTTCACGAGAAACGGGCAGAGCTACGACCTGATCCTCGACGTCAAGACGAATCGGTCGATCTTCGCGTACGCGCGCGCGCTGAGGCCCAACGGCACGTATGTCACCGTCGGAGGGTCCATGCCTCGACTCCTCCAGGCGTTGGCGTTGCGGCCGTGGCTCTCGAGGGTGCACGGGAAGTACGTCGGTCTCGTAATCCTCAAGCCGAACAAGGACCTGGAGTACCTGAAGGAGCTGTTTGAATCCGGCAAGTTCGTGCCCGTGATCGACGGCCCCTACTCGCTCCGTGAGGTCCCCGAAGCATTCCGGCGTTTTGGAGCGGGGCTGCACAAGGGAAAGGTGATCGTGACCCTGGGACGCCAGGAGGGCCCAATCGCCGTTGCATAACAAACATCACTTTTATATGCTTCATGCATGCGAACGACCCTCGACCTCCCGGAACAGCTCCTCGAGGACGCGCGGAAGGCCGCGCGCCTCGCCACGAAACGCGAGACCGTCGTGGCCGGCCTCCACGAGCTCCTGAAGAAGACGCGGAGGGAGGACTTGCGCCAGCTCGCCGGCAGGGTAAACCTCCGGGTTGACCTCAAGCGGGCGCGTAAACGGCCCTCGTGAGCGATCTCCTCGTCGACTCGTCCGTCTGGGTGGAGTTTTTCTGCGGGAACCCGCGCGTCGTCTCCCGCATGGACGAGGCTCTCGAGGCGGACCGGGTCGCTGTCTGCGGCCCCATCCTCGCGGAGGTCCTCTCCGGGGCGCGCACGCGCAACGAGTTTGAGAGGTTGCGGGCAGCCTTCGAGGGTGTCGACGTCCTGCCCGACCCTCCGGATTCCTGGTCGCGGATCGCCGAGGCCCGCTTCGCGCTCGCCCGCCGCGGCAACCAGGCGGCGCTCGTCGATCTCCTGATCGCTCTAACGGCCGCCGAGACCCGGCACACGCTTCTCACGCGCGACGCGGACTTCGCCCGCATCGCGACGGTCCTTCCCGTGGACATCGCCCGTGCCTGACGGGCGCCTGCCTGCCCGCCTGACACTCGCGCTCCCCGGCGGGCGATCAATTGCGATCGGACCGCGTCCGGGCGTCATGGCGATCCTGAACGTCACGCCCGACTCCTTCAGCGACGGCGGACGCTTCGCAAGCGCGGAGGCCGCGGGAGAAGAGGGCGTGCGGTTTGCCGAGATGGGCGCAGCCGTCCTGGACATCGGAGGCGAGAGCACGCGCCCCAGAGGCAGCGCCTACGGAGAGGGCGCAGGAGGGGTTTCTTCGAGCGAAGAGATCGACCGAGTCCTTCCCGTCCTCTCTTACCTTCGAAGAAATCTCCCGTCTCTTCCTCTTTCGATCGACACGCGGCGGGTCGAGGTGGCGCGGGCGGCCCTCGACGCGGGAGCGGACATGATCAACCTCGTCACCGGCCTCGACGCCTCGGTGGATCTCCTCAATCTCGCCGCGAGCCGCGGCGCCGCGATCGTTCTCAACCACTGCCGCGGAACTCCCTCTTCCACCTTCAGAGAATCCTCTTTCCAGAACGTGACACGAGAGGTGGCCATGGACTTGGAGACGGCCCGCGCCCGCGCGATCTCTTCCGGAGTCTCCGAGCAGAAAATCTTCCTCGATCCCGGCCTCGGATTCGGCAAGACACCCGAGCAGAACTTCGCCCTCCTCGGCGCTCTCGACTGCCTCGCGCCGCCGGGCGTGCCCTTCGTCGTCGGCGCGTCGCGGAAGGCCTTTCTCGGGACGGTCGCGGGGGCGCCCGTTTCGGACCGCCTGCCGGAGTCGCTCGCGGCGGCCTCGATCTGCGCCGAGGCCGCGCGCGCGCGCGCCGTCCTCGTCCGCGTCCACGACGTCGGCGAGACGCTGCGATTCTTCGCGACGCTCGGCCGGGCGCGCCGGCCCCCGCTCACGTAACATCGCACCGGAAATGCGCACCCTTTTCGGCACGGACGGCATCCGGGGCAAGGCGGGGACTCCCCCTCTCGACGACGAGACCGTCTCGCGCATCGGGACCGCGCTCGTCGCCGCCCTCGTGGACGCCGAGATGGGACCGCCCATCGCGATCGCGGTCGGCTGCGACACGCGCGCGTCCTCGCCGGGGATCGTGCGCGCACTCGCGGGCGGAATCGCCGCCGCGGGCGGCCGGACTCGTTTCGCGGGAATCGTCCCGACGCCCGCCGTGGCCTACCTCGTGGGCCTCACGGACGCGGACGCGGGCGTCGTCGTCTCGGCGTCCCACAACCCCTGGGGCGACAACGGCATCAAGGTCTTCTCGGGCGAAGGACGCAAGCTGCCCGACCCGGTCGAGGCCGATATCGAGCGCCGCATCGCGACCTCGACCGCTTCCCCGTCCCGGGACGTCCACCGCGACCTCCTCCTCGGCGCGGAGTACATCAACCACCTCGTGAGGAGCCTTCCCCACAGGCTCGACGGCCTGAGGGTCGTGATCGACGCCGCGAACGGCGCGGCCTTCGAAGCGGCGCCGGCAGCCTTCGCCGCGGCGGGCGCCGTCGTGATCGCGAAGAACGTTTCGCCGGACGGACGGAACATCAACGACGGCTGCGGAGCGCTCCACCCCGACGGGATGCGCGCGGCCGTCCTCGAGGAGAAGGCGGACCTCGGAATCGCCCTCGATGGCGACGCGGACCGCATCATCGTGTGCGACGACAAGGGCACGCTTCTCGACGGAGACGACGTTCTCTATCTCTGGACCGTCGAGCTCGAGCGCGAAGGCCGGAAGCCCGAGTCGATCGTGGGAACGGTCATGTCGAACTGGGGGCTCGAAAGGGCCCTGCTCGACCGGGGAGTCCGGCTCGTCCGCGCCGCCGTCGGCGACCGGTACGTCGTCGAGGAGATGGAGAAGAGCGGCGCGCTCCTCGGCGGCGAGCAGTCCGGCCATCTCATCCGGTCCGACCTCACGACGACGGGCGACGGAACGCTCACGGGCCTCCACCTCGCGGCGCTCGTCGCCGCCTCGAAGCGTCCCCTGTCGGCTCAGCCGCGCTTCCGGCATACGCCGCAGGTCCTCAAGAACGTGCGGGTGCGCGAGAAAGTCCCGTTCGACGCGATCCCGGGCTTCGCGGCCGCGCACCGGGCGGCGGAGGCGCGGATGTCCGGGCTCGGACGGATCCTTCTCCGATACTCGGGCACCGAGGCGCTCGCGCGCGTCATGGTCGAGGGCACGGACGCAGCCCTCGTCGACTCCGTCGCGAGCGAACTCGCGACCGCGGTCCGCGAGAGTCTCGGAGCGTGAAGACCGGTCTCCCGCTCGAACCCTCGGGGGAGGAGCTGCGCCTCCTCGTCGACGACGTGGTCCGGCGTGTCGCACGGCACGTCGACACGCTGGGGTCCCAGCCCGCGGACGGGACCGCCGGAGCCCCGGCGCTCGCGCGGTCCCTGATCGAGCGCGAACCTCCCGAGGAGGGTGCGGACCCCGGTCCGATCCTCGACCTCCTCTTCGAGAAGGCGATTCCCGCATCCTTCAACAACGCGGGACCGGGATTCCTCGCGTACATCCCCGGCGGCGGCCAGCCCTACGCCGCGGTCGCGGACTTCATTTCCGCCGCCGTGAACCGCTACGTGGGCGTCTTCGCTCCCGCGCCGGCCCTCGTGCAGCTGGAAACGAACGTGATCCGCTGGTTCGCGGGCGCCGTGGGATATCCGGAGAGCGCGGGCGGGTTCCTGACGTCCGGCGGATCCCTCGCGAACTTCTCCGCCATCGTCGCGGCGCGCCACGAGAAGCTTCCCGAGAATTTCCTCAAGGGCACTCTCTACGTCTCCGATCAGGGCCACCACTGCATCCGCAAGGCGGCCCTCCTCGCGGGCTTCCCCGCCGCGAACGTGCGCGAGATCCCGTCGGACGCCTCGTACCGGATGCGTCTCGACGCGCTCCGGGACATCGTCTCGCGCGACCGCGCCGCGGGCTACGCGCCGTTTCTCCTCGTCGCGAGCGCCGGGACGACGAACACGGGCGCCGTGGACGATCTCGACGCCCTCGCCGATTTCGCCGCAAGGGAATCTCTCTGGCTGCACACGGACGGTGCGTACGGCGGCTTCTTCGCGCTGACCGGGCGCGGACGGTCGATCCTGACAGGCCTCGCGCGCGCCGACTCCCTCGTCCTCGATCCCCACAAGGGCCTGTTCATGCCGTACGGGTCGGGCTGCCTCCTCGTCAAGGATCCGGCTGCGCTCCGCCGCTCGCACAGCGTGCAGGCCCACTACATGCCAGGCATGCAGGACGACCCGGACTCGGTGGACTTCTGCGAGATCTCGCCGGAGCTCTCGCGGAATTTCCGCGGCCTCGGCGCCTGGCTCTCGCTGAAGCTCTGCGGCCTCGCGGCGTTCCGCGCCGCTCTCGACGAGAAGCTGGACCACGCGCGGGAAGCGGTCGAAGCGGTCCGCGCCATTCCGGGGATGACGGTCGTCGCCGAACCGCAACTCTCTCTCTTTGCGTTCCGCCTCGCACCGGCGGGAGCGTCCGCCGAGGAGGCGAACCGGCTGAGCCGGGAGCTCATGGCGCGCGTGAACGCGAAGCAGCGGGTGCTCCTCACGGGCACGCTTCTCGGCGACGACTACGCGATCCGCATGTGCATCCTGAGCTTCCGCACCCACGCCGACCGCATCGGAATGGCCCTCGAGGACATTCGGGACGCCGCAGCGGAGCTCGCGAGGGACGATCCGTGAGCCGCCGCACGCTCCTGCTTCTGTCGTCCGTCATGCTCGCGGCCGCCGCCGTCGCCGTTCGCCCGGATCGCGTCGTCAAGACCGACGAAGAGTGGAAGAAGGTCCTGACGCCCGCGCAGTTTCACGTCACGCGCGAGAAGGGCACGGAGACCCCTTTCACGGGGCCCAGATGGGACAACCACGCCAGGGGCGCGTATCTCTGCGTGTGCTGCGACCTCCCGCTCTTTTCCTCGAAGAACAAGTTCGACTCCGGCACGGGCTGGCCGAGCTTCTGGCAGCCGATCGCGAAGGACGCGGTCCGTGAGGCCGGCCCTCGGGACTCGGCGCTGGTTCCGTCCGGGAACGGAATCCGCAGAGTCCGCGGCGCCGAGGTCCTCTGCGCCCGTTGCGACGCTCACCTCGGCGACGTCTTCGACGACGGACCGAAACCCACCGGGCTGCGTTATTGCGTGAACGGCACGGCGCTTCGGTTCGTCCCGGCGCGTTGAGCCAGTGGCTTCTCCCCCGCCCGGCCTCTTCGAAGGGAATAATCCGGCGGGAAAAAGCATTTTCGGAGGGGCATGACATCCATGAGACGACGCGATTTCCTCGCCATCACTCTTCCCGTCCTCGCGGGAGCCGGCGTCCTCGCCGCGCTCGGTTCCTCGGGTAAGGCCTCTCCCCAGAAAGGATCCGCCATGCCGGACACCGCCCCCTCCGCCGACCGGGTCGTCAAGACCGAAGCCGAGTGGAAGAAGATCCTGACACCCGAGCAGTTCCACGTCACCCGCAAGAAGGGCACGGAAAGAGCCTTCACGGGCCCGAACTGGGACAATCACGCGAAGGGCACCTATGCGTGCGTGTGCTGCGACCTCCCGCTCTTCAGCTCCGACACGAAGTTCGAGTCGGGCACCGGGTGGCCCAGTTTCTGGCAGCCGATCGCCGCGAACGCCGTGAGGACCGAAGAGGACCGGAGCTTTTTCAGCGTCCGCACCGAGGTGATGTGCCGGCGCTGCGACG
Organism: Thermoanaerobaculia bacterium; assembly: GCA_038214715.1. GTDB lineage: Bacteria > Acidobacteriota > Thermoanaerobaculia > UBA5066 > UBA5066 > Fen-183. The sequence goes on along the minus strand of JBBQRP010000017.1, from coordinate 37,222 downwards.
CGCACCTCGGCCACGTTTTCGACGACGGGCCGAAGCCGACCGGCCTCCGCTACTGCATGAACGGGACCGCGCTGAAGTTCATGGCGAAGTAGAGGAAGTAAAAGAGGCGAAGCGGGCGATCAAGGCCAGGACGAGGCGGCCCGCCTCTCCACCACTCCGCGCACGCAGCCCGCGACGAGGCCCGGACGGAACAGCGCGTTCGGAAGGAATTCCACGAACGCGAGCCGCGGGGGCGCGGGCCGGACGTCGAACTCGACTGCCGGTTCGGACTCTTCGAGGCACCAGGACCCCATCGTGGCGGCGGCGCCTTCGTCCCGCCTCTCGTGGGCGTTCAGGCGAAGCGCCGCGTTCGCCGAGGGGCACGCGAGGGACGAAGGCAGGAAGAGCCGAACAAAGAGACCGGAGCCGAGCTCAGGATGCCGCTCGCCGTGACGGGCTTCCAGGAGCACCCCGGCTCCGTCCCGCGCCGTGAGGCCGCGCGGATCCGCCAACGCGGTCCACCCCTCCGCCTCGAGAATCCCCTGGGTCTCGATCCAGTCCGCTGGGTTTCCGTAGCGCGAGGCGCCCTGGCCCTCCGGCGCGAGGCGCCGGGCGAGAAGGTCCAGAAGCCCGTCGGGATGAGGGCGCGGACCCGACGTGGGGTGTGCGCTCGTCCCCGGAGCCAGGCCCGTCGCAGGCGCGAGCGAGGCGAGCCCGAGCTCCGCGTACGTCGCCTGCAGGGCGGCGGCCGTCGCGAGCCGCGCGAGGGCGAACGCCTCGTTTTCGCGCGACACGCGGACGGCCGACCAGAGACGCACGACGCCGTCCTCCGCAAGGGGAAGGAAGGCGCACATCGGCGGGTGGCGCATGAGCTCGACGAGCGCGGCTTCGGCGGAGTCCCTGAGAACGCCGCCCCCCGACCTCAGCACGTCCGTTTCCACGTGGATCCGTGTCCCGTCTCCCCGACCAGCCTCGGCGTGGACCCGCTGCGCGAGACGATGCGGCCACCACGTGAATCCGTCCGGGGTCCGGACCGCCCATTCGTCGTCGATGAGCAGGCGTTCGTAGAGGGATTCGACGGGAAGCGTCACGGGGCGGTGACCACGCCTCCGGACAGCGGGTGCTCGACGATCACGAATTCCTCGACGGGGCGGCCGCCCACGAGGTGTTCCTGGATGATCCTCTCGAGGACGGGCGGGTCGCACGCGCGATACCAGACGCCCTCCGGATACACGACGGCGATCGGACCGCCCTCACAGATCTTCAGGCAGTTCGCTTTCGTGCGCTGGATGTGGCCGTTCGCCGAAAGACCCAGCTCTCTCAGCCGGTCCTTCAGGAAGCGCCACGCGACGTTCGCGCGCTCCTTCTCGCTACACTTCGGCTTCGTCTGGTCGCAGCAGAGGAAGATGTGCCTCTGGCCGCTCGGAATCCCGAGTTCTCCGGCGATCCGGAAAAGGTCGGCCCGTGTCGCGTCTTCGGATCCTTCGCCCATGAGACCTCCACCGGGAAGGATAAGCTCACGCCATGAGAATCTTCATCACGGGAGCCACCGGCCACGTCGGATTCCGCGTCGCGCACGCCTTCCGGCGCGCGGGGCACCACGTCCTCGGCCTGACGCGGTCCGAGGCGGGCGCGGCCCGCCTCGACAGGCACGAAATCCGGCCCGTGCTCGGCACGATGCAGGACCCCGCCACATGGAAAGGCGCCGAAGACGCGTCCGTCCTCGTCCACGTCGCCTCCGACTCGAAGGCCGACGTGTGGGCCGCGGATCGCGCCGCGGTCGAGGGCCTCCTCGCGCTCGCCGGCAGGGGCGCCTCGCCGAAGTCGCTCCTCTACACGAGCGGCGTCTGGGTGTACGGATCCGTGGGCGACGGGGTTGCGGACGAGACGACGCCGCTCGCCCCGCTCCCGATGAGCGTTCCCCGCGTCGAGATCGAGAAGCGCGTTCTCTCCTTCGCGGGCGTGAAAGGGATCGTCCTCCGCCCGGGCTGCGTCTACGGTTACGCCGGAAGTCTCACCGCGATGCTGTTCGCGGGTGCCGCGGCGGGCTCCCTCGAGATGCCCGGCGACGGCCACAACCGCTGGGCGATGGTCCACGCCGACGACTGCGCGGACGCGTACGTGCGCGCCGCATCGAGCGGCCTCTCGGGAGAGATCTTCAACGTGACGGACCGTTCGCGCGCGCCCTTGCGGCGCCTCGCCGTCGCCGCCGCACGGGCCGCGGGATTCACGGGCGAGATCCGCTGGGTCCCGCTCGACGAAGCGCGGCGGAAGATGGGCGGCTTCGCGGACGCGCTCGCCCTCGACCAGCACGTGGACTCGCGCAAGGCCGTCGCGCGCCTCGGCTGGCAGCCGACGCACAGCGGCTTCGAGGATGAGGTCGAGACGTACTACGCGGCCTGGAAGGCGGCGCAGGGCTGATGCGCGGGAGGCCTCAGCCGAACCGCGCGCGGTAGTCGTCGCGGCTCGCCTCGAGGACGGATAGGGCTTCTTCGCGCCCGTAGATGTGCGTAATCTCGACGGGCGGCGTCGTTCCGCCGGGGCGCTGCTTGTACGTGAGGAAGTAGTGGCGGAGCCGGTCGACGAGGGACCGCGGCATCTCCGCGACGTCCGTGAGCGCGCCGTAGACGGCGTCGCCCTTGAGAACGGCGAGGATCTTGTCGTCCACCTCGTCGTTGTCGAGCATCCTCAGGCCGCCGATCGGAACCGCCGGGACGAGGATCTGCGCGTGCGTGATGGGCTTTTCCGTGAGGACGCAGACGTCCATCGGATCGCCGTCGCCCTTGAGACCCGAGCGGCCCGTCCTCTCCTCGCAGAGCCGGGCGACGCGCGGCCCGCAGAACGTGCGCGGCACCAAGCCGTAGAGCGTCGGGCACACGTTCGAGAAAAGCTGCGGTCGGTCCACCTTGAGGATGCCGGTCGCCTTGTCGAGCTCGTACTTCACCGTGTCTGTCGGGACGATCTCGATGAACGCGGTGAAAGCCGCGGGGAAGTCGGGACCAGGATCCACGCCGTGCCACGGGTGGGCCGCAAACTGCGACGGAACGTCCATGGCGCCAAGGTTATCCTGAACGCGATGCGAGACGAGCTCACCCAGGCCGATCGCGAGAGGATCCAGGCCCATGGCCTTACGTCCGAGGAGGTCGCGAGGCAGGCCGTCCTCCTTCACGACCCGCCCCCCGCCGCGACGCTCCTTCGCCCATGCACACCCTCGGACGGCGTCGAACGGATCGAGGAGAGAGAGCACGCTGCTCTCCTCGCTTTCGCGGACCTGGCGGCACGCGAAGGCCGCCTCTCGAAGTTCGTGCCCGCCTCGGGCGCAGCGAGCCGGATGTTCGCGTTCCTGAAGTCCTCGGATCCCTCTCACGAGGACGTCCGCCGCTTCGAGGAGAATCGCCACCGGTTCGCGTTTCCCACGGAAGGCGTGGACGCGCTCGCGGCGCTCCCGAAGGGCCTCCTCCCGTTCCACCGGTACGGTGAGACTTCACGGACTCCGTTCGAGGAACACCTCGTCGAGGCTGCCGCGACGGTCCGCGACGCGAAGGGTCTCTGCCGCCTCCACGTCACGGTGTCCCGGGAGCACCGCGCCGCGTTCGAGGCCGCGCTCGAGAAGGCGAGGCCGCGTCTCGAGGCGGGAATCGGCGCCCGGTTCGACGTGAAGTTTTCCGAGCAGTCGCCGTCCACGGACACGGTCGCGCTCGACGAAACGGGCCACCTGTTCCGGGACGCCGAGGGGCAGATCCTGTTCCGGCCGGGAGGCCACGGCTCCCTCCTCAAGAACCTCGGAGAGAGCGGAGGCGACGTCGTCCTCGTGAAGAACATCGACAACGTCGTACCCGATCACATCAGGGCGCCGACGGTTCTCTGGAAGAGGCTCCTCGCGGGCTTCCTCCTGCGGCGGGAGCGCGAGGGAAAGCGGACGCGCCCGCTCAGGGTCGCGGGCGTCGTGCGCAACGAGGGCGAGCCCGGCGGCGGCCCGTTCTGGATCGCGGGAGAGGAGGGCGCCTCGAAGCAGATCGTCGAATCGGCGCAGGTCGACCTCTCGAATCCCGCGCAGGCTGCAATCTGGGGCGCGGCGACGCACTTCAATCCCGTCGACCTCGTGTGCTCCATCCGGGACGAGGAGGGGCGACCGTTCGATCTCTCGCGCTTCGTCGACGAACGGGCCGTCTTCGTCGCGAAGAAGGCCCACGAGGGCAGGCCCCTCCTCGCGCTCGAGAGGCCGGGGCTCTGGAACGGGGCGATGTCGCACTGGGAAACCGTCTTCGTCGAAGTGCCCAAAGAGACGTTCGCGCCGGTCAAGACGGCCCTCGACCTCCTTCGCGCCGAGCACCAGGGCCGACCCGCAGATGCACGTTAAGTACTGTGTTTGCTGACTGATAACAGCTAGCGGAGCCCTCGTGACACCCACCGCCCCTCGAGGCGGGGTATTCTCGCTGCCCGCCCGAAGGCCCTCCGCCATGATTCGTCGAGACGAACAGAGACCCCGCAAGAGACGCCCGCTGAGGCTCGTCCAGGACGAATTGGCGTCCGCGCAGTCGCTGGCACCATCCGCGGTGGCTCCGACGCAGCCTCTTCTCAACCGCGAGCTCTCCTGGCTCGCGTTCAACGAGCGTGTCCTCGAGGAGGCCCACGACGAGCTGTGGCCGCTCCTCGAGCGCCTCAAATTCCTCGCGATCAGCGAGACGAACCTCGACGAATTCTTCATGATCCGCGTGTCGGGCCTCCTCGACCAGCTCTCCTCGGAGAGCGTCGAGCCGACGGACGACGGCCTTCCCCCCGCGGACGCCCTCGCGCGCGTCCGCGCGGCCGTGCTCGGGATGCAGCTCCGGCAGACGTCGTGCCTCGTCAACGACATCCTCCCGAAGCTCGCCGCGTCCGGTATCTCGATCCTGACATGGAGCGACCTGAACGACGTGCAGCGCGAGGCCGCAAGCACGCACTTCAAGAGAAACGTCCTGCCGGTGCTCACGCCGCTCGCGGTCGACCCCGGCCATCCGTTCCCGTTCCTGTCGAATCTTTCGCTGAACCTCGCGGTCGAGGTGAAGAACCCCGAAACGGGCGAGACGAAGTTCGCCCGCGTGAAGGTGCCACAGGCGATGCCGCGACTCCTCGCCGTGCGCGAGCTCGTGGAGGGGAAGAAGAAGGTCAAGCCCGACAAGGCGGAATTCCTGCTCCTCGAGTCGCTCATCCAGGCGAACCTCGGCGAGCTCTTCCCGGGCCTCGAGATCGCGTCGTCGCACCTCTTCCGGGTGACGCGCGACGCGGACATCGAAATCCAGGAGGACGAGGCCTCCGACCTCCTCGCGACGATCGAGCAGGAAGTGCGCCGCCGCCGCTTCGGCGCCGTCGTGCGCCTGGAGGTCGCCCCGAAGACGCCGAAGAGGGTCCGGAAGCTTCTCCTCAAGCAGCTCGAAATCACCGAGAACGAGGTCTACGAAGTCGACGGCCCGCTCGGCGCCGGCGACCTCGTGTCGCTGACGCGGCTCGACCGCAAGGAGCTCAAGGACTCGCCGTTCTCGCCGGCCGTCCCCGCGGTCTTCAACCAGCCCGATACGTCCGTCTTCGCCGCGATCCGCGCGGGCGACGTCCTCCTCCACCATCCTTACGATTCCTTCTCGCCAGTCGTCGAGATGATCGAGCGCGCGTCCGTGGACTCGAAGACGGTCGCGATCAAGATGACGCTCTACCGCACGAACGCGGACTCGGCGATCCTGCCGGCTCTGATCCGGGCGGCCGAGAACGGCAAGCAGGTCGCGGTCCTCGTCGAGCTGAAGGCCCGCTTCGACGAGGAGAAGAACATCGAATGGGCGAAGTCGCTCGAGCAGGCGGGCGTCCACGTCGTCTACGGCGTCGTCGGGCTCAAGACGCACGGCAAGATCGCTCTCATCGTCCGCCGCGAGAAGGACGAGATCCGCCGCTATGTGCACCTCGGCACGGGCAACTACAACGCGTCCACGGCCCGCCTCTACACGGACTTCGGTCTCATGACCTGCCGGCCCGAGTTCGGCGAGGACGCGACGCGGCTCTTCAACGCGCTCACGGGTTTCGCGGGCAAGACGAGCTACGCGCGCCTCGTGACGGCGCCGAAGGACATGCACCGCACGGTCCTCGATTGGATCGGGCGCGAGACGGCGCACGCGCGTGCGGGCCGCCCCTCGGGCATCAAGGCCAAGATGAACGCGCTCGTCGACCCGAAAGTCATCGCGGCGCTCTATGAGGCGTCGCAGGCGGGCGTCCCCGTGGATCTCATCATCCGCGGGATCTGCTGCCTGAAGCCCGGCGTCTCCGGTGTCTCGGAGACGATCCGCGTGCGGTCTCTCGTGGGTCGGTTCCTCGAGCACAGCCGTACCTTCGTGTTCGAGAACGGCGGCGACCGCCAGGTCTGGCTGTCCTCGGCCGACTGGATGCCCCGCAACTTCTTCCGGCGGGTCGAGATCGCCTTCCCGGTGGAAGAGCCCGCCCTCGCGCAGCAGATCGTCGACGTCCTCGACACGATGCTCAAGGACAACGTGAGGGCCCGCGTCCTCGGCGAGAGCGGCGCCTACGAGCGCCTCAAGCCCGCCGAAGGCGAGGCGCCGATCGACTCGCAGGCCATCTTCGTGGACGACGCGCGCCGAAGAGTGCTGAAGGCGGTCGACGCGTTCGAGCGCCGCGGCGCCGAGGCCTTCGAGGGCGCAGATCGCGACGTGGACGCGGCGTCCTGAAGTTCGCCCGGCCGGCCGTCCGCGAAACCCTCCTCGCCTCCGTCTTCTTCGCGGCCGTCCTCTTCGTCACGCTCTTCCCCGTCGTCGCCGGCCGGCGCTCGTTCTTCTCGCAGGACCTCCTCTACGAACACCTGCCGGTCTGGAGCGAGGTCCAGCGCGACCTCCTCGCAGGGCACTCCCCGTTCTGGCTGGACGGGTTCTTCATGGGCCATCCTCTCGGGTTCACGCAGGAGGCGCCCGTCTTCTACCCGCCAACCATCCCGCTCCTCCTGACGGGCGCCCCGGTGCATCGCCTCGCGGACGTCTTTTCTCTCGCGCACCTCTGGCTCGCGGGCCTCGGGGCCTTCCTTCTCGTCCGGTTCCTCGCGGGCGCCCGCGTCGCGCCTTTCTTCGCCGGGCTCGCGTACATGCTCTCGGCGCGGACGCTCCAGAGCGTGACCTGGCCGGGCGCGACTGCCGTCGCCGCGCTTCTGCCGTTCGTCCTTCTCGGGATCGCCTTGATTGCCCGAGAGAGATACCGCATCGGCCTCTTCGTCACCGCCGTCTCGGGTGGCCTCGCGCTCCTCGCGGCGCGCCCGCAGAGCCTTCTCGGGGCGGCCCCCGTTTTCGTGGCGTTCACCGCGGCGCAGCTCCTGTGCTCGCGGGACAGGCGGCGATTCCTCGTCGAGCTCGCGCTCGCCTCGGCCCTCGCGGCCCTCCTCGGAGCGCCGGCCGTCCTGCCGTCGGTTCTCGTCCTTCCCGAGACGGAACGGCTCTCGGGGCTCACCGCCGAAGCGCGGAACGTGGGATCCCTGACCACGCGGGACGTCGATCAGGTGTTCCTGCCCGTCGACGGGCTCGCGCGCTGGCCCGAGGCCGCGAGCTATCCCGGCGCGGCCACGGCTCTCCTCTTCCTCGCCGGGATCGCGCTTGTCGTCGTCCGCAGCGCGGATGGGTTTTCGCGCACGACTTTCCTCGCGCTCGCCGCCGCGGGGCTCGTCGGCTTCGCCTTCGCCTTCGGCGACGCGGGCCCCTACCATCTCGTCTCCTCGTGGCCCCTGCTGCGGGGCTTCCGCGCGCCCGTCCGTTTTCTCTCCTGCTTCGGTCTCGCGCTCGCGGTCGGCTCCGGGCTCGCTCTGGCGGCCTTCGAAACGGCGCTCCACCGCGGCCGCGCCCTCGCGCTGGTGTCGCTCGCCGTCCTCACGGCCGATCTCGGGGCGCACGCCGCGAAGTCGGCGGCGACGGTCCCCGACGGGACGTACCGCGTGCGGCCTCCGCTCGCCATCCACCTCGCGGGAATTCCCGCGGACCCCGTCGGTTTCCCGCGCCGCTTCTGGTCCTTCGGCCTCCAGGCGCCGGTGCACCTCCTCCCCGACGCCGACAGGATCGCCGTGATGCGGAACGACGAGCTGCCGAACGCAGCCGGAGGGCGGTTCGGGCTCGAATCGGTTCAGGGAGCGGGCGTTCCGCTCGCGCGGACCCAGGAAGCGATCGCGACCCGGAGCGTGCGGGTCGCTCAGCTGTCCGGCGCGGCGCGGCTCATCGTGCCCGACGCGGGCGGCCTCCCGTCGGACGCCGAGGCGCCGCCGATCCCGCCGGCACTCGTCGTGCGGACGCCCGACCCTTTCTCGAGGGCGATCCTCGTGTACCGCACGATCGCCGTCCCGAAGGCGACGGCTCTCACCACTCTCCTCGCGCCCTCCTTCGATCCGTCGCGAACGGCGATCGTGGAAGAGGGAGTTCCCTGGTCGAGCCCGGGCGAGGCTCTCGCGAACTTGGGCGCTGCGGGCGCTGTGGCGCTCGCCGACAGGCAACCCGCGCGGGTCACTCTCGAGACCCGCGCGGCATACGAATCGTTTCTCGTTTTCTTCGACGCATGGTCGAGCGGCTGGTCCGTCTCCGTCGACGGTGTGACGGAACGCCTCTTTCGCAGCGACGTCTGCTTTCGCGGGGTGCGCCTCGCCGCCGGATCGCACCGCGTCGTGTTCGAGTACCGCGCACCGGGAGTGCGCGACGGCCTCCTTCTCGGCCTCCTCGGAGCCCTGCTCCTCGTCGCACTCGCAGGACGGCGGCCGCGCTCCGGCCCGATGCCCGGCGGCGCGCCTTTCCCTTAGCGCTCGACCTCGAAGCTCGGCGGCGGCGTGAGGACCGGCTCCTGGGCCGTCAGCGTCGTTCCCACGACGGGCAGGAGAATGAGGTGGGTGTTCGCGCCGTAGTTCAGATTGATCTCGTAGAAACCGTGCGGCGAGACCGAAATGAGGATCCCAGGCACCTGCTTGAGCTCCGCCATCGGGCAGGTCACGTAGACCTTCATCGGGATGTCCATTCAGGTCCTCCTGTCTGGTTCAAGGATACTCAGGCTCAGTCGGCGAACCGAAACACGCTCCCGCACGTATGCGTGTCGTTCATCACACATTCAGGCGCTCGACCGCGAGACCATATCGGGGAAGGACTCTCATGTCACGTGTCGGCCTTCCTCGCACGCATCCCTTCGCCGGGTTGGACCCGACCCGCTCGGGCGTGATCGTGTTCGCCGCGGCTCTCGCGGTGGCCGCCGTCGCGGCGCCCGCGCCGACGATTCCGCCGACGCCGCCCGACGTCGCCGCGAAGATGAGCACCCTCTTCGCAAAGGCTTCGCCTTCCGTGCGCGCATGGGTGGATTCCGAGGCGCGCAAGCTCCGGCCGATGCCGGCGGCCTTCCTCGGAATGGTCTCGGCGGACGCGCGGCAGAAATTCAGCTCGGCCGCGCCCCCGCTCACTCAGCCCCAGGCGGATCTCCTCGCCGCGATGGCGCTCTTCCAGACCGCGAAGGACCTCGAGAGCGAAGCGCGCCTCAAGCTGCCTGCCGGAAAGAGCGACCCCTCGCCGGCCGATCTTGCGGCCCTCCAGGGTCTGCTCGACCGCAAGAGCCAGCTCGAGACGATGATCTCGAACGTCCTGAAAGCGAGCTACGACTCCGGCCAGGCAGTGGTCTCGACCCTGAAGGCCTAGGCCGGTCGCGCGACAGAGGGACGGGACACGCCGACCGCGCAGAGGGTCGCCAGGAGAGGCGCGACCGGAACACGATAGCGATCGTCCGCGGCGTCCGTACTCGCGGACGCGAGTATCAGGTAAGCGCACGCCGCGACCGTGACCCCTCCGAAGAGAGTCCGTAGCCGTACCAGCCGGACGGCTCCACGGCACGCGAGGAGCGCGACGGCGAGGAGCGCCACGAAAAGGACGGCCGATACCGCGGCAACCGCGGGCCGTTCGCGAAAGCCGATGCGGAAGACAGCAAGCCAATCCAGATTCGCCCATGCCTCTCCTTGCGCCAGGGAAGAGGTGACGATTCCATAGCGGTCGGCGAGGAGAAGCGACGGAGGAACCGCGACAACGAGAAGAATTCCTTGCGCCGTAACCCACGCCGTCGCGAAGGGATGACGGCGAAACACCCGCGCCGCCTTGTTCGCCCAGAGACTGTCGAGCTCCCAGATCGAAAGGTCTCGCGTCTCGGGATGAGTCGCGCGATATCCGGCCTCGCCGAACAGTTCCCGTTCTGTCGCGGGGCCGCGGAAGCGAAAGAAGGCCTCGCGGATCCCGAGGTCTTCCTGGACCGCCGTGAGCGGCCGATGCTCCACGAGAGCGATCACGGCGGCCGCCCTTCGGTGCAGGAGCTGATGTCCCGCGACCGGGGTGAGAACGAAACGCCCCCCCAGGCGCTCATTGCGCGCCATCCAGAGGAAGGGCGGAAAGAGCGCGAGGAACGCAAATGCCGTTACGACGAGCCAACGACGCTTTCGCCGGAGCTCGAACCATGCGACGAGAAGGACGGCAACGGGGAGAAACCACAGGAGAATGGGCCGCACGAGCGTCGCGCACGCCATCAGGAGCCCTGAAGCGCCCGCCGAGGCGACCGAGAGCTCACGCCGGGAATCCCCGGTCGCGAGGAACGCAAGGGCCGCCACGACGAGAAAAGCGAACGTCGTTTCCGAGAGGACTTCGAGCGAACGGCAGAACGAGCCCGGATCCAGCGCAAGGAGGATCGCCGCGAGAGCCGATGCGCGACCCCCAATCGCGTATCGGAATCGCGTCAGGACGAGGACAAGAGTCGCGGTCGAGGCGACGAGGCCAAAGAGAGAGAGAGAGAGAGAGAGAGAGCTTTCTCCGAATACTCGGAAGAGGCCCGCTGCGATCAGCGGATAACCCGGCGTGCGCACGACTTCCGGCGTCTTGAGCCGGGACGGACCGGCCGCGTAAGTTCCGAACCGCGCGAGCGCGCGGGCGGGCTCGAGATACGTCTCAGTGTCCATCCATTGAAAGGCAACAGGGTGGCGGCGCTCCAACGCCAAGAGGAGGGCAACCTTCAGGACACACATGATGCCGACGACGAGCCACGCGGCTCGCCGCCCGGGATGGTCGAGAGGCTGCTTACGTCCCCGTATCGTCGCCGAGGTCCTCGTCGTCGTCTCCCACGGGCTCACCGTGGTACTCCTTGAGCTTCCGCTGCAGCGTGCGGAGGCCGATGCCGAGAGCCTCGGCTGCGCGCCGGCGGTTGCCGCCCGTGACCTGCAGCGCGGTAAGGATGGCCTCCCGCTCTATTTCCGCCATCGTCTTGCCGACGAGGCTGCCGACGAACGCGGGCTCCGGGACACCGCCTCCGGCCGTGGCTCCCAAAGACCCGGTCCCCGCCGACGGAGTCACGGACGCTGTCCCGGCGGCTTCGCCGGCCGCCACCGAAACCTCCGGCGCCGGCACGGGCAGCTTGACGGCCGCCCACTCGCCCGAGCGGGGCCGCGCCGGGGGGCGCGAGCGGATCGCGGGAGGGAGGTCGGCAACGTCGATGCGCGGGCCCGAGGCGAAGAGGACCGCGCTCTCGAGCACGTTCTTCAGCTCGCGCACGTTGCCGGGCCACGCGTAGCCGACGAGCGCCGCGAACGCGGCGGGCGTCACGCCGGTGACGGGCTTCGCGTGCTCTTTCGCGAAGATATCGCGGAACCTTTCGACGAGGAGCGGGATGTCGTCCCTCCTCTCGCGCAGCGGCGGAATATCGATCGTGACGACGGAGAGGCGGTAATAGAGGTCCTGCCGGAAGCGGCCCGCCTCGATCTCGGACTTGAGGTCGCGGTTCGTGGCGGCGACGAGGCGGAAGTCCACCTCGCGGCCCTCGTTGCCCCCGACCGGCGTGACGCGCTTCTCTTCGAGAACTCTCAGGAACTTCACCTGCAGGTCCGGAGGCATCTCCGAGACTTCGTCGAGGAACAGGGTGCCCCCCTGCGCCTGCTCGATGCGTCCGACACGCTTCACGAGCGCGCCCGTGAACGCGCCGCGCTCGTGGCCGAACAGCTCGGACTCGATGATCTCGCGCGGGATCGCCCCGCAGTTGAGCGCGACGAAGGCGCGTCCGCGCCGCGGCGAGTTGTGGTGAAGCGCGTTCGCGACGAGCTCCTTGCCGGTGCCGGACTCGCCCACGATGAGGACGGTCGTCTTCGCCGGCGCGACGACCCGGAGGCGCGCGAAGAGCTCCTCCATGGGCTTGCTGATCCCGAGAATCGCCTCGAAGCCGAAGCGCTTGTCGAGCCGCTCGCGCAGGTCTTTGATTTCGCCGGCCTGCCGCGACCTCCGAAGAGCCGCCTCGGCCCTGAGCCGAAGGTCGTCTTTCGCGAGGGGCTTCGCGACGTAGTCGACGGTCCCGAGCATCCGGGCCGAGAGCAGCGTCTCCACGTCACCGTGCGCCGTGACGAGGAGGACGGACACGTTCGGCCGCGCTTCGGCGAGAGCCGCCGCGAGCTCGAGTCCGCTCTTTCGGGGCATCTTCAGGTCCGTGACGACGAGGGACACCGATGGATCCTCGATCGCACGCTCGAGGGCGGCGTCCGCGTCGGCGAATTCCTCCACGCGCCGCCCGTCCGTCTGGAGCGTGAGGGCCATGGCCTTCCGGCTGCCCGCGTCGTCGTCGACGACGAGGATGAGAGGCTCTTCGAGGCTCAAGTAGATGCTCCGAGCGCCCGGTCGAGGTCGTCCTCGGTCCACACGGCGACGCCGAGCGCCTTCGCCTTGTCGAGCTTGCTCCCCGGCTCCTCGCCGGCGATGACCGCCGTCGTCTTCTTCGACACGCTTCCACTCACCTTTCCGCCCGCCGACTCGATCGCGGCCGCGGCCTCGTCCCGGGTCCGCCTCCGCAGCATCCCCGTGAGGACGTAAACGCCGCCGGACAGACGGCCCCCGGCCCCGGACAGGGCCGGATCCTCCGTCATACGGACGCCGGCCCTTCGGAGTTTCCCGAGGAGCGCGCGGTTCGGAGGATGGACGAACCACTCGAGAATTCCGCGCGCCGTCTCCGGGCCGATCTCGGACACGGACGTCAGCGCGTCCTCGTCCGCCGCCGCGAGGGCGTCCATCGAGAGGAACCGGCGCGCGATGAGTTTCGCGGTCTTCTCGCCCACCTGCGGGATTCCCAGGCCGTACAAAAGACGGGAGAGTCCGGCCTCCTTCGACTTCTCGATCTGCAGAACGACGGCCGTCGCGGATTTTTCGCCCCACCGCTCGAGCGGCGCGAGCTGATCCGCGCGCACGTGATGCAGCGACGCGACGTCCTCGAGGAGCCCGGCGGCGCGGAGCTGCTCGATGCGCTCGTCGCCGAGGCCCTCCACGTCCATCGCGCGGCGCGAGACGAAGTGGCGGATCCGCTCGGCGACCTGCGCCGGGCACGAGGCGTTCACGCAGCGAATTGCGACTTCGCCTTCCTGCCGTTCGACCTTCTCGCCGCAAACCGGGCAACGGCCGGGCATCGTGAAGGGGCGCGCCCCGGCCGGGCGCCTCTCGAGAAGCACGCGGCTCACGCGGGGAATCACGTCTCCAGCCTTTTCGACCGCCACGGTGTCGCCCACGCGTACGTCCTTTCGCGCGAGATCCTCGTGGTTGTGGAGTGTCGCGCGCCGGACGGTCGAGCCCGCGAGGAGAACAGGCCTGAACTCCGCGACCGGCGTCAGGACGCCCGTGCGCCCGACCTGAACGACGATGTCCGTGACGACGGTCGTCGCCTCCTCGGGCGGGTATTTGTAGGCGATGGCCCAGCGCGGAGCCTTCGCCGTCTGCCCGAGGCGCTTCTGGTCGGCGAGCCCGTCCACCTTCACGACGACGCCGTCGGTCTCGAACGGCAAGGCGTGGCGCTTCTCACGCCAGGTCTCGAGAAACTTCAGGATCGCCTCCACGTCTTCGACGACGGCGCGATGGGGATTGACCGGGAGAGAGATTTCTTCGAGTGTGAAGAGGGATTCGGCCTGCGTTTGCGGCTCGTCTTTTCCCTCCCAGCGCGCGATCGAGTAAAGGAACGCGGAGAGGCGGCGGCTTGCGGTGATCCTCGCGTCCAGGAGCCGCAGCGAGCCCGCGGCGGAGTTGCGCGCGTTCGCGAAGAGCGGCTCCCCCGCAGCCTCGCGTTTCTCGTTCAGCGCGGCGAAGGCCTCCTTCGACATGTAGACCTCGCCGCGGACTTCGACGAGCGCCGGAATCTGCACCTTCGTGGAAATCTTCTTCTTCAAGGCCAGCGGCACGGCATGAATTGTCTTCACATTCGGGGTGACGTCCTCGCCCGTCGTCCCGTCACCGCGCGTCGCCGCGCGCACGAGACGCCCGCCTTCGTAGACGAGCGAGATCGACAGGCCGTCGATCTTCAGCTCGCACACGAACGGCGGGACGCGCCCGAGTCGGCCCGCAACGCGGTCGACCCACGCCCTCAGCTCCTCCGGCGAATTCGCGTTCTCGAGCGAGAGGAGCGGAACCTCGTGCCTCACGTTCGGAAGTTCGCCCACGGGTGCTCCCCCGACGCGCTGCGTGGGCGAATCGGGGCTCGCGAGCTCGGGGTGGGCCGCCTCGAGCGCGATCAGCTCCCTCAGGAGGGCGTCGTATTCGGCGTCCGTGATCTCGGGGCGATCCTCGACGTAGTAGAGGCGCGCGTGCTTCTCGATCTCGGCCACGAGCTTCGCGACTCGGGCCTTCGGACCCCCGGACGGCTTCTCGGCTCTTGCCACGCCCCCGATTCTAGGGCGCGCCGGCGGCGAATCGCCCTTGCTACCATCGGCGCGTGAGTTCGACGGCCGATTCGCCCCTCGCGCGTTCCGGACTGTCGCCCGAGCGCCTCCTCGAGCTGCATCGCAGGCTCGTCTTCCCGCGTCTCGTCGACGAGAAGATGCTGAAGCTCATCCGCCAGGGGCGGCTCACGAAATGGTTCTCGGGGATCGGCCAGGAGGCGATCGCCGTGGGTGTCACCTCGGCTCTCGCGCCGTCCGACTGGATCCTCCCGCTCCACCGGAACCTCGGCGTGTTCACGACCCGCGACGTCGACCTTCTCCGCCTCCTGAAACAGCTGATGGGGCGCGCGGGCGGCTTCACGCACGGGAGGGACCGGAGCTTCCACTTCGGCGTTCCCGAAAAGCGGATCGTCGGAATGATCAGTCACCTCGGCGCGATGCTTCCGGTGGCCTGCGGCCTCGGCGTCGCGGCGCTCCTGGACGGCTCTACCCGCGTGGCCGCCGTCTTCTCGGGGGACGGCGGGACGAGCGAGGGCGACTTTCACGAGGCCCTGAATCTCGCGGCCGTCTGGAAGCTCCCGGTGCTCTTCGTCATCGAGAACAACCAGTACGGCCTCTCGACGCCCGCGAAGGAACAGTACGCGTGCAAGGACCTCGCGGACCGCGCGCCGGGCTACGGCATGCCGGGCGAGGTCGTCGACGGGAATGACCTCCTCGCGGTTCACGCGGCCGTCGAGAAAGCGGTGCTCCACGCGCGGCGGGGCGAGGGCCCGAGCCTCCTCGAGTTCAAGACTTTCCGCATGCGCGGGCACGAGGAGGCCTCCGGCACGAGCTACATCCCGAAGGAGCTCTTCGCGGAATGGGCGCTCAAGGACCCGGTCGCGCGCTTCGAGGATCGCCTCCTCGAGAGCGGCGTGCTCACGCCTGCCGACCGAGAGGGAGTCCACGAGACGCTCCGCGCGCGGATCGACGCCGCCGTCGAGGAGGCGCTCGCGGCGCCGGAGCCCGTGTCCGCCGTGGAACGCGAGCTCGCGGACGTCACGGCTCGCCCGCGCCCCGGGACGCCGGCCGCTCCGCCGGAGCCCGACGCCGCCGGCCCGGAAACGCGTTACATAGACGCCATCAGCGACGGACTGAGGACCGCGATGCGGGCGAACCCGCGCGTCGTTCTCCTGGGGCAGGACATCGCAGCCTACGGCGGCGCCTTCAAGGTGACGAAGGGCTTCCTCGAGGAGTTCGGGGACGCGCGTGTGAGGAACACGCCGATCATCGAATCCGGTGCGATTGGCGCGGCCCTCGGGCTCGCGCTCGACGGCTACCGGCCCATGGTCGAGCTGCAGTTCGGCGATTTCATCACCTGCGGTTTCAACCAGATCGTGAACAATCTCGCGAAGACGCACTGGCGCTGGGGCGGCCGCGTGCCCGTCGTCGTGCGCGTTCCTTCGGGGGGCGGCACGGACGCGGGACCCTTTCACTCGCAGAACGTCGAGGCCTGGTTCACGCACGTCGCGGGCCTGAAAATCGTCGCGCCCGCGACGCCGTTCGACGCGAAGGGCCTCCTCCTCGCAGCGTTCGCCGAGGACAACCCGGTCCTCTTCCTCGAGCACAAGTTCCTCTACCGTTCCGCGAAGGGACCCGTGCCGGAGTCGGCATACACGGTCCCGATCGGAAAGGCGCGCCTCGCGCGAGAGGGCCGTCACGCGACCCTCGTCACGTACGGCGTGGGCGTCTCGTGGGCCCTCGAGGCCGCGGCCGCGCTCGCGCGCGAGGGCCGCGAGATCGAGGTCGTCGACCTGCGGTCTCTCCAGCCCTGGGATAAGGAGGCCGTCCTCTCGTCCGTGAAGAAGACGGGCCGCGCGCTCGTCCTCCACGAGGCTCCGCTCACGGGCGGTTTCGGCGGCGAGGTCGCGTCGACGATCGGCGAGCACGCGTTCGCGTGGCTCGACGCCCCCATCGCGCGGCTCGGCGCGATCGACACACCGATTCCCTCGGCGAAGGCCCTCGAAGATCAGTTTTCCCCGAGGCGAAGGCTCCTCCCGGCGCTCCGCGCGCTCCTCGCGTATTGAAGGCGTCCCCCTGCTAGGATTCGCGCTCGTGACGCGTCCGCGGATATCTCCCGTGCCCTCCACGCGCGTCGCTCGCACCGCGACATCTGCTTTTGTGGTCGCCGCCGCCGCCATCGCAATCGCCGCCACCGCCACCGCACTCGTACCGGCCCGCGCCGAAGCGGGTCCGCGGGTGCCGCCGGTCGCCTCGTACACGATCGAGGCGCACGTGGACGCGGACCACGGGATCACGGGGAAGGAAACCGTGCGGTTCACGAACCGGACGCACATGCCGTTCGAGGACCTCAGGATCCACCTCTACCTCAACGCGTGGCGGAACGACCGTTCGACGTGGCTCGTCGAGCAGGCCCGCGCCGGCGGGCGGAACGACCGCGGCGTGCGCGCAAAGGACCCGGCCCGGTGGGGATTCACGGAGATCCACCGGATCAGCCTCGAGGACGGGACGGACCTGACCGGCGCCCTGACCTACATCTCGCCCGACGACGGGAACCCCGACGACCGGACGCTCGTTTCCGTCGCCCTCCCCCGTCCCGTCGCGCCCGGAGAGACGCTCGTCTTCCGCATCGACTGGGAAGGCCGCTTTCCCCGCGCGGTCGCGCGCACGGGCTGGAAGGACGACTACGTCCTCGGCGCTCAGTGGTTCCCGAAGCTCGGCGTCGCGACGGACCGCGGCTGGAACGCGCACCAGTTCCACGCCGGAACGGAGTTCTTCGCCGACTTCGGCGACTACGACGTCACCCTCACGCTTCCGAAGGCGATGAAGGGCCGCATCGGAGCGACCGGTGTCCTCAAGGACGAGAGCGACTTCCCCGGCGACCTCGTGCGCGTCCACTTTCTCGCGGAGGACGTTCACGACTTCGCGTTCACGGCGTGCGCGCGCTTCGAGGTCGTGCGCGACACGTTCAGCGCACCCGGTCTCCCGAACGTCGACGTCATCCTCCTCCTGCAGCCCGACCACCGGCCGGTGCGCGACCGCTATCTCAAGGCCGTGAAGGCCGCGCTCTCGGACTACGGCCGGCGCTACCTGCCCTATCCTTATCCCGTCGTCACCGTCGTGGATCCGCCGTGGGGCAGCCACACGGAGGGCATGGAATATCCGATGCTCTTCGTGGGCGGCGCCCGCGAGCTCGCACCGCACGCCGCGCATTCGCCCGAGAGCGTGACGGTCCACGAGTTCGGACACCAGGTGTTCTACGGAATGCTCGCCTCCAACGAGTTCGAGGAGGCCCACCTCGACGAGGGCTTCAACACGTACGCGACGCTCAAGACCCTGAAGGCCGCGTTCGGCGATCCGTCGCTCGTGATCCGCTTCTTCGGCCTTCCCGTCGTCTTCCCGTCCGTCGTCCTCCCGTACCCAGAAGCTCCGAACGAGAGGTTCCACCGCTGGACGCTGACGTCCCGCTCGGACGCGACGGACACGCCGAGCTTCCGGCAGCTCGACGGCGCCGCGATACGCGTGAACGCCTACACGCGGACGGCACTCCTTCTCGCCTCGGCCGAGCGCACGTTCGGCGAGGCCGTGTGGTCGAAGGTCATGAAGACGTACGCGACCCGGTGGGCGTTCCAGCACCCCACATCGGCGGATTTCGTCGCCGTCGTGAAGGAGGTTGCGGGCGGAGCCGCCGCGGACGCCGTCACGGGGATCTGGAGCACCGCGGGGAGCGTCGACTATGCCGTCACATCGGCCTCCGTGCGCCGCGCGCGGGGAACGTCCGGGTACATCGGCGAGGGCGAGGCCCGCGCCTTCGCGGCGGCGAAGGACGACGCGGCGGGCTGGGACGGCTTCGCCGTCGCGCAGTCCCTCGGCGAGGCCTCGTGGCCGGTCGACGTCGAGCTCCGCTTCGAAGGCGGCGCACGGGTGCGCCGGCCGTGGGTCGCCGGCGCGCGCTGGATCCGCTACCGCACGTCGGGGCCGAAGCTCCTCGCGGTGGAGGTCGACCCCGACCACAAGTGCCTCCTCGACTCGAATCCGCTCAACAACGGCCGCCTCACGGCCGCGGCACCCGCGGAGGCGCGGCGCTGGGGCGTGCGGCTGAGGTTCTGGGCGCAGAACGCACTCGAATTCTTCGCGCTCCTCGGCGCCGTGGGGCTCTCGTGAGACGCGACTCGATCCCCGTCCTCGTGTCGCGAGGTCTCGTTTCCGCGCTCGAGACGTGGAAGGCGCTCCTCCTCTTCCTCGCCCTGAACGCTCTCCTCGCCGCGGCGTTCGTCCACCCGCTCGCGTCCGCGCTCCATTCCACGCTCGACAAGAGCCCGTGGGGGGAACGGCTCGCGGGAGGAGGGACGGAACTGCACACGTTCTACTCGGCCTTCACGCGCACCCACCCGGACGTTCTCGGCGACGTCGAGAAATGGGATGAGGCGATCACGGGCGAAGGCGGGGAACGCGGCCCGACCGGCAAGGCGACGCCCCTCACCGGTTTCTTCCTGACGGCCGGTCTCTCGGGTTCTCTGGTCGCCTACATGGTCCTCACCGCTTTCCTCGCGGCACTCTTCTCGGGTGGGCTCGCAGGACGGTTCGGAGCGGAGAGGGATCGGTCGAGCCTCGCGGCGTTCGGCGCGGACGCGGCCCGGTTCGCGTTTTCGTCCCTCGTTTTCGGAATCCTTTCCCTCGCTGGAATTCTCGCGGCCTACCGATGGGTCTATGCGGCATCCGGCACGCTCTACGAAGCGGACGATCTGAGGTACGAGTGGGAGGCCACCGGACTCCTGCTGCTCCGCCTCGCCGCGTTCCTCCTCGTCGCGGCGTACATCCGGCTCGTCGCCGCCTACGCGCGCGCCGCGATGGGCCAGGGAGTCGCGAATCCCTTCGCCGCCCTCATGAGCGGCATCGGGTTCGTCCTTGGCCATCCGGTCCGCACGCTCGCCCTCGAGATCGTCTTCGGTGCCCTCGGCCTCGTCCCGCTCCTCCTCTGGGCGTTCCTCGGCCCCGTGTGGAAGGGGACGGAGGGCGCGGAGCTCGCACTCGTCGTCTCCGGCCAGCAGCTCGTCGTCTTCGTCAGGATCGTGACGCGCGCCTCTCATCTCGGCGCGGCGTCGGCCTATCTCAGGCGCACGAGAGAGCCCGTTTCGCCCGCTCCGGCCCTCCCGGCCCGCGTGACAGTGGAGCCCTCGACGCCCCGAGATCCCGGGGATTCCAAAGATCCTGCCGCCGCTCCGGCGATATGACCGCCGCCCCTCCTGGCCTTCGTCTTCGCTCGCGGACGCCGGAAGCGTGGGCCGCCCGCATGATGGCGAAGGAGAACCTGCCCGCCTTCGTGGCGGACCACGCGGTCTGCGAGCTGCAGGCCGCCGTCTACGCGCTCTCCCTCGTCGGGACGTACCCGCGCAACGCACCGCTCGTCGACCGGCTGTCCGCGCTGGCGGCCGAGGAGCTGCGCCACTTCCGCAAGGTCTCGCGCGAGGCGCGCCGCCTCGGAGCCCCCATGAAGACGACCCGACGCAATTTCTACGTCGCCGAGCTCCGCGCGAGCTGCCGGCGCGAACGGGAGCCCGAGAAGGGCCTCGACCTCCTCCTCGTCGCCGCGCTCATCGAGGCGCGCAGCCACGAGAGGTTCGAGCGCCTCCTCGGGCACGTGGCGGACACGCGTCTCGCGAAGCTTTACGTCGAGCTCGCCGAGGCCGAGGCCCGCCACGGCCCGATCTACCTCGACCTCGCGATCGCGCACGCGGGCGAGGACGCGGTGAAAGCGCGCCTCGACACGCTCCTCGACGTCGAGGCCCGCGCACTCACGCTCCCGCCCCGCGCCGAGATCGCGGTCCACGGGCCGGCGTAAGGGAAGCGGCTTCCCCCCCATGGCCCTTCAACTCCTTCCCGCCGCCCTCGCCCTCCTCGTCCTCGGGGCGCACGTTCTCAGAGCGGGGAATTCCGCGCTCGTCGCCGCGCTTCTCGCGGTCCTCGCACTCCTCTTCGTGCCGCGGGCGTGGGCGGCGCGGATCGTCCAGGTGACGCTCGCGGCCGGCGCCCTCGAATGGCTGCGCACGCTCACGCTCCTCGCGGCCGAGCGCCGCGCGGCGGGCGCGCCGTACCTGCGCATGACTCTGATCCTCGCGGGCGTCGCCCTCGCGACGGCGCTTTCGCTCCTCGCCTTCCGCTCGCGCGCCGTGAGAGAGCGGTTCCATCTCGTGAAGTGAGGGGGCGCCTCAGGAAAAAAGCACGCAGCGCATCGAGAGGGAGCCGAGGTCGAAGCCCGTCATGGGAAAGCTCACCGCGTCCCCGGCTCCCGCGGCGCCCGCCGCGTAGAGGATCGGCAGCCAGTGCTCGGTGCTCGGGTGCGCGCGGCGGCCGTCCGGCGTGTCGAGGGCGCCGGCGAGCCACGTCTCGTCGCGGCTCTCGAGCGCGCCCGCGACGTCCGCGTCGAAGCGGGTCGCCCAGTCCGGCGTCGTCGGATCTCCGCTGCGCAGGCGGCCGAACGCGTCCCTGAGGTCGTGCGTCAGATTTCCGCTCGCGAGGATGAGGACGTTCTCGTCGCGGAGCGGCGCGAGCGCCCGCCCCAGCGCGAGATGCTCCCTCGGCGTGGCCCGGACGTCGAGCGAGAGCTGTACGACGGGCACGTCCGCGGCCGGATACATGCGATGGAGGACGGACCATGTCCCGTGGTCCAGGCCGCGGCCGTCCGCGGCCGAGCCTTTCGTGAGGCCCGCGGCGCGCACCGCGAGCCCGGAGTCGCCGGGAGCCGGATACCGCATCGCGTAGAGCTCGGGCGGAAAGCCTCCGAAGTCGTGGATCGTGGGCGGCGGATCGTCCAGCGTCGTGAACGTGCCGTCCGACTCCCAGTGGGCCGACACGGCGAGTACCGCGCGCGGCCGCGGGACGACTCTCACGAGCGCCGCATGGCCCCGGCTGAAGGCGTTGTCCTCGATCGCGTTCATGGGCGAGCCGTGGCCGACGAAGAGAACGGGCTGGCGGGGCATCGGATCCTCCTCGCGCTACCGGGCCGCGGTCGGCGGTTGTGCGGGCGCGCTCCGGCTCCAGCGCAGCGACGGGAACCCCGCGAAGAGCACCGTTCCGTCCGGCGCGTAGCGTACGACGTACGTGAAAGGGTCGACCTCGTTCGAGAGGTAGCCGAAGCGCACGTCGCGGAGAAGGACCTCCACGCCTTCGCCCTTCGTTTCCTCGCGGGCCGTAGGAAAGCGCGCGAAACGCCCGAAAACGCCGGCGATCCCGCTCTCGAGCGCGCGCCGGGCGAACGGTCCGTTCGCCTTCCCGATGACGCGCGCGGAGAGATCGTCGCGGGACCGGTAGACGGACCCGAGGTGGCGGTATAGCTTCAGGAGACCGCTCCGGAATCCCGTGCGCGCGAGCTCCTCGGCGCCCGGAGCGCGCGCGCCCTCGCGGCCGTGCTTGGCAAGGTCGACGAACGCCGCCGTCACGTCCACCGCTCCGTCGTCCGAGAGGAGGAGCCAGCGGTCGGGAGAGCCCGGCTGGGGAATGGCGGCGCGGTGCGCGCCCCGTGCCCCGAGAGACGACGTCAGCCCGAGCGCCTCCGCATGGCGGACGGCGCAAAGCCCGATGTACGCCGTCGCCGCGAGAAGTCCCGCGCGGGCGGCGGTCCGGGAGCGCCCCAGGGAGCGCCGCGCGATGATTCCCGTGCCGAGAAGCGCGAGCGCGAGAAGGCCCGACAGCGACAAGTCCACGATGAAGGTCCAGTCGAGCGTGAACCGGGTCCACGCGAGCGGCGAGAGGAACATCGTGCCCCAAGAGGTGATCCAGTCGAGAAGGATGTGCGACACGAGAGCGAGGGCGACGACGACCCCGAGCCGCCGGACGGCAATCCGTCGGAACGCGGAACCAGGAGGACCGAGCCTCGGCGCCAGACGCAGGGCCGCGACCGCCGTGAGGAGGACGATCCACACCGGCAGCGTCACGAACGAGTGCGTCAGGGCGCGGTGCTGCGTGATGTAGAACTCGGCCGAGAAGGGCGACACGAAGACGTCCGCGTCCGGGAACATCGCAACGAAGAAGCCCGTCCAGACCTCGCGACGCGCGAGCGCGCCGTCGAGGCCCTCGTCGGCCGGAGGCGGAAGAGCGCGGGCGATGAGGGCCCCCGCGAGGCCGTGAGTCAGTGTGTCCATCGACGCGCGACTTTAACCCGCCGAACGTTCCGTTATCCTCCGGCCCGTGAGACGCACTCTCCTTTTCTTCATGGGCCTCACCCTCGCACGGCCGCTCTTCGCGCAGGATTCGCCGGATCCGGAGTCCGCCGCCGGCACGAGCGTGAGGAAGGACGTCACGGTCGTCGCGTCGCGCCTCGACGAGGCGCAGGCCGCCGCGACCGTGCGCGTCGTCACGCGCGAGGAGATCGCCGCGA
This sequence comes from Thermoanaerobaculia bacterium, assembly GCA_038214715.1. Taxonomy (GTDB): domain Bacteria; phylum Acidobacteriota; class Thermoanaerobaculia; order UBA5066; family UBA5066; genus Fen-183. Next base: position 14,174 of record JBBQRP010000017.1, on the reverse strand, counting down.
TGCCCGGAGTCCGCGCGCTGCTCGACGTCCTCATGACGATCACGGGCCTCGACGTGAGGCGGCGGGGTTTGAACGGAACACAGGCCGACATCGGGATCCGGGGCTCGGATTTCAACGGCACGCTCCTCCTCGTCGACGGGCAGCCGATGACGGACCCCGAGAGCGGACATCTCTCGGCGGATTTCGACGTTCCGCTCTACGCGGTCGAGCGCATCGAGGTCCTCTCGGGCGGAGGATCCTCCCTATGGGGCTCGAACGCGGTCGGCGGCGTCGTGAACATCGTGACGCGCGGGGCGGACATGGGCCGTTCGAACATGCAGTGCGAGACGCGCTACGGCCACGGCGAAGACTCACTGGACGCGGGGGGCTACCGCGCGGCGATGAAGATCGGGGAATCGCTTTCGGCCGCGGTGGACTGGTCGCGAACGGAGACGGCGGGATTCCGGGACGACACCGATTCCGCGGTGTCCCTCCTGCGCGTCTCCTCCCGGTGGGATTCGGGTGCGGGCCCCGTGTCGCTGGGGCTCGGGTATGCGAGCCGCGCCTACGGCGCGTTCGACTTCTACGGGACGGCCTTTCCGAATCAGCAGGAGTCGACGCGGACGAGGAGCGCCACGCTGTCGTCCACGCTGACGTTCGGCGGGTGGACGCTCCTGCCGTCCGCGTTCGTGCGTGCGCACCACGACGACTTCGTCCTCGAGAGGTCGGATCCCGCCTTCTACGAAAACCTCCACGACACGGTCACGACACTCTTCCGGTCTGCGGCGCGCCACTCTCTCTTCGGCGGCTCTTTCGCATTCGGGATGGAAGCCGGCCGCGAAACGATCTCCTCCTCGAGTCTCGGGAGTCATGGCCGGAGCCACGGCGCGGTTTTCGCCGAGCTCTCGCGCGGCTGGACCGCCGGCTCGCCCGCGACCGGCGGCTTCAACGCCGGACTTCGCGCGGATTCCTACGAGGGCTATGGATCACGTCTCTCTCCCTACGCCGGCGCGTCCCTCGAGGTGGCGCCCGGCCTCATGTTCCGTGCGTCCTTCGGTACGAGCTTTCGCGTGCCCTCCTTCACGGAGCTCTACTACGTGGATCCCCAGAACGTCGGGAACCCGGACCTCAGCCCGGAAAAGGCCTGGAACATGGAGGCGGGCGCATCTTTCGCCGCCGGCCCTCTCACGCTGGATGCGGCCTACTTCCACCGCCGCGCGACCGACCTCGTCGATTTCGTGCGCACGTCCGGGACCGAGCCGTGGCGGGCGCGGAACGTCCGGGCGGCGGTGACGGACGGCATGGAGGCTTCGCTCGACTGGACGCGCGGCCGGCCCGCTTTTCTGACGCAGCTTCGTGCGCACGCCGCGTACACCTTCACGAACCTCGCGGACCTCTCGGCGGCTGCGGACGGGGCGACCCAGGGGAAATACGTACTCGACCCGCTGCACGTGAAGTGGGACGTCGCCACCGAAATCTCGCTGCCCCTGAGGCTCGGCGCAACCGCACGGCTTTCCTATTTCGCCCGTCCGAGCTTCGCGGACGGAGTCTTCATCGCGTCGGCCCGCCTCTCCTGGCAGGCGTTCCAGGGCCGGATCCTCGAGTTCTACGTGGACGGCGACAACCTCGGCAACGTCCGTTACGAGGAAGTCCCCGGAGTCCCCCTCCCCCGCCGCACGCTCTTTGGAGGGTTCAATCTGACCTGGTGACACGGTAGACTCGGACTCGTTCCAGCCCGCAAGAGCGCTCTATGCCGACGATTCTTCTCCTCGACGGCGCCCGCAGTCGCCTGCCCGACGAGGCCACGTGGCTCCGGCGCAGCAACTGGTCGCTGCACGAAGCGGCCACGGCCGCGGAGGCACTGCGCGCGATCGCGAACCATCCGCCGGCGCTCGTCATCTTCGACCTCGGACGCGATGCCGAGACGGCACTCTCCATCATCCGCGCCCTGAAAGCCGACGCGTCGAGCCGCGTCCTCCCGCTCCTCGTCCTCGCGCCACCCGACCGCGAGGCGGAGGCCCGGCGCGCGGGCGCCGGGCACGTCTTCACGGCCGACGCGTCCCCACGCGCCGTCCTCTCCGAGGTCTCCCGCCTCGTGGACCTCCTCGAGCGCGCGGCGCCGCGCGTGAGCGTGGACGCTCCCGTCGAGTTCTGGCGCGACGGCCGCCCCGCGGAGGGCCGCCTCACGGATCTCTCGTCCTCCGGGTTCTTCACGGCCACGAACGATCCGCAGCCCGTGGGCGCGCGGCTCGAGGTCCGGTTCCGGCTACCTCGGGACCGGACGGGCCGGGTCGTGACGGGCGAGGTCATCGTCGTGCGCCGCGCGGACGTTCCGGAGTCCGGATTTGGTGCCCGCTTTTTCCGACTGCCCCAGAACGCGAGCCGGCACATCGCGGAGTTCCTGGGCGCGGCCGCGCGGGGCGACGGCGACTAGCGGGCCGCCAGGTCGACGAGGCGGATCCCGACGCGGTCGGCGTACTCGTGAATGCGCGGCTCCCGGTAGAACTCGGCGAAGTACACGGCCACGAGCCCCGCGTTCGCGATCAGCTTGAAGCAGTTCCAGCAGGGAGACGCGGTCGTATAGATCTCGCCCCCTTCGATGCGGACGCCGTTCATCGCCGCCTGCAGAATCGCGTTCGCCTCGGCGTGGACCGTCGCGATGCAGTGGCCGTCTTCCATGAGGCAACCCGCCTCGTCACAGTGCGGAAGGCCCCTCAGGGAGCCGTTGTAGCCCGTCGAGAGGAGCCTCTTGTCGCGCACGACGACCGCGCCGACGTGCTTGCGGGGACACGTCGCCCGGCTCGCCACTTCGCCGGCGATGTTCATGAAGTAGCGATGCCAGTCGACGCGCTCTCTCACGGGGGAGAAATGATACAGGCCCCCGCCGGCCGCAACGCCCCGGCGCGGCGCTCCCCGCTCAGCGCAGACCCATCTGGGGCGAGACCATTTGCTGCGCGACGGACGAGCCCAGCGAGCCGCCGCCGAAGAGAATCGCAAGACCCACCCCGAACTTGCGGTCGCGAAGGATCGGCGATTCCTCCACCTGCTGCGCCACGGCCGTCTCGAGATACTGGCTCCAGATCGCGAAGCCCCGCCAGGAACCCCAGGTCCGGAGCGTGAGACGGGCGCCGAACGACCAGGAATCCGAGTTCGCGCCGGGCGTCGAGGTCACCTGACGCGTGTAGGAGCCGATCGGCGTCACGTTCACGGACCGGTTCAAGAGCGCGAGGTCGGGAGTCAGCATCGCGTTCCAGCTCGTCGTGAGCGCGCCCGTGAGGCGGTCCTTCGACTGGTTCACGCCGCCGCTCGTCTGAAGCGACAGGATGCCGCTCTGACGCGACAGGCCGAGCGTCGCGCCTCGCATCTCCTGTTCACTCGTCATCAGTCCCTCCGTGCTCTGTCGTCCCCCGATGAGGCCGAGCGAAAACTGGAATCCCCCGACGGGCTGGGCGATCGACACGTTGAGGTTCGTCGCCCGGTTCGTCGATCCCGCGGACTCCGCGCTGTTCTGCTGCGCGGACACCGAGAGGGAGGTCTGGCTCTTGGCAAAGCTGTAGGACGCCGACAGGGCGACCGCGTCGGCGTGTCCTGCGGGCGTCGAGAATCCCGAGATCGCGCTGCCGGCGCCGCCCGTGTCGCCCGTGTGCGCGTAGTTCGCCGAGAGCGAGAGGGCGCCGAACCCGCGCGACAGAGCCGCGTCGTAGATCGTGCGTCCGGCCGTGAGTGCGGGGTTCGCTGGAGCCCCGAAGCCGTCGCTCACGAGCCGCACGCCGGCGGTCACGTTGAAGCCGGCCGGGGCCATCGTGATCCCGAGGGCGTAAGCCCAGTCGGCCGCGAGCGGGTTCTTCGTCGTGTCGTTCGTGAACGCGCTGCGCACGGCCTCGGCCTTCAGCACCGCGCCGATCGCGGGAGCGAGGCCGAATTCCGCCTGGAAGGAAAGGAGGTTGCCCTTCTTCGGAGCGGATCCGAAGTATGCCGGCTGCACCGGAGGCTGCGTCCCGGTGGCGCCGAGCCCGGGAGCGCCGGCGCCCGCCTCGCCGAAGTTCGGGAGAAGGGACGGAGGCACGCGATAGAGCGGATCACGCACGTCCTCGACGTACTGGTAGAGCAGGCGGAACTTCACGCGCTCCGTTCCGAGGTGCGGCATCAGGGAGACGCCGTAGAGATTCTGGCGGAACTCGTTCACGCCGCTCCCGGACGGAAGCCCGTCGTCGATGTTCCCGAACGCGCGCAGGGAGAACTGCTTGAGGTCGAGGCCGACCTCCAGGCCGCGCCGCGTGGAGGACGTCTGGATGAGCGTCGAAGGCGCGAACGTCTCGGCGGGTCCGCTCCCGAGAGAGCCGGACACGACGCCCGCTTTCGCGTTCAGCACGACAGCCGGGGGCGACACGTGCGGCGGCAGTGCGTTCGGATCGATGTTCTGGGCGAGTGTCCCGTTGAAGGACGTCTGGACGCCAACGCCCGAGTCCGTAATCGAGCCTTCGAAATGAGGAGCGCCGGTGAAGTTCGTCTGGTTCGTCGTGTCGCCCGCGCGGTCGATCGGCGCGCCATGCGTGCGCGCCACCTCTCCCGCGAAGGACCACCCGAACGCGGCCTCTGGGCGCGGCGGGGGAAGGGCGGTTCGAAACGACCACGCGGCCGCGGACGACGAGCCTCCTGCAACGTATTCCACGGATGCGACGTGGTCGCCGCCGGACAGGTTCGCCACGGTCTGATAACGGTAGAGACCTCCCTCGGAGGTGACGAGCTGCGTCACGAACACTCCGTCGACCGCGAAGGAGGTGAGCTTGAAGTCGTGCGCCGCGGGCTGGAACGTCAGGATCGGAAGACGCTCGGGAGTCTCGCCGAGCGGAGACACGTTCGTGAAACCCGGAGGCGGGGCGTTCGTCGCCGGGGCCCCGGAGGGCGCGGCCGGCGGAACCTGAGCCCCGGACGGAGGCGCCACGGCGAGAAACGCGGCGATCGCGACCGCGGACGTCGTTCGCCTCCTCATCGCGCACCGCCTGGAACGGCCGCGAGGGCCGTCGCGCCGAGAGGTCTCCCGTCCCGGTCGACCGCGGTCACCTTCCAGAGCAGAGGTCCACCCTTCGGCAGCGCGCCCGCGGGAAGCAGCAGCCCGGCCGCCTGCAGGATCTCCGCTCTCACGCGGCGCGGCCCTTCAGGCGTCTCGAGGTAGATCGCGTGAAAGTAGAGCGCGCCGGGGACTTCCTTCCACGTGAAGCGCGCGCCGCCCTCCACGGCCGACGACTGCCCCGCGAGATCGGCGAGCGCCGCGTCCGCGCCACCGATGGAGAAGCGGCCCGTCGACGACGTGACGGTCCATCCGTCCGCGACGTCGAGTGTGCCCTCGCTCGTGGGCGGCGCCGTGGCGCCACCCATCTGGCGGTCCAGAAGCGAGCGCCCGGAGGCCGTGAAGCCCCGCACGACCCACTCGTAGTCACCTTCAGGAAGCTCGTTCCAGAACGCAGCGGGAGGGCCCCAGAATGTGTCGCTCGTGAAGGCCCACCGGAAGCGCGCTCCCGGGACTCCCCGCCGCCTCAGGCCGACGCCATATCGGGCGATGCCCGGCGCCGGAATCCACGAGAACGTCGGGGCCGAGAACGTCGGCGCAAAGACCGCTCCCGCGGTGGGGCCCACGAGGCGGAGCGTCGTGAGCCCTTCGTCGACGTAGATCTGCACGGACGGCGAGGAGAGCGTGTTAGGAGAGAGGATCGCGAGCACGATCTCGTGGTTGCCCGCGAGAAGCGTCGGGAGGCTCACGGAATTCGTCACGGAGGTCGGCGATCCGTTCTGGAGCGGGACGGTGGCCGTCTCGACGAGGACGCCGTCGTACAGCCATCCGACGAGCACGTTCCCGGTGCCGCTCCCGAAGATGACGCCCTGGGCCCGGAGATTGTCGCCGCGCCCGACGAGCGTGCCCGAGGGCGGATAGACGACGGAGAGGCGCGTCACGGACGTCGTCGCGAGGAGCGAGTTGACGGCCGTGACCGCGACAGGCGCCGTCGCCGTGGCCACGAACCCGGTCGAGTCGGGAGCCGCGCGGAACGTCCGGTCCTCGAAGACGATGGCGGGGCTGCCCGACTTCGCGAACTGCTCGCCCGTCGCGAGCACGGTGTTGCTCACCGATGCCGTCGCGCGCGGCGGAAGGGCGAGGCCCACGGTCTCCTCCGTGGAATCGAAGACGGCGCCGTTCCGGTCGCGTCGCACGAACGAGTCGCCGGTGATGAAGAGAGCCTCGTCCCCGAGGTTTCGGAACTCGTAGCGCACGGCCACCGGCTGGCCGGGGGCCGCGAGGACGGTGGGCGGTACCGCGACGACCGAGAACCCGCCAGTCGGCGGAAGGACCGCGAGCGGCAGCGTGATCGTCTTGGAGATCAGAAGCGGGCGCCGCGTGCGGAGGGTCGGGCCCGGAGTCTCGTCCGCGCGGAACGTGAGCGTGTACGAGCCCGGAGGCGTTCCCCGCGCCAGCGCGAGCGTGGCCGCCTGCGGAACGTTCGGGGCGAGAAGCGGCTGCGCGGGCGCGAGCGTGGCCCCGGCAGGAAGGTCGAGCGGCGTGATGGAGACGGTCCCCGCGAACGCACCGAGGGGATCGAGAACGAACGAGAGCGTCGTCGCGCGGCCCGCCGTCGCCTGCGCGGCGGGGGGCGTGATCCTCACGTTGAAGTCGGAGGCGCCGACGCTGACCTGGACGTTGACGAGTCGCGTCACCGTGATCCCGGTGCCTCCGTTCGCTCCCGACGCCCGGAAGGTGAGCGTGACGGCGCCCGCGGGCGCGCTGTCGTCGGCGCGGATCTCGACCGGCTGCGGCGTGTTCGGGAGGAGCGTGAAGGAGGACGGGACGACCGAGACTCCCGTCGAGCCCGTCACGACGACGTCCACGGGCGAGATCCAGCCGTTCAGGGGCACGAGGACGACCTGCGCGGGGGCCTTGCCGCCCGCGGGGAGATTCAGGACGTTCGGGGTCACGTTGAGCGTGAAGTCGGGCGTCAGGTCGATCGAGACGGGCAGGGTCGCGCTCCGCGTCCCGGCGACACCCGCCGCCGTCCCGTTGAACACGACTCCGATGAGACCCGCGGCCGCGCCCGGCGCGGCCGCGATCGTGACGGACCGCGACTCGCCGGGCGAGAGCGTGAACGTCGCGACATCGCTCGTGAGGCCCGCGGGGAGTACGGACGTCACGTTCACGGTCCCCGTGAAGCCGTTGAACGCGGTGGCCGTCACGACGACGGGGGCCGAGCTGCCAGCCGAAAGGCGCAGAGAGGGCGGCGCCACGGAAAGCTGGAAGTCCGGCGCGGCCGCGACCGTCACGCGGACCGTCGTCGCGTGCGCGAGCCCGCCCGGGTCCAGGCCATTGAAGACCACGTCGATCGGGCCCGCCACGCCCGCCGGAACGGCGATCGTCACCGACTGGGACCCGGCCGCACTCAGGGTGAAGGTCGCAGGCGTCACGGTGACGCCCGGCGGCGCCGCGGCCGTGACCGTGACCGGCTTCAGGTAGCCGTTCAGGGGAACGAGGGAGACAGAGGTTCCGCCGCTTCCGCCCGGAGGCACCTGAAAGACGGAGGGGAGGGCGGAGAGCTGATAGTCGGCCCCCGTCGTGATGGTCGCGGCGAACCGCGCGAGCCTCGGGCCGGTCACGCCCGCGGCGCCGCCCGTGAAGTTGTCGACCGTCGTACCCGTGGGCGCGTTCGCGGCCACGGCGATCGCGACCGTCTGCACGGCGCCCGGGCCGGGCAGCGTGAAGGAGGCTGGCGTGAAGGTGACGCCCGCGATCGTCGGCGCGGCGACGGCCACGGGGCCCGCGAAGCCGTTGACGCCCTGATAGAAGACCGTCGTCTGACTCGATTCGCCGAGGGAAAGGAGGAGCGCGGACGGTGCGTCGAGAAGGGTGAAATCCGGACGGGGATCGATCGTGAGGGAGAAGCTCGTCGTGTGCGTCGCGATCCCCGGCGCGGTGCCTGTGAACGTCACCGTGCTCGTGCCGGGCGATGCGGCGGCCGCAGTCAGAATCTGTACGGTCTGGCCGACACCCGCGCCCACGTCGAACACGGCCGGAACGAACGTCACGTTCGGGATCACGGGCGCCGTGACGTGCGAGGTACCCGCGAATCCGTTCAGCGGCGCGAGCGTCACGACGACGCTGCCGGCGTCCCCCGCGGCGAGCCTGAGGGAGACGGGATTCGCGGCGAGCGTGTAGTCGGGCGGCGGTAGGACGACGAGATTCGCGTTCGCGGCGTGAGAGCGGGGGGGCCCGAGGCCCGGCACGTTCGTGGCCGTCACGGTGACCGGTGTCGTCCCAACGGGAGCGGCCGCGGACGCTGTGTACACGACGTCCACGAAGCCGTTGCCCCCCGGAATCGTCGCGGTCGTGGGGCTCGCCGTGAAGTTCGGGATCGCGGGCACCGCGACGACGACGGGGAAATTCCAGCCGTTCGTCGGCGCGACCGTGTACGTGATCTTCCCGCCCCCGCCCGGCTGCATCGAAACGCTCGCCGGCGAGGCCGTGATCGTGAAATCGGGTGGCGACGGGACGACGATCGAGATGTTTGCCGTGCGCGAGCCGGGAACGCCCCCCGACGTTCCGCTGACGGTCGCGGAGTACGTCCCGGACAGGGCGGCGGCCGCCGCCGTGAAGGAGACCGTGAAGGGACCACGTCCCACCGTGAGCGAGAACGTCGACGGAGCGAGCGTGACGCTCTGGATCGCGGGGATCGTGACGTTCACCGTCCCCGCGAAGCCGTTGATCGGCGTCAGGGAGAAGTCGATCGTGCCGGACGCCCCGGGCTGGAGGGTGAGCGACGTCGGATTCGCGAGAAGACTGAAGTCGGGGCCGGCCGCGACCGTAACCGTTACCGGCACGTCCTGCGCCGCCGCGCCATTCCGGGGCGTGAAACGCAGCGTGGCCGGATACGCGCCCGGCGCAACGGCCGCCGCCGCGGAAACGGGCAGGTTCAAGGGACCATAGACGGGCGGGTTCAGAGTCGTCGTGGCGGGGAACGAGAACCCGGCCGGCAGGCCGAGGACCGTGACGTCCACGATCGGCGTCGAGTTGCAGATCCGCGGAGGCGCCGTCGCCGTCACCGAGAAGTTCTGCACGGCCCCTCCGGCCTGAAGCGGGAGAGACGTGGGCGACGCCGAAGCGCCGATGTCGGGATTGATCACCTTGAAACCGACGAGAAAGCTCTTGTCGACGACGTTCAGCCGGTCGAAAAGACGTACCGTCGCGGTCGTGTTGCCGGCAGCGGCGCCGACGGCCTGCAATCCGAAGCTCACGCTCTGACCCGGGGGCATGGGGGCCAGGGCGGGAGGCGTGACCGTGACCCCCGCGGGCGCGGAGACGATCGTCAGCGAAGGCACTCCCGCGAAGTTGTACTGAGGCGTCAGGAGGAAGCTGTTCGTGGACGTGGCGATGCCGCCGTTGCATACGGCGCTCTGGAACGCGGGCGGGACGACGGCGACGTCCGGGATGTTGACGACGAGGCTGTCGGACGCAACCTGCTGGCTGCGGGTCGTGCCCGTCCAGACCGCGACGACGGGCACCGTGTACGACCCCGGGACGACCGGTCCCGTGCGGGAGAACGGGAACGTGAGAGTGGCTTTGTACGGGGCGACCTCGAACTTCGGGCTTCCGGCGGTCACGTTGGCCGGCGTCGACGGCGGAAGCGGGACGTTGTCGACCGAGAAGAGCAGCGGGACGCCGCCGGCACCGACGTTGCGGCCGAATCCGGGGTCGGACGAGACCCTCACGAAGACGTTGATCGTGCTGCCGAGGAGCGTGATCGAAGGGGTCGTGACCGAGAGACGGAGCTGGGGCTCGAGAATCGTGAGCGTGAATGTCGCCGAGCCCCCGGCGAACGTCTGATCCGTGACCGTGATCGTCGACGTTCCGGCCACGGCGTTCGCACCGACGGCGAGCTGGAACGTCGCGGTCGCGGTTCCCAACCGGATGGCCTTGACGTACGTTACAGGAGAGGGAACCGTCGTCACCGACCCTGGAAGACCCGTGACCGACAGCGTCCCGGGTCCGGAGGCCAGGATATTGAGGCCGGACAGGTTCGCCGTCACCGCGACGGACTGCGTCGGGTAGAGGCTGGCCGAGCCGGGCCCCAGAGTCATCGTGGCGTCCGCGCGGTCCGCGATCAGGAGGGCTCCAAACGCAAACAATCCAGCCCGCAGGCTCCGCGTTCCGAGGCCCCGTCTCATCTGCATGCCCCCCTTGGTTGCCGCAATCCTGCCATGGATGACGCTCTTTCCCGGCTTTCGACATAGAACGCGTCGTTCCCGGCGGCGAGGGGTCATTCGGGACTTCCGATGAAGTGAGCTACCAGCCGACCGGCTTCCCCTTGTTCTGCTCGTCCAGCCACTTCTGAAGGGGCGCGAAGTAGTCGCGAATCGCGGTCGCGTCCATCTGCTTCTGTCCCGTCAGGGCCTGGAGGGCCTCGGGCCAGGGGCGGCTCGCGCCCATGGACAGCGTCGCGTTCAGTCGGTTCCCGGCCTCCTTGTTCCCGTAGATCGAGCAGCGGTTCAAGGGAGTCTTGCAGCCGGCCGTGGCGGAAAGCGCCCGGTGGAACTGAAACTGCAGGATGTCCGCGAGGAAATAGCGCATATAGGGGACGTTGCCGGCCACGTGAAATTTCGCACCCGGGTCGAAGTCCTGCTCGCTCCTCGGGGCCGGAGGCGCGATGCCCTGGTACTTCTTCCGGAGCTCCCACCACGCTTCGTTGTACTTTTCCGGCGGGATCTGGCCCGAAAACACCTTCCAGCGCCACTGGTCGATCACGAGCCCGAAGGGAAGGAAGGCGATCTTCTCGAGCGCTTTGTCGAGCAGCAGGCCGATGTCCTTTGTCGTGTCGGGCGCCTTGTCGAGGAGTCCGAGCTTCACGAGGTACTCGGGCGTGACCGAGAGCGCGATCGTGTCGCCAACGGCCTCGTGGAAGCCGTCGTTCGCGCTGTCGCGGAAGAGGAAGGGCTGCTGGTTGTAGGCGCGCTGGTAGAAGTTGTGCCCCAGCTCGTGATGGATCGTCGCGAAGTCCTCGGCCGTGATGTCGATGCACATTTTGATGCGCAGGTCGTTGTCCGCGTCGACGTCCCAGGCGCTCGCGTGGCACACCACGTCCCGATCGCGCGGCTTCACGAAGAGCGAGCGCTTCCAGAACGTCTCCGGCAGCGGCGCGAACCCGAGCGACGTGAAAAAACCCTCGCCGTACTTCACCATCTGCTTCGCGTTCGTCTTCCGGCCCTTCAGGATCTGTGTCAGGTCGTAGCCCGGATCGGCGCCCCGCGGCGCGACGAGCGGATAGATGTTTCCCCACTCCTGCGCCCACATGTTGCCGAGGAGATGGGCGGGAATCGGCCCGTTCGCCGGCACGCGATTTCCGTATTTCTCTCGCAGCTTCGTCCGCACGTAGGCGTGGAGCGAGCGATAAAGCGGCTTCACCTGCTCCCAGATGCGGTCCAGCTCCTCCGCGAACGCATCCGGCGGCATGTCGTACTTCGAGCGCCACATGGCCCCCGTGTCCGCGAAGCCCAGCTCCCGGGCGCCCTTGTTCGCGAGCGCGACGTACGTGACGAAGTCCTTTCGCATCGGCCGCGAGATGGAGTGCCATCCCGTCCACGCGTCGAGAAGCTCGTCGTAGTCGCGGCTCGTCGCGAGGACCTTCGAGAGGTCCTCGAGATCCCGGCACTCCTCTTTGCCGTCTCTTCCCGTCCGGCAGTACCTGGACCTTCCATAGAGGCCCTCCATGGAGGACGCGATGCGCGTCAGCTGCTCGCTTTCCTTCGGGTCGGCCGGCGTCGCGAGCGTGAGCCCGTTCTTCAGCAGCATCATCTTGCGAGCAAGCTCCTCCGGAAGCGCGAGCCCGTCGAACCGCACGGATTGCTTGGCGAACGCGACGGCCGCGTTGATCGTGCGCTCGTCGGCCTTCGCCGCGAGGATCTCCGTGTCCTCGGTGATGAAGTTGAGTTTCACCCAGTCGGCGCGCCCCGATTCGACGGAGAGGTCCAGGAGGCGCTGCTCGGCGTTCCTGACGAAGGCCTGCGCCTCGGCGACGGTGGGCGGGGCGGCCGGTGCGAGTGCCGGCTGGCCGGACGCGGAAAACGCGAAGAGCGCGGCGGATGCGAAGACCACGGAGAACCACTCGAGACGCTTCATGACCTGATCGTAGCAAGGGCGCGCCCCTCTCGGAGCGCGAGCCGGCATTCCGGATTCGTCACTGGTAGGGGTTCGTCCCGGCCGGGCCTTCGATCGTGACCATCACCTGGACGTTGACTTCGGCGTTGGCGCCCGCCCAAAGGTGCACTCTCATCGAGGGATCGTCCGTACCCTTGGTCGGGACCTGCCGCCAATGCCAGTCGGAGCTCTCGCCGTGGAGGTTCTCGCCGATCGAGTAGTCCTTGATCTTCCAGCCGTTCTTCAGGTGGAAGCCCGCGAAGGCCTCCGGCGTCGCCCGGACGCCGTTCGGTGTCCCGCGGCAATCGGCCAGGAACACGACTCCCGGACTGCGGTTGATGGACCAGCCCGCGGCGGAATCGTACTGCCCGACTCTGCCGCAGCCCCCCTGCGTACCCTCGACGCCGTTCGAGAACTGCGCCCCCGCATTTTTGGCCTTTTGATAGTCGAGGAGCTGAGTCTCCATCTGCGGCGCCGCGCCAGGAGCCGGCTCCCGCTGCCCCATGGCCTGCGGAATCGTGAGCTTCAGTCGCTTCTCGTTGTTGACCCGCTGGGCGAATGGCTCGTGAAGCGTGTCGTCGGGGTCCACGCGCGCGAAGTACTCGCGGACGCCGGGCGCGACGTTGACGCGCGCCCCGACGGTCTGGCTCACGCCGGGCGCGAGGTTGACGATCGTCGTCTCGAGCTCGAGGACGTCCGGGCTCGGGCTCGTCCGAAGAAGCCGGATCTTCTGGCCGTTGAGGACGAACCCCGCGGCGCCGCCCCCGTTTGACACGTTCTTCACCGTGATCTTCAGCGTCACCTGCGCCGTCCCCGGTGGGATCGGCGACGGCTCACAGACGAAGCCCGTCATCTCGACCTTGTCGAGCGACGACTGGAGCTGGCTGTTCTTGGGCACGTAGTCCTTGGGCTGGGCGGAGGCCACTCCCGCGACGAGCGCGAGAGAGGCAAGCGAGGCGGCGGTTTTCGTTATCGATCTCATGGGAAGACTCCTTCTCTCTTTGGCTTTCAGGATGAAACGCGCGGATGCGGGCCGGCCGGGGTCACCGGAGGTCTCACTGGTACGGGTTCGTCCCGGCTGGACCCTCGACTTCGACCCCGACGGCAATAAAGAAATCGGTGTCGGGGTCAGCCCACATGTGGAGTTTTCCGGACGGGTCGTCCGAGCCGACTGTGGGCGTCCGGGTCCACTGCCAGTCCGCCTTCCCCGACTGGGCGATCCGGAAGACCCCGAAAGTCGTGACCTGGGCGCCGGCCTATTTGGCCCTTTCGTAGTCGAGGAGCTGCGTTTCCTTCGGCGGCGTCGAGCCCGGGGGCGGCGCCTGGTCCCGCGAGACCTCCGGGATCGTGAGCTCGACACGCCGCTCGTTGTTGAACTTCTGCTGGAACGGCTCGTGGAGCGTGTTGTCGGGGTCCACCACCGCCTTGTACTCTCGGACGCCGGGCCCGATGTTCACGTGCGCCCCCACGCTCTGGGTCGCGCCGATGGCAAGGTTGTTGATCGTCGTCTCCATCTCAAGGACCTCGGGCGTCGGCTGCGTCCGGAAGATCTTGAGCTTGAGCCCGTTGAGGACGTAGCCCGTAGCGAGGTTCGAGTTCGTGACGTTCTTCACCGTGGCCCGGAGCACGACCTGCGCCGCCCCGGGCGGGATCGTCGCCGGCTCGGAAACGAAGCTCTCCATCAAGACCTTGTCGAGCGACGGCGTGACTTCGTGCACCGGGGGCTTGAACTCCTTGAGCTGGGCGGACGCCGCGCCCGCGAGCAATGACGTTCCGACCATGACAAGCCGGGACTTCGTGGGCATTCGCACGGAGAGACTCCTTGTCCGAGCTCCGGGCATAGAGAGCGTCACCGATTCCCCACGACGCTGCCCCACCGCGGTTGGAGGCAGAGGAACGGCAGGTCGAGGTGCTTGGTCGAGCAGGTCACGCTCGGCGCACCGCCCGTGATCGGCCCCGGCCCCTGCTGGCGGCAGGCGATGGAGAATTCAGGCCGCGTGAAGTCGACCCGGATCGAGCCCGGGCT
>JBBQRP010000016.1:0-99233 GCA_038214715.1 Thermoanaerobaculia bacterium | reverse complement strand
GTTTAGGAAACCGCTGCTCTATCCAACTGAGCTACGGGCCCGTTCGGGCAGGGGTTGATTCTCGCACGCCGGATTCGACAGAATGACCCCGTGAAGAAGAAGCACGAGAGCCCCCCACCCGCGGACGTGAAGGAGCACCGGCGGGGGAACCGCGAGAAGTTCGTGATCCCGATCGGCGTGCGCGTCGGCAAGAGGCCCCTGACGGCCGGCTGCACGCTGAACGTGGGCGAGGGGGGAGCCCTCCTGATCTGCTCGGAGGACCTGGCGATCGGCACCGAGATGCAGGTCACGAATCTCCGGTCCGACGAGTTCTTCACGTGCCGGGTGGTGCGGCGCGCGGGCTTTCACGAGTCCGGGCGGTTCGGGCTGGGGGTCGAGATCCTGAACCCGGACCGCGAAACGGCCGACGCCATGAGCGCGGTCGAACGCGACCGGAAAAAGCCCCGCTAACGCGAAGCGGGCGGCGCCGCGAGCTGCGCGCGCACTCGGTCCGCATTCGCGCGAAAGAACTTCGTGTTCGGGTCACCGGACTTTTCGCCGAGAGCCGTCGCCTTCGAGAAGCTCGCGAGGGCGTCCTCCAGCGCTCCGCTCGCCTCGAGCGCATCCCCGAGGCTGTCGTAGACGTTCGAGGATTCCGGATACGTCTGCGCGTTGTGGCGGAAGAAGGAGAGCGCGAGCGGGACGTTCTTCTGCGCGAGGGCCTGGTAGCCGAGACGGTTCACGGACACCTCGGGGGCGGTGACGGCGAACCCGAGCCGCTCGCTGAGGTCCGCATAGCGTTTCTTGACGTCGTCGAGGGATCCGACGAGGCGCTCGGTGGCGGGATCGACGGGAATCGACCAGCCGTCGAAGATCATTCGCAGCGCCGCGTAGTGGCTCCGAAGGACGACGGAGCCGTGGTTCTCGTCGGGATAGTTCGTGCTGCCCCAGCGAAGTCCCTTCGAACCCGTCCCTTTCAGCGCCGCGGTGACCTGGGAAAGCACGTCCCGCATCTCGTTACCCTCGTCCCCGGACGTGACGAAGAGCGCGCGCGTCTTCACGCCTCCGCCCGCGAGAAACGGCACCAGGGCCTTGAGCTCCTTGCGCTCGTCCCACACGAGCCACGGGCTGACCGCGATGACGCCCTGGAAGAGCTCCGGCTTCACGCGCATCGCGTGGAACGCGAAATTCCCGCCGGCCGAGTGCCCCGCGAAAATGCGGTAAGGAGCCGTTCGGTAGCCCGACTCGACGAAGGGGACGAGCTCCTTTTCGAAGAAATCCAGGAACCGGTCCGCGCCGCCACTGGTCGGGAACTTCGGATCGCGGGTCGGGAAGAGGTCCCGCGTGCGGTCCGTGTTCGTCACGCCGACCACGATCACTTCGGGCATGAATCCGTTCCGGGACAGGAACGCGGCTGTCGCGCTCGTGTGCTCGAACTGGGCCTCGGCGTCGGTCAGGTAAAGAACCGGGTACCGCCGGGTCGTCCTCGCGTAGGAATCCGGGACCGAGACGAAGAGCGTGCGGTCCTCGCCCATCGTCTTCGACGCGAGCGTGATGCGCTCGCCGGCCACGAGGGGCGTGCCGGCCCGTGCGGCCGTGGGGACGAGAGTGATGAAAACGAGGACGAAAGAGGAGACGAAGGCGGCGCCGAACGGGCGACGGTTCATGGGACCTCCGGAAGTCGTGTGGACGTGGAGGAGTTACGTCAACGGCCGCCGGAAGTTGCGCGGCTCACGCCGCCTTCTCGGTCTTGACGTGCAGGACGTGGATGACCTTGCTCGCGCGAACGGCGGCGTTCGCCCCAAGCGGGAGGAAGTCGTCTTCCTGGCGCGCGACGTATTTCGCGAAGCCGTCCGTCACTTCGGTCACGTCGGCCAGCTCGTGGAGCATTCCGAATTCGACGGGCTCCGGCAGGCCTTCCACGACGAGCCGGAACGTGTGCAGGTAATTGTGTTCCATACGGTCCTCCGGCGGAGATTGTCGCGCACGCGCGATTCCGCCGCCGGCGTCGTATCGTTACGACCGTTTGAAGTTCTCACCCGCCCTCCGCCGCATTCCGCTCCTTCTCGCCGCCGCGGCGGCCGCGCTGTACGTTGCCGCCGCCGCGGGACGCGATTTCTGGTCGCCGGACGAGCCGGATTTCGCCGAGCACGTGCGGGAGATGCTCGAAAGACGGAGCCTTTTGATCCCGTACGAGAACGGAAAGCCCTACTCCGAGAAGCCGATCCTCTTCTACTGGGCGGTCGCGGCGACGACTCCGCTCTCGGGAGGCGACGTCGCGCCTCTCGCGACGCGCCTCCCCTCGGTCTTCGCGGGGGCCGCGCTCGTGTTCGGGGCAGCGTGGCTTGCGGGCCGCCGCGGCGGCACCCGCGAGGCCCTCGTGGCGGGGGCGGCCACGGCGGTTTCGCCGATCGTCTTCTGGCAGGCCCAGTACCTGCAGGTCGACGCGCTCTTTTCGTGGCTGCTGATGCTGGCGTTCGGTTCGCTGTATTTGCTCGAAGAGGAGAGAAGAGAGGATTTCTTAGAAGGTGAAGATGGGAGGGGAGCCCGGGGCTGGCTCTGGGTTCTGCGCTTCTCGCTTGCCGCCGCCGTCCTGACGAAGGGTCCGCTGGCCGTCGTTCTCGCCGGGCTCGTCGTCGTTGCCCGCTGCGTTGAGGCCCGTTCCTGGCGGCTGCTTCGGGATCTTCAACCCATTCGAAGCATCTTCGTCTTTCTCCTCCTCGTCCTCCCCTGGTACTTCTTCGCGGCGCGGGTCGGGGGTCCCGTCTACGCGTACGACCTCGTCGTGAACCAGAACTGGAACCGCTTCTTCCAGGCGTTCGACCACTTGCAGCCGTGGTGGTTCTATTTCGAAAGCATATGGAGCGACTTCTTTCCGTGGACGCTCCTCGCGATCGCGGGCGCGGTCGTGCTGGGCCGGAGCGGACTTCTGCGGGCCCGGCCGGAGCTCTCCTTCTCGGCGACGGTCGTCGCCGTGACGTTCGTCTTCCTCTCGGCCTCGCAGTCCAAGCAGGGGAAATACCTCCTCGTGGCGTATCCGTTCGCCGCGGTTCTCGTTGCCGCGTTCGCGGTGGAAGGGGAGCGGCGCGCCGCGGCGGGCGCGCCCGCGACCCTCCGTGCGGTGAGGGGCTGGATCGGCGTGGTCGCGATCCTCCTCCTGGCTGCGGCGTCTATCCTGTCGCCCGTCCAGCGGCGGATCGCACCCGCGCAAGGCCGCCTCGGACCTCTCGTCGCGTTTCCGCTTGCCGTGGGCGCCGCCGGAACGCTCCTCGTCCTCGCGCGGCGGCGGCGCGAGGCGGTCCCGGCACTTCTCGCTCTCGCGGCCACCCTGTTCGCCGCGGAAGCCGCCGCGGGCGTGGCGGTCTTCCCCTCGATCGACGTCCTGAAGACGGGCCGGCCGTTTTACGAGCGCCTCCGCCCGCGCGTCTCCCACGGTGAGCCGCTCGCCTACTTCGGCGGAACGTATCGCTGCTACCCGATCCTCGTCCTCCGGCGGCGGACGGAGCATTTCCGGACGGACGTGGCGCTCGCGGACTGGGTCGAGAAGACGCCGGGCGCGCTCGTCCTTGCCGACGAGAGCGAGCGCCAGCACTGGACGGATCCGCGTCTCTCGGCGCTCACCGTCGTCGACCGGCAGCGCGTGGGAGGAGACGAAGCGCTCCTTCTGGGTCGGCCCTGACGGTGTCCGACTCCCCTCCAGTCACGTCTCTTCGCGACGCTCTCGAGTTTCCGGGCGGCGCCTTTCGTCACCCCGGGAGGCACGAGGTCGTGAACGCTCTCCTCCTCAGGGGCGGGGAGCGCATCCCCGTCGTCGTCAAGAAAGTGCGGCTCGACCTTCGGCAGCGGCTGACGCTTCCGAAGGCGGCGCGCTCGCTCGAAACGGCGCGGGCGCTCGCCGCCCGGGGACTCGACACGCCCGAGCCGCTCGGCGCCGAGGTCGTTGGGGACGAGAGCTGGTACGTCGCGCGCCGGCTGGACGGTGCCGTTCAGATCCGGGCCTGGTTCCTGAACCGCGACGATCCCGGGAACCCCGCTCCGGCGCTGGATTTCTCCTTCGAGACGGTGGTCGAGGCGCTCGGGGCGATGGCGCGCCGGATGCACGACGGCGGTGTCTTTTTCCGGGACTTCACGGACGGAAACGTGCTCGTGACACGTGAGGGCGGGCGAGCACGGCTCTGGCTCGTCGACCTGAACCGCGCCCGCGTCGGAGCGGAGCCGGTCTCCCTCCTGCGCCGGTTCCGGGATCTTGCGCGCCCCGGATTGAATCGTCCCGACGACATCAACCTTCTTCTTTCCAGCTATTTCCGCCCGCAGGAGATTCCGGCCGGCGCCCTTGCCTCCGTCCGCGCGCTGAGGAGGAGGATCGTCGGCTGGGATGATTTCAAGGCGTTCGTCAGGCCCTGGAGGAGATGATCTCGGGCGAGGGCTATCCTCGCTCCCCACAGCCGGATGCGGTAAACCCGAGGCCGGCCGAGAGCGTCGAAGCGGTGTGAGCGTTCCCGCCCTCGCCCCCGTCCTGGCATTCCCGGAAAGGAATGGAGCGCCGTTCCATGAGAGACACCTGGGCTTCGTGACCGAAGACGATCGCGCGAGGAAGAGGGAGCGGGAAACCGAGATTCTCGCCCGGGTCGTGGCGGGGGACGTCGACGCCTTCGAGTACTTCGTCGTGACGTACCAGAAGCGGATCACCCGCTTCGTCTACACCCTCCTCCGCGATCCCGCGGACGCCGACGGGGTCGCTCAGGACGTCTTCGTGAAGGCGTTCCGGGCGCTCCCGGACTTCAAGGGCCAATCCGCGTTCGAGACGTGGCTCACCCGCATCGCGATCAACGCGGTCCGCGATCACATCCGCCGACGGCGTCCGGTCGTCTCTTTCTCCGAATTGCGCGCCGACGCCGACGAGGACGGCCCCGATCTTCCGGCTGCATTCGACCCGGCGGACGGGACGTCGCCGGAGCGGGACCTGCTCTCGCGCGACATCCGACGCCGGATCGCCGAGGCGCTCGTGACGCTGTCACCGCGCCAGCGCGCGGTCTTCGTCATGAAGCACTACGAGGAAAAATCCATCGCCGAGATCGGCGAAGCGACCGGGCTCGACGAGGGTACGATCAAGTCGCATCTCTTTCGCGCGGCGCGCAAGCTCCGCGAGCGTCTGGAGGACCTCCGATGAACGCCACCCCCCACCTCGACTCCGACGAGATCCTCGAACGCGTCTTTCCGGCCGACGACCGGCTCGCCCTGGTGCCCGGACATCTCGCGTCGTGCGTGGAGTGCCAGGAACGGGTCGCGACGCTGCGCGAGGCGTGGCTCCTCGACAAGGGAGCCGTGAGCGGAGCCGTGGATGACCTGCCGGCCTCGTTCTGGGAGGCGCAGGCCGCCTCCACGATGGCCGCCGTGCGGGCCGGAGCCGCGAGCGCGGAGGTTCGCGTCTTTCCTTCGCGCGTGCGCGGAATCCTGCGTCACCCGGCTCTCGCATTCTCGAGCCTCGCCGCCGCTCTTCTCCTCGTCGGCGGTCTCTCGATCGTGGGGACCCGCGGCGCGGCGCCTTCCGCGGCCCTTCCCCTGGTCGTTTCCGTGGAGAGGACTCCTGCTCTCGCAAGCGACGCCTCCGACGACGAGCTTCTCGTGTCCGTCGACCGCGTTCTCGAGGATTCGTCGCTCGGCGGGCTCGTCGTCGAGGAGACGCTGTGAGGACGTCCCGCGCGGTCCTTCTCGCGCTCGCCGCGGCCGCGTTCGGAGTCCAGGCCTCCGCGCAGATGCCCGAGGCGCCCCCCGGAAAGTGGTGGAAGCGGCCCGCGATCGTGCGCGGCCTGAACCTGACGCCCGAGCAGCAGGGGAAGCTCGAGGACATTTTCTCCCGGCGTCGCCGTGAGTTCGTCGACCTCAAGGCCGACGTGGAGCGGCGGCAGATCGACGTCGAGGAGCTCGTATCGGCGAAGGACTCGGACTCGAAAAAGGTCGTCGCTTCCGTGGACGCTCTCGAGCAGTCCCGGCTTCGTCTCCGGAAGACCGCGACGATGATGTTTCTCGAGCAGAAAGACGTCCTCTCGGCGGGGCAGTGGCAGCAGATCCTCACGAGGCGGGACGAATGGCGGCGGGAGCGTCAGATGGAGAGGCGGGGGATGGGCGCCGAAGGGAGTCTCGGCGACCCGCGCGACAGATCCACGCCGGGCTCCGGCGGGCGGCGCGCGCCTCGCCCTCCCGCGGAGTCGAAGCCGAACGCGAAACCCCCGGACGCGCGCCGGGACCGTTGAGACTCGCCTAGAATCAAGCGCGGAGGAATCCCGCATGACGCGAATTTCCGCGCTCGCCGTTCTGTCCGTCTCGCTGCTCGTCTCTCCGGCCGCCCGCGCGCAGGCCCCCGCGGCTCCACAGAGCCCGGCCGGGTCCGCGACCGGGGCCGCGGGCGCCGCAAAGATCACGCTGGAATACCACCGCCCCTCGGTAAGGGCGCGGGAGATCTGGGGCGGTCTCGTCCCTTACGGCCAGGTCTGGCGCCTCGGCGCGAACGAGGCGACGACGATCACGTTCTCCGCACCCGTGAAGGTCGAGGGCAAAGACGTCCCGGCGGGGACCTATTCGCTGTTCGCGATTCCGGGGAAGGAAAAGTGGACCTTCATCGTGAACAGGAACGCGAAGCAGTGGGGAGCCTTCAAGTACCAGCAGTCGGACGACCTCGTGCGTTTCGACGTCGTTCCCCAGGCCGGGGGGGACACCGAGATGATGACGCTCTCGGTCGTCCCGAAGCCGCCGGCTTCGGCGTGGGTCGGGATGGACTGGGCGAAGGTGAAGGCGGGCTTCGTCGTCACGGAAGGCGCGGCGAAGTAGCGTTTCTCCGGGGAGCGGGGGTGCCGAGGGCTCTCGGCGCCCCTCCGCGCCCTCGGGCCAGAGCGAGCGCGGCCAGGGCGAGCACGCCCGGGAGCGCGAGGAAGACCGCGTACGGAATGCGGATTCCGCCGCCCGCTTGAAGCCGGTATTGAAGCGCCGTCGCACCCCCGACGAGGAGAGCGCCGGGCACGAGGCGGAGCGGCTTCCAGCGCGCGAAGACGACGAGCGCGAGGGCGAGGAACCCGCGCCCGGCGGTCACGCCCTCCACGAACGTGGGCGAAACGGTCAGGACCAGGAGGGCGCCGCCGAGAGCGCCGAGGGCGCCGGCCGCGATCGACGCGGCTGATCTGACGAGGACGACCGAGCCGCCGATCGCCTCGAGGGCGAGAGGATTCTCGCCCGCCGCCGCGAGCCGCAGCCCGGCGCGCGTATTCGAGAAGAAAGCCTCCAGGGCGGCAGGCAGGAGGAAGGCTCCGACGACGGCTGCCGGAAGGCCGAACACGAAGGGCGGAAGCGTCCCGACCTCGAGAACCGAGCCCGTGGCCCCCGCGAGAAGGCGGTAGGAGAAGGCGGTCCCGCCCGCCGCCACGAGATTCCAGGCCGTGCCGACGAGGATCGGGTCCGCGCGAGCCACGACCGCGAAGGCCGCGAATGCGGCACCGGCCACGAGGCCGGTGCCGCCGGCGACGAGAAATGCGGCGCCGGGGCTCGCCCCCGATCGTGCCGCTGCGAAGGCCGCGAACGCGCCGATCAGCATGGTCCCTTCGAGACCGATCTGGATCGAGCCCGCGCGCTCAAGGAGGAGTTCTCCGGCGGCCGCGAGGAGGAGCGGGGCGGCGAGGAGGAGCGTGACGGATACGAAGCCGGTCACGGTCCTGTCCGCCCCGCCCGTGCGCGCGCCGCGAGGACCGTGAGAACGAGTACGCCGGGCACGATGGTGGCGAGCGCGCCTGGCACTCCGGTCTCTCGCTGCATCGCCGACGACCCGGCGCCAAGGCTCGCGAAGAGGATTGCCGACGCGGCGGCCGCGAGAGGATTACCCGCTCCCAGGAGTGCCGCCGCGAGGCCGGTGTAACCCGCACCCGCTGAGAAGGGGTCGTAGAGACGCCCCGTGACGGCCAGGACCTCGAGTCCCCCGGCAAGGCCCGCGAGCGCTCCCGAGGCCGCGAACGCGAGGAGTCGCAGCTGGCTCGCCGGCAGGCCGATCGCGCGCGCGGCGGAAGGAGCGAGACCCGTTGCCCGCAGCCTCAATCCGAGGGGCGAGCGCGAGAGGACGAGCGCCGCGAAGAGCGTGAGGAGGAGCGCGACGAGAATCGCCGCCGTCGCGCGGCTCCCCCCGGCGAGCGGCGGGAACCGGACGATCTCCGGGAGCGCGGCGCTCTGCGGATAGTCGGCCGAAGGATCCTGGAGGGCCCCGCGGACGAGACCGCTGACCGCTGCGGCCGCGACGAGATTCAGGAGGATCGTGGAGAGCACTTCGGGCACGCCGCGTCGCGCCTCGAGCCACGCGGCCGGCAGGACCCACGCGGCCCCGGCCGCCCCCGCCGCGGCCAGGACCGCCAGGCGGACGGCGAACGGCGTGCCGGGCAGATGCGGACCCACGGCCGCAGCCGCGACGGCGCCCGCGAGAAACTGGCCCTCGAGGCCGATGTTCAGGACGCCGGCACGAAACGCGACGCACGCGCCCACCGCCGTGAGGACGAGGGCGGTCGAGCGCGCGAGCGTCTCACCGATCGCCGCGCGGGAGCCCGCCGCGCCTTCCAGGAGAGCGCGGAGCGCATCGAGGGGCGAGGCGCCCGCGAGGAGCGCAAGACTCACGAGGGCCGCGGCGGCAACCGCGAGCGCCGCCGTCGCGACGGCGAGACGGCTCGCGATGGAATCCCGGTTCACGGTGCGACCCCGGCCATCAGGCGGCCGAGCGCCGACGGCGGAGTGCCCGGCGGATACTCGCCCGAGACCGTCCCCCGGAACACGACGCGGATCGGCGCGTCGAAGAGCCTCGCCTCGTCGGGATCGGCGGTGACGACGAGAGCCGCCGCTCCCTGGGCGCAGGCCTCGTGAATGCGCGCCCGCACCGCGGCCGCCGACGCGAGGTCGAGGCCGCGCGTCGGGTGGACGGCGACGAGGACGCGCGCAGGACGCGCGAGCTCGCGCGCGAGGACGAGCTTCTGCTGGTTGCCGCCGGAGAGGGAGCCCGCGGATGCGGCGGGGGAGGATGTGCGCACTCCGAGGGCGGAGAGCCGCGCTCTTGCGTGCGACAGCATCGCGCGGCGATCGAGAAACATCCGCCCCGGAGGGTCGGGGAGCGCAAGGTTTTCCGAGAGGGAGAGGGCCGCGACGAGCCCCTCCTCGCGGCGGTCGGCCGGCACGAACGCGCCGCCTGCCGCGCGGAACGCGAGCGGATCGCCGTCGCGCGGGAGATCGCGGCCGTCGAGAGAGACGCGGCCTTCGAAGGATTCGAGCCCCGCGATCGCGCGGGCAAGGTCGTCGGCGCCGTTGCCGTCGATCGCGAGAAGGACGAGCATCTCGCCGGAACTGAGAGAAAGAGAGATTTGCCTTCCTTGTGAGCCGCGCGGCGCAAAGTCGGTCACGGCGAGGCGCGCGCCGTTCAAGGCCGATCCGCCTTTTTCCGCTTCTAGGGGAATCGTCTCCTTCCCGCTTCTCCCCTCACCTTCTTCAGCCCCCGCGATCAGGAGTCCGCCGATTTCCGCCGCGGTCGTTTCGCTCGTCCGGCACGCCCGGACGGTCTTTCCCCGCGCGAGCAGCGTCAGCCGGTCCGCCCCCGCGAACACTTCCGCGAGGCGGTGCGTGATGACGACGATCGCGCCGCCCGCGTCCGCACGCTTTCTCAGCGACGCGAAGAGAGCGGCGGTCTCGTCCGGCGCGAGAACGGCCGTCGGTTCGTCGAGGATCAGCACCTCGGGATCGCCGGAGAGCGCCCCCGCGATCTCGATTCGCTGGCGGGTTCCGACAGGCAGCGTGTCGACGCGGGCGCCGGCGTCCCCGAGATCGAGGGTGAACGCTTCCGACATCCGCGAGACGCGGCCGCGGCGCGCCGCCGCCGACTCGAAGAACGGCGCGCGCGGATCGAGAAACGCGAGGTTGTCGCCGACGTTCGCCGCTCCGATCAGGAGGTCGTGCTGAGGCACGAGGGCCAGGCCCGCGTCGCGGGCGTCGCGTGCGCCACGGAAAGAAACCAGACGCCCCCTCCGGAGGATCTCGCCCGAGTCCGCCGTCAGGCGCCCCGACGCGATCGCGACGAGCGTGGACTTCCCGGCGCCGTTCTCGCCGAGGAGCGCGTGGATCTCGCCGGGAAGAACGACGAGCGCCGCTTCGGAGAGAGCCTGAGTCTCGCCGAAGCGCTTCGAGATGCCTCGAAGTTCGAGCGCCGGATAGAAAGATGAAGATTGCTCAGAGGGTTCGGAAGGCGGCG
This sequence comes from Thermoanaerobaculia bacterium, assembly GCA_038214715.1. Classification (GTDB taxonomy): domain Bacteria; phylum Acidobacteriota; class Thermoanaerobaculia; order UBA5066; family UBA5066; genus Fen-183. The sequence continues at coordinate 88,993 of JBBQRP010000016.1, read as the reverse complement.
GCCCAAGGGAACCGCTGGGGCCGTGACCAATGGATTCGCTCACACACCCTTGTAAGAATCAGCGGCGCGCAGCGGCGCTGCGGGAATCTCTTTTCCTCTCTTCAGAAATTCCCCCGGGGGACGACGAGCGTTCCAGCCTCGATCTTCTCTTCAGCAGCCTTCACCTCGTCGACGACCGGCGCAGGAACGTCCGTCTTCGCCGCCGGATTCCAGACGAACGAGATCACGCCGCTCGCGAGGCCGTAACGCAGCGGCTTGCCGTCGAACTTCCCGTCCTTCACGCGACGAGCCGTTTCGACGAAGGCGCGCGTCATGTCGATGACGGCCGAGGCGACGACGTTCGGGGACAGGGCGTTCTGGTCCTTGTTCGTGCCGAAGGTCCGAATGTTCCGCTCCTCGGCGCCTTTGAAGACGCCGAGAGCCGACGCGTCGGCGTTCTGGAAGAGGAAGTCGCAGCCCTGGTCCGCGAGCGCGAGCGCCGCCGCCTTCGCACCGGCGACGTCCTCGAAGGAACCCGTGAACACCGGCCGCGCCGTTCCCCCCGGATGCCCGGCGAGGAATCCGGCCTCGTAGGCGAGGAACGTGGACTTGATGGAGGGAAGCTCGACGCCGCCGACCATTCCGGCCTTGCCCGTCTTCGTCATGCGTCCCGAGACGAGGCCGCACAGGTAGGCGGCCTGTTCGAGCTCGAAGACGATCGGCGCGAGGTTTGGGGCCGTCTTCGAGCCCGAAGTGGTCACGAAGACGGTCTTCGGGTACTCCTTCGCCACGCGCTCGGCGGCGTCCTGGAACTCGAAGCCGTGGCCGAAGACCAGGCTCGTGCCCTTGGCCGCGTAGGCGCGGAAGTGCTCCTCGAATTCGGACGGGGTCTTCACCTGGACAGGCGAGACGGTCGCGCCCATCTCCTTCTCGATCGCCTTGAGCCCCTCGTACGCCCCCGCGTTCCAGCCCGCATCCGAGACGGGACCCGGTGTCAGGAGGGCGACGCTGAATCCGGGATTCTTCGAAGGCACTTCCTTCCCGCACGAGACGACGGCGAAAGCGGCGACGGCGAGGACCGCAATGGGAAGGAGCCAAAGGCGAGACTTCATCCGCGGATTATGCCGCCGAGCCCTATCATCGCGGCGTGACCCTCACGCTGGACGCGAAGGCCAGAGAGCGCATCCTCGACTTCGTCCGGCCGCTCTCGGTGTCCCTCGACGGGATGACGAACTTCGGATTCGTAGACCGAAGACTCAGGATTTCGAAGAGTCTCCTGGAGAGTGAAGACGGGAGAGGCGACCCCGCGGGCTACTCTGGCGCTTCTCCCGCGCGGCTTTTTCTCCTTGCCGCGTTCGCCGGCCTTCCCTCGGCCCGCCGCATCACGGCCGACAGCCGGGAGGACCTGCTCCTGCGTTCTCTCCGGATTCCACCCGACGAGATCTCCTCTCTCGTTTCGTCTCTCAAGAAGCTCGAGAACGATCCGCAAACCCCCGAGGAGAAGATCGTCCACGACGCGATGCTCCTCGAATCCGTCGGCGCCTACGGTGTCACGCAGCTCCTTGTCGCGGGCGTGCGCGAGCGGATGACGCTCGGAGAGATGGCGCGGGAGATTGCCGAGAAAATGGCCACGGTACGTTTCGCCACGGAGACGGGCGACCGTTTCGCAAACGACCGCGTCGCATTCGCGGCCCTCTTCGCGAAGAAGCTCGCCGAGGAGTCGGCGGAGTTCGAGGCGGTCTTCTTCGGCTAGACGATCGAGCGGCCCGCGTCCACGGCGACGACCTGGCCCGTCATGGACCGGTTCTCGAGAATCGCGATCGACAAAGCCATGAGGTCGGCGATGTCGACCTGTCGTTCGAGAGGAGTCTTCACGACGAGGGCCGCGACCGCTTCCGCGCTCATCGCCGCGGGAGGAAGGACGATGCCGGGGGCGACCGCGTTGACGCGGACCTCCGGGCCCATGGCGACGGCGAGATTGCGCACGAGGGCGTTCAGGGCCGACTTCGCCGCCGCGTGCGGGATGTGTGTGGGCCACGTCTGCGTGGCGGCGACGTCCGAAACGAAGAGGATCGAGCCGGACGCGCGCGCGAGGGCGGGGGCCGCCGCCTGCGCGAGGAAAAACGCCGCCCGCGGGACGGCGCGGAAGATCGCCTCCCAGTCGTCGACGGTCACGGAGGCGAAGGGCTTCGGAATCCACGGCGACGCCGCGTGGACGAGGGCGTCGAGATGGGGAGCCACGCGGGATCCGGTGGAAGGGGAAAAAAGAGAAGACGTGAAGACAGCTTCGACGAGTGAAGAGGCCGCGCCGTCGTCGGCGAAGTCGGCACGGAACGCCTCGGCGCGGGCGTTCTCCTGCTTCCTGAGGAAATCGACCGCACGCCCCGCTTCTTCCGCATCGCTTCTGTAGGAGAGGGCAATCGCATACCCGGTCCTCGCAAGGGCCTTCGCGAACTCGAAGCCGAGCCTCTTCGCCCCGCCCGTGACGAGCGCGACCTTCATGCGGGTCGAACCGCCGTGCCGGAGACGTCCGGCGCGGGAGGAACGAGCGTGGCGGCTTCGTCCATGAGCTGGTTCGTCTCCGACATGGCGACGACCTCCCTGAAGAAGGCGACGACGTGAAGGGCGACGGCGACCGCCGCCGCGGCGAGGTGGATCCAGGCGGGTGTCTTCCCCGTGTGCGCGGTCACGCCGAGGAGGCCGGCCGCAAGGGCCGAAAGGGGAGCGAGCGTGCAGAGCGCCGAGGTCCTGATCTTGAAGTCCCTCACGCGCGAGAGGATGTAGACGCGTCCCGCCTCGTCCTCCCTCCGGGAGGCCGCTTCCTTGAGCATCTTCCCCGTCCCGATGAAGAAGAAGAGGATCATCGATTGCGTAAAGAGGGAAAAGAGAACCGTCGGGACCGCGAGCGCGATGTGGCGCGCGGCCGACGTCGCGCCCCAGAGGGCGTGAGACAAGGCCCAGCCCGAGAGCGCCGACAGAACGAACCCCGCGAGCGTGAAAACGGACAAAAGAGTGAGTGCGAGCGCCACGTGGCCACTATAATCCGTCCCGTTCAGGTACAAGCAGCGGAGGCCCTTCATGACGCCACGGACGCTCGTCGACATATTCCGGAACCTCGCGGCGACGCCGAAGCCAGATCTGCTTCTCCATAAGCAGGGCGGGAAGTGGATCCCCATCTCGACGGCGGAGTTCATGGATCGGGTCAAGTCCGTGGCGTGCGCTCTCGAGGGACTCGGTGTGAAGTCGGGCGGACGCGTCGCGCTGCTTTCCGAGAACCGGCCCGAGTGGTCCATCGTCGACTTCGCCTGCCAGTGCTACGGGGCGGTGCTCGTGCCGATCTTCCCGACGATGGTTGCCGAGCAGGCGGCCTATCTCATGAAGGATTCCGGGACGACCGTCGCGTTCGCCTCGACCTCCGAGCAGGCGACGAAGGTTCTCGCCGCGAAGGAGACCTCGCCGGAGGTCCGGCAGGCGCTGAAGCACCTCGTCGTGTTCGACGAGACGTCGCTCGCGGGCACGACGCCGTACGCGACGGTTCTCGAGTCCGGGCGCGCGGCTCACGCGGCGGATCCCTCGGCATTCGAGAAGCGGGCCGATGCCTGCCAGCCTTCCGACCTCGCGACGCTCATCTACACGTCCGGGACGACGGGCGAGCCGAAGGGCGCCATGCTCATGCAGAGCAACTTCGTCTCGAACGTCGTCGCGGCCTGCTCCGTCGTGCCCTTCGACTCCACGACCGTCGCCCTCTCGTTCCTCCCGCTCTCCCACGTCTTCGAACGCACGATCGAGTACGCCTACTACCACCGGGCCGCGACGATCGCCTACGCGGAGTCCATCGACAAGCTGCGCGACAACCTTTCCGAGGTGAATCCCCACATCTTCGGCGCCGTTCCCCGCGTTTACGAGAAGGTGTACGGCCGCGTCCAGGAGAACCTCTCGAAATCGTCTCCGGGCAAGCGGAAGCTGTTCGCGAAGGCAGTCGAGGCGGGGAAGAAGGTCACGGCGCTGCGCGCGAAGAAGAAAACGCCGGGGTTCGGTCTCGCGCTCGAGCACTTCATCTACGAGAGGCTCGTGTACCGCAAGGTGCGCTCGGCCCTGGGCTCTCGCTTCCGCTTCGCGATCTCGGGCGGCGCGCCGCTCGCGAAGGAGCTCGCGGAGTTCTTCTGGGCGGTCGGGATCGAGATCTACGAAGGCTACGGCCTCACGGAGACGAGCCCCGTCATCGCGCTCGCCAGCCCCTCCGCGTGGCGGCTGGGAACGGTCGGGAAGGTGGTGCCGGGCGTCGAGTGCCGCATCGCTCCCGACGGCGAGATCCTGACCCGCGGTCCCCACGTCATGAAGGGGTACTTCAACAAGCCGAAGGAAACGGCCGACGCGATCGACGCGGACGGCTGGTTCCACACCGGAGACATCGGCCGGCTCGACGAGGACGGCTTCCTCATGATCACGGACCGGAAGAAGGAGATCCTCGTCAACTCGAACGGCAAGAACATCGCTCCCGCGCCGATCGAGGGTCACTTCAAGGGCCATCCCTTCGTCTCGCTCCCGGTGGTGATCGGGGACCGGCGGAAGTTCCTGTCGTGCCTGTTCGTTCCGAACTTCGAGAAGCTCGCGAGCTGGGCGAAGGAAAACGGACTCGGGAGCGTCCCGGTCGACGACCTCGTGAAGGAGCCGCGCGTGGTCGCGATCTACCAGGGCGCCGTGGACGAATGGAACGCGGGAAAGCCGCACGAGATGCTGATCAACCGGTTCGCGATCCTGCCGCGCGACCTCACGATCGAGAGTGGCGAGCTGACGCCGACGCTGAAGGTGAAGCGGCGCATCGTGGACGACCACTTCCGGAGTCTGATCGACGAGATGTACAAGGGAACCGGCGCGTAAGGGAGGCGACGCTCGGGAGCCGTTCCATATGCGTGTCGTCGTCGCACTGGGAGGGAACGCGCTCCTGCGCCGCGGGGAGCCGATGACGGCCGAGAACCAGCGTGCGAACGTGAGGCGGGCCGCGGAAGCGCTCGCGCCCGTCGCCCGCGCGCACGAGCTCGTCATCTCGCACGGAAACGGGCCGCAGGTCGGACTCCTCGCGCTTCAGGCCGAATCGGGCCTCGACGCGGCGCATTTCCCGCTGGACGTCCTTGGCGCCCAGACCGAGGGAATGATCGGTTACATGATCGAGCAGGAGCTCGGGAACCTGCTCCCGTTCGAGAAGCCGTTCGCGACGCTCCTCACAATGGTCGAGGTCGACCCGGCGGATCCCGCTTTTCAGAACCCGAGCAAGCCGATCGGCCCCGTCTACACCGAGGAAGAGGCGAAGCGTCTCGCCAGAGAGCGCGGCTTCGCGATTGCCCCGGACGGGACGATGTGGCGGCGCGTCGTCGCCTCACCGCTCCCGAAGCGCGTCTTCGAGATCCGCCCGGTCAAATGGCTTCTCGAAAAGGGCACGATCGTGATCTGCGGAGGGGGAGGCGGAATCCCGACCGTCTACGACGAGGATGGAAAGCTCCGCGGGGTGGAGTGCGTGATCGACAAGGACCGGGCCGCGTCCCTTCTCGCACAGCAGCTCGAGGCGGATTTCTTCGTGATGGCGACGGACGTCCCGGCGGTCTCGGTGGGCTGGGGAACGCCGGCCGCGAAGGCGATCCGGCGCGCGTCGCCCGCGGCGATCGGGAAGTTCGGCTTCGCATCGGGCTCCATGGGGCCGAAGGTGGAAGCCGCCCGCGACTTCGCCGAGAGGACCGGAAACACGGCCGGAATCGGGGCGCTCGAGGACATCCCCCGCATCCTCGCGGGCGAGGCGGGCACGATCGTCTCGAACCGCGTCGCGACGATCGAGTGGGCCGCGCCAGAGAGCCTCACGCTGTTCCAGGAGTAGCGCCTTGACAGGCTGAGGCGGCGCGGCATAGGCTACTGAGTGATGGCTCATTCAGCAGTTCGCGCCGCGCTCCGGGACACTCTCGTGGGGGCTTCGGCCGCGGAGGAGCGCGCCCCGACGGGCGCCGATCCCGAGAAGCGCCGCCGGATCCTCGAGGCGGCGATCCGCACGTTCGGCCGGCGCGGTTTTCACGAGGCCCGGATAGCGGAAATCGCGGCGGCGGCAAGGGTCGCCGAGGGCACCGTCTACCTTTACTTCCGAAGCAAGGAAGACCTCCTGGGCGTCATCTTCGACGAGTCGATGGACGGCGTCCTCGCGAAGGGTCGGGCCATCGTGTGCGCGACGGCGCCGGCGGCCGACCGCCTCACGGCGCTCGTCGATCTCCACCTCGAGTTCATCGGCTCGGACCGCGACCTCGCGTCCGTGTTCCAGATCGAGCTTCGGAGGAGCGCGCGGCTCGTCGAGCGCTTCTCGAGGAGCAAGCTCGTCGAGTACTTCCGCCTCCTCGGCGAGGTCCTGCGCGACGGGATCGGGACCGGCGAGTTCCGCCGGGACCTGGATCCGCGCCTCGCCGTCCGGATTCTCTTCGGGGCCGCGGACGAGGTGCTCTCGGAGTGGCTGCTCTCGGGCGAGAAGCGGCCGTCTGCGAATGCGAAGCAGCTGGTCGGAACGCTCCTTCTTGGTTTCGGATTCTCGAAGATTTCTCCGAAGCGAAAGAGGCCGGCCGCGCGCGAGGCACCCTTCGAAGCACGCGTCGAAGGCGCGAAGAGCAGCGCAAAGAGTCCGAAGCGAGCCATCAGGCTCAGGAGTAACCCGAAGTGAGCAAAACCGCATTCATCGTCCACGGCGCGCGGACCCCGTTCGCTCGTGCCGGCACCGACTACGCGGGCGTTTCCGCGGTCGATCTCGGCCGCACGGCCGCCGTCGAGGCGATGGCCCGGGCGGGAGTCGAGCCCGCCTCCATCGACCAGACGATCTTCGGCAACATCGCGACTCCCGTCGACGCCGCGAACATCGCGCGTGTCATCGCGCTTCGCGCCGGCGTCCCGAACGAGAAGCCCGCGCACTCCGTCTCTCGCAACTGCGCGTCGGGTATCGAGTCGGTCGTCGAGGCCGCGCGGCTCATCGCGACGGGCGAGGCGGACGTCGTCCTCGCGGGGGGCGTCGAGAACATGACGCAGATCCCGTTCCTGTACCGCAACGGGGTCAAGGAGGTCTTCACGAAGGCCGGCATGTCGAAGAGCGCCAGCCAGCGTCTCTCGGCATTCTCGAAGATGCCATGGAAGGACCTGTTCAATCCGGTCATCGGCCTCAAGGAAGGGCTGACGGATCCCGTGTGCGACCTCGGCATGGGCGACACCGCCGAGATTCTCGCCAAGGAAGGACGCATCACGCGGGAGATGCAGGACGCGTTCGCGCTTCGCTCGCACCACCGGGCCTTCGCGGCGCGCGCGAAGCTGGCCGAGGAGATCGTTCCCGTGCCCGTCCCGCCCGACTACGACCGCCTTCTCATGTTCGACAACGGCGTCCGCGAGAACCAGACGATGGAAGCCCTCGCGAAGCTCCGCCCGTTCTTCGACCGGAAGTTCGGCACGGTGACGGCGGGTAACTCGTCCCAGATCACGGACGGCGGGGCGGCCGTCGTCGTCGCCTCCGAGGCGTTCGTCAAGGCGCACGGGCTGAAGCCTCTCGGCCGGGTCGCGGGCTGGGGATTCGCGGGCCTGGAGCCGGAGCGCATGGGGCTCGGGCCGTCCCGCTCCACGCCGATCGCGCTCCGGAACGCGGGACTGTCGATGAAGGACGTCGGTCTCGTCGAGATGAACGAGGCCTTCGCCGCGCAGGTTCTCGCGAACCTCGACGCGTTCGAGAAATCTCCCGATCTCGGAGCGATCCCGGACGAATCCCTGAACGTGAACGGGGGCGCGATCGCGCTCGGCCACCCGGTCGGATGCTCGGGAACGCGCCTCATCCTGACGCTCCTCCTCGAGATGCGCCGCCGGAAGGTGGCGCACGGCCTCGCGACGCTTTGCGTCGGAGGCGGGCAGGGCGCGTCGATCCTCCTGGAGGCCATGTGATGTCCAGCCTCGTCGACGAGACGGTCCCTCTGGCGGCTCCGCTCGTGGTACCCCGGGAAATTCCGTCTCCGTTCCGGCTGACCATCGAAGGCGACGGGCTCGCGGTCCTCGTGTTCGACTCGCCGGGCGAGAAGGTGAACAAGTTCTCGACGCCCGTCATGAAGGAGTTCGACGCCGTTCTCGACGCCGTCGCGGCCCGCACCGACGTCAAGGCCCTCCTTCTCCTGTCCGCGAAGAAGGGCATCTTCATCGCCGGCGCGGACGTGAACGAGATTGCGAAAGCCGACAAGGACACCGACCCCGAGATGATCCTCGGGCCCCACGGGACCTTCAACAAGCTTGCGAATCTTCCGTTTCCCACCATCTGCGCGATCGACGGCGCGTGCGTCGGCGGAGGGTGCGAGACAGCCCTCTCGATGGACTGGCGGCTCATCTCGGATTCGAAAAAAGCGCAGATCGGGCTGCCGGAGATCAAGCTCGGCATCCTGCCCGCGTGGGGCGGGACGACGCGGCTGCCCCGGATGATCGGCCTCGCGAACGCGCTCGACATCATCCTGGCGGGCAAGGTCCTCGACGGGAAGCGTGCGAAGAGGATCGGTCTCGTGGACGAAGTCGTGCCCGAGGCAATCCTCGAGGCGTGGGCGAAAAACTTCGCCCGCGGCAAGTTCGGCACGAAGAAGCGATCGAACGCCGGACCGGGCGGCGCGCCGGCGCGCGTCCGGGAGCCGAAGATCGCCGAGAAGATCCTGGAAGGACCCGGCCGGGGAATCGTTTTCCGGAAGGCGCGCGAGGCGGTCCTGAAGGAGACGAAGGGGCACTATCCCGCGCCCCTCGCGGCACTGGCCGTCGTCGAGAAGGGTTTCACGCGACCCTTCGCCGAGGCGCTCCGGATCGAGGCCGAGGGAGTCCGGACGCTCGTCGGAACGCCCGTGATGCGGAATCTCGTCGGCCTCTTCTTCCGGATGGAAGAGGTCAAGAAAGAGACGGGGGTCGAAGCCCTGGGCGCCCGGGTCCAGCCCCGGAAGATCGTGAGGGTGGGCGTTCTCGGCGCGGGCGTCATGGGCGGCGGCATCGCGCAACTCGCGGCCGACAAGGGCTACCCGACGCGCATGAAGGACATCAAGCCCGAGGCGCTCGCGCTCGGATTCGCGCAGGCCGCGCGCATCTGGAAGGAGAAGGTGAGGAAGCGCCGGATGACCCGCGCCGAATTCGCGGCGAAGATGTCACTCCTCGCCGGCTCGCTCGAGTACGCCGGCTTCGAGGGGTGCGACATCACGATCGAGGCGGTTCTCGAGAAGATGTCCGTCAAGCAGGCGGTCCTCGCGGACTGGGAGCACGTCGCGCCCGCGAGCGCGATCTTCGCGTCGAACACGTCCACGCTCCCGATCACGGAGATCGCCTCGAAGGCCGCCCACCCCGAGCGCGTCGTTGGCATGCACTTCTTCAATCCGGTCCACAAGATGCCCCTCGTCGAGATCATCTACGGGGACAAGACCGATCCCGAGGTCACGGCGACCGTTTTCGACCTCGCGAAGAGGATGGGAAAGACCCCCGTCGTCGTGAAGGACGGTCCAGGCTTCCTCGTGAACCGCATCCTCAGCCCGTACATCGGCGAGGCGGCGCGGATGCTTCTCGAGGGCGCGGACTTCGTCGCCGTCGACAAGGCGATGCGCGAGTTCGGGATGCCGGTCGGTCCGTTCGAGCTCCTGGACGACGTCGGGATCGACGTCGCCGTGAAAGCAGCCGGGACGATGGCGGCCGCATTCCCGACGCGCATGCCCGAGGACCCCGCCCTGGAGAAGCTCGTTGCGAGCGGCCGGATCGGAAGAAAAGCGAAGAAGGGATTTTATTTCTACGAAAGTGAGAGAAGGGGCGGCCCCGACGCGGACGCTTATCGCGATCTCGGCCTCTCTTCACCTTCCAGGAAATTCTCTTCTTCCGAAATCGGGGACCGACTGATCCTCCCGATGATCAACGAGGCGGCGTACTGCCTCGCGGAGGGCATCGTGGCGAGCCCGGCGAAGCTGGACCTCGCGATGATCTTCGGCACGGGATTCCCGCCGTTCAGGGGGGGCCTCTGTGCCTACGCCGACGCGCTTTCGGCGAAGGCGGTCGCCTCCGGGCTCGAGAAACTCACCCGCGAAAGGGGCGCCCGGTTCACACCGGCTCCGCTCCTCGTCGAGATGGCACGAACCGGAAAGAAATTCTTCGAATGAGGGGAGCCGAGATGTCCACAGTCAAGGAAGAACCTGCCGTCAAGAACGAAGGCGTCGAAGTCGAGTCTTTCCTCAAGACCCTGTTCCAGGGGCACATTGCCGAGGATCTCGTGTTCCCGTTCCCGGAGATCCCGCAGGATCTCAAGGAGACCGTCGAGGCCTTCGCGGGCGCCTACGCGGAGTTCGACGCGGCGCACCTCGACTCCGACAAGATGGACAAGGAGCACTTCTTCCCGCGGGAAGCCGTCAAGGCCATGGGCGAGCTCGGCGTCATGGGAATGACGATTCCCGAGGAGTACGGCGGAAGCGGATTCAACTCCGCCGCGTACTGCCGCATGACGGAGACGATCGCCCCCCTCGACGCCTCGGCCTCGATCGTCGTCGGCGCGCACCAGTCCATCGGCCTCAAGCCGCTCGTCCTTTTCGGAAGCGAGGAGCAGAAGAAAAAGTGGCTGCCCGACCTCGCGACCGGAAAGCTCGTCGCGGCGTTCTGCCTCACGGAGCCCGAGGCCGGTTCGGACGCCGGGTCCCTGAAGACGACGGCCGTTTACGACGCCCGGACGAACGAATACGTCCTGAACGGCACGAAGCAGTGGATCTCGAACGGCGGGTTCGCCCGGTTCTTCTCGGTCTTCGCGCGCATCCCAGGCAGCGCCCCGGAAAAGGACGGCCACAAGGAGATCGCCTGCTTCGCGGTGGTCACGAAGGAGGACGGCACGCTGCCCGGGCTCTCGCGCGGGCCCGAGGAGAAGAAGCTCGGCCTCTGCGCGTCCTCGACCTGCCAGATCATTTTCGAGAACGTGAGGATCCCGGCCGCGAACCTCGTTGGGGAGAAGGGCCACGGCTTCAAGATCGCTCTCGAGACGCTGAACACGGGCCGGACGTCGCTCGGCGCGGGTTCGGTCGGCGGCTCGAAGATGATGATCAAGCTCGCCGTCGCACACGCGACGCAGCGCAAGCAGTTCAAGTCCCGCATCGCCGACTTCGAGATGATCCGCCACAAGATCACCCGGATGACGGCGACGACCTACGTCCTCGAATCGATGGTCTACCTGACCGCGGGCCTCGTGGATCGCCACGTCGGCGACTACTCCCTCGAGGGCGCGTGCTGCAAGGTGTTCGGCACCGAAGTTCTCTGGCAGAACATCAACGACGGCCTTCAGATCGCGGGCGGGAACGGGTTCATGAACGAATACCCGTACGGCCGTGCTCTCCGCGACAGCCGCATCAACATGATCTTCGAAGGCACGAACGAGATTCTGCGGCTCCTCATCGCGCTCTCGGGCATGAAGGAGCTCGGCGACTCGCTCAAGGAGGTCCAGAGCGCTCTCAAGAGCCCTCTCGCGCAGCGCGGAATCCTCACGGAGTACGCCCACAAGAGGCTCAAGGGCGTCATCACCCACGACAAGCTCACGAAGGTCCACGCCTCCCTCGCTCCCGAGGCGGACCAGGTGGGGCGCTACGCCGGCATCTTCACGAACGCCTGCGAGACGATCCTCAGGAAGCACGGCAAGAAGGTCATCGACAAGGAGTACCAGCAGGAACGCATCGCGGACGTTTTGATCGATCTCTACGCGCAGATCGCGACGCTCTCCCGCGTGACCGCCTCCATCGCGAAGAAGGGCGAGGAGAAGGCCGCGGGCGAGATCGAGATCGCCCGCTGGTTCTGCGCGCATGCACGGCATCGCATGGTCGCGAACCTCAAGGGGCTCGAGAAGAACCGGGACGCGGACTGCACGTCGATCAGCGACCGCGTGTACGAGGCGGGCGGCTATCCCTACGATCTCTGGGCATAGGAGTCGGGCGAGCAGGGACCGGGGAAGAAGAATTTCTTAGAATGGCAATTCGGCCGGTTCGCTCTTCCTCATTTATAGAGACCCTCTCTCTTCCTACGCCCTTTCCTGTCGGGCCGGTGAACGTGCATGTGATCCTTCGGGATCCGATCACGCTGATCGACGCCGGCCCGCTGACCGAGCCCGCCTGGGAGGCGCTTTCGGAGGGCCTCGCAAGCCTCGGCCTCGCGGTCGCGGACGTGAAGCGGGTTCTCCTCACGCACGGGCACCACGACCACTACGGGCTCGCTCCGCGCGTCTCGGACGCGTCCGGGGCGGTGCTCTTCGGGGGGCGCCTCGACCGGGGGAATTTCCGACAGGAACGCAGCCGCAAGCTGCTCCTCGACGACATGGCGCGCGCGGGATTCGGGATCGTGTCGCGCCTCGCGGTCATTGCGTCGGTCGCGGGGGTCGATCACTTCGCGAAACCTCTCGAGGCCTGGGACGAGCTTTCTGGCGGCGAAACGCTTCCCGGCGACGGCTGGTCCGTGGTCGTCCGCTCCACGCCGGGCCACACGCCCGGCAGCCTCACGTTCGAGATTCCCGAGGCGGGCGTCCTTTTCACGGGCGACACCGTGCTCAAGGACATCACGCCGAACGCCGTCGTGGATGAGGACCCGGAAAACCCGGGACGGCCGTTCCGCAGCGTCTCGCGCTATTTCGAGACGCTCGACACGCTCGACCGCACGGCCGGAAGCGCGACGCTCCTCACGGGCCACGGAGGGCCGGTCGCGAACTGGGCCGCGCACCGCAGGACGCTCGACCGGCGGTACGGGCTGCGGATCTCGCAGATCGAGCGGGCGCTCGCGAAGGGGCCCGCGACGGTGAGCGACCTCGTCGCGGAGATCTTCCCGCGCGTTCGAACGCTCAACGTCTTCCTCGCGTACAGCGAGATACTGGGCTTCCTGATGTATCTCGTGGACGCGGGCCGCGTCGAGAAACTCGTCGCCGCGACCCGCGACCGTTACCGGCTTGCCGCCTGATCAGCGGCAGCGGACCTGAAGAGACGAGGCGGTGTCCTCTCCCACGGACGTGTTCCTTAGATTGTTGTCCCTCTCCCGAAACTCCGCGCGCCGCCCCCGGAAGCCGGGCAGCTCCCAGAGGATCGCCACGCAGCCTTGGGAGACGTCGATCGAGCTCGCCATTCTGCTGCCGAACTGGGTGCGATCGAGGTCGGGGACGTCCCGGTCAAAGAACTGGCTCGGGCCCCGCGCCTCGCGGTCGCGGTAGAGAACGACCCCGCGCGCCCCGGACGAGGGCTCGGGCCGGTCGGCTTGCCAGTCCGGGTAGAAGTGGGTGTCGGGACCCTCGTGGCGGCAGTTGACCCTCAGGGACGACGCCGAATCCTCGCCCACGGTGGTGTTCGAGAGGTTGTTGTCCGACTCCCGGAACTCGGCCCGCCGCCCGCGGAACCCCGGCCGCGCGAAAAGTATCGCGACGCAGCCGGCTGGGACGTTGACCGAGCTCGCCCGGCGGCTCCCGAACTGCGTATACCGGAGGTCCGGGACGTCGTCGTGGAAGGTCTGGGACGGGCCCCGCTGATCGCGGTCCCGAAAGAGCGTCACACCCTGCGCCGTGGCGGGGCGGGCGGCGGCGGCGGCGGCGAGGACCAGGACGGCGGGAAGTGTTCGGGCGACGCGGGCCATTTTGGGCATTCGGGATTCCTCCGTGCGGGAGAGCTTACTTTGATATCCTCCGCGCTCGGAGGATCGCCAGATGGCCGACGAAACGACGCCTTCCGCGCCTTTGAGTGCCGGTTCGACCGCACCCGATTTTTCGCTTCCGGCTCGCTCGGGCAAGACGATCTCCCTGCACGATTTCCGGGGCAGCAGGGACGTCCTGATCTATTTCTACCCGAAAGACGACACCCCGGGGTGCACGCGCGAATCGTGCAGCCTGAGGGACAGCTGGAGCGCACTTCAAAAGGCCGGTATCGAGGTCCTCGGGATCTCGCGCGACGACTCCGCGTCGCACAACGCGTTCGCGGCGAAGTACAACCTCCCGTTCGACCTCCTGACGGACGCCGATCATTCGGTGCACGAAGCGTACGGCTCGTGGGGTCAGAATCCGAATCCCGCCTGGGGAGTCGGTCCTCTCCGCAAGTCGTTCCTCGTCGGCAAGGACGGGCGCATCCGCCACGTCTTCGACAAGGTCGACACCGAGCATCACGCCGAACAGGTTCTGCGCGCGGCGGGTGTCGCCTTTTCTTCTCCGGCCGCTCCGGCACCCGCGAAGCCTGCGGCGGCTGTCGCCGTCGTGGCCACCCCCGCACCCCCGGCCGCACCGAAGCCTCCCGCTTCGAAGCCGGCTGACCCGCCCGCTGCCAAAAAGCCGGCCGCCGCGCCGGTGAAGAAGGCGGCCGCGCCCGTGAAGAAGGTCGCCCCGAAAGAGAAGGTCGCCGCGAAAAAGAAGGTCACCGCGAAGAAGAAGGCCGCCCCGAAAAGGAAGGCCGCTAGCAAACCGGCCGCGAAGAAGAAGGCGGCGAAGAAAAAGACCTCCGGGAAAAAAGCCGGAAAGAAGAAGCCCGCGAAGAAGGCCGCCCGGCGGAGCGCCCCGAAGAAGAAGGCCGCGAAGAAGAGCACGAAGAAGGCGCGCAAGCCAGCGAAGAAATCCATGAAGAGGAAGAAGCGCTGAGGGTAGTGGAGGAAGCGCCCCGCATCCGTGTAACGGACCGCGCCCTCGATGCGCTGCGCGCCGAGGGATGGGACCCGGCGATGAATTGCCTGGTCATCCGGCACGTCCTCGGGTGCGGCGGCTCCGGCTATCGCATCACCCTTTCGGGCCGCGCGCTCGAGGACGGGCGGCGTATCGAGACCGGCCGCGGGCTCGTGATCTGGACCGACGACTACGCATTCCAGCGCCTCGAAGGCGCCGCGATCGATTACGACACCGAGAAGGAGACCGGGGGATTTCTCCTCGATCACGCGGATGCGGCTTTCGCCGCCTTCTGCTGAGGCGAGCCTCGAAACCGACATGTCCAACCGACTGACGAAAAAACAGATGAAGACGGATCAGCTTCAGCACGCCCTGACGGACGCGCGCGACTTCGTCGCGACGCACCGGCCTGAGACGACGCGATGGGCGTTGATCGGGGGCGGCGCCGTTCTCCTGATCGGAGCCGTCTGGGGCGGGATCGTCCTGCGCGGAAACCGCCTCGACGCCCGCCTCTCCTCGGCGCTGGCCCTCTTCGACGCGCCGCTTGCGTCCGACCCCGCGCCCGCGCCCGGGGCCCGCGTTTTCAAGGACGCGTCCGATCGCATGGCGGCTGCGAAGGCCGAGCTCGAGTCGCTCGCGAAGGATTCCTCCGGAACGTCCGCCGGACGGGCGGCTTCGGTCCTCCTGCTCTCGCTCGAAGGAGCGCCGGCGGCGACGGCCGCGAACCTCGACGCCGCGAAGGCTTTCGCGCGCTCGGAGAACGGATCGGTCGCGGCCGGAATCGCCGCGGTTGCGGCGATCGACGCGGAGGCCGGAGCAGGCCGTCCGAAGGAGGCCCTCGACACGGCGAAGAAGTACCTCGACGCCGGCGACTCCCCGGTCTCGAAGGACATCCTCGTCTTTACGATGGCGCGGCTCTACGAGAAGACGGGACAGAACGTCGAAGCGAAGAGCTTCTACCAGCGGCTCGTCACGGATTTTCCGGACTCTCCACTTCGGAGCGACGCCCAGCAGCGACTGGCGTCCCTGTAGGGCACATGAAGCGCCGAGCCATCGTCGTCGTCTGCGACGGCCTCGGCGTCGGAGCGGCGCCGGACGCGGCCGCGTTCGGCGATCAGGGAAAAAAGACGCTCCAGCACATTCTGCGGGACGGAAAGCCTTCGGTGCCGAACCTGACGGCGCTCGGCCTCCTTCACACCATGTACGAGGAAGCGCCGCCGGGGCTACCCAGGCCCTCCGGCGCGTTCGGGCGCCTGGCCGAGGCAGCCGCGGGGAAGGACACGACCACGGGCCACTGGGAGCTCATGGGCCTGACGCTGGAGGTGCCGTTCCCTCTCTATCCGCTCGGCTTCCCGCCCGAGGTCGTCGAGCCGTTCGAGGAGGCGATCGGCCGCCGCGTGCTCTCGAACAAGGCCGCCTCCGGCACGGCGATTCTCGAGGAGCTCGGCGACGAACACGTGAGAACGGGCCGGCCGATCCTCTATACCTCGGGCGATTCGGTCTTCCAGGTCGCCGCGCACGAGGACGTCGTTCCGGTCGAGACGCTCTATACCTGGTGTCTTGCCGCCCGGAAGATCCTCCGCCCCCCGCACCAGGTGGGGCGCGTGATCGCTCGCCCTTTCGTCGGAGCGAACGGACGGTACCAAAGGACGCATCGCCGGAGGGACTTCACCGTCCCCCCGACCGGAGAGACGCTCCTCGACCGCCTGACGGACAAGGGCCTGAAAGTGCACGCGCTCGGCAAGATCGAGGACATCTTCTCGGGCCGCGGAATCGATACCGCCGTCCACACCGTCTCGAACCGCGACGGAATCGAGAAGACGATCCTCGCGATCCGCGAGAGGCACGACGACTTCGTCTTCACGAATCTCGTGGACTTCGACACGAAGTACGGTCACCGGAACGACGTCGCGGGCTACGCCCGGTGCCTCGAGGAGCTCGACGCCTTCGTGCCGGAACTTCTGGCGTCCCTCTCACCCGGCGACCTTCTCCTCTTCACCGCGGACCACGGTGGCGACCCCTCCGACGAGTCTACGGACCACACCCGCGAGTACGTCCCAATGGTGGCGGCGGGTCCGGGCGTGCGGCCCGGAGCCGACATCGGCTCGCGGAAGACGTTTGCCGACGTCGGCGCGACTGTGGCGGAACACCTCGCCGTGCCCTCTCTCGGCGGCGCGAGCTTCCTCGGTGCGATCGGCCGGCCGGGACAGCCGTAACGCTCCCGCCTGCGCGGCGTCAAGCGGCCGCGGAAGGTGCCGGGACGATTTCCGGGAGTGCCGCGAGGAGCGCGGCGGCCTCGCCCAGACTTCCTGCGAACGCGCGGCGGGACTTCAGGAACGGCATGGCAGCCTCCTCGAGTTTCCGCAATCATCTCGCAGTCCGGCCGATCGCGCGCATGCGACTCGTTCGCGGATAGAATCGCGTCAATCCAACATGAGTCCCAAGGCGCTCGCCGTCTTCGAGGCCAGCCTGAAGCGCTGCGAGGCGCGTCCGGACTTTCTCGACGTCTTCTACGAGACGTTCCTCTCCTCCTCCCCCGAGGTCGCCGAGAAGTTCGCGAGGACCAACTTCACCCGCCAGAAGGAGCTCCTGCGCATTTCGCTCCACTACCTCCTCCTCGTCGCGCGCGACCCGAAGCAGGGTCCGGATCCGTACCTCGAGGAGGTGGCCGTCCGCCACGGAGCCGGCGGTCTCGCGGTCGGCGCCCACTTGTACGATCTGTGGCTGGACAGCCTGCTCGAGACCGTGCGCGCCTGCGATCCCGAGTGTTCCCAGGGGATCGAAACGGCATGGGAAGAGGTCATGATGGTGGGGATTCACTACCTCTGCGCGAACTACGAAGGGCGGCACCGCCAGTCAGGGCATGACGCTCGCGGCCGGAACGAGGCTCGGACGTCGCGGAGGGCCTGAAGTGACGGCCGCGGCAGTCAGTCGCACACATCGATCAGGGAAATAAGGAGCCGCCATGCCGCTCGAATCCGGCACCCGCCTCGGCCCGTACGAGATCCTCTCGCCTCTCGGCGCCGGTGGGATGGGAGAGGTCTACAAGGCCCGCGACACGCGGCTCGAGCGGGACGTGGCCCTGAAGGTCCTGAGGGAAGAGATCCTGCAAGGTGAAGAGGGGAAGGTGCGGTTCGAGCGCGAAGCGAAGGCCCTCGCGGCCCTCAGCCATCCCGGCATCGCGGCCATCTATTCCTTCGAAGAAATTCCCGGCTCGTCCTCCTCCGCTTCGCGACACATCATCGTGATGGAGCTCATCGAGGGCGAGACGCTCGCGAGCCGACTCGCGAGGGGTGCGTTGCCGCTCGAGCAGGTGCTTTCCTTCGGGGTCCAGATCGCGGATGCGCTCGACCGCGCGCACCGGCAGGGAATCGTGCACCGCGACCTCAAGCCCGGCAACGTCATGCTGACGAAGGGCGGCATGAAGCTGCTCGACTTCGGCCTCGCCAAGACGCTCGCACCCCCGGGACAGGTGTCCGGCGTCACGTCGCTTCCGACGATGGCCTCGCCGCAGCACCTCACGCAGCAGGGCACGATCCTCGGGACGTTTCAGTACATGGCGCCGGAGCAGCTCGAGGGGGGGGAGGCCGACGCGAGGAGCGACATCTTCGCGCTCGGCGCGGTCCTCTACGAGATGGCGACGGGCCGCAAGGCGTTCGAGGGCAAGAGCCAGGCGAGCCTCATCGGGTCGATTCTCAAGGACAGCCCGCCGGCGGTCTCGTCGATCGCGCCGATGACGCCTCCAGCACTCGACCGCGTGATCGCGACGTGCCTCTCGAAGGATCCCGACGACCGACTCCAGACGGCGCACGACGTCAAGCTGCAGCTCCAGTGGATCGCCGAGGGCGGCTCGCAGGTCGGCCTTCCGGCGCCCGTTGCGGCGCGGCGCAAGAGCCGCGAGAAGCTTGCGTGGTCGCTTGCAGCCGCGGCGGCGCTCGCGGCCGCCGGGTTCGCGGTCGGGTTCGTCCTGCGCGCGCCCGCGCACCCACGGATGGTGAGGTTCGAGATCGCGACCCCTCCGGAGATCACGTCGATCGACGCGCCGCGCATCTCGCCGAACGGGCGGATCATCGCGTTCAACGCGACGGACACGGCGGGGAAGAACCGCGTGTGGATCCGGCATCTGAACGCGCTCAAGGCGTACCCTCTCGAGGGCACCGACGGAACGGGGCGCCCGTTCTGGTCGCCCGACAGCCGCTTCGTCGCGTTCGTATCTGGGGGCAAGCTCCTGAAGGTCGATGTGGCGGGCGGACCGCCCCAGAAGATCTGCGACACGCCGGGAGGCTCCGACGGGACATGGAGCCCGGAGGGCGTGATCCTGTTCGACGGCACGGGCCCTCAGCCGATCCGCCGCGTCGCGGCTGCCGGAGGAACGGCAGTTGAGGCGGTGAAGCCGGACGCGTCGCGGAAAGAGAGGACCCTCGGCTGGCCGGAGTTCCTTCCGGACGGCCGGCACTTCCTGTACATGGCGACCGGCGAGAAGCCGGAGGACACCGTCTACCGGATCGGCTCCCTGGACTCGACCGAGTCGAAGGCCCTCGCCTCCGCGCAGACGCTCGTCTCGTACGCCCCGCCGGGGTACCTCCTTTTCGTACGCGACCGGACCCTCGTTGCGCAGCCTTTCGACGCGAAGGCGATGAAGACGACGGGCGAGCCCACGCCGCTCGCCGAGCAGATAGGGACGGACTCCGTCGGACTCGCGCGTTTCTCGGTCTCGCGGAACGGAACGCTCGTCTACCGGACCGGCGAGACTGGGAACCGGTTCGTGTGGGCGGACCGGTCGGGCAAGGAGGGCGAGGCCGTGAGCGACCCCGGGGACAGCCGTAACCCGGCATTCGCGCCGGACGGCGACCGTCTCGCGTACGACCGCGCCGACCCCCGTCGGGGGAAGACCGACGTATGGGTTCGTGACCTCAAACGCGGCGTCAGCTCGCGCTTCACGTTCGACGCCGACGACGCGTTCGCGCCGCTGTGGTCGGCCGACGGCAGGCAGATCGTCTACACCGTCGGGAGCGACCTCTTCGAGAAAGCGTCCGAAGGGCTCGGCGAGGAGAAGCTGCTCCTGAAGTCCGACGCGCTGAAGTTCGCCTGCGACTGGTCGCGCGACGGCAAGTACATCGCGTACTCGAGCCAGGACAAGGACACGGGGTTCGACATCTGGGTGCTCCCCACGTTCGGAGACAAGAAGCCGGTCCCGTTCGTCAAGACGCCGTTTGCGGAGCTCCGGCCGGTCTTCTCGCCCGACGGACGCTTTCTCGCGTACCAGTCGAACGAGTCCGGGCGCGCCGAGATCTACGTCCAGAGCTTTCCGGGACCCGGCGGCAAGTGGCAGATCTCGACCTCGGGCGGCATCGAGCCCCAGTGGCGCGGCGACGGCAGGGAGCTGTACTACCGTGCGCCCGACCAGAGCCTCATGGCCGTCGACATCCAGGCGGGCGCGACCGTGACGGCCGGCGCGCCCCACGCCCTCTTTCACGGGCGGTTCGACACGCCCGTCGCGCGGAACCACTACGCGCCCACGCGCGACGGCAAGCGCTTTCTCGTCGTCGCCCCGCTGGGCCGCGAGTCGCAGACGCCGACGACGGTCGTCCTGAACTGGAACGCGGATCTGGGACGCTGACGTGACGCTCACCTCCGGCACGAAGCTCGGGGCCTACGAGATCCTGAGCGCGCTTGGCGCCGGCGGGATGGGGGAGGTCTATCGGGCGAAGAACTCGCGCGTCGACCGGATGGTGGCGCTGAAGGTCCTGCCGGAAGAGTTCTTCGAAAGTGAAGAGAGGAGAGGCGAAGCAGCGCCACCGCGACATCGCGGACGCGAGGCTCGAGCTGGAAGAAGCGTTGGCGCTGCAGCAAGCCTCCGCCGGAGCATCCGGCACGGGAGCATTCACTGAAGAAAAACAAGCGGTTCCGGGCCCCACTGTAGGTCGGAACGCGTCGGCGAACCGTGAGCGAAAGAGCAGAGAATCTCTCCGGGTCTTCCTCCCCTGAGCGCTCGCGCCCCGGAGGCGCCATGACGTTTCCCGGGGACACGCCCGACCTTCGGGCGCGCCACGGAGCTCTTCGTGGGGCCCCCAATGCTTCCGGGGATTGCGTCTCGGTTCGACTCGACGGCGGACGGGAAGAGGTTCATCGTGGTGAGGCCGAACCACACGCGGGAGGCGGGCTCGCTGACGCTCATCGTGAACTGGACGGCCTGAGGGAGAAACTGTGAATCCGACGACCGTTGCCGTCTTCGAGGCCAGCCTGAAGCGGTGCGAGGCGCGGCCGGACTTCCTCGACGTGTTCTATGGGAACTTTCTGTCCTCTTCCCACGAGGTCGCGGAGAAGTTTGCGGGTACCGATTTCGCCCGGCAGAAGGAGCTGCTCCACACGTCGCTCCGCCACCTCCTCCTCGTTGCGCGGGATCCGAAGCAGGGGCCGGACCCGTACCTCGAGGAGGTGGCCGTCCGCCACGGAGCCGGCGGTCTCGCGGTCGGCGCCCACCTGTACGATCTGTGGCTGGACAGCCTGCTCGAGACGGTGCGTGTCTGCGATCCCGAGTGGATTCCGGACATGGAGGCCGCCTGGGAGGAAGTCATGATGGTCGGGATCCGCTATCTCTGCACCAACTACGAGGGGCGACACGGGCGGTGACGGACGCTCATACGATCTTGATCCGAGACGAGCCATGACGCTCTCCGCCGGCACGAAGCTCGGCTCCTACGAAATCCTCGCGCCGATCGGCGCGGGTGGAATGGGGGAGGTCTACCGGGCGCGGGACACGCGACTCGAGCGCGACGTCGCGGTAAAGGTACTTCCCGAGCACCTCTTCGAGAACCGCGAGCGCGGGGCCCGGTTCGAGCGTGAGGCGAAGGCCCTTGCCGCCGTGAACCATCCGGCGATCGCATCCATCCATTCCTTCGAGGAGGTCTCGGGCCGGCACCTCCTCGTGATGGAGCTCCTCGAGGGGGACACCCTCCGCACGCGCCTCGCAGGCGGGCCGCTCGTCCCGCGGCGCGCTCTCGAGGTCGCGATTCCGATCGCGCTGGGTCTCGCCGCCGCGCACGACAAGGGAATCGTGCATCGGGACCTGAAGCCGGAGAACGTCTTCCTGACGAAGGACGGGCGGGTGAAGATCCTCGATTTCGGTCTCGCGAAACTGGAGGAGCGCCCGCCGCGTTCCCCGGAGACGACCGGCGCTTCGACGCACTCCGCGGCGACGGAGCCGGGTGTCGTTCTCGGGACGATGGGATACATGTCGCCCGAGCAGGTACGCGGAGGCGCCTTGGACGCGCGCTCGGATCTCTTTTCCTTCGGCGCTGTTCTCTACGAGGTTCTCTCCGGCCAGCGCGCGTTCCGGGGAAGCTCGCCCGCGGACACGTTGAGCGCGATTCTCCGCGAAGATCCTCCCGACTTCAGCGAAGCCGGAGTCACGGTACCCGCCCCCTTCGAACGCCTCGTAAGGCATTGCCTCGAAAAGAGCCCCGAGAACCGATTCCAGAGCGCGCGCGACCTGGCCTTCGCACTCGAGGCGATTCCGCTGGACGCCGGGACCTCGTCCTCGTCGATCGGGGGCGGCGCGACACGGCCGATCGGCGCGCTGATGCCGAGCCGGCTCCTGCGGCCGGCGTCGGCCGCGCTCGCGCTCGCGGCGCTTCTCGCCGCCGCGGCCGCGACGTGGGTCTACGGGCGCCGACCCGCGGCGCCGGAGATCCGTTTTGCGCAGGCGAGCTACGGGCGGGGGACGATTTCCTCCGCGCGGTTCGGTGCCGACGGGAGGAGCCTCGTCTACGTCGCGACCTGGAACGGAATGCCGAGCCGTCTCTTCCTGAAGGCGTCGGATGCGCCCGACGGGACGACCCTCGACTTCCCGCGGGCGGAGCTTCTCGCGATCTCGAGCGAAGGGGAGATGGCCGTCCTGCTCGACCCGCAGCCGGGCCACGTCGGCCTCTTCACGGGAACCCTCGCGCGGGCGCCCGTCACGGGCGGAGCGCCCCGCGAGATCGCGGCGGGAGTCAGCGGGGCCGACTGGAGCCCCGACGGCACGAAACTCCTCGCCGTGCGCGAGGAGGACGGGCGCTCGATCCTCGAGTATCCGCTCGGCAAGCTTCTCTACGCGACGAGCGGACACATCAGCCATCCCAGGATCTCGCCTCGCGGAGACCGGATCGCCTTTTTCGACCACCCGTTGCCGCTGGACGACCGCGGCTCGGTCGCCGTCCTGGACCTCTCGGGAAACAAGAAGACCCTCACGGGTCAATTCGGAAGTCTTCAGGGTCTCGCGTGGGGGCCGGGGGGCGACGAGGTTTGGTTCACCGGCGCCGAGCGCGTGTCGATCCGGGCGCTCCGCGGCGTCAGTCTCGCGGGAGTCATGAGGCCGATCCTCCCCGGTGTCGGACGCCTCCGCCTCCTCGACGTCTCGAAGGAAGGAACCGTCCTCCTCGCACGCGACGCGGCGCGCATGACGGTCCTCGGGCGGCGCGCCGGGGAGGCGCAGGAGCGAGACCTCACGTGGTTCGACCTCAGCTTCGCCCGCGACATCTCCGCAGACGGGAAGACGCTCCTGTGCGAGTCCGGTGCGGAGCCCGCGGGAGCCCTGTACGCGGTCGGCGTCCGCGGCATGGACGGATCTCCCGTCGTGAGGCTGGGCGACGGTTACGCGAACGCGCTCTCGCCGGACGGAGCCTGGGTTCTCGCTTCTTTGCCCGCGTCCGACTCCCCGATCGACCTCCTCCCGACCGGCAAAGGAGTCGCCCGAAAGATCCCGATCTCGCTCGCCGAGCGCGGCGTGCCCGTCTTCTCCCCCGACGGAAAGAGGATTCTCTTCACCGCCCGCGAGCCCGGACACCAGCGCCGCGTCTACGCGGTTTCCCTCGAAGGCGGGACTCCCGTCCCGGTGAGCCTCGAGGCCGACATGGTGCGCGCCATGGCGCCCGGCTGCATCTCGCCGGACGGCCGCTTCGCGGCAGTCGAACGCGCCCGCGTGGGCGTCCTCCTCCTCCCGCTCGACGGAGGCGAGGTTCGCCCTCTCCCGGGCGCGCGCGCGAACGACGTTCCGCTCCGCTGGTCCGCAGACGGCCGCGCCGTCTTCGTGCGGGCCGGCGCGCGCGTCCCCGCAGCGATATTCCTCCTCGACGTCGCGACCGGGCGCCGCGCCCCGTTTCGGGAGCTCGTGCCGGCGGACCCCGCCGGTGTGGAGGCGATCGAGGGCGTGGTCCTGTCCTCGGACGGGGCCGCGTACGCGTATAACGCCAGCCGGGTACTCTCGGAGATGTACCTCGTCACGGGCGTGCGGTGACGGCGTGAAGCGCTCTCGCTGCCGGCAGATCGCGGTGGCCTCCGCGCTCGCGCTCGCGCTGGCACTGGCGCCGGGCTCCGCGGCGGCGAAGCCCGCCCCCGCGAGCGTGGCTGGGCCGTCGGACCTCTCGAAAGAGCGCCTCGAGCGCATCACGGCCACGATGAACCGCTACGTCGCGGAAGGGCGGGTCGCGGGCACGGTTTCCCTCGTCGCCCGCGCCGGCCATATCGCTTACTTCGAGTGCGCTGGAAAGAGGGACATCGAGAAGAACCTCCCGATGGAAAAGGACACGATCTTCCGGATCGCATCGATGACGAAGGCCGTCACGAGCGCCGCTGCGATGATCCTCGTCGAGGAAGGACGGCTTCTCCTGACTGATCCCGTCTCGAAATTCCTTCCCGCGTTCCGGAAGATGGCCGTCGCTTCGCACTCCGGGACCGTGCCTGCAAAGCGCGAGATCACGATCCGCGATCTCCTGACGCACACATCCGGCCTCTCGTACGGGATGGGCCCTTGGGAAGCCCAGTTCCGCGAAGCGGGGGCGTACCTCTGGTACTTCGCGGACAAGGCCGAGCCGATCGGCGCCGTCGTGGACCGCATGGCGACCCTTCCCCTCGAAGCGCAACCCGGTGAAAAATGGGTCTACGGATTCTCGACCGACGTCCTCGGCCGCGTCGTCGAGGTCGTATCGGGACAGGACCTCGACTCGTTTTTCCGGAAACGCATCTTCGAGCCGCTCGCGATGCGGGACACCTCGTTCTTCCTGCCGCCCGGCAAGCGCGCCCGCCTCGCGGCCGTATACGCGGCGAGCGCCGAGGGATCGATCGTCCGCGCGCCTGACGAAGGCCGCGGGCAGGGCGCCTACGTCGACGGCCCCCGAATGTGCTTCTCCGGCGGGGCGGGACTTCTCTCGACCGCGGGGGACTACGCGCGCTTCCTTCAGATGCTCTTGTCGGGCGGGGCCCTCGAAGGCGTCCGGATCCTCTCTCCGAAGACCGTTCAGCTCATGACGGCGAACCACGTCGGATCTCTTCACGACGACGGCCATTCGGGGTTCGGCCTGGGGTTCGAGATCGTCGAAGACGTGGGCCGGTCCGGAAAGATGGGCTCGCCGGGCTCGTACGGGTGGGGCAGCGCCTACTACTCGACCTACTGGGTGGATCCTCACGAGGACCTTCTCGCGATCCTCCTCGCGCAGGTCCAGCCGGCCGGCGGGCTGGACCTTCTCGCGAAATTCCACAACCTCGTCTATCAGGCGATCGTCGGTCCACCCGGTCCGGCACGACGGTAGCGGATGCTCGGGGCGGCGGAGTGATTCGCGGCACGGCGACACGCTGAATCCATGGTCGGCTTTCTCCTCGAGATCGTCCTCGCACTGTGGGTCCTTCGTGCGCTGAACGTCGCACTGTCGTTTCACCTCGTCCCGCATCTCGCGCCCGCACCGCGCCGGGGGGAAGGATCGCCCTTCGTCTCGATCGTCGTCCCCGCGCGCGACGAAGAGCGCGCTCTCGAAGTCGCCACGCGGAGCAAGTGCCTGCAGGACGACCCGGCGTTCGAGACGGTGGTCGTGGACGACCGCTCCTCCGACGGCACGCGCGGGATCCTGTCGCGGCTCGCTGGCGAATTCGGAGGGACTCTCCGGATCGTGGACGGAATCGAGCCGCCGCCCGACTGGCTCGGCAAGCCGCACGCGCTTCACGAAGGCACCCAGGCGGCGCGGGCGACGGCGCCCCACGACTGGCTCGTCTTCTCGGACGCGGACGTCGTCTTCGCGCCGGATCTCCTGGCGCGCGCGCTTGCCCACGCGGAGAAGCACGGTCTGGACTTTCTCTCGCTCTTTCCGCAGATGGAGGCGCGGGGTTTCGGCGAGCGCTTCATGGTTCCGACGATCGCGGCCGCCGCGTTCTGCTACTTGCCCGGCTGGCTCATGAACGTTCCGTCCGCGCGGTCCTTCGGCGGAGGGGGAGGCGTGTTCAACCTCATCCGCCGCGATCTCTTCGACCGTATCGGCGGCCACGAGGCCCTCAAGACTTCCGTCGTGGACGACATCCAGCTCGGCCGCAACGCCCGGAGGGCGGGGGGGCGCACGGGCATCGCGCTCGCGCTCGACTCGATCGACCTTCGCATGTACCACGGGTTCAGGGAGATCGCGAAGGGGCTGGAGAAGAACGGCTTCTTCGGGCTGCTGGGCAGTGTCCCGATTGCCTCGCTTTTCCTTCTGCTGTTTTTCTTAGAAGGTGAATTACCCTTCGCGGTCCTGGCCGGCGGTGCTCTCGAGTGGGCGGTGGGGCATGGCCACGCCGCAGGCCCGGCATGCTTCACCTTCAAAGAAATTATTCTTTCTCTCCTGGTATTCCTGGAAATCCTCGTCGTCCGCGCCGCCTGCGATCTTCGCCTCAGGCTCGGCGTCGTCTCGGCGCTCTGCCAGCCTCTGTGGGTCGCGGCGCTGACCCTCATCTTCGCCCGCTCCACCTGGGTGAACGGGATATTGCACCGCAACGTGTGGCGAGGTCGCGTGCGTGACGCGCGGACACTCGAGACCTGATCGGGGTATTCTTCGGGGCTCAAACCCCAGCGCATGGAGGACACGTGGAGCGTTTCTTGGGACTGATCGGTCTCGCGGTCGTGCTTGGCGTGGCGTTCGCGCTTTCGAAGAACCGAAAGGCGATCCGCTGGCGGACCGTGGGGTGGGCCTTCGCGCTCCAGATGGTGTTCGGGCTTCTCGTCCTCTACTGGGAACCGGGCAAGCAGGGGCTGGAATCCTTCTCGAACGGCGTTTCGCACGCGATCGGATACGCGGACCAGGGATCTTCGTTCCTGTTCGGCTGGCTCGCCGGGCCGATGGACCCGCTCGGTGAGAAGACGGGCCTCGGAATGCGGGGCATCGTCTTCGCGTTCAAGGTCCTTCCGATCATCATCTTCATCTGCTCGTTCTTCTCGATCCTCTATTTCTTCGGGATCATCCAGTTCGTCGTGAAAGGCATGGCGTGGGTGATGCAGAAGACGATGCGGGTCTCCGGAGCGGAGGCCCTCTGCGTCGCGGCGAACGTCTTCATCGGGCAGACGGAGGCGCCGGTTCTGATCGCACCCTACATCGCGACGATGACGACCTCGGAGCTCTTCACGATGATGGTCGGCGGGATGGCGCACGTCTCCGGCGCCGTCATGCTCGCCTACGTCCTGATGGGCGCCCCGCTGAAGTACCTCATCACCGCGTCCGTCATGGCGGCGCCCGGGACATTCCTCATCACGAAGATCATGTGGCCCGAGACGGAGAACCCGGTGACGATGGGTACGGTCCGGATGCAGGTCGAGAAGAGGGACGCGAACTTCATCGACGCCGCCGCGACGGGAGCCTCGCAGGGCATGACGCTGGTTCTGAACATCGCCGCGATGCTCATCGCGTTCGTCGCCCTCATCGCGATGATCAACGGGTTCCTCGGATGGGCCGGCGGCCTCGTTGGCTATCCCGGCTTCACGCTCCAGACGATCTTTGGATGGGTCATGAGCCCGCTCGCGCGCATCCTCGGCGCGCCGAAACAGGACGCGGCGACGATCGGCAACCTGATCGCGAACAAGACGGTCATCAACGAGTTCTTCGCCTTCTCGATGTTCAAGGACGTCGTCGGCTCTCTCACGGAGAAGGGCAAGATCATCGCGACGTTCGCACTCTGCGGTTTCGCGAACTTCTCGTCGATCGGCATCCAGATCGGCGGTATCGGGGGGCTCGCGCCGTCGCGCAAGTCGGACCTCGCGCGGCTGGGCTTCCGGGCCCTCCTTGCGGGCTCTCTCGTGAGCTTCATGACGGCGGCGATCGCCGGCATCCTGATGACCTAGGAGGCACGCAATGGATTCGACGCTCGCGGGCGCCGCCGAGTGGCTGCGCGGGAAGCTGCCCCATCCGCCGCTCGTCGGCGTGATTCTCGGTTCGGGCCTCGGTGATTTTGCCGACGGCGTGGACGAGCGCGTCACTGTCCCCTACGGGGAGATCCCGGGATTCCCGGCCTCGGCCGTCGTCGGGCATTCCGGGATGCTCGTCGCGGGCACCGTCCGGGGCGTTCCGACCGTGGTGCTCTCCGGACGGGTCCACTTTTACGAGGGCCGTGCGATGCCGGCCGTCGTCTTCCCGGCCCGCGTGCTCGGACTCCTCGGGTGCAGGACGGTCATCGTGACGAACGCGGCCGGCGGAATAGAAAAGTCGTTCAAGTCAGGCAACCTCATGCTCATCGACGACCACATCAACGGCTTCGGGACGAACCCGCTCGTCGGCGCGAACGACGAGGACCTCGGGCCGCGCTTTCCCGACATGTCGGACGCCTACCGCAAGGACCTCCGGACGCTCGCCCTCGCGGTCGCAAAGCGCCAGCGCGTTGCGCTGAAGCATGGCGTCTATCTCGGCGTCCACGGGCCCTCCTACGAGACGCCCGCCGAGATCCGTGCGTTCCGGAGGTGGGGTGCGCACGCAGTGGGCATGTCTACGGTTCCCGAGGTCATCGCGCTCAACCAGATGGGCGTCGGCGTGCTGGGTATCTCCTGCATCACGAACATGGCTGCCGGAGTGCTCAAGCAGAAGCTCGGGCACAAGGAAGTCCTAGAGACGACGCAGCGCGTGAAGGGCGAGTTCGTACGCCTCCTCACGGCGCTCGTCGAGGCCCTCGGCACCGGGCGCTCGGGCGCCACGGAGGACGCGTTTCGGCCCGCCGCCCGCCCCGCCAGGAGGGCGCCCGCGCGCAGGCGGACGGGGAATCGAGCGTGAGCTCGTCCCGGCTTCTCACGGCGGAGGAAGAGGCACGGCTCGTCGACGCCGCCCGGCGGGCCCGCGCGAACGCCTCCGCTCCTTATTCCGGATTTCAAGTGGGCGCCGCGCTGCTCGCGGAGGACGGCACGGTCTTCAGCGGCTGCAACGTGGAATCCGCCTCGTACGGGCTCACCGTGTGCGGCGAGCGGACGGCCGTATTCAAGGCGATCTCCGAGGGGAAGAGGGCGTTCCGCGCGGTCGCCGTCGTGACGGACGCGGATCCGCCCGCGGCGCCCTGCGGTGCGTGCCGCCAGGTTCTGTGGGACCAGTGCCGCGACATCGACGTCGTGCTCGCGACGCCGGAGCGCGTCGTGAGCCGCATGCGCCTTTCCACGCTCCTGCCGCTACCCTTCGAGTTCGAGGGACCGAAGTGAGAGAGAAGGAAAGAAGCAGAAAAGAGGAAAGTTCTTTGAAGGTGAAGAGGGAAAAGGAAGCACCAGTGCGCGCGAGGCGCGTCTCGGTTCTCGTGCTCGCGTGCGCGGTACTCGCCGCCGCGGCTCCGCCGGCCGCTGCTGCCGAAACTCTTCACGCGCCTTCCAAGAAGTCCTCATCTTCTCTTTCTCCGATCGACACGCTCGTGACGGCTGGCTGGGTCCTGACGATGGACGGGTCCGATCGGGTCTTCTCGCCGGGCGCCGTGGCGATCCAGGCCGGCGGGATCGTCGCCGTCGGTACGCCCTCGGATCTCCTCTCCCGCTACGCTCCGAAGAAGCGAATCTCCCGCCCCCGTTCCGTCGTCCTGCCGGGCCTCGTCAACACGCACACGCATGCGGCGATGAGTCTCTTTCGCGGAATCGCGGACGACCTCCCGCTCATGGAGTGGCTCACGAAGTTCATCTTTCCGGCCGAGGCGAAAAACGTATCGCCGGCCTTCGTCCGTGCCGGTACGACCCTCGCCTGCCTCGAAATGATCCGCGGCGGCACGACCACGTTCGCGGACATGTACTACTTCGAATCCGACGTCGCGGGCGCGGTCGAGGCCTGCGGGCTCCGCGCGGTCCTCGGGGAAACCTGGCTCGACTTTCCGGTGCCCGACCACAAGGACCTCGCCGAGTCGATCTTGGTCACGCGTGCGTTCCTTGAGAAGTGGAAGGGCCATCCCCGCATCGTCCCCGCCGTTGCGCCTCATGCGCCGTACACGAACTCGAAGGAATCGCTCGTCGCGGCCCGCGATCTCGCAAAGGAGTTCGGGGCGCCGCTCCTCATCCACCTCTCCGAAACGAAGGACGAGCAGAAACAGATCGCGGAGAAGTACGGGACGACGCCCGCGAAGTGGCTGGACTCGATCGGATTCCTCGGGCCGAACGTTCTGGTGGCCCATTGCGTCTGGTGCGACGCGGACGACCTCCGGCTCCTCGCGGAACGTCACGTCGGGCTTGCCCACAATCCGGAGTCGAACATGAAGCTCGCGTCCGGCATCGCTCCGGTCGTGGCCGCGCGCAAGGCGGGTGTCGTCGTGGGCCTCGGCACGGACGGCGTCGCGGGCTCGAACAACGACCACGACATGTGGGAGGCGATGGACTTCGCGGGCAAGCTGGCAAAGGTCTCCACGATGGACCCGACGGTGCTCCCCGCGAAGGATCTCCTGCGCATGGCGACGATCGACGGAGCGCGGGCCCTCAATCTCGACAAGAAGATCGGCTCCCTCGAAGCAGGGAAGCGCGCCGATCTCGTGGCGGTGGACCTCGGCGGGGCACGAACCCGGCCGCTGTGGGATCTCTTCTCGACGCTCGTGTACGCCGTGAAGGAGTCGGACGTCACGCTCACGATGGTCGAAGGCCGTGTTCTCTGGGACGGAAAAGCGGTCCGTACGATCGACGCGGCGAAGACCCTCCTCGAAGCCGAGGAGTGGCGGACGAAGATCGCGGCGTCTCTGAAAGCGACGGTCTCGAAATGAGCCTTTTCGTCCGTACGATCGTGAAGAAGCGCGACGGCGGCGAGCTCTCCGACGGCGAGATCGCGGCGTTCGTCGGCGGCGTCACGGACGGAACAATTCCCGACGAGCAGGCCGCCGCGTTCCTGATGGCGGTCTGCTGTCGCGGGATGACGACCGCGGAGTCGGCCGCTCTCACGTTCGCGATGATGAAGTCCGGCGAAACGTGGGATCTCTCGCGGCACGGCTTCGTGGCGGACAAACACTCCACGGGAGGCGTCGGCGACAAGGCGACGCTCGTGCTCGCGCCTCTCCTCGCGGCGGTCGGCGTCAAGGCCGGCATGATGTCCGGGCGCGGTCTCGGGCACACGGGGGGAACGCTCGACAAGCTCGAGGCGATCCCCGGCTTCAAGACGGCCCTCCCGAAGGCGGACTTCGACCGCCTCCTCGAAACGGTCGGCTGTGCGCTCATCGGCCAGACCGACTCGATCGCTCCCGCGGACCGGAGGCTCTACGCCCTTCGCGACGTGACGGGAACCGTCGAGTCGATCCCGCTCATCACCGCGTCGATTCTTTCGAAGAAGCTCGCGACGGGCGCGCACGCCGTCGTTTTCGACGTCAAGACCGGCAACGGGGCGTTCATGGCGGACCCGAAGGACGCCGAGCGTCTCGGGCGTGCCCTCGTCGACACGACGCGGGCCACGGGCCGCAAAGCCTCGGGCTATCTCACGGCGATGGACCGGCCGATCGGCGAGGCCGTCGGGAACGCGAACGAGGTCGCGGAGTCGATCCGGATGCTCGCGGGAGAGGGTCCGGCCGACCTGCGGGAAAACACGCTTCTCCTCGGAGTCGATCTCGTCCTCGCGGCGGGGCTCGAGACGAACGCAAAAGAGGCGCGGCGGCGCCTGAACGCCGCCCTGTCGGACGGGCGTGCCCTCGAGGTATTCGCGAAGCTCATCGCCGCTCAGGGCGGGGACGCCGGGGTGTGCGATGACCTTACCCGGCTGCCTCAGCCCCGTTCGAAGAAAGATGTTCCGGCGCCGTCCCCGGGAGTCGTCTCGAGGATCGCGACGCGCGAGATCGGGCTCCTCGCGATCGAGCTCGGCTGCGGCCGCGCGAAAAAGAACGACGTGATCGATCCCGCCGCCGGTTTCCGCGTCCGCAAGAAGCCGGGTGACGCGATAGAGAAGGGCGAGCCGCTTCTCGTGGTGGAGCTGGGCAGCCTCGTGACGCCGAAGGCCGACTTCTACGAGCGCCTCGCGGCGTGTTTCACGATTGTGCCCGCGGGCACGCACGTCGAGTCCCTTCCCTTCGTCGTCGCGACTCTTTGATGGACCGCGAAGACGCGCGCGCACGTCTCGCGAACGTCCTCCGGCACGCGCACGCGGGGGAGCTCGCCGCCGGGCACGCGTACCGCGGCCACGCGGCGTCCGTTTCCGACCCCGGGGAAAGAGCGCAAATCCGGAAGATCGAGGACGAGGAGTGGGTTCACCGGCGGCAGGTCGGCGAGATGCTCGCGGCGCTCGGCGCGGCGCCCGATCCGACGCGGGAGCGGAAGCTCCTCCGGATCGGCAAGACGATCGGTCTCCTGTGCCGGATCGGCGGCTGGTACGTCCCGATGTACGGCGCGGGAAAGCTTGAGAGCCAGAACGTGAGGGAGTACGAGGACGCGGCCGACCTCGCGGTTGCCTCGGGCCATCCGGAGCTCGTCGCGTGCCTTCTCGAGATGGCCGAAGTCGAATGGGACCACGAGGCGTACTTTCGGTCGAAAGTGGACAGTCACTGGCTGCGCCGCGTGATCCGCGTCTGGCCGCCGATCCCGCCCAAGGATGCCATTCGCGCCGGTTTCGCCAGCCGCAACCCTGGCGCCGCGGGGGGCCTGACGGACTAGACTCGGGGAAGATTGAGTCTCACCGCCGGAGCCCGCCTGGGCGCCTACGAGATCCTCGGCCCGCTCGGCGCGGGCGGCATGGGCGAGGTCTATCGGGCGAGGGACCCTCGCCTCGAACGCGACGTCGCGGTCAAGGTCCTGCCGGAGGAATTCCTAGAAGGTGAAGAGAGGAAGGCGCGATTCGAGCGGGAAGCTCGCGTGCTTGCGAGCCTCAATCACTCTGGCATTGCCGCCATCTACTCATTCGAAGAAATCCCCTCTTCCTCCTCTTCCTCTCCGACCCGCCACATCCTGGTCATGGAGCTCGTCGAGGGTGAGACCCTGCGCGAGGCGCTTCGGCCAGGCGCTCTACCGGCGAAGCGCGCCGTCGAAATCGCCGTGCAGATCGCGCGCGGTCTGGCCGCTGCGCACGAGAAGGGCGTCGTCCACCGGGATCTCAAGCCCGAGAACGTGATCCTTGAGAAGGATGGCCGGGCCAAGATCCTCGACTTCGGCCTCGCGAAGCTCGCGCAGCCTCTCGCGGCCGGAGAGTCGCTCTCCGCGGCCGGCACGCTGTCCAACCTGACGGAGGCGGGCGCAGTCTTCGGAACGCTCTCCTACATGTCCCCCGAGCAGGTGTGCGGGGAGTCCGTGGATCACCGTTCGGACATCTTCAGCTTCGGTACGGTGCTCTACGAGATGCTGTCCGGATCGAACCCGTTCCGGTCCGCTACTGCGGCCGAGACGATGGCCGCGATCCTGAGGCACGAGCCGCCGCCGCTGTCCGACGTTCCAGCTCCTCCTCCGGCCGCGCTCGGCGCGATCGTCATGCGCTGCCTCGAGAAGAAGCGCGAGGCGCGCTTTCAGTCGACGCGCGATCTCGCATTCGCGCTGGAGGCGCTTGCGGCGGGCTCGGCGCCCTCGGCGTCCGCGCGTGCGCTCGCGTCTTCGGTCGAGGCGCCGCGCCCGGGATCGCGCATGGCCGTCGTGGCGCTCGCCGCCGCCCTCGCAGGGGCGGCTGTTACGGCCGTGGTCCTGAAGACCGGCGCGCCGCGGCCCAAGCCCGCGCCGGCCATTCGCTTCGAGGTCCTCCCGCCCGCCGGAGGCGCCTTCGCGTGGTCCGGCGAGGGGCGTCCGCTCGGTGTCTCCCCGGACGGCTCGCGGCTCGCATGGGTGGCGAGGGACGCGCGCGGCGCCAGGAGCATTTGGCTGCGACCGCTCGAGTCGCGCGAGGCGAGGCCGCTTGTGGGCACGGAAGGCGCGTCGTCTCTATTCTGGTCGCCCGACGGCACTTCGATCGCCTTCTTCGCCGGAGACAAGCTCAAGCGCCTCGACCTGCCGTCGGGCGCTCCCGTCCCGATTGCCGACGTGACGGCGGGCGGCGCGAAAGCAGGGACGTGGGGAGCCGATGACATCCTCTTCGGGGGCGTCCAGGGCGAGGCCCTCTATCGTGTCCCGCCCTCGGGCGGGACGCCCGCTGTCGTCCTGAAACCGGATGTGGCGCGCGGAGAGACGAGGGTCATCTGGCCGACCTTTCTCCCGGACGGCCGGCGCTTTCTCTACGTTTCGCGGCGCGGGAACGAGGGCACGCTGATGCTCGCGGAGCCGGACAAGGCGCCTCGGGCGGTTATGCCCGACGTGTCCGACACGGCTTACGTCGACCCTGGGATCCTCGTGTTCGCGCGGGAGGGAACGCTTTTCGCGCAAACCTTCGACGTGCGGACCGGGCGCATGACCGGCTCGGCGGCGGCGCTTGCGGAGAGCATCCGGTACTTCATGTCCACCGGCGGCGCGGGCTTCGCGGTTTCGCGGAACGGCACTCTCCTGTACGTCGTGCAGGAGGACGTGAGCCGGCTCGAGCGATTCGACCGCGCCGGACGGACCGGGGGGCGGGTCTCGACCCCGGGTTCCTATCTGAGCCTGAGTCTCTCGCCGGACGGGCGCCGCGCTCTCTACGATCGCGCACGGCCCGGCATCTGGACGTACGACATCTGGTCGTTCGACTATGAACGGGGCGTCGAGAGCCGCGTGACTTCGGACATAGGTAGCGAGTTTGCCCCCCTCTGGCTCCCGGACGGCCGCGGCTTCATTTACTCGGCCGTCGCCGGGTCCAATCCTCGTCTCTATCGGATGGACCTCGCGACGGGGAAGAGCGAGGAGGTCGTGCCGGGTGCGGGCTTCCAGGAGGCATCGGACGTTTCCGCGGACGGACGATTCCTCGCGTATTCGGAGCGTCAGGGCCGAAACTTCACATTGCGGACGGTCGCGCTCTCCGGGCCCCGAACGCCCGTCGTTCTCGGAGGGAACCCGTCGGTTGACTATGGAGCACCCCGGTTCTCCCCGGACGGGCGGTTCCTCGCCTTCCTGTGCGACGAATCGGGCCGCCGGGAAGCCTATGTGATGCCCTACCCGGGGCCGGGCGAGAAGACGCGCGTCTCGCCAGCCGGCGCGAGGCATTTGTGCTGGCCGCGCGGAACCGGCGAGATTCTGTTCCTCTCGGCGGACGGGCACATGACGTCCGTCCCGGTGCGCACGTCCCCGGTGCTCGCAATCGGCCGTCCGGTCGTGCTCTTCCCGACAGATCCGGCCTGGAGCGGGTTCGACGTGACGGCGGATGGGAAACGCTTTCTGGCAATCGTCCCGGAGATCGACGGGAACCGGTACCCCGCGACCGTCGTCGTGAACGGCGCGTCCGGGGGCGCGAAGTAGCCGTGGAGCTCCAAGGCTGTCTCGCCGTCGCGACGGGCGCCTCGAGTGGAATCGGCGGCGAAGCCGCCCTTCACGTCTCTCGCGCATTTTTTGACTTTTGTGCTACATGTAGCACAATTGTGCCATGAAGAAGGCGGGTATCCGGGAGGCTCGACAGGCTCTCTCCGCGCTCATCGAGGACGTCAAGAATGGGCGAGAGATCGTCATCACGGACCGGGGCCGGCCCGTGGCGCGCCTCGTCCCGCCCTCTCATCCTTGCGGCGTGGCATTTCCGGACCTCTCGGGGTTCCGCCGCGGGATGCCGCGGCTGACCCCGGCGCTCTCCCGTTCGATCGCGCGCGACCGTGGCGACCGCCTCTAGGCGCCGCACGCGGCAGCGGCTTCCGGGCCCGCTCTATCTGGACGCGAGCGCCCTGGTCAAGCTCTACCTACCCGAGACCGAGAGCGATGACCTGAACCGCCTTCTCATGGGACGCCACGACGTGGTTGTCTCGGACCTGGCCGTCACCGAGATCGTGTCGTCCCTTTGCCGGCGGCGCCGGGAGGGCTCGCTGACGACGGCGGTCGTGGCGCGCCTTCACAGGACTCTTCTCGGACACATTGAATCGGGGGTGTACCGCCGGCACGAGCTGATGCCCGCGACGCATCGCGAAGCCGAGAGGTTACTCGTCGCGCTGGGCGCGGTCCCCCTTCGGGCGGCGGACGCCCTCCACCTGGCGCTGGCAGTGGGAGCCGCGGCGGCGTCACTTCTCACCTGGGACCGGCGTCTGAGCGCGGCCGCCCGGGCGATTGGCATGGGCGTCTTTCCCGAACGCGCATGAGCCTTCGACCACCTAGAACGATCCGCGTCGGTGCCGCGTCCACTCGTTTATCCTCCGGGCGGTGTTGTACCGCCTCGAAAACGTCCGCAAGAGCTTCGGATCGAAGGACGTCCTCCTGGATGCCACGTGGCAGCATGATCCCGGCCGGATCGTGGGCCTCGTCGGCCGGAACGGGGCGGGGAAGTCGACGGTCCTGAAGATCGTTCTGGGGCTCGTCGAGCCCGACGGCGGGAAGGTGTACGTGGCGGGGGGCACGACGTTCGCGTCCCTCGACCAGGCCGTCGAGCCCGAGGGCGACGAGCCGCTCCGCACGTTCGTCGCGCGCGCGCAGGAGCCGCTGCTCGCCCTCGAGCGCGAGATGCGTACCCTCGAGGACGAGATCGCGACGCACACGGCCGACGGGGATCGCGCGGCGCTCGACGCTCTCCTGGCGGAGCACGACGCGGTGCGCGAGCACTTCGAGCGCGCGGGCGGCTACGAGGCCGATTCGCGTATCGACCGCGTGCTCGACGGCGTCGGGCTCGCGCGGCCTCTCTGGGACCGCCCCGTCGGCGAGCTGTCGGGCGGGCAGAAGCACCGCGCGCAGATCGCGCGCCTCCTCCTCACGGACGCGTCCGTGCTCCTGCTGGACGAGCCCACGAACCACCTCGACGTCTCGGGAATCGAATTCCTCGAGGGCTGGCTCGTCGAGCGGAAGACGGGCGCCTCTCTTGCGGCTCTTGTCGTCTCGCACGACCGCCGGTTCCTCGACGCGGTCGCGGACCGCATCGTCGAGGTCGCTCACGGCCGCCTCGAAGACTATCCGGGGGACTACGCGACGTACCGGAAGCTGAAGGCCGAACGCGACCGCCTGCGCGCCAAGGAGGCCGAGAAGCAGCGGCAGATGATCGAGAAGACCGAGGACTTCATCCGCCGCAACATCGCGGGTCAGAAGACGAAGCAGGCGCAGGGGCGGCGAAAGATGCTCGCGCGGATCGAGCGCATCGAGACGCCGCGCGAGGACGCGAACGACGTCTCGATCCGCTTCGAGGAGGCGCGCGTCTCGGGCGGGCGCGTCCTCGAGGCGAAGAACATCGTCCCCGGCTACCGGGAAACGGGACCTCTGATGGAGCCCGTGTCGTTCGAGCTGCGCCGGGGGGATCGCCTGGCGCTCTGGGGGCCGAACGGCTGCGGCAAGACGACGCTCCTGAAAAATCTCGCGCGCGTCCTGCCGCCGCTTTCGGGCTCGGCGGTCCCGGGGGTCGGCGTTCTCGTCGGGTATTACGATCAGGAGATGGGCGACCTCGCACCGAACGCGACGGCGCTCGACGTCGTGATGGACCTCGATCCGACGATGAAGGAGAACGACGCGCGGGACTTCCTCGCGCTTTTCGACTTCCGTGGCGACGAGGTGTTCCAGAAAATCGCGACGCTCTCCGGAGGCGAGAAGGGCCGCCTCTCGCTCGCGCGCATCGTCTTCGGAGGTGCGAACTTCCTGCTCCTCGACGAGCCGACGAACCACCTCGATCTAGACGCGCGCGAACAGCTCGAGGACGCGCTCGAGGCGTTCGAGGGGGCGATCGTCTTCGTGAGCCACGACCGGTGGTTCGTCGACCGCATCGCGACGCAGGTCCTCGAGATCTCCCCGGGACGCACGGTCGAGGTGCACGACGGGAACTATTCGGCGATGCTGAAGAGAAAGAAAGAAAAGCTTGCTCCCTCTCAGGGCGATTCGCAGAAGCGCGACGAGCCACAGTGGGGCGAGGGGAACGCGGTCTTTTCCTCGAAGGGGAAGAAAGACAGGGATAAAGATTCTTTGAAGGGTAAGAGGAGCGCGGGCGGCGCTCCCGGTGCGGCCGGGTCGAATCCCAAAGCCGGAGCCTTCCCCTCTTCACCTTCTAAGAAATCTTCTTCTTCTTCCTCTTCCTCCGACCGTGCCGCCGACAGGCGGCGCGCGAAGAACAAGAGAATTCTCTCCGACCTCGAGGAGGCGATTTCAGCGCTCGAGGGCGAGATTCGAACACTCGATCTCTCGCTTTCCAACCCGGACGTCTATCGCGACGGCGAAAAGGCGCGTCAGGTGACGGCCGCCCGGGAGACTGTCCGCCGGGCGCTCGAGGCGAAGCTGTGGGAATGGGAGGAGACGTCGCGAAACCTCCAGGTGGACGACGAGGTGACGGTGTGAGCGCAGATTCTTCCGCGCCTCTCGTGACCCCGCCGCGGCCGGGCACCGCGTCCATACTGGCCGTCGGGTGCGAGCTCCTCGGGACGACGCGCCTCGACACGAACTCGCTCTATCTCACCGGGCGGCTCGAAGCGCTCGGAATATCGGTCCTGCGGAAGGCGTGCGTCGGCGACGAGTGGGGAGACCTTCTCGCGGAGATTCCGCTCGCGCTCTCCCGCGCGCCGCTTCTCGTCATCACGGGCGGCCTCGGCCCGACGGACGACGACCGCACGAAGGAAGCCGTCGCGAAAGTGCTCGACCGGCCTCTCGTGCGGGACGAAGTGATTCTCCGGGGCCTCAAGGAGCGATTCCGGCGGCGCGGGATCGACATGCCCGATGTGAACGCGAAGCAGGCGGACGTGATCGGGGGGGCGGTCGTCCTCGCGAATTCCCGCGGCTCGGCCCCGGGATTCCTCGTGACAGCGGGCCCGGGCACGATCGTCCTCCTGCCGGGCGTGCCGTACGAGATGAAAGGCATGTGGGTCGAGGGCGTGGAGCCTCTTCTCGGGCGGGACGGAGCGCCGGGCCTCCACCGGCGTACGCTCAAGGTCGCAGCTCTGCCCGAGAGTCTCGTCGAGACACTCGTGAAGCCGGTCTATGCGGCCTATCCCGAGGTGCCCTTCACGATCCTCGCCGCTCCCGGCGAGGTCCAGCTGCAGTTCGCCGCCCGGGGAACACCCGCGGACGCGGCGCTGCTCCTCGACCGTATCGAGTCGGACTTCCACAAGGCCCTCGCCGGAGAGATCTTCGGCCGCGACGACGAGACCCTCGAGGGGGTCGTCGGAGACCTTCTCCGGAAAACAGGTCGGACGCTCGGCCTTGCGGAATCCTGCACGGGAGGGCAGCTTGCGGGGCGGCTGACGGACATTCCGGGCTCGTCGGAATACTTCCTCGGCGCCGCCGTCACGTATGCGAACACGGCGAAGGCGGACCTCGTCGGCGTGTCGGCGTCCACGCTCGAGCGCTTCGGAGCCGTATCGGAAGAGACGGCGCGCGAGATGGCGCTCGGAGCACGGAAGCGATTCGGCGCGAGCGTCGGAATGTCGACGACGGGAATCGCGGGGCCCGGAGGCGGCACCCCCGAGAAGCCGGTCGGGACGATCCACGTCGCCCTCGACGCCGCGGACGGAACGCGTCTCCACAAGCGGCTCCTCCTTCCGGGCGAACGCACGCTGATCCGCCGATGGACGACGTCGACCGCGCTCGGGATGCTCCGCAAACATCTCCTGGGAATCCCGGACGGAGCGCGGGGATGACGCGCGAGCTCGCCGCGATCGCCGTCGCCTATCTGCTCGGCTCCGTCTCGTTCGCGGTGGTCCTCGTCCGGGTCTTCCGCGGCGTGGACGTGCGGCGGGAGGGCTCGGGCAACGCGGGCGCGACGAACGTGCTCCGCACGTCCGGGAAGGGGCTCGCGGTTCTCACGATGCTCCTCGACGTCGGGAAAGGCGTCGCCGCCGTCCTCCTCATGGGGAGCCTCACCTACGATCCCCGCTGGCTGGGCGGCGCCGCGTGCGCCGCGGTGGTCGGCCACGTGTTTCCCGTGTGGTTTGGATTCCGGGGCGGCAAGGGTGTCGCGACCGCGATCGGCGGGTTCTCCCTCCTGTGCGCGCCGGCGGTGCTCACCGTCGTCGGCGTCTTCGTCCTCGTCGTTCTCGCGACGCGTTTCGTCTCGCTCGGGTCGATCACGGCGGCGTGCCTTCTTCCCGTCGCGATGAGAGTCCTCTTTCACGCCCCGGACGCGGAGGTCGTCGCGGCCTCCGCAACGGCGATCCTCCTCGTCTTCTCGCACCGCGCGAACATCGGGCGTCTCCTGGGCGGGACCGAACGGCGCTTGGGGAGCAGGCCGTCGTGACGCGGATCGCCATCGTGGGCACGGGCGCCTGGGGCACAGCGCTCGCGGTTCACGGAGCGAACGCGGGCCTCGACGTCGCGCTCCTCGGCCGAAGGCCCGACGTCGTGGCGCGCCTCGCCGAGACGCGTGCCCACCCGGCGCTTGCGGGCGCCCCGCCGATTCCGGCCGGCGTGACCCTCACGGCAAACCCCGGAGAGGCGTTCGCCGGAGTGGCTGCCGTCCTGTGGTCCGTGTCCGTGCAGGCGACGGCAGGGGAGCTCGAGCGGCTGATGCCGTACCTGCCCGACACGCCGCTCGTCGCGACGTCGAAGGGGCTCGAGATCGGCTCGCGCCGCAGGACGACGGAGATCGTGTCCTTCGTGACGGGGCGTTCAGGCGGCATCGCCGTGCTTTCGGGCCCCACGTTCGCGGCCGAGGTTGCGCGCGGCCTGCCGGCCGCGGCCGTCGTCGCGAGCAGCGACCCCGAAGTCGCGCGGGAGCTTCAGGCGCTCCTGTCGTCTCCCACGCTCCGGCTCTATCGCTCGGCGGACGTCCTCGGAGTCGAAATAGCGGGCGCGGCGAAGAACGTCGTCGCGATCGCGGCGGGACTCGTGGACGGCCTCCACCTCGGACACAACACGCGCGCGGCGCTCCTGACGCGGGCGCTCGCCGAGATCCGCCGGCTCGGCACGCGTCTCGGCGGCAGTGCCGAGACCTTCTCGGGCCTCGCGGGAGTCGG
Organism: Thermoanaerobaculia bacterium; assembly: GCA_038214715.1. Lineage (GTDB taxonomy): Bacteria > Acidobacteriota > Thermoanaerobaculia > UBA5066 > UBA5066 > Fen-183. The sequence goes on along the minus strand of JBBQRP010000016.1, from coordinate 48,246 downwards.
GGACCTCATCCTAACCGCGACGGGAGACCTCTCGCGCAACCGCCGCGTCGGCCTCGCTCTCGCCTCCGGGAAGACGCTCGCCGAGGCCGTCGCCGCTCTCTCGGGAGAGGTCGCCGAGGGGGTCGCGACGTCGCCCGTTCTTCTCGAGCTCGCGGAGAAGGCGGGCGTCGAAATGCCGATCGCCGCGATGGTCGCCTCGATCCTCTCCGGTCGCACGACTCCCGCCGAGGCGGTTCGCAACCTCATGACCCGCGCGCTCAAGGAGGAAAAGGTCTGAGCTCAAACGAAGTCTCCGCGCCGAGGCGCCCGCATACCGCGGGTTCGCAGATCGTCGTGCCGCCTGGTCTCGGGCTGTCTTACGTCCGTGTGGACGACGCCCGCGACGAACCGCTGCCCGAGCGCGGCCTCGTGGACATCGCGGTCCTCGACATGCACCACGGATACGCGAACCTCGGGCACGCGTCGATCGTGGAGAGCCTTCTCAACTACGCGCACGACGCGCGGCAGAGGCGCCCCGGCGCCCCTCCGGTCCGGGTCGTGAGCTACGACGTCCGTCACGGGCTCGCGATTCCGTCCTTTCCCGCGCGCTTTCCGCTCGTCGTGGGGTCCGGGGGACCCGGTGCGCTCGATCCGCGGGAAAACGACGGAACCTCGGCGTACTCGCAGGGGATCCTGGAGGATCCCTCCTGGGAAGCGCCGCTGTTCTCGTTCTTCGACGGGATCCTCGCGAGTCCGTCGACGGCGATGCTCGGGATCTGCCATTCGTTCGGCCTGCTCGCGCGCTGGGGCGGCGTCGCCCGCGTGGAGCTGCGCGGTCCCTCGAGAGGCGGAAAGAGCGCGGGGATCGTGTCGAACATCCTGACGGACGACGCCTGGGCGCATCCGTTCTTCGGCGATTACTTCGCGGAGAACGGGAGTCCTCTGGTGAAGGTCCTCGACAGCCGGCTCTTCGACCTGCTTCCGACCGGCACGGGGATCGCGAGGCCGCTCGCATACGACAGCGACCCGTCGGGCACGAGCCCCGGCCCCGCGGTGACGATGTTCGAGTTCGCGCGGATGGACGACGGCGTCGTCCCGCGCATCTGGGGCGTGAACCACCATCCCGAGATCGGCGAGCCCCTGCTCCAGCGCGAGAGGCTCGAGCGGGTCTGGGCGAACGGCGGCGTGACCGAGGCCTGGTATCGCGAGCGGCTCGGGGCCCTGGCCGAGTGGAGCGCTTCGGAGGCCGCCGAAGACGGGCTGAGGCGCACCTCCTCGTGGACCTTCGAGAAGCCGCTTCGCCGCCACATCGAGCGGGCCCTCGAGGACGGCCCCTAGGCCTTTTTCGGGGGCCGACCCCCGGGCAGGAAGCCGTGCAGGTCGCAGTGGTCCGCGTGCGGGTGGTGCAGCGCGCCGGCGACGTCGTAGTCGAGGTGGTTGCCGTGCGGCACGCTCTCGTGGCCGCAGCTGCCTCCGTGGGCCTCGCCGCACTCGATCGGCGCGCAGGCATCGGGCGTCTTCCGGTCCACCTCGAGACGATGCTCGTCGAGATGGCCTTCGTGCGGCGCGTGGAGGTGGCCGTCGTGGAGGTAGTCCGCGTGGTCGCCGTGACGGACGGCCTTGTGGCCGCAGCTCGGCCCGTGCGTGTGAGCGTGACTCTCGTGCTCGCGGCAGGACACGTCGGCCTCCTCTCCCATCCTCGCGCGCCGCACCCTTCGGGTCAACCGTGGGATAATTTTTTTAATGAGCCGCTCCTGGGCACTCGTCCTCGCCGCGTGCCTCGGCTCGGCGGCGGAACGCGGAACGTGCGCCTCTCCGCGGCCGGTGGCGACGGCTTCGATCGCGCCCCTCGCGAGCCTCGTGGTGACGGTCGCCGGCCCGGACTGGGATGTTCGCACGGTCATTCCGCCCGGGACTTCGCCCCACGTCTTCGAGCCGGCGCCGCGGGACGTCCGGTGGTTCGCGCCGGCGCGGCTCGTGGTCACCGTGGGCGCGGGTTACGACGACTGGGCGGTCCGGCTCGTCGCCGCGTGCGCGTCGAGCGCGATCGTTCACGACGCGGGTCTCTCCGTCGGCGTGACGCAGGGTGGCGGAGGCGACCACGACGGCGAGCTCGGTCACGACCCCCACTGGTGGCTGTCGCCGAAGCGCGCCTCCCGCGCGCTCGCGCCGCTGGCCGAGAGGTTCGCCGCGCTCGATCCCGCGCACGCGGACGACTATCGAGAGCGCGCGCGCGCCGGCGCGGCCGCGCTTCTCGCGCTGGATGCCGAGCTCGCCGGGCTCCTCGCGCCCGTTCGCGGCGCCTCGGTGGTGGCGGCGCACAACTCGTGGGCGTACTTCCTGTCGGATTTCGGCCTCGTGAACGGAGGCGCTATCGAAACCTCTCCCGGCCGCGAGCCTTCGCCGCGCGACCTCCGGAAGCTCGTCGATCTCGTGCGCGAGCGCGGCGTCCGGGCCGTCTTCGCGGAGCCCCAGTTCTCCGCGGCGGCGGCGAAGGTCCTCGCCGCGGACGCGGGAATTCGCGTCGCCACCGTCGACCCGATCGGAGGGGTTCCGGGGCGGAGGACCTACGCCGAGCTGCTGCGATTCGACGCACGGTCCTTCCGCGAGGCGCTTCTCCCCCGATGAACGTCGGAGCGCGGTTCGAAAGTGTGGGCGTCCGCCTGGGCGGCCGCGCCATCGTCGAGGGCGCGAGCTTCGAAGTTCGTCCCGGGGAGCGGACGGCGCTGCTGGGCCCGAACGGCGGGGGCAAAACCACGCTCATCCGCGTTCTCCTCGGCCTTCTCGAGCCGGACGCGGGGCGAGTCGTTTTTCTCGAGGACGGCCGCGAAATTCCCCGGCCGCGGATCGGTTATCTCTCCCAGCGTTCGACACTTCACCCGGACGCTCCCATCTCGGGGGAAGACCTCGTCGCGCTCACGCTTTCTCCCGCACCGGGATTCGGCGGCCTCGGTCCGGCCCGCGCCGAGGCGCGGTTTGCGCTCGGGCGCGCGGGGTTGTCCCCCGAGAAGCAGGCGCTGCCCGTCGGCCGGCTCTCGGGGGGGCAACGGCAGCGTGTTCTTCTCGCGCGGGCGATTGCCGGATCTCCGCCGCTCCTCGTCCTCGACGAACCCGACACCGCCCTCGACGCGGAGGGTCTCGCGACGCTGCGGCGCCTCGTGATCGAGGAAGTTGCCGCGGGCCGTACCGTCGTTTTCGTCACGCACGACAGCGACGCTATGGGCGGAGCCGACGCCGTCTTCAGCGTGGACGGCCGCGTGACCCCCGGGACTCCGCTCCATTCCCACGGAGCGAATCCGTGACCGAGTTTCTCGCCTATCCGTTCTTCCAGCGGGCGCTCCTCGCGGGCGCCCTCGCGGCCCTTCTCTGCGGCGCGCTCTCGTTCTTCGTCGTTCTGAGGCGGCTCGCGTTCGTGGGCTCGGGCGTCGCTCACGCCGCGTTCGGCGGCGTGGCGTTGGCCACGGTCGCCGGCCTACCGCCCGGACTGGGCGGCCTCGCGGTCTCGCTCGCCGTGGCGGCCGCGACGGCTCGTGCCTCGGAGAGCGCCGATGTTTCGGAGGACACGGCGGTTGGGGTCTTCACGGTCGCCGCGATGGCGGCGGGCGTCGTCGCCCTCGGGTTCGTGAAGTCGAACGTGGATCTCTTCGGGCTGATGTTCGGCAACATCCTCACCGTTTCTCCGGCCGACCTCCTCGTCCTCGCGGGGGCGACGACGGGAGTCCTCGCGGCACTCGCGTTCTTCTTCCGGCCTCTTCTGCTCGCCTCGGTCGACGAAGAGGGCGCGAGGGCGGCGGGAGTCGCCACGGGAACGATGCGCCTTCTCGTCCTTGCCCTCGTGGCCGTGGCGGTCGTCGTCGCACTGAAGGTGGTCGGCATCCTGCTCGTGTCGGCGCTCCTCGTCCTGCCCGGTGCGGCGGCGCGTCCGCTCGCGACCCGCTGGCCCGGCTTCCTCTCGGGATCGGTCGCTTTCGCCCTCGTCTCGGTTCTGGGCGGGCTGTTCCTCTCGGTCTGGCTCGACATCGCTCCCGGGGCGGCCATCATCCTGCTCGGGGCGGCGCTCTTCGTCGCGGCCCTTTCCTTCGCGCGGATCCGCCGCGCCTGACGGCGGCTTATGCTTGCGGCATGAGTACGGTGACGCTTCCAAACAAGCTCGTCCTCGTCCGCCACGGCGAGAGCACCTGGAACCTCGAAAACCGGTTCACGGGCTGGGTGGATGTCGGCCTCTCGCCGAAGGGCGTCGAGGAGGCTCACGCGGCGGGCAAGCTCCTGAAGGCGGAGGGGCTCGCGTTCGACCGCTGCTTCTCGTCGCTGCTCAAGCGCGCGATCCTGACGCTTCAGATCGTCCTCGAGGAGCTCGACCAGCTCTGGATTCCCGTCGAGAGGTCGTGGCGCCTGAACGAGCGCCACTACGGAGCGCTGCAGGGGCTCAACAAGAAGGAAACGGCGCTGAAGTACGGCGAGGAGCAGCTCTTTTCGTGGCGTCGCGGGTACGCCGTCACGCCGCCGCCGCTCGACGCGAACGATGCGGGCCATCCGAGATTCGACCCGCGCTACGCGGGGATGCCCCCGGAAGTCCTCCCTGCTACCGAGAGCCTCGCGCTCGTCGTGGACCGATTCCTTCCGTACTGGTACGACGCGATCGTCCCCGCGCTCGCGCGCGGCGAACAGGTCCTCGTCGCCGCGCACGGGAACAGCCTCCGCGCGCTCGTGAAGCACCTGGACGGGATCTCCGACGAGGACATTCCCGAGCTCAACATCCCGACGGGTATCCCGCTCGTCTACACGCTCGACGCGTCGTTCCGGAGGGTCGAAAGCCGGTATCTCGGCGACCCCGAAGCCGCGAAGAAGGCGGCCGAAGCCGTCGCGAAACAGGCGAAGGCGTAGAACGTGAAACCGGAACGCATCGTTCCGGAGGAGGTTCCCATGTTCAGAGTTTTTGCCATCTCGGCCCTCGCGCTCGGCCCGGTCCTTCTTTCGGGCGCGCGCGCGCCTGCCGCCCCGGCACCGCCTGCCCCGGCCTCGTACGCGGTCACCGCGCACTACGCCGTCGGGGGAGACGGCGGATGGGACTATCTCACCGTCGACGCGCCGGCCCGAAGGATCTACGTCTCGCGCTCCACCCACGTTGCGGTCGTGGACGCGGACTCCGGGAAGATCGTCGGGGACGTGCCGGGCACCGAAGGCGTACACGGGATCGCGCTCGCGCCGGAAATGAAAAAGGGCTTTACGAGCAACGGGCGGGCCGGCACGGTCACGGTCTTCGAGCTCCCGTCCCTCGCGCCGCTCGGCACGTGGAAGACCACGGGCGAGAATCCGGACGCGATTCTCTACGAGCCGGTTTCGAAGCGGCTCTTCACCTTCAACGGCCGCGGGAAGAACGCGACCGTCTTCGACGCCAAGACGGGAGCGGTCGTCGCGACGATTCCGCTCGGAGGAAAGCCGGAGTTTGCGGTGTCGGACGCGTCCGGCCGCGTCTACGTGAACGTCGAGGACACGGCCGAGATCCTCGCGATCGATCCGGCGGCCGCCACCGTAAAGGCGCGCTGGCCTCTCGCCCCCTGCCAGGAGCCGACCGGCCTCGCGATCGACGCGAAGGCGGGCGTTCTCTTCGCGGGCTGCGGCAACAAGATACTGGCAGTCGTGAGAACCTCCGACGGAAAGCTCCTCGGCACGCCCCCGATCGGGGAGAGGTGCGACGGCGTCGCGTTCGATCCAGCCAGCAGACTCGTCTTCTCGGCGAACGGGGAAGGCACCGTCACGGTCCTGAAGGAAACGTCACCTTCGGCGTGGGTGCCTGTGCAGACGATCCCGACACAGAGGAGCGCACGCACGATCGCGGTCGACGAAAAAAGCTATCGCCTCTATCTTCCGTCGGCGAAGTTCGGGCCGCCTCCGCCGCCGTCGACAGAAACGCCGCGCCCGAGACCTCCCGTCGTTCCGGGCTCTTTCGAGCTCCTCGTCGTGGGGCCGCGCTGAGTCCACGCTTCCTGGGGCTGGCGGCGCTCGCGGCGGCGAGCGCTTTCGCCGAGGGGCCGAGAATCGACGTCACGCTCCGCGACGCCCGGGCGCGGGCGGAGGTGTCTCCCGACGTCGTCGTGGCGCGTGCGGCGCAGACGGTGGCAGAGCGGGGGATCGACGTCAGCCGTGCTCCCGGCGCTCCGACCTTCACCGCGGGCACACACACGGAAGTCGCGCGCCTCTCACTCGCGCTTTCCGTGCCCGTGAGGTGGGCCGGCCAGAAGGGGACCGCGCTCGGGGTCGTGCGCGCCGAGCGCGACGCCGCTTTGGCGGAGACGGCTTCTGCCGTCGACCGCGCGCGCGAAGCGGTCACGGTCGCGTGGTTTCGACTCGCCGCCGACGAAGAGCTCGAGAAGCTCGCTCTGGCGCGCGTGTCGCGACTCGAGCGGGCCGCGGCGGCCGTGAAGGATCTCTTTGACGCCGGCCGGGTCCCGAGGCTGGACGTCGTCCGGACCGGGGCCGAGGCGGCTTTCGCCCGCGCGGACGTCATGACGGCGTTTGCGGAGCGCCGGGCGGCCTCGGCGGCGCTCGCGTTCCTCGTGGGTGAAGGACCGGACACCGACCTCGCGGCCGCGGGCGAGCGGCCCGTTCCCGCATCTCTTCCCGACCTCCCGTCCCTGCGACTGCGCGCGGCCGCCGCGAGCGACGTGAAAACTGCCGATGCGCGCAGCCGCGCGGCGGACGCCCGGATCGAGAAGGCGAAGCGCGAGGGATATCCCGCACTCACGCTGGAGGGCGGCGTCGACGTGGACGACCCGACGCTCGACGGAACCGACAAGCACGTCTTGCTGGGCATGTCGGTTCCCGTCGGGTCCCGTGCCCGTGTGGCCGTCGCGACCGCGGAGCGCGAGAGGATCGCCGCGGAGAGGTCGCGGCTCCTGAAGTCGCTCGAGGCGGAGATCGTGGCGGCATGGAACCGGACGGAAGCGGCGCGGCAGAGGGTCGCGGCGCTTGACCGCGCCACGCTCCCCGCGGCGCGCGAGGCCGCGGAGCTCACGGGGATCGCCTACCGGGAAGGCAGGATCGATCTCCTCCGGCTGCTGGAGAGCGAACGGGCCCTGCTCGACGTTTCCGTGAGCCGCGAGGAGACGTGGGTGCTTTGGGGAACTCAACGCGCGGGCCTCGAGCGGCTCGTGGGAGGAGCGCTTTGAGGGACGCCACGCGACTACTCATTCTTCTCGCCGCCGCCTGCCTCGCGGGCTGCGGCCGGAAGCCCGACGCCGAGGCCGCGCCCCGGACAGTCAAGGTGCGCGTCGCGACCGTGGCACCGCACGATTTCGCGGTCCGAATCCGCGTCGCGGGCCGCGTCGTCCCGCCGGTGGACCGGCAGGCGACCGTGTCCTCGTCCGTCGTGGGCCGGCTCCAGGAGGTCCTCGCGCGCGAGGGGCAGCGCGTGCGGCAGGGCGATGTGATGGCGCGCGTCGACGCGCGGACGCTCGAAGAGTCCCTGCGTTCGGCGGAGGCCGCGCTCAAGCGGACGGAAGCGGACGCGGCCTTCAGGAGGGACGTCGCCCGCCGTTCGCGCGAGCTCTACGAGAAGGGCGTGGTCGCGAGGCAGGACGCGGACGCGGACGCCTCGGCCGCGGTCGCCGCCGAAGCAGGAGTCGTCGAGGCGACGTCGGGCCTCTCGGCCGCCCGAAGGAACCGTGGCTGGGCGGACGTTACCGCTCCCTTCGACGGCGTCGTCGTGAAGGTCCTGCGCCATCCGGGCGAGCAGGTAGACGGGACGGCCGCGACCGCGATCGTCGAGGTCGCGGGGCTGGACCCTCTCGAGGTTTCCCTCGACGTGCCGCCCGACGCGCTCGCGCGCCTGAAGGTCGGCGACGAAGCCGAGGTTGTCGTGGGCTCCGCCCCGCCCCTGACCGCCCGTGTCACGCGGATCGCCGGTGCGCTCGACGCCGCCTCCCTCGTGGGCGGCGTGCGCCTGCGATTTGCCGGGGCGCCGCCGGCCCTCGCGCTCGGGACCCCCGTCAACGTGCTCCTGACGCTCGAGCGCCTCCCCGGCGCTCTCGCGGTGCCGAAGCGAGCCGTGAGGCGGAGCAGCGAGGGGGCTCCGGAAGTCGTCCTCGTGATCTCAGGCAGGGCGAAGTCGGCGGCGGTCACGCTCGGACCGGAAGACACGGACTCGATCGCGATAAGGTCCGGTCTCAAGGCCGGCGACGTCGTCGTGGTCGACGATCCCCTCGGTCTCCCGGACGGTGCTCCCCTGGAGATCGAGCGTTGACCCTGTTCGCCCGCCTCTCGGGACAGAGATCTCTCGTATTCGTGGCGACCGCGGGTGTCGTGCTTGCGGGCTTCGCGGCGCTCTCGCGCCTCGGAACGGGCATCTATCCTGAAGTCGAGTTCCCGCGGATCGTCGTCGTCGCGCGGGCCGCGGACCTTCCCCCTGAGCAAATGCAGGCGGCAGTCGTCCGCCCGCTCGAGGAGTCGCTCGCGACCGTCCTCGGCCTGCGCCGCCTCAAGGTGAGGATCATCCGCGGCGCCGCGGAGTTCGCCCTCCAGTTCGCGGACGGGACGGACATGTGGCGGGCCCTTCAGCTCGTGGACGCGGCCACCGCGGAGGCCCGCGGCGCGCTTCCTCCCGGCGTCGAGACGGAGACGCAGAAAGTCACGCCGGCCGATTTTCCGATCCTCTCGTACAACCTCGTGGGGAGGGACGCGACGATCCGTCGCGAGGCCGCCGAGCAGCTCGTGAGGCCCGTGTTCTCGCGCGTGCCGGGCGTCGGGCGCGTCGAGGTCGTGGGGGGAGATCCGCGAGAAGTCGAGGTCGTCGCGGACCCGGGCCGGCTCGCGGCCGCCGGGCTGCGGCCCGCAGAGCTCGCGCGGCGCGTGGGGGACGGTCTCGTGCGGCGCGCCGTGGGGCGCTTCGACTCGTTCCGGCAGACGACGACCGTCCTCGCGAACCCGCCGGCCCTGGACGCAGCGCGGCTCGCGGATCTGCCCGTCGCGGCGAGCCGGCAGGGAAGCGTCCGTCTCGGAGCGATCGCCGAGGTCTTCGAGGGGGCTCCGGACCGCGTGCTCGCCGTCCACGGCCCCGAGGGAGACGCCGTCCAGATCGGCGTTTCGAGGATGCTCGGGGCATCCGCTCCCGACGTCGTCCGCGGCATCGAGGACGCCGCGCGGACGCTGCCGCTTCCCGCGGGCCTTTCGCTCCACGAGGTCTACAACCAGGGCGGCCTCATCAAGGAGTCGATCCTCGGCATCCGCGACGCCATCGTGATCGGGATCCTCCTCACCGTGGGCGTCCTCGCGCTCTTCCTGAGAGATGGCCGGGCCGGGATCCTCGCAGCGCTCTCGGTCCCCGTCGCGCTCGTGTCGACATTTCTCGGGATGTCGGTGTTCGGCCAGTCGCTCAACCTCATGTCGCTGGGCGGAATGGCGATCGCGATCGGTCTCGTGATCGACGACGCGATCGTCGTCGTCGAGGCGATCGTCAAGAGGCGCGAGGAAGGCTCCGCGCCGGATGCCGCGGTCGCGGAGGCCCTCCGCGAGATGACGTCGCCGGTGATCGGAACGACCGTCACGACGCTCGTCGTGCTCCTGCCGCTCGCGTTCATGACGGGACTCGTCGGCAGCTTCTTCAAGGCTCTCGCGCTCACGCTCGCGTCGGCGGTCTTCGCGTCCCTCCTCTTCGCGCTGCTCGTCCTTCCTCTCCTCGCCGGGTGGCTCAGGGTGCGGCGCGAGGAGAAAGGGGCCCGCGTCGAGGCTGCGCACGGCGCGCTTCTCCGGGCGGCGGGCGGCCGCCGTGCGGCCGTCGCGGTGGCGTCCGGGCTCCTCGTCCTCGCCGGCGCGGCGGTGGCCCGCCGGATGCCGTCTGGCTTCCTCCCCGAGATGGACGAAGGGGCGTTCGTCGTCGATTACTTCATGCCTGCGGGGACGTCCCTCGTCGACACGGAAAAGGCGGCGCTTCGCCTCGAGTCCATCCTCGCCGCGACGCCCGGCGTCGAGACCTGGAGCCGAAGAACGGGGGCCGAGCTCGGCCCCGTGACCGCCACCGTGATGAGCCGTGGCGACGTCGCGGTGCGCCTCTCTCCCCGCGGAACGAGAAAGGACGCCGAGGAGATCATCGCGGGCCTTCGCTCACGCGTGGACGCGGACCTTCCGGGCGTCCGGATCGAGTTCGTGCAGATCCTCGAGGACGTCCTGAACGACCTGTCGGGTGCGCCGCGCCCGCTCGAAGTGAAGCTCTTCGGGCCAGACGAGAAGGTTCTCCGCGGCCTTGCCGGGAAGCTCTCGGGGACGCTCGCGGATGTTCCGAAGCTCGTGGACTTCTACTCGGGGGTCGAAGGGCAGGTGCCCCTTCGCGTCTTCACCGTGGACGGAGAGGCCGCCGTGCGGGCGGGTCTCTCCGCCGCCGATGTCGCCGAGGATCTCGGAACGGCCTTTTCGGGAAGAGTCGTCGGCTTCATTCCGCGCCTCGACAGGCTCGTGCCGGTGCGCGTGCGCTTTCCTGACGCCGTGCGCTTTTCGAAGGATGCGGCGGGCGCGTTTCCGGTCGCCGTCGCGGGCGCGGCCCTCCCGATCTCGCGGCTCGCTCCGTACGCGGAGGCGAGCGGCGCGAGTGTTCTCTACCGTGAGAATCTCTCTCCCGTCGTGCCGGCTTCCGCGGACGTCGAAGGAGGTGACCTCGGGGCCGCGGTGCGCGCCGTCTCCTCCCGGCTTGCGAAGCTTTCCCTCCCGCCCGGATACCGTTTGGAGATCGGAGGGCGCGCGGAGAGCCAGGGCCGCGCCTTCCGCGATCTCGCCCAGGTCCTCGGCCTCGGCGTTCTTGCGGTCTTCGCGGTTCTCGTCGCGCAGTTCCGCTCCGCGAAGGCGGCTCTCCTCGTCCTCCTCCTCGTGCCCGTCGCGCTCTCGGGCGGCGTCCTGTCGCTTTTCACGTGCGGCGTTCCGCTGAACGTCTCATCCGTGATCGGGCTCGTTCTCCTCGTCGGGCTCGTGGTGAAAAACGGAATTCTCCTCGTCGAGAAGGCGCAGGAGCTGATCCGCGAGGGAGAGGCACCCGCATCCGCGCTCGCCTCGGCGGCGCGCCGCCGCCTGCGGCCGATCCTCATGACGACGCTCTGCACGGTCTTCGGCCTGCTTCCCCTCGCCTTCGCCTGGGGCGCCGGCTCCGAACTCCAGCGGCCGCTCGCGATCGCCGTCGTGGGAGGCCTCCTCGTCTCCACGCTTGCGACGCTCGTCGTGCTGCCGCTCCTGGGGGCTCGCTTCCTGACGACGCGTCCCCAAGTCCTTGAGAACCCATGAGGTTGCGCCCCGGAGGCGGGCTCTGCTAAGATCATCTGCTCTGGGTCGAAGGAGTTTCGAGATGTCCGGAATCTGTCAGGTCACGGGAAGACGCGCGGTTTCGGGGAACAAGGTTTCCCACGCGAACAACAAGACGAAGCGGCTCTTCAAGCCGAATATCCGCTCGCAGCGGTTCTGGCTCGCGAGTGAGAACCGGTGGGTGCGCCTGCGCGTGTCGACGGCCGCGATGCGGACGATCGACAAGAACGGCATCGACGCCGTCGTCGCCGGCATGCGCCGCGAAGGGAAGAAGGTCTAACCCATGCGCGAGAAGGTGAAGCTCGTCTCGACCGCGGGCACCGGCTACTTCTACACGATCACGAAGAACAAGAAGCTCCATCAGGACAAGATGGAAGTGAAGAAGTACGACCCCAAGATCCGCAAGCACGTCGCGTTCAAGGAATCGAAGATCTAGGCTCTTCTTCGCGCGTGAACGAGGAACGCTTCGACCTCGTCGTGATCGGTTCCGGCCCGGCCGGGGAGAAGGGTGCCGCGCAGGCCGCGTACTTCGGGAAGTCGGTCGCTCTCATCGAGCGCCTGCCGGACCCGGGGGGCGTGTCCGTCCACACCGGGACGCTCCCCTCCAAGACGCTGCGGGAGACAGCGCTCTACCTGACCGGGTTTCAGCGGCGCGAGCTCTACGGAATGACGCTGCGCCTGGACCGCAAGAAGAGCCTGCGCCAGCTGACGGGGCGGCTCAGGGACGTGACGGCGGCTCAGACACGCCAGATCAGGCGCAACTTCGAGCGTCACCGGATCGCCCTGATCGCCGGACGCGCCTGCTTCCTCAGCCCGGGCACGATCGGTGTGTTCGACGCGGACGGACAGGAAACGCGGCGGCTCGAGTTCGACGCCGCCCTCGTCGCGGTTGGCTCGTCGCCCCTTCCGCCGCGCGGCCTCACGTTCGACGATCCCGACGTCGAGGACTCGGACCGGATCCTCGACCTCGACCGCATCCCGAAGTCCCTCGCCGTCGTTGGCGGCGGCGTCATCGGCTGCGAGTACGCTTCTCTCTTCGCGGCCCTCGGGACGCGGGTGACGCTGATCGAAGGGCGCGATCGACTCCTCGGCTTTCTCGACGGCGAGGTGTCTTCCACGCTGAAGATCGCGCTGGAACGGATGGGGGGAGAGGTCCTTCTCGGCGACGCCGTCGAGACGATCAGCCGCCAGCCGGGCCTCGCCGCGAACGCGCTGAGACTGACGCTGAAATCCGGCCGCGTGATTGCGGCCGACAAGGTCCTGTTTTCGGCCGGGCGCCGTGGAAACACGGACGGACTCGGCCTGGAGCTGGCTGGCGTCGCCTTCGACGACAAGGGGCGGATTCCGGTCGACGAGCACTTCCAGACGAACGTGCCCCGGATCTATGCCGCCGGAGACGTCGTCGGGTTCCCCGCGCTCGCCGCGACCTCGATGGAGCAGGGGCGCGTCGCTGCCTGCCACGCTTTCGACATTCCGTTCAAGACCTCCGTGGCCCGGCTCTTTCCGTACGGCGTCTACACGATCCCCGAGGTGTCGATGATCGGCGCCACGGAGGAAGAGCTGAAGCAGAAGGGGATCCCCTACGAGGTCGGCCGGGCGCGCTACGAGAACAACGCTCGGGGGCAGATCACCGGCGACCTCGAAGGCTTCGTCAAGCTCGTGTTCGACCCCGGTACGAAAAAGCTGCTCGGAGCGCACCTCATCGGGGGGAGCGCGACCGAGCTCGTGCACATCGCGCAGATGGTGATGCTGAAGGACGGCGGCCTCGGCGACTTTCTGCACTCCGTCTTCAACTTTCCGACGCTCGCCGAGTGCTTCAAGTACGCGGCGTACGACGGCCTGCAGCGCCTGGCCCACCGGCAGGCGGGACCCGCGCTCTCGCGATCTGACGGCGCCGCCGCGACGAACGCGACCGTCCATCCCCCCGCGCGCGACTGGTTCGTCGGAATCGACCTCACCGACCCCTTCGCTCACGAGAGCCGCCCGGTTACGCTCGCCTTCATGGATCGGTGGCGACGCGTTCACTTCGCGACGTGGACCTACGAACCGGCCGGCGAAAGGATGATTCCCGAGGAGATCGCCGCCGACGGTTTCGTCGTCGCGATCGACGGACCGCAGGGGCTCGCGGCCAGGGGCCGTTCGAAGCGCGAAGCCGAACGCCTTCTGCGGGCCGCGGGCAAGTCGGGTGAGACCTTCGCGAGGCCCGGAACGCCGTACGCAGGATTTATCCGCGGGAGCGTCGAGCTTTTCGGCGCGCTCCGAAAATCCGGATTCGGCCTCCTCGGGGAGGCGCCGTGGGAGACGACGACGCTCCTCGAGGTCTATCCGGGCGACGCCTGGCCGAAATGGGCGGGGCGAAGGCCTCCGAAAAAGACGCTGCCGGCCGGGAGACGCGCGCGCTACGACATCCTCCGCGAGCACGGCCTCGAGCTGCCGGTCGGATGCGACGCCGTCACGCACGACCAGCTCGACGCGGCCGCCGCCGCGTTCCTCGCCTACCTTTGGGCCACAGGCAAGGCCCGGGAGTTCGGAGATCCGCCGGTCTGGGACGCGGAGACGGGGTGCATTCGGGAAGGCGTCATCGTCAGCGTCTAGCTCCCCAGGCGTCGACCTCGATCGGCGCCGGCAGACCTGCTTCTTTGAGCTGCCGGAGGATCGTGCTCTTGTCGCCCACGAGGACGAGGACGGCCCGGTCGATCGGCACCGCCGTCCTGGCCTGGGTGTTCAGGCCCGCGGTCGTCGCCGTCTGCATGGCCGCGAGATCCTCGCCGAGCGTCTCGAACGGCGCTTCCACCTCGACGTAGCTCGCGGCCGTGCCGACGATTCCCGAGAGGCCGGCGAATGCGCCGACGGCGCCGTTCTTCACGAGGCCGCGCGCCTTGCCGGCTTCCGCATCGGTCACGTCGCCCGAGGAGAGCCGCGCGAACTCGGCCAGGAACTCCTTGAGCGCGGGCCCGGTGTCCTTCGTGGTGACCTCGGCCCCCGAGGAGAACGTGCCGAGGACCGGCCCGGCCGAGAACCGCGCGCCGGCGCCGTAGACGTACCCGTGCTTCTCGCGCAGGTTCTGGTTCAGGCGGCTCGTGAAGCTGCCGCCGAGGATGGTCCCGAGGAGGCGCAGGTTCACGCGCGACGGGTCCGCGAAGCGCGGCGCGGGCGCGAGGAATCGGACGCTCGTCTGCTGGGCGTCGGAGCGGTCGACGAGGTAGACGCGGAGCCCTTTGCCCGCGGGCGCGTACGTCGCGGGAATGGCCGGCCGCGGGGCGGCGGGCGCGGAAGCCTTCCAGTCGCCGAGGGACCGTTCGAGCGCCGCCTTCACGTCGGCCGCGGGCAGGCTGCTCGCGACGAGGAGCGTCGCGGCGTCGGGGCGGACGAGCGCGGCCCAGGCCGCTTTCACCTTGTCGAGCGTGATGGCCGCCGCGGAGCCCGGCGTGCCGTCCGCGGGCCACGCGTACGGATGCGCGTCGCCGAAAAGCTCGCGCGACGCGACGCGGTCCGCGACGGCGGGGGCTTCGTCCACGGACTGCGCGATCTCGTCGAGCGTGAGCCGTTTGACGCGCTCGAAGTCGGAAGGCGCGAAGAGCGGCCGCCTCACGGCGTCCGCGAGGAGCGGGAGGCCGGCGGCGAAGTTGCGCGAGAGGACCGTCAGGCTCGCCTGGATCGAGCGGCGCGTCGCGCCCGCCGAGACCTTCCCGCCGAGCGTGGCGACGGCCTCGCCGAACGCGAGGGAATTCCTCGAGCCCGCGCCCTCGTCGAGCATCCCGGCCATCATCGAGGCGAGGCCGGCGTCCGCGGCCGCCTCGTCCAGAGCGCCGTTCGGGCGGAACACGAGCGTCGCGCGCGTCAGGGGAAGGTCTGGCGTCCGCCACAGCTCGACCGGAATCCCGTTCGCGAGCTTGAAGCGCTCGGGCGGTGTCGGGCGGAAGGCCGCCGGCGAGCCGTCGGCGGGGCGCGCGTCGCGGGCCGAGGGCGGCCGCATCGCCTGCTCGGGCAGAACACGGAAGATCACGCGCGCGTTCGGCGTCAGGTATTGCCGCGCCGCCGCGAGGACCGACGCGGGCGTCGCGTTGCGGTAGCGGTCGAGGTCCCTCACGAAGGAGTTCGGCTCTCCCCAGGCGTCTTCGTAGAAGTTCAGCGCGTCGGCCCGCGCCTCGAGGCTCTGCAGCGACGAGAGCTTCACGAGCTCGGTCGTCGCCTTGCGCTGCGCGAGCTCGCTTGCCGCGGGGCCGTCCTTCTGGAGGCGCGCGATCTCTTCGTTCATCGCCTTCTCGAGGACGTCCAGGTCGACGCCCGGCCGGGCCTGAACGTCGATGCGCAGGAACGAGCCGAGGGCCTGGCTGTTGTTCGTGGCCGAGACGGACGAGGCGATCTTGTCGTCGATCACGAGGCGCTTGTACAGCCGGCTGCTCTTGCCCTCGGCGAGAAGGGACGCGACGAGGTCGCACTCGGCGTCGCCGCTCTTCAGCGCGGGCGGCGTGTGGTACGCGAAGGACACGAGCGCGAGCTGAACCTTGTCGTACATCGCGCCGCGCCGAACGCCGTCGAGCTTCACGCTCTCGGAGGGCTTGCGGGGCGGCTCGGCGCCCCGCGGCAGCGTCCCGAACAGCTTCTCGACGAGCGCGCGCGTCGCGGCCGGATCGAAATCGCCGGCTACGACGAGGCTCGCGTTGTTCGGGACGTAGTAGGTCGCGAAGAAGTCCTTGACGTCGCTCGCGACGGCGGCCTTCAGGTCCTCGGCGGTGCCGATCGTCGCGAGGTGGTACGGGTGTCCGACCGGGTAGAGGAGGTACTGGATCGCAAGGTCGGCGCGGCCGTACGGCTGATTTTCGTAACTTTGCCGCATCTCGTTCAAGACGACGTCGCGCTGGAGGTCCACCTTCTTCTGGTCCATCGCGCGTGGCAGGTCCTCGAGCCGCTCGGCGTCGAGCCAGAGGAGAGTCGGAAGGAGCGAGGCCGGTCCGGAGGAGTAGTAGCTCGTTCGGTCGGACGTCGTGGACGCGTTGTTCGAGCCGCCGGACGCCTCCATGAGCCGGTCGAAGTCGCCGTTCGGCACGCGCTCCGTGCCCATGAACATCAGGTGCTCGAAGAGATGGGCGAAACCGCTCCGGTGGAGCGGCTCGTCCTTGCTCCCCACGCGGTACCAGATGTTGATCGTCGAGACCGGGAGCGTGTGGTCCGGATAAAGGATCACGGTCATCCCGTTCTTCAGCGTAAATTTCTCGACGGCAAGGCTTTGGGCCGGGGCCGGACCCGCGGCGAAAAGGGCGAGGAGAACGGCGGCGACGAGGGCGGGCTGGCGGGTGGACGGCGTGCGGCTCATGGCTGATAGGATAGATCCATGAGCGAAAACACCAACGACAGCCGCCGCAATTTCGTGAAGACCGCCGCCGTCGCCGCCGCCGCTATCGCCGTGAAGGATGCGGGCTTTCCCGCCATCGCGAAGGGGGCGTCCCCGATCGTCCTGCCGCCCCTTCCCTGGGCAGACAACGCGCTCGAGCCCGTGATTTCGAAGAACACGATCGGCTTCCACTACGGCAAGCACCACAAGGCGTACGTCGACAACCTGAACAAACTCGTCGCCGGAAAGCCCGAGGCCGACATGGACCTCGTCGCCATCGTGAAGGGCTCGGCGGGCAAGGCCGACAAGACGGCCATCTTCAACAACGCCGCTCAGACCTGGAACCACACGTTCTACTGGAACAGCCTCCGCCCGAAAGGCGACGCGAAGATGCCGCCGGCGATCGCCGGAATGATCGAGTCCTCGTTTGCGGGCGGGATGGACGGCTTCAAGAAGGAGTTCGCGGACGCCGCGATGGGCCAGTTCGGCAGCGGCTGGGCGTGGCTCGTGTCCGACGGCGGCAAGCTGAAGGTCGTTAAGACGCCGAACGCCGAGAACCCGCTCTCGACGTCCGCGACGCCGCTCCTCACGCTCGACGTCTGGGAGCACGCGTACTACCTCGACTACCAGAACAAGCGGAAGGACTACGCGGTCGCCGTGATCGACAACCTCCTGAACTGGGACTTCGCGGCGAAGAACCTGCCGAAGGCCTGATCAGCCGCGCCCGGCTTCGAGGCGGCGGACGTACCAGTCGACGCCGTCTTCGAGGCCGACGGGCTTCTTCGCGAAGCCCTGTGTCCTCAGCCGGTCCATCTTCGCCTCGGTGAAGTACTGGTACCGCTCGCGGAGAGCCTCAGGCGTCGGCACGAAGACGATGTTCTCGGGGACGTCCAGCGCGGCGAAGACCGCGCGCGCGAGATCGAGGAACGTGCGCGCCCTCCCGGTCCCGACGTTGTAGATGCCGGAGCGGACGGGAGACCCGAGGGCGAACCAGATCGCGTCCACGGCGTCCCGCACGTCCACGAAGTCGCGCGTCTGGTGCCCGTCTTTCACCCCCGGCTTGTGGCTCCGGAAGAGCCGGATCGCGCCCGTGGCCGTCGCCTGGTCGTACCCGTGGAGGACGACGCTCGCCATGCTTCCCTTGTGGCGCTCGCCGAACCCGTAGACGTTGAAGAAACGGAAGCCTGCCCACGCGGGCGGCGTGCGGGCGGAGGCGGCCTCGTCGAGCACCCAGAGGTCGAAGCGGCGCTTGGATTCGCCGTAGGGGTTCAGGGGACGGAACCTCGACACGAGCCCGTCCGCGTCGTCGAAGCCGAGCGTCCCGTCCCCGTAGACGGCCGCGCTCGAGGCGTAGACGAAGGGAGCGCCGAGGCGCCGGGCCGCGTTCCAGACCATCTTCGAGTAATCCACGTTGAAGCGCGTCAGGAGCCCCTCGTCGAGCTCCGTCGTCGCGGAGATCGCGCCCATGTGGACGATTCCGGCGAGGGGCTCCCGGGCCGCCGCGAGCCACCCTTCCAGCTCCTCGATGTCGAGAATCTCCCCGAAGTCGAGGTGGGCGTGCTCCGGGCGCGACGCGAAGGCGTCCCGGCGGTCCACGCTGACGACGGGCACGCCGCGCGCGTTGCAGGACTCGACGAAGCAGGAGCCGATGAACCCGGCGGCGCCGGTCACGAGAAGCGTGTCGGAGTACACCCCCCGATCCTAAGGGATCGCGCTTGTCGTCCTCGCATCTTCTTCCTATGCTCCGACACTATGACGATCACTTCCTTCGTAAAGCACCACTTCCGCCATTTCAACTCCGCGACGGTCGTCGACGCGGCCGAAGCCTGGAAGACGCTCCTCGCGGGCGGCGGAAAGATGTTCCTGACGATGGCCGGGGCGATGTCCACGGCCGAGATCGGGCTCTCCCTCGCCGAGATGATCCGGCAGGGGAAGGTCCACGCCATCACCTGCACGGGGGCGAACCTCGAGGAGGACGTCTTCAACCTCGTCGCGCACGACCACTACGTGCGCATCCCGCACTACCGCGAGCTGAGCCCCGCGGAGGAGACCGCGCTCCACGCGCGGCACCTGAACCGCGTCACGGACACGTGCATTCCCGAGGAGGAGGCGATCCGCCGGATCGAGCGCGCCGTCCTCGACGAGTGGACGGCCGCGGACCGCGCGGGCGAACGCTACTTTCCCCACGAATTCATGTACCGGATCCTCCTCTCGGGGAAGCTGAAGGAGCACTACCAGATCGACCCGAAGGACTCCTGGCTCCTCGCAGCGGCTGAGCGGAATCTGCCGATGTTCGTCCCGGGCTGGGAGGACTCGACCCTCGGAAACATCTTCGCGGCTCACTGCATCGAGAAGGAGATCAAGAACGTCCACACCGTACGGACGGGCATCGAGTACATGGCGTCCCTCGCCGAGTGGTACACGGCGACGGCTCCGGTGTCGCCCGTCGGCTTCTTCCAGATCGGCGGCGGCATCGCGGGCGACTTCCC
Organism: Thermoanaerobaculia bacterium; assembly: GCA_038214715.1. Classification (GTDB taxonomy): domain Bacteria; phylum Acidobacteriota; class Thermoanaerobaculia; order UBA5066; family UBA5066; genus Fen-183. The sequence goes on along the minus strand of JBBQRP010000016.1, from coordinate 29,163 downwards.
GATCTGCGTCGTGCCGATGCTCCACCAGGACCTCCGCCGCGAAAACATCCCCCTCTGGGCCTACTTCTGCCAGATCAGCGACTCGACGACGAGCCTCGGCAGCTACAGCGGCGCCGTCCCGAACGAGAAGATCACGTGGGGCAAGCTCGGCGAGAAGACCCCGCGCTTCGTCATCGAGTCGGACGCCACGATCGTGGCGCCGCTCATGTTCGCGTACGTCCTCGGATGGTGAGGCCCATGGGAAAGGTCCGGTTCTTCGCCGCGCTCGCCGCATTCGTCTTCGCCGCCGCGTGTCGGAAGGGACCCACGGAGAAGCCGTATCCGCTCAAGGGCGTCGTCGTGTCCGTGGACCGGGCGGGCGGGAAGGTCACGCTGAAGCACGAGGCCGTGCCCGGTTACATGGACGCGATGACGATGCCCTTCGCGGTCGACGAGAAGAAGATCCTCGACGACCTGAAGCCCGGCGACACCGTCGAGGCGAAGCTTCTCGTGGGGGTGCGCAGCTCCCATCTCGAGGGGATCGTCGTCTCGCGGCCGCCGGGTACTCCCGTTGTCGAGACGATCCCCGCGGCCGGGCCTTACGGAAAGCCGGGCGACGCCGCGCCTCGAACCCGACTCGTCGACCAGGATGGGAAGGCGTTCTCGCTCCCCGACTTCAAGGGCGAGGCCGTCGCGGTGACGTTCATCTTCACGCGCTGCCCGTTGCCGGACTTCTGCCCGCGCATGAATCTCAACTTCTCGGAAGTGGAGCGCCTCCTCGCGGCGGACCCGAAGCTCTACGCGAAGACGCGGCTCCTCTCCGTAAGTTTCGACCCCGCTTTCGACACGCCCGCCGTGCTGAAGGCGTTCCGCGAGCCGTTCCTGAAAGGCGTGCCGGACGTCGTTCCCGGCCACTGGCGCTTCGCGACCGGGACACTCGAGAACATCAAGGAATTTGCGGGCTTCTTCGGCCTCACGTACCTGAAGACGGGCGAGCAGTTCGTACACAGCCTCGCGACCGCGGTCATCGCGCCCGATGGGACGCTCTATTCGATGCGCCGGGGCAACGACTGGGAAGCGAAGGAGCTCGTGGAGGACCTCAGGGCAGCCGCGGCGGGCGAGAAGCCGGCGAAGGCCTCATGAGAGGTGGCCTGCCCGTTCTCGCCTTCCTCGCCATTACGTCTCCCGCCGCTGGCCAATCCAGCGTGACGCATGCGACCCGCGTCGACGGAGAGAACAGGACCGCTCCCGACTTCACGCTCCTCACGCAGGACGCGAAGCCCTTCACGCTCTCGAAGGACGGTGCGGGCCGCCCGCTCCTCGTGACGTTCATCTTCACGAGCTGTCCCGGAGCCTGCCCGCTCGTCGTGGACGAGTGCATCGAGGCCGCGCGGAAGGCGGGGAAGGGCCGCTCAGGAAAGGACCGCCCCCAGGTCCTCGCGGTGTCCTTCGACCCGGTCGTTGACACCCCCGCCACGCTGAAGGCGCACATGGTGGAAAACCACCTCTCGCCGCGCGAGGTCACGTTCCTCACGGGGACGCAGGCGGAAATCGACAAGGTGATCCAGGACTGGGGCGTGAGCGTGGGCCGGGACAAGAAGGGCGACATCTTCCACGGGTTCCAGACGAACGTGCTCGACCGGTCGGGGCGCATCGTCGCGACGTACGTCGGCGCGGGCATCGACGGGAAAGAGCTCCTCGCCGACGTGAAGACGGCGTCCGCGCCGATCGTCGCCCCCGCGCCGTGAAAGGGCTCCGGCTCGCCGGCGTCGGCGCCGCCGTCCTCCTCGGCATGCTGGGCCTGCACCAGCTCGTCTACGCGTTCATGAGCCGCGGCCGCGCGCCCGAGCTTCCGAAGATGGGGCGCGTGCCCGATTTCGCGTTCGTGTCCGAGCGCGGTCTCGGCGTCGCCGCGCGGGATCTCGAGGGGAAGGCCTGGGTCGCCGACTTCATCTTCACGCGCTGCGGCGGGTACTGTCCGGTGATGTCCGAGCGGATGGCGGCGCTCGCGTCGTCGCTGAAGGACGAGAAGGCGATCCGTTTCGTGTCCTTCGACGTCGACCCGGAGCACGATAGCCTCGCCGACCTCGCGACGTACGCGCGCCAGCACCGGGCGGACCCGGAGCGCTGGACGTTCCTCCGGGGCGACCGCCCGGCCGTGCGCGCGCTCGCGGGAGACGGATTCAAGCTCGCGGTCCTGGACGGCCGCGCGGGCGATCCCGAGCCGATCCTCCATTCCAACCGCTTCGTCCTCGTGGACGCGAGGAGGGAGATCCGCGGCTACTACGACGGATTCGAGAGCGCGAGCGTGGACAGGCTCCTCGCCGATGCGCGGCGGCTCGCGCGCGACTGAGGCCCCTATACTCCCGGCGTGCCGATCCTCGAGGCCCGCGGCCTGACGAAGGTCTATCGCCTCGGCGCGGAACGCGTCGTGGGCGTGTCGGACGCGTCGCTCGTCCTCGAGCCGGGGGAGTTCGCGGTCCTCGCGGGACCCTCGGGCAGCGGGAAGACGACTCTCCTGAACCTTCTCGGCCTCCTCGACCTTCCGGACTCGGGAACCCTGATCTTCGACGGAAAGGACGTGTCGGGACTCGACGAGCGCGAGCGCTCGCGCGTCCGGCGAGAGAGGCTCGGGTTCGTGTTCCAGGCTCACCAGCTCGTGCCCGTCCTCTCAGCGGAGGAGAACGTCGCGCTCGCGCTCTGGATCCGCGGGCTGCCCGAGAGCGAATGCGCCGCTCGCGCCCGCTCCGCACTCGCCGCCGTGGGCCTCGCCGGCCTCGAAAACCGGAGGCCGGACGCCCTCTCGGGCGGGCAGAGGCAGCGGGTCGCGGTCGCCCGGGCCCTCGTGGGGGAGCCGGTCCTCATCCTCGCGGACGAGCCGACGGCCTCCCTCGACTCCGAGACCGCAAAGCTTCTCCTCGATCTCTTCGAGGAGGTTCACCGCGCGCGCGGGGTCGCCTTCCTGTTCTCGAGCCACGACCCCCGAATCGTCGAGCGCGCCGAACGGCGAATCCGCCTCGAGGACGGGCGCATCGCCGCAGACGAGCGCGTGGCGACGGTTTCCTCCGGAGTCCGGGCATGAGCCGCTGGGTGCGGCTCGCAGCACGGAACCTTCGCCGGCACGGCCGCCGGACGTTCCTGACGGGCTCGATCGTCGTCGTCGGCTTCGTCGCCGTCACGATGACGGCGGGCTTCGTGTCCCAGACGTTCACGTCGCTGAAGACCGCCACGATCCGGGCCACGGGCGGGCACTTGCGGCTGCTCGATCCAAAAGCGGCCGGCAAGACGGACGACGAGGCCTCCGTCATCCTCCTCGATGACTGGCAGGGCCTCTCTGCGCTTCTCGCGAAGGACGCGCGCGTCGCGCAGTCCATGCCGAAGCTCTCGTTCTTCGGGCTCGTCGTGAAGGGCGACAAGAGCGCGGCGTACCTCGGGACCGGCACGATCCCCGCGCTCGAGCGTGGCGCCTCGCTCGCGTCGGACACGGTCGTTTCCGGCGCGTTCTTCGCAAATCCCGACGCGGACGACGTCATGCTCGGCTCGGGCCTCGCGCGCGCGATCGGCGCGAAGGTGGGCGACCTCGTCACGGTGATGACGACGACTCCGGACGGCGGCCTCAACGCGGTGGACGCAGGCGTCGCCGCGATCCTCTCGTATCCGATCAAGGAGATCGACGACCGCCTTCTTTTCCTGCCGTACCGATCCGCCGCGAGGCTCCTCAAGGCCGAAGGGAAGGCGAACACGCTCGTCGTACTCCTGAAGGAAGGCGCCGACGTCGACGCGGCCTCGCGGGACGTCGCGGCCGAGCTCGCGGCAGCGGGCCGGCCCGTCGTCGTGAAGACCTGGCTCGAGACCGCGGCGTTCTACAAGCAGGTGAAGCTTCTCTATGTCGCGATCTTCTTCTTCATGGGCCTCGTCCTCTCCACGGTCGTGATCCTCGCGACCGCCAACACGATGACGATGTCGGTCTTCGAGAGAACCCGCGAAATCGGGACGCTCCTCGCGATCGGAATGGAGCGTGGGCAGGTCCGGACGATCTTTCTCCTCGAAGGCCTGCTCATGGGCGTCGTCGGTTCGGCCGTCGGAGCCGCGCTCTCGTTCGTCCTGCGGGTCATCCTGAACGCGTCCGGGATCATGCTGCCTCCTCCGCCGGGGGGAACTCACGGGAATCCGCTGCACGTCGACTTCATCCCGCTCGCGTACGGACTGGGCTTCGCGGTCATGTCTGTCACGCTCCTCATCGCCGCGTGGTGGCCCGCGCGCCGCGCGGCACGGCTGAATCCGGTGGAGGCGCTCGGGCATGTTTAGGGAGAGAACAAGAGGAAGGCGGGATCTTCTTAGAATGGATATTGGGCGCCTCGGCGCGATGCGAATGATGCGCGTGTGCGAAATGATCACGGCACGCCGATTCCCTCTTCACTTTCTAAGCAAGTCTCTCTTTCTCCTGTCCCTCGCTCTTCTGACGTCCAGCAAAACCCTCGCCCAGGATCCCGCGGCGCTCCTGCGCCGCGCGGACCGCGTCAAGGATGCCTGGCCGGAGGTCGTTCTCTCGCTGCGCGTGACGACGACGAAGCCCGGCGCGCCGCCCGCGAGCGGGACGTTTACCGTCGAGGCCAAGGGTCATGACAAGTCGCGCATCCGTTTCACGACGCCCGGCGACGCCGGGAAGTCCGTCGTGCAGGTGGGCGACGACGTGTGGCTTCTGCTTCCGAACACCAGGAACCCGATCCGCGTGCCCAAGAGCCACCGGCTGGAGGGCGGGTTCTCGGCCGCGGACATGTCGCGCACGCGTTTTGCCGAGGACTACGACGCGGTCGTGGAGCGGACGGACGTGCTGGACGGAAGGAAATGCGTGGTGTTACGGCTGGCGGCGAAGGCGGGAAAGAACCCGTCCTATCCGGTCGTGCGTGTCTGGATCGACGAGAAGGAGAACCTCTACCGGAAGGCTGTGTTCCTCGTGGCCTCGGGGAAGACCGCGCGGGATACGACCTTCGACGAGTACCGCCCGATTCACGGCGTCCTCTCGCTCTCGAAGATGACGATCGTGGATACGCTCCGGACGGGCACGACGGTCGTCGAGTATCTCGACTACGAGAAGAAGGCGATCCCCGACTCGACGTTCGACGTACGGCCGGCCCCGGCTCCATAGTTCGCCGCGATCCGGCGCTTCACCAGAGCATGTTCATGCGCGCGGCGCCACCAGCCACTTCGTGAACCACTCGACGATCGCGGTCGTCGAGCGGATCCGGTTCGGGAGCTTCTGGAAGCCGTGACCCTCGTCTGGGAAGAGAACGTATTCGACGGGAATGTTCCGCTTCTTCAGGCTCGCGACGACCTGCTCGGCCTCGATGACGGGGACGTTCGTGTCGTTGGCGCCGTGGAGGACGAGCGTCGGCGCGGTGACGCGATCAACCTTCGAGAGCGGCGAGAGCCGGTCGAGCATGGCGCCTTCGGTGTCCGGATCGCCGTATTCGATCTTCGAGATGGCCGCCATCCAGGGCTCGGTGTGCTTGAAGAACGTCCGGAAGTTCACGACGCCGAAGAGGTTCGCGCCGGCCGCGAAAAGCTCCGGATACTCCGCGAGGCCCGCCATCGTCATGTACCCGCCATAGGAGCCGCCCATGATGCCGACGCGCTTCGGATCGGCCACGCCAGACTTCACGACCGCGTCGACGCACGAGACGATGTCCTTGACGCCGTTGACGCGGAGCGCGCCGTTGTCGAGGTTCACGAAGCGCTTGCCGAACCCGGACGATCCGCGCACGTTCGGCGCGAAGACCGAAATGCCGGCCGATACGAGCGCCTGGTAGTCCGCCCGGAAGGACGGGACTTCCTGACCCTCGGGGCCGCCGTGGAAGGACAGGACGATCGGCCCCGGCCCCTTCGCGCCGCGCGCCCGATAGAGCCAGCCCGAGAGCGGTTCGCCGTCCTGGGCCTTGAACTTCAGGAGCTTCGGCGAGACGAGCGTCGCGAGATCGACACCGGGGTGCGGGCTGTCGGTGACCCTCAGGAACGGCGCCGACGAAGAAGGGGAGAGATTTGCTTCGAATATGAAAATATTTGCCGGCGCCGTGGCGCTCGATACTGTCAGAGCGAGCCTCTTGCCGTCCTTTGACCACGTGAGACCCGAGGCTACGTCTCCCGGTAGCTTCGGCCCGGTCCTCATTCTCTTTCCGGTCAAGTCTTCGAACGCCAGCTCGGATCGCCCCGCCACGTTCCAGACGAGGGCCGCCGTGTCCCCCGCGTCATTCAAGGCGAACGACGACAGCTCGGCGTCTTCGCGCGCCGCGACTATTTCGATCGGACCCGGCCTGCCCTCCTTCGAGATTGCAATGTGAGCGAATGCGACCTTGTCCCGATCTCCATTCGAAGAAAGCCAGATGCCGCTCCCGTCTGGCGCGAACGCCCCGGAATATGACCCGGGTCCGTCGTGGGGTGTGAGGAGCGTTCCCTTTTTTGTCGCGAGGTTCACGAGGAAGAGGTCGTTGCTGCCCCGGTAGCGCAGACGATTCAGGAGCGCCCACTTTCCGTCGCGCGAGAGATCGTCGTATCCGCCGAGGCCGGGGTTCTCCGTCGAGAGCTCGAGCACGCCCGTTTCCGTGTCGAAGAGGTACGCGTCGATCGCCGGTCCAGTGCGCCGATTCGACCCGAGCGCGAGCTTGTGGCCGTCGTGGCGAAATCGACCGAGGCGGTTCGTCTCCTTGCCGCCGTCCGTCAGGCGGCGCAGACCCGTTCCGTCCGGCTTCACGAGGTAGACCTGCACGTTCATCCCGCCGCCTGGGGCGAGGCTGAACGCGATCCATTTCCCGTCGGGCGACCATTCGATGCCGCCCACGGGGTCGTCGAAGGACGTCACCATCACGGGCCACCCGCCGGTCGCGGGCATGGTCCAGACCTGCGGCACGCCGCTGAGATTCGAGACGAAGGCGAGGGTCCGTCCGTCGGGCGAGAAGGCGGGCGAACGCGACGAGCCAACGCGCGCCATGCGCGAGACCGTGGTGGCAAGGTCGTCGGCTGCGGGAGCGCGGCCGACGGCGAGAAGGAGCGCGGGCAGAGACGCGAGAAGGACGGCTTTGAATCGCATGGCGCGATTCTAGGCGGCAGTCAGCGGCCGGGCGTCACGACTCTGGCGAGAAGCGCCTTTTCGACGATCATCTTGGAGGCGGCGAGCGCGCCGGCGTTCATCGCCGGGGGCGCACCCGCGGTGGGAACAGGGTCGCCTTCGATCGCAACATACACGTCGGGTGTCACGAGCCCCAGCCACGGATCCGACCGCGGCGTCAGGAACGCTTCGCGGTAGATGCGCTCCGTCAGCGCGGGCAGCGACGCGCCCGGCAGCCACGGCAGAATCGTGGCGCGAAGGCCGACGTTTCGCCGCGTGTCCTCGGCAAGAGAGCGCTCGAAGGCGGACACCATGCGGCCAAATGCGGCTTCGTTCATGTGCGGCGACTTGGCGCGCATCAGAGAGACGCTGTTGGCGTCGAGAGAAAAGGAGGAAGGAATACTTGCTTTGGAAAGGGAGAAGAGAGGATTTTCTTTGAAAGGGGAATTTCGACCATGCGCGGGATCTGCGGTCTCCCGCATTGCTTTGATCATTCTAAGAAAATCCCCGGGCCCCCAAAGCCCTGGAATGACGTCCGTCGCGTGTCCCTCAGCGTCGAGCACGTAGTGGAGGCTGTTGCCCGTGATCGTGCGGACAAGCGTGCGTCCGTCACCGAAGTCGATCGTGACGATCGGGACGGGCCGGACGGACTCCCAGTGGAGGATCCAGTTCCGGCGCAGGTCGTCCGAGATCGCGGTGTTCGCATAGAGCGCAGTGCGGAAGAAGCGGCTGTTTGCGCAGCTGAGCTCGTCCTCGAGGCTGCCGAGGAGGCGCAGGGACAGGACCGGCTTGCCTTCTCGCTTCGCGGCCGCGAGGGCCTCGGCCAGGTCGGTGTGCCAGTAGAGGCCGGACCACGCGGCGTCGCGCTGGTGGGCGAGGGCGTCGATCGAGGCACGCAACCGCATCCACTCGGGCCGCGACGCGCCGGCCGCGAGCCCGGCTTTCATCTCCTCGATCGCGGAGTGGCGCGACGAGAGCAGCGCCGCCAGGCGGGCGGAGCCGTCTTCGGGGGAGCCAGTTGAAAGATGCTCTTTGAAGGTGAAGAGGAGGAGGAGGGCGGCGGCCACGCCGTGTTGACGCATACGCCTCGGGAAAGCAAGAAGCCCGCCGCTAGTTGGGTTGGAGCGGCCGGACACGCATGAGGATTACGTAGAGGCCGCCGGCCGAGAAGAAACCCACGAACCAGGCGTAGTCGTAGAGGGGCCGGAGCATCGGGATCACGAGGCCTCCCCACGCGAGGAAGCAGCCCGCGACGGTCGCGGCGACGGCGGCCTGGTTCCAGCCGCCGTAGGCCCCGTCTTTCAGGTAGAGGGCTCTCAGATTCAGCGATCTCTTCCTCACGATCCAGTAGTCCGCGATGAGGACGCCCGCAATGGAGCCGAGTCCCCCTGAATACCCGAGCAGCCACGTGAAGATGTAGCCCTTCGGGTCCGCGAGTAGCCGCCAGGGCTGCATCGCAATTCCGATGAGGCCCGTGATGAGGCCCCCCGTCTTGAAGCTGATGCGGCGGGGAAGGAGATTCGCGAAGTCGTTCGCGGGGGAGACGACGTTCGCGGCGATGTTGACGGCGAGCGTCGCGACGACGACGGAGAACATCGCGATCGCGACAACCCAGGGATCCTTGAACTTGCCGACGAGCTTGACCGGGTCCCAGATCGCCTCGCCGAAGATGATCGCGCTCGCGCTCGTGATGAGGACGCCCATGGCTGCAAAAGCGAACATCGTCGTCGGCAGGGCCACGACCTGCCCCAAGATCTGCTCTTTCTGGCTACGTCCGAAGCGCGTGAAGTCGGGCATGTTGAGGGACAGCGTCGCCCAGAAGCCGATCATCGCCGTGAGCGACGGGACGAAGACCGGGAAAAACTCCGCGAACGTGCGGAACTTTCCGGGCTGCGCGAGGAGCGGTCCGAGGCCGTTCGCCCTGTTCACTGCCCACACGAGGAGGATGATCGTGACGACAAGGACGTACGGCGCGGCCCAGTTCTCGACCTTCCGGAGTAGGTCCATGCCTCGATAGATGATGAGGACGTTCAGCCCCCAGAACATCAGGAACGAGAGCCACTCGGTCGTCGTGTGGCCCGAGAAGCCCGCGCCGAGGAGCGCCGGCCAGCCGGGAAACACGGCCGCGAAGAAGGTGTGAAGTGCCTCGCCGCCGATCCACGCCTGGATGCCGAACCAGCCGCAGGCGACGAGAGCCCGCATGAGGGCGGGCAGGTTCGAGCCGGCCGTGCCGTACGCGGCGCGCGCGAAGACGGGGAACGGGATGCCGTATTTCGTGCCGGGATGCGAGTTGAGGAGGATGGGGACGAGGACGATCGTGTTGCCGAGAAGGATCGTGAAGAGCGCCTGCTTCCAGCTCATCCCGCTGTTCATGAGGCCCGAGGCGAGCATGTACGTCGGGATGCAGTGCGCCATGGAGATCCAGAGGGCCGCGTAGTTGTAGGTCGTCCACGTCCGTCTCACGACAGGAACCGGCGCGAGGTCTTCGTTGTAGAGAGCGCTCCCGCGGAGCGCGGACGCGTCCGCCAGCTCGACACGCCCGTCGGCGTGGACGATCTCCCCGGCTCGTACGTTCATGTGGAGGTGCAATCGTACCGCAGCGATACTTCCGTGGCTCGCCTTCATGCGTGATTCGTCCTATCCTGACGCTGAGCTTTCGGACTCGAACCTCGGAGGAGCACATGAGCGCCGACCTCTCGGTCGTCTTCACCGGTATTCGATTCGAGAATCCTTTCCTTCTCGCATCCGCTCCGCCGACGGAATCCGACACGAACATCATGCGGGCCTTCGAGGCCGGCTGGGGCGGGGTCGTCACGAAGACGATCGGCCTTCATCCGGTCGTGAACGTCGCGGGCGCGAAGACGAAGTTCCTGAGGACGGACGCGACGTCGCCCCGGATCTCGATGAAGGCGCGGCCGGACTCCGTGCTCCATTCCTCCTGGAACTGGGAGCTCATTTCGGACAAGCCGATGGACTGGTGGGTCGGACGCCTCTCGCGCATCAAGAAGGCGCATCCGTCGAAGATTCTCGTCGCCTCGATCATGGCCGGCTCGGGGAACGACAAGGAATTGCACAACTGGCAGCTGCTCGCGAAGACGTGCCAGGACGAGGGCGTGGACGCCCTCGAGCTGAACTTCTCGTGCCCGCACATGGACCGCGACGACATGGGCTCGAACATCGGGAAGTCGAGCGGCCTCACGTCGATCGTCACGAAGGCCGTCAAGGAGGTCTCGAAGGTTCCCGTCTGGACGAAGCTGACGCCCTCGACGACTGACATCGCCGTCGAGGCGGGCGCGGCGTTTCGGGGCGGCGCGGACGCGATCACCTCCTCGAACACGTTCCCGTCGATTCCGCTCGTCGATCCCGAGACGCTCGATTTCGAGATCAACGTGGACGGCTACACGTCTTCGGGCGGCCTCGGCGGTCCCGCGATCCTCCCGCTCGCGCTCGCGAAGATGGCCCAGCTGACGCACGCGTTTCCCGAGAAGTCGTTTTCTGGAATCGGCGGCATCTCGGACTTCACGCACGCCCTCAACTACTTCCTCCTCGGCTGTGGGACCGTTCAAGTGTGCACGGCGGCGATGCTGGACCACGCGATCGGCCCGAACGTGATCCGCACGCTCAAGGACGGGATGGCCGCATTCCTCGAGAAGAACGCGCACCGCGGCTGGAAATCTCTCGAGGATTTCCGCGGGCTGAGGCGCGACCGCGTGGTCCCGCAGTCGCAGATCCGCCGCCCGAATCCCGGCGAGTACCACGGCGGGCACGAGGCGGAGGGCTATGCGGCGGCCGACACAGTCCCCGCGCCCGCCGCGACCCGAGTCGATTAGAGCCGGTCGGGTCCTGCGGGTCAGGTCCGGATCGTCAGCCTCTCGTACTGGACGGCCGGCTGCCCGAAACCGAGCGTCAAGCCCTCCACTTCGGGGCGCGCGAACCGGTAGACCTGTTCGTGGAAGAGCGGGATGAGAAGCCCGTCCTTCGCGACGATGTCCTCGACCTCCCGATAGATCGACTCGCGCGTCCGGGGGTCGATCTCGTTTCGCCCGCGCTCGGCGAGCGCGTCGATCTGGGCTACGCCACAGAATCGTCCGAGGATCCCCTCCCGCGAGTGAAGGACGCCCTGCGCGAACGTGTCGGCGTCCGGGTAGTCGGCGACCCAGCGGCCGATCGAGATTTCCGTCGGGGCCGTCTGCTGGGCGTCCATGAATTCCGCCATCGTTTTGTTCACGACCCGAATGCCGTAGCCCATTTCGCGGAAAGCCTGCATGAGGTCCTTCGTGAACGCGCCGAACTCCCCGAACATGACGGGATTGACGACCGCTGTGACCTCGTTCATCTCGCGCGAGACGGTGTGCGCTCCCGAGGCCTGCGACGCGTTCTGAGGCCATGTTCGCGGCTTGGAGACGTACCCCAGGAGCCCGGGAGGGATGAGGCCGTTCGCGGAAATCGCGTGCCGTCCGAGAGTGCGCCTCACGATCGTCGCGGCGTCGAACCCCTGCGCGACCGCGCGGCGCGCCCGTGCGTCCGCGAAGGCCCCGTGATTGACGTTGAAGGCGACGAAGTAGGTGACGAGGCTCGGGCTCTCACGGTAGGTCGCGCGGAAGCGCGGATCCTGCCGAAGCGCCTCGGCGTCGCCGGGGAGGAGATCGGACGCGAGCGACAGGCGCCCCGCGAGGAACTCGGTCCGGATCTCCTCGGGAGGAACGCCGAACCGGAACACGAGGCCCTCGTTCTTGGGGAAGCCCTCCCGCCAATAGGAAGGATTCCGCTCCAGCTCCAGGCGCCGGCCTCGCTCGAACGCCACGAGGCGGTAGGGCCCGGTTCCGACGGAGCCATTTCGCCAGCTGTCCTCCATCTCGCCCGTTCCTTCGGGGACGATTCCCGCGCCCGGCCACGACATGAGGACGGGAAAGAACGACAGCGGCTTCTCGAGCTCGATCACGAACTCCGAGGGAGAGACGATGTGGAACCCCTCGAGATCGGCGGCCGTTCCGTCGATGAGGTTCTGGGCGCCGCGGATCGGAGAGAGAAGGAACCGGCCGCTCGTCGCCTTCTGGAGGACTCGCTCGAAGGAGTAGCGGACGTCGCGCGCGGAGAGGCCTCGCCCGTCGTGAAAGCGTACGCCCCGGCGCAGGCGGAAGCGGAAACGTTGGCCGCCCTCCTCGGGAATCACCTCGGACGCGAGCCAGGGAACCACGCGGCCACCCTCGACGTCGCGCGTGAGCGTCTCGAACACGAGCGGAATCGTCTCGGCTTGCTCGAACGTGGCCATCGAGGCGGGGTCGAGGTCCGTCATGACACCGCCGACGGGAATCTGGAGGACGCCGCCGCCCCACTCGTGGCCGGTCTGCGTCTCCGGCGCGCTGGACTTCCCGATCTCGGGGTAGTTCAGAAACGGCGGGCTGCTGCGCAGGGCGACGCCGAGCACGCCCGCGGCGGCGATCCGATAGTCGACTTCGTGGAAGAGCGGGATCAGGACTCCATTTTCGAGGAGAAAGCTCTCGAACTTCCGATAGAGGCCTTCGCGGACCGCGGGGCGGCCCTCGATGCGCGCATCTTCCGCGATCTGGTCGGTCTCTTTCGACGAGAAGAACGTCCGCATGTGGCCGCCGGCCGAATGAAAGAGCGCGTACGTGAAATCGTCGGGATCCTCGTAGTCCGCCATCCAGCGGCCGATCAGGAGGTCCGCGCTGCCGCGTGCCTGGGCATCGAGGTATCCCTTCATGTCGGACGTCGACGGGGTGACCTCGACGCCGAGCTCCTTCCAGATCGCGAAGAGGGCCGCCGTGAGCGCCTTGTGCCGGTCGGAGAGAATCGGATGAACCGCGGCCGTGAGGCGCAGGGGAGTCGGCAGTCCCGCGCTCTTCAGGAGGGCGAGTGCGGCGCCGTGTGCGAGGAGCGGCCTCCGCCGGCCCGCGTCGTGTCCCAGGATTCCCGGCGGCAGGATGCCGGTCGCGGGCACGGCGAACCTGCCGAGGGCGGCCCAGACGAAATCCTGGCTGCGCGTCACGCCCGCGAGAGCCCGCCGGAGGGCGGGGCTTCCGCCGAGGGCGCTGTTCGTGTTGAAGAGCGCGAAGTACGTGCCTTTCTTCGGGGTCTCGACGAGCCCCGCACGGAGGCGCGAGTCCCGGAGGACGGCGTCGAGGTCCTGCGGCGAAAGGTCCCGCGCGAGCTCGATCTCGCCTGAGCGGAGGCCGGACACGATCGCGGAAGCACTCATCCCCGTGCGGAACTCGAGGCCGTCGAGGCGCGCGCGCTCTTTCCAGTGATGCGGGTTTCTCTCGAGGACGAGGCGGTCCGGCGTCCGCCGGGAGACGACGAAGGGACCTGTCCCGACCGCTTCTTCCGATCCTCCACCCGCGGGAGAGACGCGTACGATCGCCGTCAGGACGTCCGGAAGAAGCGCCGGGAAGATCGGGAGGGGCTCGAGAAAATCGAACTCCAGACGGTCGTCCGATACGGCTCGGATGCCCTCGACGTCTCCGGCCTCTCCCTTGCGGTGAGCGGCCGCTCCCCGGATGGAAGCGAGGGCGGCCGGAATGCCGTCGGGGCGGATCCGGATCGCACGCTCGAGAGACGTCTTCGCGACCCCGGCCGTCAGAGGAGTCCCGTCCGAGAAGAGCACGCCCTGCCGCAGGCGAAGGCGCGCCGCCCGGCCTCCGTCGAGGAGCGTCCACTCGTCGGCGAGAGCCGGAACGAGCTGGCCGTCGGCGTCGGTCGTGAGCAGGGTCTCGAACACGGTCGCGAGGACTTCGGTCTCCTCGACGATGTGCCGGAGCGCGGGCTCGGTCGCCGCGATGGGGTTCGTCATCGCGACGACGAGGCGGCCCCCGGACGCGAACACCTCCGTGCCGCCCTTCGTCTCGCCGCCGAAGCGCTCGAGCTGCGCGGCGTAGGCCGCCGCGCGGGCGTAGTCGCCGCGCAGGTTCGCGACCGTGATCGCGAGGGAGAGGAGCCTGGGGAGATGCACGGTGTCGTGTGTGGACGCTGCCGCTTCGATGCCGCGCTCGACGAGCCGCCGCGCTTCCTCGACCCTGCGCCCGTTCCACGCCGTGTCCGCGGCGAAGAGAATCGACTCGATCGCGCGTCCAGGCTGCTTCTCGCGGTCGAAGATCTTCGCGGCGGCCTCGGCTTCGCGGAGGGCCGCGTCGGCATGGCCCGAGAGACGCGAGGCCTGGGCGAGCAAGAGGCGTGCGTCGCCCTCCAGCACCTTCTCGCCCTCCCACTCCTCGTCCCCGAGGTAGTCGAGAGCCGTTTTCGCGACACGTGCGGCCTCCTCGGGGCTGAAGGCGTCGAGGGCCTTCTTCGCGAGCTTGAGGCTGTAAGCGACGGCCTTCTCGGGCACGTCGCCCTCCGAGAAGTGATGGACGAGATCGGGGTAGATGCGGTCGAGCCGGCCCTGGTGCCTCTTCTCGAGGAGGTCCGCATACGTGCGGTGGAGCGTGCGGCGTTTACGGCGGGAGAGAGCGCCGTAGAGGACGTCGCGCACGATGCCGCTCGCGAACGTGAGGCGGTCCCCGCGGGACTCGCGCTCTTCCTCGAGGAGGCCTTCCTTCACGAGCTTGTCGATCGCCTCGTCGAGCCCCTTCGCGTCGTCCGCGATCGACTCGAGATCCTTGAACTCGAAGCTCTTCCCGAGGACGGACGCGATCGAGAGCACGTCGCGAACCTCTTCCGGGAGGCGCTCGATGCGCGCCTCGACCGCCTGCTGGATCGTCTCGGGCAGCGCGTCGGAGGAGAGCCCCATCGCTCCCGAGAGATTCAGGGCACCGGAGTCGTCGCGCGCTATCCCGCCCGAATCGAGGAGGGACCTCACGAGCTCTTTCGTGAAGAGGGGGTTCCCTTCCGTGGCCGCCAAAAGGCGTCCCGCGAGGTCGTCCGATAGCTTTCCGCCGCCTGCCGCGAGCTCCACGAGGGCGCGGTGCTCGGACGGCGTCAGAGGCCCGAGCGTGAGAGCCACGAAGCGTGGATCGCCCCGGAAAGACTCGAAGAGCTTGACGAGGGGATGCCGCTTGTCGACCTCGGTCTGACGGTACGTGCCGACGATGAGAGTGGGCGTCGGGCCGAGGCGGCGCACCACGTACTGCAGCGCCTCGATCGAGAGCTGGGCGCCGTGGAGCTCCTCGAGGGCGAGAAGCAGCGGCTTGCCGCCTGCGATCCGCGTCAGGGTGCGTGCGATGAGCTCGAAGATCGCGATCTTGTCCTCGGCCTTGCGGTCCACCGTCTTGACGGCGCCCGAATCGCTGCTCGCCGCCGCGCGCAGCTCGCCGATCTCGGATAGGACGGGGAAGAGGGCAAGCAGATCGCCGGCGAGATCGGAAAAATCCGGTCGCGCCGATTCCGAGAGCCCCGCGTCCTTGGACCGGAAGTAGTCCTGGATCAGCTCGCAGAAGCCCTGATGCGCGAACGCACGGTCGTGCTCCACGAAGCGGCCAGCCAGGACGCGGATCTTGCGGGCGCGCGCGAGACTCTTGAGCTCGTCCACGAGGCGGCTCTTCCCGATCCCGGGCTCTCCCGCGAGAAGGACGAACTCGCACTCGCCCGCGATGGCCGCGTGGAGACGGCGCTGGAGCTCGGCCATTTCCTTCTCACGCCCGATGAACGGCGCCGCTGCGGCCGGGCGTGGCAGCATCCGGCTGGCCGTGAAGACGACGGACCTCCCGAAATCCTCGTCGTGAAGTTTGCTCCGATAGCGCCTCAGGGCCTCGGCGAGGTGGGCGGCGCGCTTCGGACGCTTCTCGGGATCCTTCGCGAGGCACTGGAGGACCGCGGCCTCGAGCTCTTCGCTCACGTCGGCGCCGAGCGTCCGCATCGACTGCGGCAGCTCGTGGACGATGCGATAGAGGACGGCCTGCACCTCGCCCGCGAAGGGCGGCTCGCCCGCGAGGCATTCGTAGAGGACCGTCCCGAGCGCGTAGACGTCCGAGCGACCGTCGAATGACCGCGACGTGACCTGCTCCGGGCTGAAGTAGACGACGGTCCCGACGAGCGTTCCCGTCTTCGTGAGGCGGTCCTCTGTCGTCGCGAGCGCGAGGCCGAAGTCCATGACGCGCGCGCGCATATGACCCGCGTCGTCGCGCGACGTCATGATGTTCTCGGGCTTGATGTCGCGATGGACGATGCCCCGGGCGTGGCTGTAGTCGAGGGCGTCGGCGACCTGCATCCCCACGTCGAGAACGTCGCCGAGCTTCAGGGAGCCTTCGCGGAGGAGCTGCCTGAGGTTCGTGTTCGCGAGAACCGGCATGACGAAAAAGAGCGAGCCCTCGTGTCTCCCGAGGTCGTAGATCGGCACGATGGACGGGTGGTCCATCTGGGCGACGATCTGGGCTTCGCGCTGGAAGCGTTCTTCGGCGTCCTTCGTCAGATTTCCGGGCGGGATGAGCTTGACCGCGACCTCGCGGTTGAGGACGGGATCCTTGGCGCGGTAGACGACGCCCATTCCTCCGCGCCCCAGCTCGGAGAGGATCTCGTATCGCTCGGCGAGTTTCGTCCCGATCATCGTCAGTCTCGAACCCTGAGGTTCGCATAGTCCACGTGCGGAGCCGAGAGGCTCACGGCAAGGCCCTCGACCTCGGGGCGCGCGAACCGATAGACCTGTTCGTGGAACAACGGGTGGAGCAGCCTCTCCCGCAGGACGATGTCCTCCACTTCGCGATACACGCCGTCGCGGACCCCCGGGTCGGCTTCGGTGCGTCCGCGCTCGGCCAGGGAATCGAGGTCCGGCCGGCCCACAAAACGGCCGAGGCTCCCGTCGCGTGAATGGAGGATTCCGTAGATGAACGTATCGGCGTCGGGGTAGTCGGCGATCCACCGCCCGATGTCGAGGTCCGTCTTTCCCGCGTTGGAAAGCTCGAGATATTCCTCCATCGTCTTCCCGACGACGCGGATCACGAGGCCCGACTCCTCGAGAACGGACAGGAGGGCCTTCCCAAAAGCGGCGTACTCCGCTTTCAGGACCGGGTGGAGAGCAGCCGTCAGCTCGATGCCAACGGGCGCCGGGCCGGCTTCGATCGATTGCATCGGCGGGCGCTCCGACAAGGGCACGTGACCCAGGAGGCCGGGCGGGATGAGTCCGCTGGCGGGAATGCCGATCCGGCCCAGCGTCTTTCGGGCAACGCCCGACGCCTCCACGCGGTCGGAGATCCAGCGCCTCAGGTTCGCGTCGGCCATGGGCCCGCGCCGGCAGTTGAACGCGAGGTAGTAGGTCGAGAGGCGAGGGCTCTCGCGATAGCTCGAGGCGAAGCGCGGATCGTGGCGCAGCGTTTCGACATCCGCGGGCAGAAGGTCCGAGGCGATCGAGAGCCGTCCCGCGAGGAACTCGCTCATCACCTCCTCCGACGTTGTGCCCATGCGGTAGCTGAGGGTCTCGGCCCGGGGGTAGCCCTCGCGCCAGTAGGCGGGGTTTCTCTCGAGGTCGAGGCGCCGTCCGGGCTCGAAGCGCACGATCCGGAACGGGCCCGTCCCGACCGCGCCCGTCCGCCAGTTTCCCGTGGGCACGGACGTGCCTTCTGGAAGGATCGACGTCGATGCGAAAGATACGATGGCCGGAAAGAACGAGATCGGATTCTCCAGCTCGATCACGAACTCGGTGGGCGAAACGATGTGGAAGCCCTCGAGGTCGGTGCGTTCTCCGCGGAGCACGGCCTGCGCTCCCCGGATCGGAGAGAGGAGCCAGGGGGTCTCGCTGTCGGCTTGCTGAAGGAGGCGCTCGAAGGAAAAGCGTACGTCCCGCGCCGTGAGGCTTCGCCCGTCGTGGAAGAGGATGCCGCGCCTCAGGTGGAACCGGTACCGCAGGCCTCCGTCCTCCGGCTCGAAGTGCGAAACGAGCCAGGGCGCGATCCGGGCGCCCTCCACGATTCGCGTCAGGGTCTCGAACACGCTCGTGAGGGTTTCGGTCTGCTCGTTCGTGGCGATGAGCAGGGGATCGAGGCTGTGTATCGCTCCCGCGATCGGCACGCTGAGCGCCCCACCCACGCGCCTGCTGGCGGGGAGCAACGCGCCGGCCGCGATCTTTCCGATGGCCGCGTAGTCGACGAAGGGGGGCGTGCTCCGGAGACTGACGCCGCGGATGTTTGCGCTCGCGATCCTGTAGTCCACGTCGTGGAAGAGCGGGATGACCACGGCCTCGTCGAAGAGGAGCTGCTCGAATTTGCGGTAGAGCCCCTCGCGCGCGGAACGCCGCGTCTCCCCGCGCGCTTCCTCGAGGATCCGGTCGGCGTCCGGCGAGGAGAACCACCCTCTCAGGAGGCTGGCCTTCGAATGAAAGAGGCCGAACGTGAAGTCGTCGGGATCGTCGTAGTCGGCATTCCAGCGTGCCACCATGACGTCGAATTCCCGCGGGTTCTGCCACGTCTCGAGGTACGCGGACATCGACGACGTTCCGGGCGCGATCGAGACGCCCAGCTCCCTCCAGCGGCTGAAGAGCGCGTCCGCGAGCGCGTGATACCGGTCCTGCAGAATCGGGTGGACCGTGGCCTTCAGCGACAGCGGAAGCGCGACGCCCGCGGCCTCGAGCTCCGCGCGCGCCGCCTCGGTCGTCAGGAGTGTCCGGCGGCGGCCCGGGTCGTGTCCCAGAGTTCCCGGCGGAATCAGTCCCGTAGCGGGCAGCGCGAACCGGCCGAGCGTCGACCACACGAAGTCCTGGCTCCTCACGACGCCGGCCAGCGCGCGGCGGACGGCGGCGCTCGCGATGGCACTGGAGGCCTTGCAATTGAAAACGGCGAAGTAAGTGTTCTTCTTCGGCACCTCGACGAGGCCGGCCCTCAGGCGCGGCTCGCGGAGGATGGCCTCGAGGTCCTGGGGGAGGAGATCGCGCGCCAGCTCGATCTCGCCGGACTTGAGGCCGGAGGCGATGGCCGAAGCGCTGAGCGATGTGCGGAACTCCACCGAGTCGAGATGAGGCCGTTCCTCTTTCCAGTCGTTCGGATTGCGCTCCAGGATTACGCGGTCCGCGGTGCGCTGCGCGATCCGGAAGGGGCCCGTTCCCAGGAGCGACTCGGCCTGTCCCGGCGCGCCGGGAACAGCATGAACGATTCCCGTCAACGCGTCCGTCAGGAGGGCGGGGTAGATCGGAAGCGCCTCGACGAGCTCGATCTCCAGCCGGTCCTCGGAGAGAGCCCGGATTCCGGCCACGTCTTCGACCCTTTGGTCCCGGTATGCGGCGGCGCCGCGGACGGGTCCGAGCGCGGCGGGTGTGCCCTCGGGCCGCACCCGTATCGCACGAGAGAGCGAGGCCTTGACGATTGCGGCGGTCAAGGGGGTTCCGTCCGAGAAGCGCACTCCGGAGCGCAGGCGCAGGCGAGCCCGGGAGCCTCCATCCAGGAGCGCCCATTCCTCGGCGAGGCCGGGAGCGAGGCCGCCTTCGCCGTCCGTGGTCAGGAGCGTCTCGAAGACATTCGCGAGCACTTCCTGCTCCTCGATCGTCTGGGAGACGGCGGGATCGTTCGCGGGCGTCGGGTTCGCCATCGCGACGACGAGGCGGCCGCCCTGAAGCAGCGGCACGGCCGTTCCTTTTCCCTGCGCCGACAGGCGGTCCAGCTGCGCCTGGTACGCGGCCGCCCGCTGGTACTCGCCGCGCAGGTTCGCGACGGTGATCGCGAGAGCCATAAGCTTGCCGAGGTGCGCGCTTCCGCCGGCCGCGGCAGACGTGTCGATGCCGCGCTCCACCCAGCGTCGCGTCTCGTCCGCGCGCCGGCCCTGCCAGGCGGCTTCTGCCGCGGCGAGCGTGGCGGCCACGGCACGTTCGAGCCGCTTCTCCTTCTCGAAGATCCTGACGGCCAGCTCGGCTTCGTGGATCGCGGCGTCGACGCTGCCCGCCATCTGGGAGGCCTGCGCGAGGAGCAGGCGCGCCTCGCCCTGCAGCGCGCGGTCTCCGCGCCACCCCTTGTCCTCGAGGAACTCGAGGGTGGCGCGGGCGGCGCGGGTCGCCTCCTCGGGGCTGAACGCCTCCAGGGATTTTTCGGCGAGCTTCAAGCCGTACTCGACCGTCTTCTCCGGCACGTCTCCCTGCGAGAAATGGTGGACGAGCTCGGGATAGACGAGCTCCAGGCGGTCGACGTTCTGTTTCTCGAGGATCTCCGCGTACCGCCGGTGGAGCGAACGGCGGTTTCGCCGCGATAGCCCGTTGTACAGCACGTCGCGCACGATGCCGCTCGAAAACGCCACGCGGTCGCCGCGCGAGCCGCGCTCCTCCTCGAGGATCCCGTCGCGGAGGAGCTGGTCCACGGCGTCGTCGAGGTCCTTGACGTCCTCGGCCAGCTCCTCGAGGTCGCGGGAATCGAAGCTCCGGCCGAGGATGGAAGCCGTCGAGAGGACGTCCTTCACCTCGTCGGACAGCCGCTCGATCCGCTTTTCGACCGCCTGCTGAATCGTGGCGGGCAAGGCGTCGGCGGAAAGCTCCGCCGCGCCGGAGAGCCGTAAGGCACCCGTGTCGTCGGGGGCGATGCCGCCGGAGTCCACGAGCGACCGTACGAGCTCCTTCGTGAAGAACGGGTTTCCCTCGGTGGCCTGGTAGAGCCGTTCGGCGAGGTCCGGCGCGAGACTCGGCGCGCCGGCGACGGACTGCACGAGGGCCCGGTGCTCCGACGGCGAGAGAGGACCGAGCGTGAACGACGCGAAGCGCGGGCCGCCCGCGAACGAGTCGAGCATGCGGAGGAGAGGATGACCCTTGGCCACCTCCGTCTGCCGGTACGTCGCCACGATGAGCGTGGGAGTCGGCGCGAGGCGCCGGACGATGTACTGGAGCGCCTCGATCGACGCGTCGGCCGAGTGGAGGTTCTCGAGGACGAGGAGGATGGGCATGCCCTGGGACAGGCGGGTGAGCGTCCGCGCAAGCAGCTCGAACACGGCGGTCTTGTCCTCGGCCTTGCGGGCGTCGGCGGCCGTCTTGCTGGCGTCGCCAGTCACGGCCGAGCGCAGCTCGCCGAGCTCGGAGAGGACCGGGAAAAGAGAGATGAGATCGGCGGCGATGTCCGTGAACTCTGGACGCGAGGTCGCGGAGCTGCCCTGTTCCTTCCCGCGGAAATAGTCCTGGATGAGCTCACAGAATCCCTGGTGCGCGAACGCCCTGTCCTGCTCGACGAACCGCCCCTCGAGAACGCGGATCTTCCGCGCGCGCGCGAGGCTCGCGATCTGCTCGACGAGCCGGGACTTCCCGGTTCCGGGCTCGCCCGCCACGACGGCGAACTGGCATTCGCCCGCCACGGCCGCGTGAAGCATGCGCTGCAGCTCGGCGATTTCCTTCTCGCGTCCCACGAAGAGGGACGCCGCCATTTGCGGCCGCGCCACCATTCGGCTGGACGTCAGCATCACCGAACGCGTGAACTCGTCCTCGTGGAGCTTCCCGCGGTAGTGCTTGAGCGCTTCGGCGAGGTGCCCGGCCTTGCGAGGTCGCTTCTCGGGGTCCTTGGCGAGGCACCCGAAGACGATCTCCTGCAGCTCCTCGCCGACGTCCGCGCCGACGGCCCGGAGGGACTGCGGCAGCTCGTGGACGATGCGGTAGAGCACGGCCTGTACTTCACCCGCGAAGGGGGGCTCGCCGGCGAGGCACTCGTAGAGCACGGTGCCGAGCGCGTAGGTATCCGTTCGTCCGTCGAAGGCTCGCGACGTGACCTGCTCGGGGCTGAAATACGCGACGGTCCCGACGAGTGTTCCCGTCTTCGTGAGGCGGTCCTCCGCGGAGGCCAGCGCCAGGCCGAAGTCCATCACACGCGCGCGAACGTGCCCGGCGTCGTCGCGCGCCGTCATGATGTTCTCGGGCTTGATGTCGCGGTGGACGATTCCCCGGCCGTGGCTGTAGTCGAGGGCCTCCGCGACCTGCGTCCCGATGTCGAGGACGTCGCCGAGGCGGAGGGAGCCCTCGCGCAGCAGCGAGCGCAGGTTCGTGCCGGGCAGGACAGGCATCACGAAGAACAGCGCCCCCTCGTGCCGCCCGAAGTCGTAGATCGGGACGATGCCCGGGTGGTCCATCTGCGCGACGATCTGGGCCTCGCGCTGGAAGCGCTCCTCGGCGTCCTTCGTGAGGTTCCCGGGTGGGATGAGCTTGACCGCGACCTCGCGGTTCAGGACGGGATCCTTCGCGCGGTAGACGACACCCATGCCGCCGCGGCCCAGCTCGGCAAGGATCTCGTAGCGGTCAGCGAGCTTCGTGCCGATCAAGATGTCTGGAATGGGCGAGATGATAACCGAGCCGTGACGCGGCCCCGTCCCGGATTCCGTGGCGTTCAAGGCGCATGTCGCGTCACTCGTACCGAAGCGCTTCGATCGGATCGAGGCGCGACGCCTTCAGGGCGGGGTAGAAGCCGAACGTGACTCCGATGAGGGCCGAGAAGAAGAACGCGAGCGTGATCGCGGTCGGTTCGACGGCGACGGGCCAGCCGGCGAAGCGCGCCACGGTGCGCTCGATGCCGAGGCCGACCGCGATTCCCATCGCGCCGCCCGACAGGGCGAGCGCGAGCGCCTCGACGAGGAACTGCGCCTGGATGTCCCTGCCGCGGGCCCCGATCGCCATCCTCACGCCGATCTCGCGCGTCCGTTCCGTCACGGAGACGAGCATGATGTTCATGATGCCGATTCCGCCGACGAGGAGCGAAACGCCCGCGATCGACCACAACAGCGCGCTCATCGTCCGGCTCTGCGCCGCGGCCTGCTGGATCATCTCCGTCTGCGACCGGATGATGAAGTCGTCGTCGCTGGGTTTCGCGATGCGGTGCCGCTGGCGGAGGAGCGCCGTGAGATCGTCCTGCGCGCGGGCAACGAGCTCGTCGGACGCCGCCGAGACGAGGATCTGTCCGACCGCGGTCGTGCCCATGAGCTTCTTCCGGACGGTCTCGTAGGGAGCCACGACGAGGTCGTCCTGATCCGCGCCCTGCGTGGAGCCGCCCTTCGACTCGAGAACGCCCACGACTCTGAACGGAATGTTCTTGATCCGGATCATTTTCCCGACGGGGTCCTCGTCGCCGAAGAGGTTCGTCACGACGGTCTGGCCGAGGACGCAGACCTTCGTCGCGCCGTGATCGTCCTGGTCCGTGAAGAACTGCCCCTTCGCCACGTTCCAGGACCGCACGAGCGGCCAGTCCACCTGGGCGCCCTGGATGGACGTCGACCAGTTCTGGTTGCCGTAGATGACCTGGGCGACCGTCCGGATCGAAGCCGAAACGTACGAGACGGTCGAGACCTCCTTCCGGATCGCGTCGACGTCGTCTTCGGAGAGCTTCGAGCTCGAGCCGAACCCGGCACGCGCTCCGGAGGACGTGGTGCTTCCCGGCAGCACCATGAGGAAGTTCGTCCCGAGCGAGCGCAGCTGGTTCTCGGCCTGGAGGCGCGCGCCCTCGCCGATCCCGACCACGGCGACGACGCAGGCGACCCCGATGATGATGCCGAGCGCGGTCAGGAGGGAGCGCAGCTTGTTGCGGGTCAGCGCGCGGAAGGCGACCTTGAGCGTGTTTCCCGTCTTCGTCACGGCTGCCCCCCTCGAGGGATCATCCGGCAACGGCCTCAGGCCCAGCCGGCGAGCGACTCGTCGAGGATCTTCAGGGCGTCGTCCACCTCCGCCGCGCTCACGACGAGCGGGGGAGAGATGCGGATGACGTTGCCGTAGAGCCCGCCCTTGCCGATCAGGAGGCCGCGTTTCTTCGTCTCCTCGAAGAGGCGAACGGCCTTGTCGGGCGCGGGCGTGCGGTCCTGCACCGTCTCGTCGACGACGAGCTCGAGGCCCTGCATCAATCCCATGCCGCGGACGTCGCCGATCGTCTTCGCGTACTTTTTCTTCAGGCCGTCGAGCCCGGCCCTCAGGCGCGCGCCCATCTCGGCGGCGCGCTTCGGCGCGTCCATCTCCTCCATCACGGCGAGCGTCGCGTTCGCCGCGGCCGAGGAGATCGGATTCCCGCCGAACGTCGAAATCGAGAGCGTCTTCAGGGAGTCGGCGATCTCCGGAGTCGCGATCGTGACGCCGAGGGGCATCCCGTTCGCGACGCCCTTGGCCATCGTCATGATCTCGGGCTCGACGTTCCAGTGCGAGATCCCGAACCACGAGCCTCCCGTGCGGCCGAAACCCGTCTGGACCTCGTCGCATACGAAGACGCCGCCGTACTTGCGGACGATCCCGACCGCGATCTCGAAGTATTCCTTCGGCGGCGTGATGAAGCCGCCGACGCCCTGGATCGGCTCCGCGATGAAGCCCGCGATCTGGCCGGTCGTCGTCGTTCGGATCAGCTCCTCGAGATCCTTCGCGCAGGCCACGCCGCACGACGGGTACGTGAGCTTCAGGGGGCAGCGATAGCAGTAAGGCGAGGGTGCATGCTTGATCGCCGCGATCTGCGACGGCACGGCGCGCCACGTGGAGTGGGCCGTGAGCGACTGCGCGAGCATCGAGCGGCCCGAGTACCCGTGCCGGAGCGCGACGATCTCGGTCCTTCCCGTGTAGACCTGCGCCATCATGACGGCCGTCTCGTCTGCCTCGGTGCCAGAGGACGTAAAGAACGATTTCTGGAGCCGGCCCGGCGTGAGGCGCGCGAGCGTCTCGGCGAGCTCGACGATCGGGAGCGTCGGATAGAGCGTCGAAACGTGGCCGAGACGGTCCATCTGCGCCTTGATCGCGGCGTTGACCGTGTCGTTCGCGTGACCCACGGAAACGGTCAGGATGCCACCGAAGAAATCGAGGTACGTCTTCCCGTCGGCGTCCTTTACGTGCATCCCCTTGCCGGACTCGAGAACCACGGATTCCTTGTAGTAGTTCGAGACGGACGGAAAGAGAAACTCCTTGTGCTTCGCGCGAACGTCGGCGGAGGAGACCGGAGAAGAAGTCTTTGCTTCGGAAATGGGGTTCATGGACGGGCCTCCCTCGCGAGCGAACTCGGTTGCTGGCGCTTCGGCGCTTTCTTAGAAGGGTGATTATGCCTTCTAAGAGGATATTCTTATCCCGCTCCGATGTACTTCAAGCAGTTCTACCTCGGCTGTCTCGCGCACGCGTCGTACCTGATCGGCGACGGGGGCGAGGCGGCCGTCGTGGACCCCCGCCGCGACGTCGACGAGTACGTGGACGAGGCGCGCGAGCAGGGCCTGGTCATCAAGTGGGTCGTCGAGACGCACCTGCACGCGGACTTCGTGAGCGGCCACCGCGAGCTCACGGCGCGGACCGACGCGACCATCGTCATGGCGGAGAAGGCGCGAGCCGCGTTTCCGCACCGCGCGGTCCGCGACGGGGATGAAATCCGCCTCGGGAGCCTCGTCCTGCGCGTCCTCGAAACGCCCGGCCACACGCCCGAGAGCATCTCGATCGTCGTCCTCGACCCTTCGCCGCGCCTCGTCTTCACGGGCGACACGCTCTTCATCGGCGACGTCGGCCGGCCCGACCTCGCGGCCTCGGAGGGCGGGTTGACCCCGGCGGGCATGGCGGGGGAGCTTTACGACTCGTTGCACGGCAAGCTCCTCGCCCTCCCCGACGACGTCGCGGTCTACCCGGCTCACGGCGCGGGCTCGCTCTGCGGCCGGAACATCTCGAGCGAGACCTCCTCGACCATCGGCGTCCAGCGGCGCACGAACTACGCGCTCGTCCCGATGGAACGGGACGAGTTCGTGAAGATGATGACGGCCGACCTCCCGGAAGTTCCCGCGTATTTTCCGCGCGACGTCGAGTTGAATCGTTCACGTCGGCCTTTCCGGCCAGTTCGCCTCGTGGGCGGGCGCGTTGCTTTCGGCCGACGTTCCGGTCGTACTCGTCACCGAAGACGCCGCGAGCGCGGCGGAAGCTGCGACGCGTCTCGCCCGCGTCGGGCTTGAGCGCGTGGCGAGGTATCTCGACGGCGGCCTCGCGGAGTGGGACCGCGCGGGCCTGCCGCTCGCGTGGATGGGCCAGGTGGACGTCTCCGAGCTCAAGTCACGTCTCGCGGAGGACGCCTCGCTTCGCGTCCTCGACGTGCGCCGTCCCGGCGAATACGCCTCGGGCTACGTGCCAGGCGCGGTGTCTTTCTCCCTGGACCGGCTTGCCCGTGAGCTCGACACGCTCTAGCCACAGGGGCGCGTCGCGATCATCTGCGCGAGCGGCTACCGCTCGAGCATCGCGGGAAGCCTCCTCCTCCAGCGCAGCGGCTCCGATCCGGTGAACGTCGTGGGCGGCACGAGCGCGTGTGTCGCGGCGGGATTCCCGATTTCCTAGCGCACCTCCTACCCGGTCACGCCTGTCGCAACGCGAGGGTACGCATCGAACGTAAGCTGGCAGAGAGTGAGCGCCGCGACGTCCGCGCGGAAGATCCGGGGCGCCCACGACCAGGACGCGTTCGGGAGCGGGACAGGATCAGGCATCTCAAAGTACGTTCTCTTCATGAAGTTCACGCTCCAGTGACTCCTCAGCGCGGTTTCCTACTGAGGAACTCCCTGTGCTTCTCGCGGACGGCCGCGGAGGAAGCGTCGGTGACTGCGGCAGGCTTGGTAGGCTGGCGCATGCTGGATCTCTCCGGATGCTTACTTCCCGACTGCGTTGCCGTCCGCGTCGAACACGAGTTCCTTAGTCGAGCTCCCGCGCAGATCGACCTCGAACCGCACCGTTCCGCCGCGCGTCACTTTCTCAGCCCGCTTGATCGTCGCGCCCTTCGCGCTCTTCTTGACGGCTTCACGAACGGCTGCCGGAAGATCGGCTTCGGAGACGGTCTCCTCGACCTCGAGGACAGCACCGTCCGCGGCGTAGAGGAGGTCACGAGCGACGGTCCCGTCGCGGCTCTCGATCTCGTAGTAGGGCTTGCCGTCCTTCTCCTCTTGCAGGAAGTGGAGCGCATTCGCCTTCGGGTACGCCTTCTCGAATGCGGTCAGCACGGCCGGCGGCACCTGGGCCCGGGTCAGCTTTCGCTCCTTGGCGCTCGCTGGGAGGGCGAGTGTGGCGGCGAGCGCCGCGGTGACGAAGAGAATGGCTGGTCGCATGAGTTTCTCCTTCTGGCCCTTCTGGGCCGTTGCGTATTACAGGGATGCCTTCGCGCCGGCGAACGCGCGGGCGACCTGTGTTGGGTCGTCGGTGCCGGAAACCCGTGGTCCCGCCAGGCGTCCTTTCGGGTCGAGCCACGAGTACAGTGCTGGAAGAACGAGGAGGACCAGAGGTCCGGAGAGAACGAACCCGCCGATGACAGCGATGGCGAGAGGCTGCTGGAGTTGCGAGCCCTCTCCCAGGGCGAGAGCGAGCGGGGCAAGCGCGAACGCGGTGGCGAGGATCGTCATCGCGACCGGGCGCAATCGGCGCCGGGCGGCGCCAGCCCACGCGTCCTCGACCGACTTGCCCCGCCGCAGCTCCTGCCTCGCTTCGTGGATGACGAAGATCGCGTTCTCGCCGAGGATGCCGACCATCATGATCGCGCCCACAAAGCTCGCGATGTTCAACGTCATCCCGGTGAGCATCAACGCGCCGAACGCGCCCGCCAGGACGGCCAGCGACAGAAGCGAGGCCAGGAGCGGCGCCCGCCAGTCTCCGAATTCGAAGAGGAGGATGATCGAGACGAGAAGCAGTCCGGCGAAGAGGACGCCGAGCAGCCCCTTGAACGAGGACTGCTGCTCGGCGTACTGCCCGCCGTACTCCAGCGACATCCCGGGCGGAAGCGCGAGGCCGGCGTTCAGCTTCTGCCGGATCTCGCCGATCGCGCTCCCGAGATTTCGCTCCGACAAGCGCGCCGTCACTCCCACGTAGGTCTTCAGGTTATCGCGGCTGATCTCCGCTTCGGGCGAGCCAGTCGTGACTGTTGCAACCTCGGAAAGTGGTAGCGGCGCGCCCGAGGCGGTTCGGACTTTGATCGCCGGGAGGGGTCCATCCTGCCGCGAAAAGACGCGGACGTCGTCAAGTTTCTCCCCGACGCGCAGGTCCCCCGAGACCGTGCCTGTCAGCGCGGGCTCGACCGCGGCGTGAATGTCTTCGGCCGTCAGACCGTAGCGGGCCGCTTCGGCCGGCTTGACGCGGATGTCGAGAGCGGGCCCGGCGATCATGATGCCGTCGAAGACGTCCGTCACACCCGGGATCTTTCGAATGATCCTGGCGGCTGACCGCGCCTTCTGCTGGAGCAGGACGTGATCCTCTCCGAAGATCTTCACATCGATCGGCTGTGGCACGCCGCCGGTCAGGTCGCCGATGTTGTCTCCGAGGAGCTGACCGAAGTCGGTACGGATCGCCGGCTCCACGGCGGCAATCCGAGTCCGTAGCTCTTCGATGATGGCATCCACGGCCCTTCGAGAGGAGCGCGGTTTCAATTTCAGGACGTAGTCGCCTCGGTTGGGCTCCGTGATGAAAAATCCGAGCTGCGTTCCGGTGCGGCGCGAGTAGCTCTGGATGTCGGGGATCGCGAGGATGACCTTCTCCGCCTCCCGAAGCATTGCGTCCGTGTCCGTCAGCGAGGTTCCCGGAGGCGTCGAGTAGTCGAGGATGATGGAGCCCTCGTCCATGGCCGGCAAGAAGTCGGTGCCGATCGAGCGATAAAACAGGTATGTGCCCCCGAGAAGCAAGCCGACGATCGCCAGGGCGATGACCGGGCGCCGGATAACGAACCGGGCTGTCCTCTCGAAGCGGGAGGGCCTCTCTAGCTTTTCTCCGCCGGGAAAGGAAAGCCTGCGGAAGCCGAACTTTCGTACCGCGATCGGGACCGCGAAGGCCGCGAGCAGGAACGAGACAACCAGCGAAAGGGCCATCGTAAGGGCGAGCGGCTTGAAGAAGGCTCCGACGACGCCCGTCAGGAATGCGAAGGGTAGAAAGATGACGATTGTCGAGAGGCTCGACCCGATCAGGGCGGGAAAGATCGCGATCACTCCGGACTTCGCCGAGTCGTCGCCACCTCCCTCTTCCCGCCTTCGGAAGATGCTTTCGACGACCACGATTGCGTCATCGGCGACGAGCCCCAACGCCGCCGCGATCCCGCCGAGCGTCATCAGGTTGACCGTCTGCCCGGCCGCTGCGAGTCCGAGGAACACAAGGGCGGCGGACACGGGGATCGCCGCCACGGCGACCAGGGTGACACGCCAGTTTCGGAGGAACACGAAGAGAACGAGGCCGGCCAGCAAGACGCCGATGACGATCGCGTCACGGACTCCGTTGACCGAGTGCCTTACGTACTCCGCCT
>JBBQRP010000015.1:0-99420 GCA_038214715.1 Thermoanaerobaculia bacterium | reverse complement strand
TGCCGTGATCTCCTCGAACGTGCCGTCGCCGCGGTTTCGGAAGAGCCGCGTCGGGCCGAATGCGTCCGTCACGGCCAGGTCGGGAAACCCGTCGCCGTCGACGTCGCCCGCGGCGACGCCCGTCGCGGCGATTCCCGAAGGGCCCTCGAGCGAAGACGCCGCCGCCGCGAGTCCCGCGCGCTCGGTCACGTCCGTGAAATGCCCCTGCCCGTCGTTGTGGTACAGGATCGAGCGGACGCCGTCGCCCACGAAGAGGTCCTCGGCGCCGTCCTGATCGAAGTCGAGGACGGCGACGCCCGAGCCCGGCCAAATGCCGTCGATGAGCCGGTTCGTGAGCTTCTTCGGAGGATCGCCGCGGGGCGCGCCGAGGCCGGATGCGACGGTGGCGCCATGGAAGCGGGGATTTGGTTCTATGCGTTCGGAGGAAGAGGAAGAGGAAGAGGAAGAGGAAGAGGAAGAGGAAGAGGAAGAGGAAGAGGAAGAGGAAGAGGAAGAGGAAGAGGAAGAGGAAGAACGATTTGCTGAGAAGGTAAGAGGGGAACCGGGCGGCGTGTCCGTGTCCGGAATGCGCAGTGAAATGGTTGCGGACTTTTCGACGCGGGCGCCGTCCGCGCGAAACCCATCCACGACGAAGACGGCCGTTCCCCGCAGTTCCCATACTTCTAAGAAATCTTTGTCTTTCTCTCGCTCTCTCTTCCTCTCGAGTTCCGGTTTGCCCTCGACGTCGAACGAAACGATCGCGATCCGATCCAGATCCTTCCAGGCCCACGCGCGGATGGCGGCGATGCCTTCCGGGTCCCCTGGCTGCGCGCTCTTCGCGCGCAATGCCGCGCGCGTCGTCTCCAGCGCGTCGCGGTAGCGTCCGAGCCGGTGCATCCACGGGATGAATTCTGCCCTCAGGCGCGGGAGCGAAGCGTTCTGAAAAAGCCAGGCGCCCAGAACGACCGAAGCAGCCGCTGTCACCACCGCCGCCCGGCGCTTGCCGCGGGACATCTACGCCGTGGCTTTCGCGCGGCCGGGCTGGACGGCGGCGATGAAGCGGAGCTTCGGGTTCTCGCGCTCGGCCCTTTCGAGGTGCCACTTGCTCTGGAAGAGGACGAGCGGCCGCCCCTCGAGGTCCACGAGGCACGCGACGCTCGGCGGATCGTCGAACTTCCGCCGGTCGAAGTCCTCGCCCTCGACCCAGCGCGCGAGCGTGAACGGAAGGCGCGCATAGGACACTTCGGCCCCGTATTCGGCGCGCAGGCGGTGCTGGATGACCTCGAACTGCAGGACGCCGACGGCGCCGAGCACGGGATCGCGCTCCATCCTGTCCGGATCGTGAAAGACCTGCACGGCCCCTTCCTCGGACAGCTGGTCGAGGCCCTTCTTGAGCTGCTTCCTCTTCGCGGGGTCCAGCATGACCACGCGATTGAAGAACTCGGGCGAGAAGCGCGGGATGCCCTCGAACTCGATGCCGCCGCCTTCCGCGAGGGAGTCGCCGATGCGGAGGTTGCCCGCGTCCCAGAGCCCGAGGATGTCGCCGGCCCAGGCCTCCTCGACGAGCGTCCTCTCCTGCGCGAGGAACTGGAGCGGCTTCGCGAGCTTCAACTTGCGGCCCGAGCGCGGGTTCACGACTTCCATGCCGCGCGTGAACTTTCCCGAGACGATCCGCAGGAACGCGATGCGGTCGCGGTGCGCGGGGTCCATGTTCGCCTGGATCTTGAAGACGAACCCGGAGAACTCCGGTTGGAGCGGGTCCACGACTCCGGTCGTCGACTTGCGCGGCAGGGGCGCGGGCGCGAGCTCGAGGAAGCGCTTCAGGAAGGGCTCGACGCCGAAGTCGTTGCTCGCGCTCCCGAAGAAGACCGGCGTGATCCCGCCGGCGAGGAACGTCGCCTGATCGAAGGCGTGTCCGGACTCGAGGAGCTCGAGCTCTTCCATGAGCGTCGCGTGCGCGGCCGCGCCGAGCGATTCGACGAACGCGGGATCGCGGAGAGATGCCACCTGAACCGGCGCGACCCTCTCTCCTTTCGCGGAATCTCCTCTTTCGTATTTCAGGAGCGTCTTGCCCCAGCGGTCGTAGACACCCTGGAAATCCGGGCCGGACCCGATCGGCCAGGTCACGGGGTGGCACGGGATGCCGAGGATGCGCTCGATCTCGTCCATGAGGTCGAGCGGGTCCTGGCCCGCGCGGTCGAGCTTGTTCATGAACGTGACGATCGGGATCCGCCGCATGCGGCAGACCTCGAAGAGCTTGATCGTCTGCGGCTCGACACCCTTCGCGCTGTCGATGAGCATCACGGCGGCATCGGCGGCCGCGAGCGTGCGGTACGTGTCCTCCGAGAAGTCGTTGTGGCCGGGCGTGTCGAGGAGGTTCACGTGATGGCCCGCGTACGGGAACTGGAGGACGCTCGTCGTGATCGAGATCCCGCGCTGCCGCTCGAGCTCCATCCAGTCGCTCGTCGTGTGCCGGCTCGCGTTGCGGCGCGTCTTGACCGAGCCCGCGAGATGGATCGCGCCGCCGTAGAGGAGCAGCTTCTCGGTGAGCGTCGTCTTCCCGGCGTCCGGGTGCGAAATGATCGCGAAGGTGCGCCGGCGGGCGACCTCCGCGGCGAGGGTGCGTGCGGCGTCGGACATCCTCAGTGCTTCGGCGGCTCCGGCGCTTTCACGGCGGGAGCCTCCGTCTCGGAAAGGGCGAAGGCGTATTCGTCCGCGCGCTCGGCCACGGCCGCCTTGACGAGGTCCGCGCCGCCGTGGCCCGCGTGCTTCTCGATCCTGAGGAGGACCGGGCCGCCCGTCGAGGCGGATTGAAGGAGAGCCGCGAACTTGCGCGCGTGCATCGGGTCCACGCGATCGTCGCTGTCGGCCGAGCTGAGGAGGACGGACGGGTACTTCACGCCCGCCTTCACGTGGTGATAGGGGGAGTAGGCGTAGAGCGCGTTGAACTGCGCGGGATCGTCCGCCGAGCCGTATTCGGAGATCCAGGTCTTGCCGGAGCCGAAGAGGTGGTAGCGCACCATGTCGAGGAGCGGGACGCCGCAGAGGGCAACCTTGAAGAGGTCCGGCCGCTGCGTGATGAGCGCACCCACGAGGAGACCCCCGTTCGAGGCTCCCCGGATCACGAGTCGCTCGGGCGACGTCCACTTCTCCTTCTCGAGGAACCCGGCCGCCGCGATGAAGTCGTCGAACACGTTCTGCTTCTTGAGGAGCATCCCGCCCTCGTGCCACGCCTCGCCGTATTCGCTCCCTCCCCGCAGGTTCGGGACGGCGTAGAACCCGCCCTTCTCGAGCCACGGGATGACGGTGGAGCTGAACGCGGGCGTGAGGGCGACGAGGAATCCGCCGTAGCCCTCGAGGAGCCCGCGCGCGGTGCCGTCCCGCTTGATGTCCTTGCGATGCACGATGAACATCGAGACGCGCGTCCCGTCCTTCGAAGGATAGAAGACCTGCGAGACCGTGTAGGGCGTGAGGTCGGCCGGCACCTTCGCCTGGAAATACAGGGACGTCGCGCCGGTCTTGACGGACGTCTTGAAGATCGAGGCCGGCGTCGTGAACGACGTGAAGGAGAAGTACGCCTCGTCCTCGTCGTCGCGGCCGACGGGCCCGCCGACCGATCCGAGGGCCGGCAGATCGACCTCGCGCACGAGCTTCCCCGCGGTGTCGCGAATCTCGAGGACGCCCACGGCGCTCCGCAGGTAGTTCAGCGCGAGCCTGCCGCCCACGATTTCGAACGACTCGAGGGTCGCGTCCCTCCGCTCCGGCACGATCTCCTTCCATTCGGCCCGCTCGGGCTTCGCCGGGTCGACGGCGAAGACGCGGCTCTTCGGGGCGCGGTCGTCCGTTCTCACGAAGATCGTTCCGTCGAACGCGTCGGCGTGGAAATGGGCCTCGAGGCCGACGGCGAGAGGGGTCCAGGCGGGGGACGCCGGCGAGCCGGCGAGGTCGCGGAACCAGACGTCCTGGGACGTCCAGCCGTGGGAGAGCTCGAGGAAAAGGAACCGGCCGTCGCGTGTGAGCTGCGCCGCCTGGAACGTCGTCGGGTCGCCGGTCTTTTCACGCACGACCCGGTCGGTCTTCGGATCCGTGCCGATTCTATGAAAGCGCACCTCGGCGTAGCCGGGCCGGTCCGAGGCGGGAATCTTCGGGTCGACGGGAAGCCAAGTGTAGTAGAAGCCGGTACCGTCCGGCGTGAAGGACGGATCCGCGTACTTCGCGCCGACGATGACGTCCACGTCCGAGACGGCGCCCGTCGCGACGTCCATCACGTAGAGCGTCGCCTCGTCGGAGTTGTTGACCTTCTTTGCGTACGCGACACGGGTCCCGTCCCAGGAGGGGACCCAGAGCCCGAGGCTGGCGCTGCCGTCCGAGGACCATTCATTCGGGTCGAACAGCACCTTCTCGGCCCCGTCCATACCCTCTTTCCAGTAGACGACGATCTTTTCCTTGTTCGCGTGGCGCCGCGAGAAGAAGTAGCGCGTCCCGCGGTGGATCGGAGCGGTCAGGCTGTCGACGTAGAGGAGCTCCTTGAGCCTCGCGGCGATCGCATCGCGGCCGGGCAGCGCGGCGAGGCGCCCGCGCGCGAGATCGTCCTCCGCCTTCATCCAGGCCTGGACTTCCGGCGACTTCGCGTCCTCGAGCCAGCGATAGGGATCCTTCACGGTGGCGCCGTGGAGGACGTCGGCCGCCTCGACCGTGCGGCTCGGGGGATACGGGGACAAAGGCGCCTTGTCGGCCGCGCGGGCCCGTGTGGGACGGGCGAGGACGAGCGCGAGCGCGGAGAAGAGGAGGGTCGAGATGCCCTCGGAGAACTTCTTCATGAAGGAAACCTAGCATGGACCGGCTCCGGCGTAGACTTCGGGACCTCATGACCCCGGACCTCGACGCCTCTCGAGCCTGTTTCCTCTGCGGCTTTCCGGCGTCGGTCGGAGCCGAGGAGCCGCTCTTCGCGTCCTCTCTGAGCGGCCATTCCGTGGACTGCGAGGAATGCGGTCCTTACGCCGTCACGGGCGAGGCGATCCACCGCCTCGAAGTGCGCCCGATCTCGCGTCCCGGCGTCCGCTTCGAGATCTTCCGGCTGCGCTCGAACGGGCAGACGCCCCGCCCGACGGTCGACCTCAGGATGGTCGAGCACTTCTGCACGGGCTACACGCCGATGCGGGGCTGACGGGCGCCACGTCACCCGCCTTTCTCCAGTGCGCTAGAGTTCAGCCATGAGCAAGGAACACCCCGACCACCACGACGCCGAGCTCGCGTTCCGGGCCTACGAGATGCGCAGGGAGCCGGTCATGCGCGAGTCCCGCAACGCGATCAATCGCGATTTCTGGCCGAAATCCTTCGCGGACATCCAGGCCGTCCTGAAAGCGGACCATCCGCTGAACGCCCCCTGGCGTCAGACGACGACGTACTGGGAGATGGTGTACGGCACCGTGAAGCACGGCATCGTGAATGCGGACTACTTCCTGGAATCCAGCGGGGAAGGGATGTTCCTCTTCGTGCGCGTCGCCCCGTTCCTGGAGGAGCTCCGCCGCGAGGTGTCGCCCGCCGCGTTCCAGAACGCGGAGTGGGTCGCGAAGAACACCGCGGTCGGGCAGAGGCTCTTCTCGATGTTTTCGGCGCGCGTCCAGAAGATCCTTCCGACGAAATAGAGCTTTCTTCTGCTCCGCGAGGAACCCCTCGGCCTTCCGCTGCGTACATCGAGGAAGGAAAGAGGCGAATCGTCCCTTGACAGACCCCGGGACGGGCGCTACTTTTACAGCACGTGCTAGTTTTATAGCACGCGACGATCGGAGGGCACCCCGAAATGGCACGGACCGGACCGGACCCGCGGCATCTCTCGCGGCGCGAACGCCAGATCATGGACATCCTCTACCGCGAGGGGCGGGCGGCGGCCGGCGAGGTGCAGGAGAGCCTGCCTGACCCTCCCGGATACTCCGCCGTGCGCGCGATGCTCCGCGTCCTCGAGAACAAGGGGCATCTGACCCACGTCCTCGAGGGGGGCCGGTACGTCTACCGCCCCATCGTTTCCGCCGAGCGGGCGCGCCGCTCAGCCCTCCAGAACCTGCTCCTGACGTTTTTCGACGGATCGCCCGAGAAAGCCGTGGCGGCGCTCCTGTCCGAATCGAAGAGTCCGCTCACGGACGACGAGGCCGAACGTCTCTCTCGTCTCATCGCCGACGCCCGGAAGGAGGGCCGCTGACGTGAACGATTTCCTCGCCGCCTCGCTCGTCAAGGCCACTCTTCTTCTCCTCGCGACCGCCGTCGCGCTGCGCGTCTTCGCCCGGGCGTCCGCCGCGAGCCGCCACGTCGTGGCTCTCGCCGGGCTCGCCGGAGCGCTCGCCGTACCTGTCCTCGGGCTCGTCGTTCCCCGCTGGGAAATTCCTCTTCTCCCGGCGCGTGTGAAGGCCTCGAATTCGTCCGCGGGCTCCATCCTGCGCCGCGTGCCCCTCGGGAAATCCCCGGCTCCGAATGCGCTCAAGGGGTTCTCGGGGCCCCTCGGCGTCCAGCTGCCTCCTTCGGCCGAGGCGCTCTCAGGGCCCGCTCTCCGGCGCGTCCCGGCGTCCTTCGGGCTCGACGCCGCGAAGGTCGTCACGACGCTCTGGGTCCTCGGTGCCCTCGTTCCCCTCGTGGCTCTCGCGCTCGGTTTCCGGCGCGTCGCCTCGCTCGTGCGGAACGCCCTGCCCGCGACCGACCCGGAGCTCGTCGCTCTCGCGGGAGAGATTTCGACGCGGCTCTCGCTCACGCGTCCCGTGCCCGTGCTCCTCTCGGGCGCCGTGACGGTGCCCATGACGTCGGGACTCTTCCGCCCGGTGCTCCTCCTGCCGGAAGCCGCGGGCGCGTGGCCGGAGGAGCGGCAGCGCGTGGTCCTGCTCCACGAGCTGGCTCACGTCGCGAGGCGCGATCTCGGCTCGCTCCTCGTCGCCGAGTTCGCGACCGCGTCCTACTGGTTCCACCCGCTCGCTCACTTCGTGGCGGCCCACCTGCGCCGTTCCGCCGAGGAGGCCTCGGACGATCTCGTACTCGGGAACGGAACGCGGGCCTCCGATTACGCGTCGCATCTCGTCGGCATCGTGCGGGGCCTCGGCGCCCCGGAGGAGCTTCCCGTTCTCGCCATGGCGCGCCCGTCCGACCTCGAAGAGCGCGTCCGTGCGATTCTGGATCCCGTTCGCCGGCGCCGGGCCCGTTCGCGTGTCTTCGCCGCGTCGATGTCGGGCGTTTCCCTCGCCGCCGCGCTCCTGCTCGCCGCGATCGTGCCGGGCGCCGCTCGGCCCGCGCTCGCGGGGACGGTGGTGGTCGCGAACCGGAAAGAGTCGGGGTCGACGGCTTACGCACGCGGAAAAGAAGCGCACGAGGACGGCGACTACCTGGAGGCGGCGGAGGCGTACAAAAGAGCGGTCGAGCTGGGGTACCGCGAAGACACCGCGGCGTACAACGCCGCCTGCGCCTATGCACGGGCGGGCCGGACGGACGACGCGTTCGTGTGGCTGAAGAGGTCCATCGAGCTCGGCTTCGACGCCGAGAGGTACCTGAGGCACGACGACGATCTCGACTCCCTGCGCAAGGATCCCCGTTTCGCCGAATTGAAGAAGACGGCCCGGACCGCGAAGGCGGAGGGGAGCGAATCCGCGCGCGCGCTGCGCCTCTACGAGAGGATTTCGAAGGAGGGCTCGAAGAGCGGCGCCCGCTGGTACGAGGCCGGAAAGGCGCTCCTCGACGCCGAGCAGTTCGAGCAGTCGGAAAAGGCGTTCCGGACCGCGGCCTCTCTCGGCTATCGCGCGGGCTCTTCGACGTACAACGCCGCGTGCGCGCTCGCGCGCGCCGGCAAGGTTCCGCAGGCGCTCGATGCGCTCGACGCCGCTCTCGAGGCCGGGTTCGACGATCCCTCCCTCTTCGAAAAGGACGACGACCTCGACTCACTGAGGGATGACCCCCGGTTCGCGCGGCTGAAGAAGAAGGCCGAGGACCTCGGCTTGTCGGTCTCGGACATGGATTTCGGGATGTCGCGGCTCTTCCGGAAGCGTGGCGCGTGGCGCGAGCAGGTTCCGCGGTACGCGGCCTACGCGAAGGCCCACCCCGAGAGCGGCCGCGCGCGCTACAACCTCGGCTACGCGCAGCTTCTGGCCGAGAGGCCGGACGCGGCGCTGCCCGAGTTCACGACGGCGCTCGAGCTCGGCTACCGAAAGGCCGCGACGCTCTACAACCTCGCGTGCACCGAGGCGCAGCTCAAGGAGAAGGACAAGGCGTTCGACTTCCTGTTCCAGGCGATCGACGCCGGTTACGACTCGCCGGACCAGATCCGGAGCGACGAGGATCTCGACTCCCTCCACGGCGACCCGAGGTTCCGGAAGGCGCTCGACCGCGCGAAGGCCCGGACGGAATCGCCCTAAGGCGCGGAAACCCGCAACGCGGCAAACAGGAGGAGGAGCGCCGCGGCGACGGCCTTCACGACCTCGTCCTCGCACGGCCCGTGCGAGGATGTCGCGATGGCCCGCCGGACCGAACCCTCCCGCAAGTCGCCCGCCGAGAGGCTCGAAGACCTCCTCGCGGGCTATCGGGACGCTCCCTTTCCGGCCGGCGCGGCGAAGTACCTCGAGCGCGCGATCAGCTCGAGCGACTCGATGCCGAACGCCGTGAAGTTCTTCGCGTGGGCGCTTCTCGTCTCCGCGTCCGCTTCCCTCGGGACGCCCGAGGGAGAAGAGCGCGGTCTCGAGGCGCTCCTCGAAGCCGAACGGTATCTGCCG
This sequence comes from Thermoanaerobaculia bacterium, assembly GCA_038214715.1. Taxonomy (GTDB): domain Bacteria; phylum Acidobacteriota; class Thermoanaerobaculia; order UBA5066; family UBA5066; genus Fen-183. The sequence continues at coordinate 90,700 of JBBQRP010000015.1, read as the reverse complement.
GCGGCGCAGGACGAGCTCGGCGCGCTCCTCGGCCGTGAGCGCGACGACCTGAAGTGGCTCGAGAGCGGAATCTCCCTCCAGACGGACCGCGCCTCGTTCGACGAGGCGCTCCGGCTTTGCGACCTCGCGCTCGCGCTCGGCTACGGGCGCGCGTACGAGGCGAAGAAGAATTCGATTCTGCGCATGACCTAGGAATCACGCGCCACGGCGCGGGCGGCAGAAGACGAGCGTCGTGTCCCGCGCGTAGAGGACCGGGACGGCCCAGTCCATCGGCTCCGCCCCCTTTGCGTAGGACACCGCCACGCGCGCCTCCCGCGCGGCGGCGCCGAGCGTGTGACCCCGCGCGAGGCCCCAGTACAGATGGCGCGCGAACGCCGTCGCGGAGGAATCGAGGACCTTGTACTGGTTCGCGAGGACCGCGGGCACGCCTCCCGCGAGAAGGGCCGGGGCGACGCCCCGCAGGAAGTCCGTCCTGCCGCCGCGCCCGGTCTCGCAGGCGTTCAGAACCACGAGCTTGAGTCCTCGGCCCGCGAGGAGGCGCAGGATGCGGTCCGTGTCCACGGCCAGGGCGCGGCCCCGCGCATCCAGGAGGAAGAGACATCCGGACCTCTCCTTCTCGTCGAAGGCGCCGTGGCCGACGAAGTGAAGAACGTCCACTTCACCGGTCGAGAGCCGTTTGTGCAGGGCGGCGGGTGTCGCGGAAGGAAGGACGTCCAGGCGCACGTGGCCGGAACGGACGAGCGAGGTGAGCGCGGCACGGATCGCGGCGACTTCCTTTCGCGCGGCCAGGGGAGCGGCATCGCGGGGCTCGGCGAGCGCGAGGAGGATCCGGAGAGGTCCCCGTTCCGGTTCGGGCGCCGCCGAAGGGGGTGCCCCGAAGACGTCCCTCACGAGAATCGCGTCGTCGGCGAGAAAGCGCCGGCGCGAGGCGTCCCACGCGAGCTCCCACGGCTTGTCGGCGATCCAGTCCAGCCCGGGCGTGAACACGAGCTCGAGCTCGCCCGCCGCCGCCGCGCGCGCCTCGTCCCAGAGGCGCTTCACGGCTCCCGGGAAGAGAGCTTCGAAGAGCACGCCCCCGTACACGCGGAGCTCCCGCGCGACCGGCAGCGGATGGGCGCCGCCGCCTTCGAGCGACGCGAGAACCCTCTCGTGCATCTCGATGATCCGGCGCATCCGCTCGCCTCCCGCGCCGCCCTTCGTCTCGAAGACCTCGACGACCCGGGCGCCGGCGAAGCTCGCAAGGAGGTGCGCGGGCGTCCCGCCCTTTCCGCCCACGAGCACCAGCTCGAACCGGCGCACGCCGCGCGCCGAGCGTGAGGGAGACGAAGGTGAAGCGGAAGAAGAAGATTTTGCCGAAGACCGGGGAGAAGACGCGCTGCGCGCGCGCTTAGAGGGGAGTTGACGCTTCGCCGGCCCTCGCGTGCGGCGGCCCTCTTCACCTTCTAGGAAGACCTCTATCTTTTCCCTCGTCTCTTCTCGAGAAAAAAGATTCAGATGGTGAACGCGGCTGCCCGGCCCGAAGCGCACGGTGCGCGCTTCGGGCACCCGGGGCGCGGCGCCGAGGGCGAGGCCGCCTTCGGTCGGGACGACGAGATCGTTTGGATCCTCGAAGAAGACGCCAGCCGCGGCGTCGAGCAGGCGGCGCGCCGCGCGGCCGTGCGGCTCGTACAGCGCCACCGCGGCGGCTGCCTCGAAACCGGTCTCCAGGGATTCGTTCAGCGCCTCGAGGAATCGGCCCGACGGATCCATGGCCGCGAGGCCGGGCAGCGTGCCCCCGGCGCGGCGCGCGATCCACACGAGAGCCTCGGCCGCGAAGTCGAATCCGAACGCGAGGCCGCCTCCCGGGAACATCTCGGCGAGATTCGCGATCCACGCGGCGAGAGCGTGCCAGCGGGCGGGCGACGCGAGGGGCGTTCCTTCGTTCGGCGAGGCGGCGAGGAAAACGCGGGAGAGGCGGACGCCCGACGCGGCGTCGGTGAGCTCCGCGCCGAGCGCCCGGACCACGAGCCCGCCGCGGGAGTGCGTGACGACGTCGAGGATCGCGGGGCCGGGCGGCAGGAGCCCGCGGAGCTCCCGCGCGTTCGCGGCGGGATCGCGGCCCACCGTGAGGTGGTTGAACGCGTAGAGGCGGCCGGCGTAGAGACTCTCCATCGCGGTGAGGAAATCGCGGTCTTTCGCGAGGTCCTGAAAAGCCGCCGCCGCGTGGGAAAACGTACCGTGCAGGAAGAGAAGGCTTCGTGCGGGCGGCGCCGGGAGCGCCACCGGGCGCGCGCGCGCGGCCACGAGCCGTCCGTCGCGCGCGGAGAGCGCAACGAGGCCGAGCGGGACCTTCGCCGCGAGGAAGCGCTTCCTCTCCCAGAGCCGGGCGAGAACCGGAAGCAGCGTGCCAGCGCCGGCGCCGAGGATGCGCAGGAAGTAGACGCGGACGGCGTCGCCGATTCCGCGCCGCCCCGCGGGCGGGAGTGCGAGGCGAACCTCGAAACGGCGGGCGGCTTCCCCGCTTTCTCCCGCCGGGTGAAACGTCAGGGCGCCGGAGGGATGGCGCGCGACGACGACCCAGCCTTCTGCCTCCGGCGAGCCGCTGATCTCCGCGGTGAGAAGGCCGTCGCCTGCCGGAACGCCCCGGCGGGGCCGCGCGGATCTCACGTCCGCGAGAGTGAGCCTCGTGCCGGCGAGGACCCGCGCGACGAAAGGATCCGGGGTGCGCGCCCGGGCCCGGATGCCGGCGCGCGGTGCGGGCGGCAGGACCTCCCATCCGGGGCTCGCCGTCACGCGGATTCGCGGGGACGACGAGGACGCCATGGCCGGGAGTCTAGCCGCGGGCCTCGGCGCTCACGAGAACTCCACCACGACGGGGGCGTGGTCGCTCGTCCCGAACTCCCGCAGCACGCGGCCGCTCCGCGCGGACGCGGCGAGGTTCGTGCTCGCGAGGACGAAATCGATCCGCCATCCGATGTTCCGTGCCCTGAGCTGACGCCACGGCGCCCAGTATGTGAAGAGATTCTCGTTGTCCGGGTCGAGTGCGCGCCCGGTGTCGACGAGCCCTTCGGCGAGGATCTTCCCGAGGAGCGCGCGTTCGTCCGGCCTCTGGCCGATCGCCCCCGCCTTGCGCTCCTTCGGGTGCACGTCGCGGTCCGTGAGCGCGACGTTCAGGTCGCCGCAGACGAGCAGGGCCTTTCCCGCGGCCTTCGCGTCCCGGGCCCAGCGTCCCATCGCCTCGAGGAACGCGAGCTTCGCCGCGAAATCCTTGCCCCCGTTCGGCACGTAGACCGACGCGACCGAGAACCGCGGCGTGGCTGCCTCGACGATCCGCGTCTCGTGGTCGAAGTCCGGGTGGGAGAAGAGGACCGTGTCCCGGAACGTCTCGGTCCTCAGCAGGAGCCCGACACCGGAATAACCCTTGTGGCCGTGCCAGTACGCCGCGTAGCCCGCGAGCGCCGAAAGAGACATCGGCATCTGGTCGGGGGAGGCCTTGAGCTCCTGCAGGCAGAGGACGTCCGGCTTCTCCTTCTCGAGGAAGTCGACGACCTGCAGCTCGCGGGCACGGACTCCGTTGACGTTCCATGTGACGACTTTCATGGCGTGGAGATGCTACGACCCGAGCCTCTCCGAGAATCCGCGGGCGAGCTCCGGAGCGCGCGCCTCGTCCTCGTGCTTGAAGAAGACGTAGGCCTCGTCCCATCCCGCGCCGCGCACCTTCTCAGCCCAGGCGTCGAGATCGGCCTCGGCGTAGTCCTCGCGCCTGAGGCGCAGATAGCCGAAGGACGCCGTCGACTCGAATGGTGTCGTTCCCTTCTCGTCGTCCGCGATGCAAAGGGCGGCGCCCGCCGACTTCAGGAGAGCGAGGACGTCCGCGTCGATCCAGGTCGGATTGCGGAACTCGAACGCGGCCTTCACGTCCTTCGAAAGGAGCCCGAGGAACGTCGAGAGACGCGGCAGGTCCTTCTTGAGGTTCGGAGGCAGTCCGAAGAGAACGGGACCCAGCTTGTCGCCGAGCTGCCGGGCCGCACCGAGCAGGAATTTGATCTCCCCGTCGACTTCTTTGAGGCGCTTGATGTGCGTGATGCGTTGCGGGGCCTTGAGCGTGAAGCGGAATCCCGCCGGCACCTGTGCGGCCCAGCCCGCGAGCATCTCCGGCTTCGGCATGCGATAGAACGTGTTGTTGATCTCGACCGCGGGGAGCTTCGACGCGTAGAAGGCGAGCCGTTCCGACGCGGGCAGGTCCTCGGGATAGAACGCCCCGGTCCAGCCGTCGTAGCTGAACCCGCTCGTGCCCGCAAAGACGCGCATGCGTTCGATTCTAGGCCGGGGCGCCGGGGGACGGCTCCGGCCCGAGGCCGCGCACGACGAGCGCCGTGACGTTGTCGGGTCCGCCCGCCTCGTTCGCGCTGTCCACGAGGCGCCGGACCGCGAGCTCGGGCGGCTCGGACGACAGGATAGCGGCGAGCCGCGCGTCGTCGACGACGCCGTGGAGGCCGTCCGTGGCGAGGAGCAGCGTCGAGCCGGCTGGCCACGGCCGCCAGAAGAGATCGACCTCGATCTCGTCGCGAGCTCCCATCGAGCGCGTGATGAGGTGGCGGAACGGGAGGCTGGCCGAGGCGACGACGAGCCCTCGCCGGATCTCCTCGGCCAGGTACGAGTGGTCCCGGCTCACCTGTTCGAGAGCGCCGCCGCTCGAGAGGATGTATGCCCGGCTGTCTCCTACGTTTCCGATGAGCACCCACGGCCCGAGAACGAGAGCGGCGACGAGCGTCGTGCCCATGGGCGGCAGCGGGGGCGCGTTCGCGCGCGGAGCCGTCTCCGGCGCCGCGAGGATTCCGGCCCGCCGTACGGCGGTGTTCGCCGTCACCATCGCGCGGCGAAACCGTTCAGCCGGTTCGCCGGGGGCCGTGTAGAAAGTCGTGAAGAGAACCTCGACGGCGAGCCGGCTCGCGACCTCGCCGCGGGCGTGGCCGCCCATTCCGTCCGCGACCGCGAAGAGCGCGCCCCTCTCGGCGACGCCGGAGGAGCCCGCGAGGGCCGCGAGCGTCTCCGGGTCGCCGGCGAAGTCCTCGTTGCCGGGCCGGACGCGGCCGCGGTCGGACAGGGTCGCCCACTCGAGGGCCCCGCGGGCGGTCGGAGCGGATCGCATGCGAGCGGAATGGTAACGCTGGACGATCGTGAGGGTCCTCGTCTGAGGGACGGCGCGGTTTCCGTCGCGCGCCCTATCGGGCCGCCACGCCCTCGATCCTGCGGATCCGGCCGTTGACCGAGTCCACGACGTAGAGGCTGCCCCGTCCGTCGAGTCCGAGGCCCGTGGGCGCGTTGAGCCGGGCCTTGGAGGCGCGGCCTCCGTCTCCGTAAAAGCCCGCGGTCCCGTCGCCCGCGATCGTCGTGAGGATGCCGGTTTTCGCGTCGAGCCTTCGCACGGCGTTGTTCTGGGTATCGGCGATGAACACGTTCCCCGCGCCGTCGATCGCGATGGACGCCGGCTGGTTCATCTCCGCCGCGAGGGCCGGCCCGCCGTCTCCGCGGTAGCGGTTCATGCCGCTCCCGGCGGCGACCTCGACCCGGCCGGACTTCACGTCATATTTCAGGACGTGATTGTTACCCGTGTCGCAGAAATAGATGTTCCCGAGAGCGTCGAGGCGCGGGGCGTTCACCCATGCCATGCCCGTCTTCAGGGCGGGTCCGGCGCCGTTGAACATCATGTCGCCGCTCCCGGCCAGAGTCTCGAGCCGTCCGGTTCTGAAATCGAGCCGGCGGATCCGGGCGTTCATCGTGTCGGCAATCACGAGGCGGCCTTCGCCGTCGAACGAGAGACCTCCGGGGCGAGCCAGTCCGTTCTCGAGGGCGGGGCCGTCGCCCGTGAACTGGTTCTTGCGAATTCCCGCGACCGTGGTGATGATCTTCGTCTTCGCGTCGACGCGCCTCACGATGTAGTTCGCGGCGTCCGCGAGGTACAGGTTGCCGTCCCGGTCGAAGGCGATTTCGGACGGCGCCTTGAGCGCGGCCTGCGTCGCGGGCCCGCCCTCGCCCGAGAAGCTCGCGCGGCCGTTTCCCGCCAGCGTTTCGAGCGTGCCGGTTTTCTTCAGGATGCGCCGCACGCGGGACGCGCTGCCCTCCGAGAACGCGAGGTTTCCGTCCCGATCGAACACGATGTTCGTGACGGAATCGAGCGCGAGGGAGAGGGAAGACGTCGCCGCGACGCTGCCGTCGGGCGAGAAGGCGTGGGTCCCGTCGCCCGCGATCGTCGTGATCTTCTGGGCCGGGGCGGGACGGGTGACACCGAGCGCGGCCAGCGTGACGAGCGCGGACGCGAGCGCCAGGGGCCGGGGAGAGGTCGAAGTACTTTTCACGCGGGGATTATCACAGGGCGGGCGACAAGATGCGGGCGCAGGCGTCTCCGACCTTGTGGAGGAGGGTGCGCTTCTTCCAGTCGTCGCGGGTGATCTCCCGGGCGTTCGAGAGGTCCACCTCGAACTGCGCCTCGAGCGTAGTGGCGACCTCGGCGTCGAGCGCGATGATGTTGCACTCCGCGTTGAAATGGAACGAACGGAAGTCCATGTTCGTCGAGCCGATCATCGAGGCATATCCGTCGACGACGACCGTCTTCGCGTGGAGGATCGACGCCTCGTATTCGAAGATCTTGACGCCGCTCTCGAGGAGGAGGCGGAACACGCCGTGTCCCGCGTGCCGCACGATCGGGACGTCGCTCCTTCCCGGAAGAAGAAGGCGGACGTCGACGCCGCGCGACGCGGCCCGGGCGAGGAGGGGCAGCGCGCCCTCGCGGGGAGCGAAATACGCGTTCGTGAGCCAGAACGTCCGCTTTGCGGCCCCGCTCATGGCGGAGAGCACGGCCGCGGTTTCCTCGTGACCGCGGCCGGGGCTGGAGTCGAGGACGAGGATCGACGTGCCCTTCGGGGACACGCCGGCCGCGCCCGGCAGCTCGAGACTCGAGATCTCGAACGGTTTCCCCCCCGCGCGGTCCCAACCCTCCTGGAAGACGACGGCCATCTCCCATGCCGCGGACCCCTCTATCCGTGCGTGCGTGTCGCGCCAGGCGCGTCCCCCGCGCCCCTTGAGCGAGGAGCCGTACTCGTCGCCGATGTTCATTCCGCCGGTAAACGCGACCTTGCGGTCCACGACGAGAATCTTCCGGTGATCGCGGTAGGGCTGGTACCAGAGGAACGGAAACAGCGGATGGAAGAGGCGCACCTCGATGTGGTGTTCCTCCATCTGGCGCCAGAATCGCGGCCGCGTGTCGCTCGACCCGAATGCGTCCGCGAGGACGCGCACGGCGACGCCGCGGGCCGCGGCCGCCGCGAGGGACTCGACGATCGTGCGCCCGGTGGCGTCGTCCTTCAGGATGTACGCCTCGAGAAGGACCTCTGTCCCCGCCGAGTCGATCGCCGCGCACATCGCCTCGAAAGCGGGCGGCCCCTCGAAGTAGACCGTGACGGCGTTGCCGCGGTGGAGCATGGAGGCGTCGATGCGGCGGAGGAGGACCTCGAATTCCGGCCCCATCACGCCCTCGGGCAGGCTCTCGGCGAGACGCCAGACGTGCGCCGGCCTCAGCGCGCGGGGCAGCACCCGGAACGCCATCGGCCGCAGGATGGGCCTGAGGAACCGCGGCGCCTGTCGGCGACGCGTCTTCTTGACGCCGTGTGAGAACAACGATGGTCTCGCTGCGCTAGCATCGCACGATGCCTCCGGCGGCCCCGATGTCCGTGCTCCACGGCGAGATCTTCGAGCAGCCGGACGCGGTCGCGCGGCTCCTCGACCGCGAGAGGAAGAATGCGGCGGCCCTCGCCGCCTCCTGGCGCCGGGCGGACATCCCATTCGTCCTGATCGCGGCGCGCGGAACCTCGGACAACGCGGCGCGATACGCAAAATACGCGTTCGGTCTCGCCTCGCGGCTGCCCGTCGCTCTCGCGGCGCCGTCCCTCGTGACGCTCTACGGAGTGCCGCCCCGGCTCCGGGGAGCGCTCGTCATCGGGATTTCGCAGTCGGGCCGCTCGCCGGACGTCGTCGAGACGGTCGCCGCGGCCCGCCGGACGGGATCCCCCACCCTCGCGATCGTGAACGACGGAGAGAGCCCGCTCGCCCGCGCGGCCGAGAACGTTCTGCTGCTCCACGCGGGTGAGGAGCGGAGTATCGCGGCGACGAAGACGTATACGACCGAGCTCGCGGCCGTCGCCCTCCTCGTGCTCTCGTTTGCGCGCCGCGCGAAAGAGCTCGGTGCGCTCCTTTCGATTCCCCGCGCGATGGAACGGGCGCTCCGCGTCGAGCGTGCCGCGCGGCAGGCGGCACTCTCTCTCGCGGAGGCCGGCCGCGCCGTCGTCCTCGCGCGCGGCGTTCATACGCCGACCGCGTTCGAGATCGCCTTGAAGCTGAAAGAGCTCGCGCGTCTCTCGGCGGAGCCTTTTTCGGCGGCCGACTTCCAGCACGGTCCGATCGGAATGGCCGGGAAGGACCTCCCCGTCGTCGTGCTGTCGCCGCCCGGCACGAGACCCGAGGACGAGATGCGCGCGATCTCCCGCGACCTCGTGCGGCGCGGAAGCCCGGTGATCCGGATCGGCCCGCGGGGGAGGGGCTCGATCCCGTGTCCCGCCGTTCCCGAGTTCCTGGCACCTCTCGTCTCGGTGCTTCCGGGCCAGCTCCTCGCGTACCACGCGGCGCTCGTGCGGGGCCTCGACCCCGACCGCCCGCGCGGCATCCGGAAGGTGACCGAGACGCGCTGATCCCGCGTTCCGCTCTGCTAGTCTGGACTCATGAACAGGAATCGCGCGGCCATCCCGACCCTGGCACTCGGAATCGCGGCCGTGCTTTCCGCCTGCGCGACGGGGCCCGGCTCGATGTCGGGATCGATCGTTGCCGAGGTGAGGGACGTTCCCGACCACTTCATGGTCCTCGTCTCGGGGCTTTCGCAGAGGGCGGAGCCGAAGGCCGGCGAAGGCTGCCGCAACCCGCTCGTGGATCCGCGCGACGGGACGACGCTGAACCTCGTGCGCTCGAAGGGTGAGGTCGGCGACTACCAGGTGCTCGGGGAGTCGTTCGCGCTCGGAGACCGCTACGGCGTGGATTCGCGGCACTACCTGAGGATCGACTGCGCCACGGGGAAGGCTCTCGGGCTCGTAGACCCGTAGCCGCCGCCGCGGACCGGAGCGGTCAGCGGGGCGCGGTCTCGGCGAGCAGGCGGCGGGCCTCCGCGAGAAGGGGAGCGCTGCGCACGTTCGCGCGCGCGAGAAGGCCGAGCACTTTGTCGTGAGCCTGCTCGCGGCGGCCCGCGTGCGCGTCGAGGATCGCGAGGTCGAGGAGCGTCCGGGCGTTGTCCCAGCCGCCGGCCTGCACCTGCCGTCCGATGGTCTCGCCGGCGGACAGAAGGTCGGGCTCGTGCGTGTGCGCCAGCGCGGCGAGGAGAGCGGGATCCGCGGCCGCGAAGGCTCCCCGGCTCGCAAGCGCGGTCCGGAACGCCTGGGCGGCGCCGGCGTCGTGCTTTTCCTCGAGCGCGAGCGCCCGGTCGACGAGCGCGTCGATCGCGAGGAGCCGCCGCGCCTCGTCGCCGAGCGGAGCGAAGCGCTTCAGGAACGCGAGAACGAAGGGCGAGCGGAGCGGATTCGCGAGCCCGAGATGGAACGGCCGTGCGAGGCCGGCCCCGTCCGCGAGGAGGATCAGCGCGAGGCCGCGATCGGGGAGTCGGAAGAAGAGGGAGGACGCCTCGGGAGACACGCCGAATGCCCAGATCATCCTTTCGTCGGCGGACCAGGTCACGAACCAGCCGAGCCCGTAGGGAAGGAACCCGTTCGGGGTGAACGTGGGCGACGACATGCGCGAGACCGCGTCCTTCGGGAGCAGCGTGTCGTCGAGGAGGGCCGCCTCGAGGCGCGCGAGGTCGCGGACGTTCGACTTGAGGCCGCTCGCGGCATCGAGCGCCGCGGAGGCCCGCGTCGCGGCGAGGCCCGCCGGTTGGAGCACCTCGTCCTCGAGAAGCGAGGAGAAGCTCTTGCCCGAGGCGGCGGCGAGGATCGGGGTCAGGCGCGCGAACTCGCCGGCGTCGAAGTGGAACGTGGTGCCCGGCGTCTCCTCCGAGGTATGGGAGAGGAGGTGCCGGACGAGAACCGTGCGAGGCCCGGGAAAGGTCGGGTCGAGGTCCGAGACGGGCGTGTCGAGGCGCAGGGCGCCGCGGGCCTCGAGTCGGAGCGCCGCGATCGCCGTGAACGCCTCGGTCAGGCCGTCGAGAGGAAAGGCCGCGAGGGGGTCTCCGCCACCGAGCGCACCCGCCCATTCCACGCGTCCGTCGCGCACGACGGCGGCCGAGAGGCGCGGGACTCCGGCGAGCGCGCGCGTCTCCTCGAGGTCCGAACGGAGGCCCTCGATCCGCGCTCTCTCTTCGGGGGAGAGGCGCGCTTCGGCGTCCCGTCCCCCGCTCGCGCAGGCTCCGGCCCACGCGCACGCCGAAGCGAGCGTGAGTGCGATTGCGATACGGGAGGACGACGAACGTGTCATGCGCGTCTCGGGATCATAAGATCGCCGCATGCGATTCTCGCTTCTCGAGAGTCTCTCCTGCACGAAGTGCGGCGCGCGCTACGAGATCGGCTCTCTTCTCAACGTCTGCACGGACGCGGCGTGCGCCGGTGCGCTCTTCGCCGACTACTCCGCCGCCGCGCTCTCGCGGGACGCCACGGCGGGGCGGTCGCGCACGATCTGGCGCTGGCACGAGATGATGCCGGCCCGCCGCGCCTCGGAGATCGTCTCCCTGGGAGAGGGAGGCTGCCCGCTCCTGCATGCCCGGCGGCTCGGAGCGCTCAACGGGATGCCGCGTCTGTACGTCAAGGAGGAGGCCGGGAACCCGACCGGATCGTTCAAGGCGCGAGGTCTCGGAGCGGCCGTCACGATGGCGAAGGCGCTCGGCGCCCGGAAGCTCGCCCTCCCCACCGCGGGCAACGCGGGCGGCGCCGCCGCCGCCTATGCGGCCGCCGCCGGCCTGGAGTGTCACGTCTTCATGCCGAAGGACACGCCGAAGGTGTTCAAGATCGAGTGCGAAGCGTACGGAGCCCACGTGACGCTCGTCGACGGGCTCATCGACGACTGCGGGCGCATCGTGGGCCAGCGAAAGGCGGCGGAGGGCTGGTTCGACGTGTCGACGCTCAAGGAGCCCTATCGCGTCGAGGGGAAAAAGACGATGGGATACGAGCTCGCCGAGGACTTCTCGTGGAGCCTGCCGGACGTCGTCGTTTATCCCACGGGCGGCGGAACCGGCCTCATCGGGATGTGGAAGGCGTTCGACGAGATGGAGAGACTCGGATGGATCGGCGAGGCGCGCCCGCGGATGGTCTCGGTTCAGGCCGAGGGCTGCGCTCCGATTGCGAAGGCCCTCGCGGATGGGAAGGACGTGTCGGTGCGATTCGAGAACGCCCGCACGTACGCGTCCGGGCTCCGCGTGCCGAAGGCGTACGCGGACTACCTGATCCTCAGGATTCTCAGGGCGTCGAAGGGCGAGGCCGTGACGGTCACGGACGACGAGATGCGGCGCGGCGCGAACGAGCTGGCGGCGTGCGAGGGCCTCTTCGCCGCGCCGGAGGGCGGAGCGGCCTGGGAGGCCGTCAAAAAGCTCGTGATCGCGGGGAAGATCGACCGTGGAGAGCGCGTCGTCGTGTTCGACACGGGCACCGGATACAAGTACGTCGAATGAGGTGAGAGCGCGGGACGCCCCGATCGGAGACCAGGCTTTACCGAAGGCCCATCTTCTTCCGCGCGGACGCGAGCCGATCGTCGATCGCTTCCTGCCGCGCGGCGCCCTGGAAGCCGCCGGCACCGAGCGCGGCCTTCCCTCCCTCCGCGAGGCTCGTCCGCATGAGCGCGAGCGCGTCCCGCGCCGCCTCCATTCCCGCCTTCTCGGATTCCGCCCCACCCGAACATGCCGACTCGGCCCCGGAGATCGCGGAGGCGACGCCGCTCTCGGCGTCGTTCCACCGTGCCGCGTCGACGGGAAGCGACAGCAGAAGGCGCGTCGCGTCCGCGAGGGACCGGTTCGCGTTCTCGGCGGCCGTGAGACAACCGGGACCGCCGGACGCCGCTCCGGACGAATCGCCCGTGGATCGCGGGGCCGGACTGTCGTGCGGCGTCCTGCGGAGGTACCACACGGCGAGAACGATCGCGACGACGAAGATGAGGAAATTGCGCACGCGGCCTCCCGGAGAGAGTTCAGCGTAGCACGCGTCCCTGCGACAATCGGCCTCCGCTGTCGGCTCCGGCGCCCTTGTAGACTCCGGCGGTGAGAGCGGCCTTCGACGCGGACTACGTGATCGTCGGCTCCGGCTTCGGCGGAAGCGTCAGCGCGCTGCGTCTCTCCGAGAAGGGCTACCGCGTCCTCGTCCTCGAGAAGGGAACGCGCTTCGGCGAGGGCGACTTCCCGAAGACGAACTGGAACGTCAAGAGGTATCTCTGGCTTCCCTCGCTGGGCTGCCGAGGTCTTTTCAAGATGACGTTCCTTCCCCACGTGACCGCGCTCTCGGGAGTGGGTGTCGGCGGCGGATCTCTCGTCTACGCGAACACGCTTCCGGTGCCGGACGACGAATTCTTCACCGCGCCGTCGTGGGGTTCTCTCGCGGACTGGAAGAGCGAGCTTCAGCCTCACTACGCGACCGCGAAGCGGATGCTCGGCGCGACGAAGGTCCCGTTCACGACGCTTCCCGACGAGGTGCTCCGCGAAGTCGGGCGGGACATCGGACGCGAGGATTCCTGGTCCTCCACGGACGTGGCGGTCTACTTCGGCGAGCCCGGCGTGACGGTGAAGGATCCCTACTTCGGCGGGTCGGGCCCGGACCGCTCGGGCTGCACGCGCTGCGGCGGATGCATGGTCGGATGCCGGCACGGGGCGAAGAACACACTCGACAAGAACTACCTCTGGTTCGCCGAAAAGCTCGGGGCGAGGATCGAGGCCGACACGGAGGTCACGTGGGTGAGGCCGCTTCCCGAAGGCGGCTTCGCGATCACGGCCCGCACCGGCCGCTCGCTCCTTCCGTTTCTGAGGACGACTCGAACGATCACGGCGAAGAACGTCGTCTTTTCGGGCGGAGTCCTCGGAACCGTGGAGCTCCTTCTTCGGCTGCGCGAGAGTCCGGACGGCCTTCCGAAGATCTCGAGCCGGCTCGGCGACTTCGTGAGGACGAACTCCGAGGTGCTCATGGGAGTCGTGACCGAGCGGCGCGACGTGGATCTCTCCGAGGGCATCGCGATCGGGTCGATCCTGAGGACGGACGAGCACTCGCACCTCGAGCCCGTCCGGTATCCCGCGGGTTCTGGCTTCTTCCGCCCGCTCGCGATGCCGCACGCGCCGGGGGACACCGTCGGGACGCGCCTCCTGAACGCGGCCGCGATGTTCGTGAAGAAGCCCTGGGCCACGCTAAAGGCGGCGACGGTTTCGGACTGGGCGAAGTACACGATGATCCTTCTCTACATGCGGACGAGCGATGGGACCCTGAGGATGAAGCTCGGGCGCGGCATCCGCACGCTGTTCCGGCGCGGCCTGACGACGGGAGCAGGCAGCGGCCCCGAGGCGAAGGCCTGGGTCCCGGAGGCAACCGAGCTCGCGCGCCGCATCGAGAAAAAGCTCGACGGATACACGGAGAGCCTCGCGACGGAGACGCTCCTCGGAATCCCGACGACCGCGCACATCCTCGGCGGGTGCTGCATGGGGGCATCGGCTGCCGACGGCGTCATTGACGCGGGCCACCGGGTGTTCGGCTACGAGGGTCTCTACGTAGTCGACGGATCCTCGATGTCCGCGAACCCGGGCGTGAACCCGTCGCTCACGATCACGGCGCTCGCCGAGCGCGCAATGAGCCGCATTCCCGCGAAGTCCGCCGCCTGAGACGCGCCTCAGCGCGGAAGGGCCGCGAGGCGCGCCCGAGTCGCTTCGACCTCGCGCCTGATCTCGTCGTCCTTCGGATCGCGCTGGAGCATCTCCTCGCGCAGCGCGACAGCGCGCTCGAGAGTCGGGCGGGCCTCCCGGTCCCGCCGCTTCACGAGGATCGAGCCCACGCCCTCCACGGCCGTCGCGAGCTCGCTGTGGGCCAGGATGTGATTCGGGTCTTCCGCGTGGAGGACCTCCGCGATCGCGACGGCGCCGCGGAAGCTCTCGAGCGCCGCGGCGTCTCGGCCCGCCGCGGCCTCGGCGGACCCGAGGCGGTTCTTCGTGTAGGCGACGTCGATCCGGCCCTGCGCGTCTTTCGCGTCCGGCGCCGCGAGGGTCTCGGCGATCCCGAGCGCCTCCTGGAACGCGGCCACGGCGCCGGGAGGATCGCCGGAATCGATCCGGCACATCCCGAGCTTGTTCAGGGAGATCTCGAGGTCCCGGCGCGCCACGGCGTTCTGGGGCTCCCTCGCGAGGATGGTCTTCGCGTCGCCGATCGAGAGCCCGAGCGCCGCGGCCGCGGCGCTCGGATCTCCGTTCTGCCTCAGCATCTCACCCACCTTCGAGTGCGCGACGGAGAGGTCCCGGCGGGCCCGCATGTCGTCGGGCTTCGCGGCGGCGATTGCGGCGAGGATCTCCGCCGCCCTCTTCGCGTTCGCGAGGGCGCCGGGGCGGTCGCCCGCTCGCGTGAGCTGATCGCCGATCTTCAGGTGGCTGACGCCGAGGTCGCGGCGCAGCTTCAGGTCGTCCGGATGCAGGCTCGCGAGCCTCTGGCGCACCGCCTGCACGTTGCGGAACTGGGCGAGCGCGCCCGCGGAGTCACCCGTCTGCGACAGGACGTCCCCGATCCTGTCGCGCACGCCGTTCGCGTCGCGTTCGAGGTCCGTGTTCTTCGGATCCGCGGCGAGCAGCTTCTCGCGGATGGCAAGAGCGGTGTGGTAGCTCGCGAGGCATCCCGTCGTGTCGCCGAGGTTCGCGAGGAAGGGATATCCCTGGATGTCGCCGACCTTGAGATAGGCGGCCGCGAGGTCGCGCTTGAGGCCGATGTCGCTCTGGGATTCCTGGGCGAGGCTGTCGAGGTATTCGAGCGCTTTCTTCACGAGAGCCTGGCGTGCCGGGATCGCGCCGGGAAGGTTCTCGACCGCGCCGTAGATGTCGAAGAGGAGCGCGTTCGAGAGCTTCCTCACGTCCGCGAACCGCTTCTCGGCTCGCTGGCGCTGGACATCGGCGATGCGGGCCTCGCGCACGGTGGCGACGGCGCCGGCCGCGAGGGAGAGCACGAGGAGCGCCGCGACGGCGAGAGCCGCCCGGTGCCGGGCGGCGAATCGCCTCAGCCGGTACCCGGCGGTGTTCGGACGCGCGCGGACCGGAACGCCGCGGAGGTGGCGGTCGAGATCCTCCGAGAGCTGCTCGACCGATGCGTAGCGTCGCTCGGGCTCGCGGCGCATGGCCATCGACACGATCGCGTCGAGATCCTTCGAGAGCGGGCGCACCGTGCTCGGAGCCGCGGGCTCGGTGTCGAAGAGACGTTCGAGGTCGCGGGGCGCCGTGCTCGTTACACGGTACGGGCGGCGTCCGGCGAGGAGCTCGTACAGCACGACGCCGAGGGAGTACACGTCGGAGAGGATCGTCACGGGCTCGCCGCGCATCTGCTCGGGACTTGCGTAATCGGGAGTCATGAGGCGGAGGGACGCGATCGTCTGCGTGAGATCGCCCGGAACGTCCGAATCGAGGAGGCGGGCGATGCCGAAGTCGAGGAGTTTCGGAACGCCGTCGCCGGTGACGAGTATGTTGCCGGGCTTGAGGTCGCGGTGGACGACGAGGTTCTGGTGGGCGTACTGGACGGCTCCGCACACGAGCCGAAAGAGGCGGATCCGCCCCGGGACGGTCAGGCCGCGCGACTCGCCGAACTCCGTGATCGGCCGGCCCTCGACGTAGTCCATGACGACATACGGCGCGCCCTCGGGCGTCGTTCCGCCGTCGAGGAGCTTCGCGATGTTCGGGTGGTCGAGGCGGGCGAGGATCTGCCTTTCGGTGCGGAAGCGCCGCCGGAGCTCCTCGAGGCCAAGTCCGCTGCTCACGACCTTGATCGCGACCTGTTTTTCGTACTCCGCGTCCGCCCGCACCGCGAGGTAGACCGTTCCCATGCCGCCGCGGCCGATCTCCCGGACGATCTGGTAAGGGCCGAGGCGCACGGGCGCGGGGAGGGGCTCGTCCGGCGGCGGGATGCGGAATGCCGGCTCCTCGAGGAAGTCGTCGTCGCGATGAGCCGCGAGAAGGGAGCCGAGCGCGGTCTTGAGCGACGCGTCGTCCCCCTCGAGGCCGCCGACGAAGGACGCCCTCTCGCCCTCGGGGCGCGCGAGCGCCTCGTCGAAAAGGGTCTTCAGTCTGTTCCAGCCGTCGGGACGCACGGACGCTTCAGCGCGCTTCCGCCTGCGGTTCCATCTCGTGCCGCAGCCAGGCCTTCGCCATCGTCCATTCGCGCTTGACTGTGGCCGTCGAGACGCCGAGCGTCCCGGCCGTCTCTTCGAGGGTAAGCCCCGCGAAATAGCGCAGCTCCACGAGGCGCGACTGCTCGGGATCGACTCCCTTGAGCGTCGTGAGCGCGTCGTCGAGCGCGACGAGGAGGCGATCCGAGCCCCCGTCGCGCGAGATCGTGAGCGCTTCGTCGAGTGGAGCCCTGGGCACCTGCCCGCCCCGCTTCTCGGTGAGGCGAGCGCGCGCGTGATCCACGAGGATGCGCCGCATCATCTGGGCCGCGACCCCGAAGAAGTGGGCGCGGTTCTGCCACGTGACGTTGCGCTGGTCGACCATTCGGAGAAAGGCCTCGTGAACGAGCGCCGTGGGCTGCAACGTGTGCCCGGGACGCTCGCCGGCCATGTATTCGCGCGCGAGGCGCCGGAGCTCGGCATAGACGACGGGCAGAAGGCGCTCCGCCGCGTCCGGGCGGCCTTCGCTCCAGTCCTTGAGGATGGACGTCACATCCTGAGGGAACGGGTTGTCCACTGGGCTGTTACCGAATTCCGATCATACGCGCCGGCCCCGCGCGGGCGCGCCTCCTCAGGCTTCGGCCTTCTCCTGCTTCTTCAGGCTCCACATGATGAGGATGAAGCTGACGGCCGCGACATCGAGCAGCGCAAAGCCCATCCAGAGCTGCCCGAACACGATCTTGCCGATGCCGAAGAGCGCGCTGTAGACGAGGACGATGCCGAGAAACCAGTTCACGAACGACATCGCGCCTCCGGGAATCGATTCCCGCCCGAAGCCGAGCCGGCGCGAGACGGTCTCCCAGCCGGGCCCACCAGGGCGCACCCGGAGGTAAAACGCGTCGAGCGTCGCTTCGGGCTCCGGTTTCGTGAGAAACGTGACCGCAACCCAGACGACCGTCGTGACGGCGACCGTCAGGAGCATGACGATCGCCTGGATGCGAAATTCTTCCGCACCGTAGCCGGGATCGGCCTTCGGGAGCGGGTTCCGGATGAGCATGATGCTCGTGACGGACACGATCATCGAGGCGAGCATCGACGAGATTTCACTCCAGGCGTTGATGCGCCACCAGTACCAGCGGAGGATGAGGACGAGGCCGGTCCCGCTCCCGAGCGCGAGGAGGAACCGCCACGCGCCTTCGATCGTAGACAGGTTCAGCGTCACGACGATGGAAGCGAGGAACAGGCCTACGGTCGTCCACCGCGAAACCATCACGTAGTGAGCCTCGCTGGCGTCCTTTCTCAGAAATCTCTTATAGACATCCCCGACGAGATACGAAGCGCCCCAATTCAGGTGGGTTCCAACGGTCGACATGTACGCGGCCGCGAACCCCGCGAGCATGAAGCCCTTCCAGCCCGAGGGCAGCAGGTCGACCATGGCCTGTACGTAGGCGGCTTCCCGGTCCGGCTGGCCGTTCACCATCACGCCGTTCGGGTAGAGGAGGACGGTCGCGAGGCCCGTGATGATCCACGGCCACGGACGGAGCGCGTAGTGCCCGACGTTGAAGAACAGCGTCGCGAGGATGCCGTCGCGCTCCGAGCGCGCCGAGAAGATGCGCTGCGCCACGTAGCCGCCGCCGCCCGGCTCGGCGCCGGGGTACCACGCCGCCCACCACTGCACGGCGAGGAACGTGAAGATCGCGATCATCGGCATCCACACGGAACCCGCGGGCGGCAGGAAGGAGATGGCCGTGTCGATCGAGCCGAAATGCTTCTCGAGCCCCGTCTTCAACGCCCCGACGCCGCCCACCTTCTTCACGGCGAACCACGCGAGGAGGATGACGGCCGTCATCTTGATGACGAGCTGGACGAGATCGGTCCAGAGGACCGCCCACATGCCCGCCGCCGCGGAGTACCCGACCGTGATCACGAAGCAGACCCCGACCGCCCAGAGCGGCTGGATTCCGACCGAGATCTGCAGGATCTTCACCATCGCGAGGGTGACCCAGCCGAGGATGATGAGATTGATGGGCAGCGCGAGATAGAGCGCCCGGAAGCCGCGGAGGAACGTCGCCGGCCGCCCGCTGTAGCGGATCTCCGCGAATTCCACGTCCGTCATCACCTTCGCGCGGCGCCACAGGCGCGCGTACAGGAACACCGTCAGCGTCCCCGACATGACGAAGTTCCACCAGATCCAGTTGCCCGCGACCCCGTGCGCGGCGACGAGGCCCGTGACGACGAGAGGCGTGTCCGCGGCGAACGTCGTCGCGATCATGGCGGCGCCCGCCAGCCACCACGGCACGGCCCGGCCCGCAACGAAGTACTGCTCGAGCGACTCGCCGCCTTTTTTCGTGAAGGCGACGCCGATGCCGATCGAGAGGATGAAGTACGCCGCGACGATCGCCCAGTCGAGTGCGGTGAGCGTCATGTTTATTCCAGCCTCTCCGGTCGGTCGGGGTGGGGCGCGGGGGACGCGGACGACGTCGCGACGTAGCCCGGCGGTCGGCGCACGGCGGCAACGGCCGGGACGGCGATCGAGCGCTTCCCGTTCTTGCCGACGCTGCGCGCGGCGAAATAGTGGTTATCGGTGGAAATCTGGGAGAGGACAGAAGAGGGATTTTCTGCGAACGAAAAAGAGGCAAGAGCGGTAGCGGGTGCGCCTCGCGGCGCGGGCGAGGCGGCGGGTAGCGGCGACGGAGCCGCGGCCGCGCTTGCATCCACGGTTCGAAGTACCGACCAGCGCGCCTCGGTGGTTTCCCGCCACAGGATCTCGTATCCCGCGCGCTCCGGGTCTCTATTCCCTTCTAAGAAAATCTTCGCTGAATCCGTTACCGCTCCAGCCAGCGTGACTCGCGCGGGCGGGGCCGGAGCATTCGCCATTTCCGACAGTGTTTTCTCGACGACGGCCGCCGTCGCCGCCACGAAGTCGAAGTCCATGAACTTCACGAGATCCCCGTACTCGACGCCGTTCTCGACGCGCGGAGTCTGGTGCTCGTGGTGATAGTCCTCGAGCGGTTCGGTGAAGCGCACGGCGGGGAGGCCCGCCTCGACGAAAGGACGGTGGTCTCCGCCGCGCCCGAACCGGTCGAGCCGGAAGACGAGCCGGACGGCGTCCTTCCCGTTCGCTTCCTCGGAGAGCCGCGCCATCTGCCGTCCCGGAGAGTCGACACCGTCGGGACCGCCCTCCGAGAAGACGCGGACCCGCCGGTCCTTCGATCCGTTCGTCGCGCCGACGATGTCGCACGTGATCATTCCGCCCACGGTGTAGCCCTGCTTCGTGAGCCACTCGAGAAGGCGCTTGGCACCGAGGAGCCCTTGCTCCTCGCCGGCGACCGCCGCGAAGACGAGCGTCGCGCGTGCCGGCTTCGGCGCGAGGGCGCGGGCCGCGAGGATCGAGACGGCAGTTCCGGACGCGTCGTCGTCCGCGCCGGGAGCGTCCGTATTCGGGTCCATGACGTCCGAGGGCATCGAGTCGTAGTGGCCCGACACGACGAAGGCGGTCCGCTCGAGGCGGGCGTCCGTGCCGGGCAGGATCGCGTACACGTTCTCCATCGGTACCGGAGCGTTCTTCGTGCGTGGACTCGTGGTCTCGAACGAGTCCACGACGACGCGCATCCGCTTTCCGGATTCGTTTTCGGCCGCTTCGAAGCGCCGGACGACCGCGTCGCGACCGCACCCGATTCCGCGATGCGTGTCCGTCCTGGAGGACAGGGAGTGGCGGGTTCCGCACGCGACGAGCGATTCCACGATCGAACGCGTCTCCGCGGCCGGCGCCGAGGCGGATGAGGCTGCGCGCGACGGGCGCACACCGGCCCCGAGAAGGGCCAGAAAACCCAAGATTACGAGGCACTTATTTCGCATACTTGGGCGCAGATGCTACGCCACACGTCCACTCTTCTGGCCGCCTTCGTCCTTCTTCTTCCCTCTGCCGCGTCGCGCGCCGCCGGGAGCGACGTCGGATTCCTTGTCGTCCGCGAAGGATCGGCAAATATTCCCCCGCTGTCGCGGCCCGAAGTCTTCCGCCGGCTCTCTCAGGCCGGACGCATCGCCGCTCTGCGCGCGGCCGGGCTCTTTCGGGCGGGCCCCGCGGCCGCGGAGGGCGCCAAGCGCGCGACGAAGGCGCCCCTCGGGAACGGCGCCCGGAGCGACGCCGCGAGCGGCCTTCGTTTCTCCTCTGCCGCCGCCGCGGGCCAGAACGTCCGCGTGAACGATCCCTCGCTCGACACGTCGGGCCACGTGAACAACGAGTCGTCGGTCGCCGCGCGCGGCAGCCGGGTGATCGTGGGGTTCAACGACGCCGACGACATCGAGGGCTCCGGCTACGCCGTGTCCGACTCGGGCGGCGCGTTTCTCCATCAGCGGCTGCCGACGCTCCCCGGAGGCCAGAACCTCGGCAGTCCGAGAGTCGCGTTCGGACTGAACGGCGAGATCTACTACACGACGCTCGCGCTCGCGGGCGACGGCGTCAGCGTCGTCTCCGCGTGCGTCTCGACGGACGGCGCCGCGACGTGGACGTGTACCGAGGCGAGCACGCTCGCGGGGAACAGCCTCGACACGCAGGACCAGGACGCGCTCGCGGTCGACAGCTCGTCGTCGAAGTTCCGCGGCGGCGTCTACGTCGCCTGGACGGATTTCTCGCAGTCGTTCGGGGGATCCTTCGTTCTGTTCGCGCGCTCCGCGAACAGCGGGCTGACGTTCGGGACGCCCCAGGCGCTCTCGGCGGTGGATGGCACGCAGCTCGTCCAGGATCCGTCCCTCGCGGTCGGACCGAACGGCGAAATCTACGTGACCTACCTCGACGGCCACTTCGGAGGGTCGGGCATCACCGTCACGAAGTCCCTCGACGGAGGCGTGACGTTCTCGGCGCCGAAGGCGGCCGTCCTCTTCACGGAGGTTGCCGGGACGTTGACGGGAGGAAACGGCGTCGCTGCGAGGAGCTTTCCTGCGACCGCCGTGGACAAGAACGGGACGCTCCACGTGGCCTACGCGGCGGTTTCCCCTGGGCAGTCCGTCGACCGCTCGGACATCTTCTACGTGAGGTCCACGGACGGAGGAGTGACGTTCAGCGCTCCCGTGCGACTCAACGACGACGCGACGGTCACGAGTCAGTGGTCGCCCTCGATCGCCGTGACCGAGGACGGGCGGGTCGCCGTCAAGTGGTGGGACCGGCGAAACGACCCCGTGAACGACGGTCTCACGGACGTCTACATGACGATCTCCGCGGACGGCGGATCGACGTTCGCGCGGAACATCCGCGTCACGGATCACAACTGGGTCTTCGGCCCGAGCGCTCTCGGGAGCTTCCACGGCGACCACGACGGGCTCGCGGGAGACTCCGGGACGTTTCACCTCTCGTGGAGCGACGAGCGTGGCGGCGACCCCGACGTCTACTATGCGTTCTTTCCCTCCACGGCCGTGGCGGCTCCGGACTTCAACGTCTCGGCACGACAGCTTTACGCGTCCGTACGCGGAGGAGAGTCTGCCGTCTTCGACCTTTCGACTTCCGCCCAGAACGGCTTTTCGGGGGCGCTCTCGCTCTCCGTGTCCCCTCCGCCAGCGACTCTTCCCTCGTGGTTCTCGTTCGCGTTCTCGGGAGCGAACGTCGCGGCCGGGCAGTCGGCCGCGCTTTCGGTCTCGGTCTCGTCCGCGACGCCGGCGGGAACATATCTCCTCACGATTGCCGCGGCGGGGCCCGCGTCCACGCGCCGCACGAACGTCCGCCTGAACGTGCAGCCGGCCGCGCGCGCCGCGTCCCTGCCCGTGAGCGTCAGCCGCTCCCCGGGTTTCACGGGCCTCGCGGGCGCGCCGCGCATCGACGGCACGGGGGCGATCCACGTCGTCTACGACGACGACACGCAGAACGTCCTCGGAGACGACGTCTACTACCGCCGTTCGACGGACCGGGGCCTCACGTGGTCGGCGCCGCTGAAGGTCTCCGCGAACGCGGCTTCCGCCGCGGGAGGTGTCCTCGCGCTCGACTCCGTCGGTAACCCCTACGTCGCCTTCACGAGACAGAGCGGATCGACGGGGGAGATCTGGGTCACGCGCTCGACGGACCGCGGTGCCACGTTCCAGGCGCCCGTGAAGGTGAGCGCGACGGGCCGCAACGCCGATCTCGCGGCGATCGCCGTCGACGCGAACCGCAACGTCGTCGTGGCGTACGTCGACCGGGACCCGTCGGGCGGCTCGCTCGCGATGAACGCCGTGCGCTCGACGGACGCCGGCGCGACCTTCGGGGCGATCCAGGTCCTTGCGAACGAAAACAGCATCAACCCGATCCAGCCGGTCTCCCTCGCGTTCGACTCGAAGGGGAACGCCTTCCTCGTGTGGACGACGTCCGCGGTCACTTCGGGCCCCGTCTCCACGTGCCGGATGGCGATCGCGGCGGGCGGAACGACGTTCTCCGCGAGAAAGACGGTCTCGAGCACGAGCGCCGACGCCTTCGCCCCCCGCGTGGCGGTGGACAGGAACGACGCGATCTACGTGACGTATTACACCCGCAACGTGACGGCGACGGGGCTGAACCGCGAGGTCCTCGTTCAGAAATCCACGGACGCGGGCTCGACGTTCTCCGCGCCTGTCAACGTCTCGAACAACGGCGGGCAGAGCACGTTCCCGTTCCTCGTTCCGGACGCACGGGGCGGGGTTTCCGTCGTCTGGCAGGACGACACGGGCAACGAGCAGGGCGACGTCTTTTATGCCCGCTCCGCGGACGGCGGCGCGACGTTCGGCGCGGCCGTGAACCTGTCGATGAACCCGGGCGTCTCGGCAAACCCGTCGGCGGCCGTCGACGCGCTCGGGAACCTCCTCGTCGCATGGAGCGACGACTCGGCCGCGAACACGGAGGTGTTCTCCGCGTGGGCGCCGACGGGAGATTCCGCGCCCGTGGCCGCCGTGGTGCCCCTGCCCGGCGGGAGCACGTTCGACGCGGGAGCGCCCATGAGCTTCGCCGCGAACGTCACCCAGGCGGATCCGAACGACCCAGTGACCGTGACGTGGGACTTCGGCGACGGAGCTTCGGGCGCCGGCAACCCGGCCGTACACACCTATGTCTCGCCCGGCAGCTACGTCGTGACCGTGAAAATAAAGGACACGCTCGGCCTCGTCTCGACGGCGACTCTTGCCGTGACGGTGCGGGCGCCCTCCTTCACGGGCGGTTCCGAGCAGCTCCTCCCGGTCGTCCTCGACACGGCGGGAGCGGGCGGAACGCACTACACGACCGAGCTGACGCTCTCTTCGAAGGCGGCGGGGCCCGTCACGGTGCTTCTCCAGTACACGGCCTCCGCGGGAGCCGGCAGCGGCTACGCCCGCCTCACGCTCGCTCCCGGCGAGCAGCGCCTCGTCCCGGACGCCATCGCGTTCCTCCGCGCGAACGGCCTCACGATCCCGGACGACGGCAGCGCCCAGATCGGCACGCTGCGCGTCCTGTTCCAGGGGGCGGCGCCCGGCGAGGTCTTCGTGGGAGGCCGGACTTCGACTCCCGGCGCGGGCGGAACGTTCGGGCTCTTCTACACGGGCGCGTCGACGTCGACGTCGACCGCTACGATCTTCGGGCTCCAGCAAAACGCGGCCCAGCGCTCGAATCTCGCGCTCGTGAACGCCGGACCGGACCCCGTGACGCTGCGCGTAGAGCTCCAGGGGCCGAACGGCGAGACGCTCTCGAACCCCGCCGACCAGACGCTCGCGGGCTTCGGCTGGGTGCAGCTCAACCAGCCGCTTCTCGGGCAGGCGGTTTCCGGACGGGCGCTCGTCACGCGGGTCGCGGGCACGTCCGCGTTCTCGGCCTACGGCGTCCTGAACGACGCCGTCACCTCCGACGGCAGCTTCGTGCCGCCGGAGATTCCCGGCGACGCCACGGGAGCCGACCGGCTCATCCCGATCGCCCTGACGACGGCTGGCTACCAGACCGAAATCACCCTCACGAACTTCACGACCCAGCCGGTGGCCCTCACGCTGACATACACCGGCTCGCCCCAGCTCTCGGCGGCCGGGACCGGCAGCGCGCCGCTCGTCCTTTCGCCCGGCGAGCAGAAGATCATTCCCGACTCGATGGCCTTCCTGAGGTCTCTCGGGCTTCCGATTCCTGAGGGGAGCGTAGGCGGATCCCTCCTCGTCAAGGCTCCGAACGGAACGCCGGCCTCCGCACTGGCGGCGGGAGCGCGCACGTTCACGAACGCCGCGGGCGGAGGGACGTTCGGGCTGTTCTATCCGGGCCTCACGCTCTCAGGGAGCGCGACGTCGAGCGCCACGGTCAACGGCCTGCAGCAGAACGGCGGCCAGCGCTCGAACGTGGCGGTCGTGAACCGCGGGGACGCGGAGGATTCGATCACCCTGAGGGTCACGTACTACGGGACGGATGGCGCGGCTCTCCCGAACCCCGACACCGCTACGCTCGCGCCCGGCGAGTGGAGGCAATTCAACCAACCGCTCTCCGCGCGCGGCGCGAACGCTGGCTTTGCCCGCGTGGAGAGGCTCTCGGGAGCGTCGCGGTTCGTGGCGTACGGCGTCCTCAACGACCAGCACAATTCGGACGGCAGTTACATTCCGATGACCCGCTAGTTCGGCGCCGAGGCGGGGCGTCACGAAGGAACTCCTTCTATTCGACGCCTCCGCCTGTTTCCGCGGTGGTTTTCGCATTACCATCATCTCCGGTCGGCCCGCAAGCCGGGCGGCGGAATCCATGAAATCCCTCTCCGAAGTCCTCGCACAGAAAGGCGAGATCGTCCAGCTCGACCCGGATCACCCCGGTTTCAAGGACGCCGTCTATCGGACGAGGCGAAACGAGATCGCCCGGCACGCGCTTTCGTACAGGGCCGGCGACCCGCTCCCGCGCGTGGACTACACGGCCGAGGAGCAGGCCGTGTGGGCGATGACCTGGGACCGCCTCGGGCCGCTGCACGAGACGCACGCGTGTAGCCCGTGGCTCGAGAGCTCGCGGGTCCTGACCCTCGACCGGACGCGCGTTCCCCAGCTCGAAGACGTCAACGTCACGCTCTCGAGGTCCGGCTTCCGCATGCTTCCGGTTGCGGGGCTGATCTCGGGGCGCGGCTTCCTGTCGGCGATGGCTCAGGGCGTATTCCTGTCGACGCAGTACATGCGGCACCACTCCGTGCCGTTCTACACGCCGGAGCCCGACGTCATTCACGAGCTCGTCGGCCACGCGGCCAGCCTCTTCCATCCCGACATCGTCCGGTTGTCCCGCCTCTTCGGCGAGGCGGCGCGCGGAGCGAGCGAGGTCGCGATGAGGCGGCTCGAGCTCGTCTACTGGTACACGCTCGAATTCGGGCTCGTCGAGGAGAGCGGGGCCCTTCGGACGTACGGTGCGGGACTCCTCTCGTCGTTCGGCGAGATGGAGCGCATGACGACGAAAGCCGAGCTTCGACCGCTCGACTTCGAGGTCGCGTCCACGCTCCCGTACGACCCGACGCGCTACCAGCCCGTTCTCTTCGTCTCCCCGTCGTGGGACCGGATGGTCGCCGACGTGTCGGACTGGCTCAAGACGGTCTGAAGCGCGGCGCGCGCGGCTCTCCGCACTGTTTCAGCGGTCGCCCTTCCGGATCTTCGCGATCGCCCGATCGCGATCTTCGTCGATGCGCTGCCGGTCGATCCGGTATTCCTCCTCGGCCTTTTCGCGCTCGGCCGGATCGGCCACCTTCTGCATCGCGTCCCGGAACAGGATCTCGCGCTCGGCGAGGCGTGACGCTCCGAGGCGGCGCGCGTCCGCGATCGCTTCCTTCTGGCGGGCGGTGAGCGTGGTCTCCGGGACGCCGGACGCGCGGTCCTGGGCCTCGAGCCTCTCCATCGCGAGGTCGAAGGCGGATTTCGGCTCTTTGCTCATGGAGACATCGTATACGGCGCGGGAAAGAGCGCGCCTCCGTGCTCGCTAGACTGCCGCCCGTGACGCTCTCCGGGCACCGGCCCTATCTGGCCCTTCGGCACCGCGACTTCCGCCGGATGGCGATCTCGATGGTCGTCTCCCTCGTGGGCTCGCAGATGCAGAACGTCGCGATCGACTGGCACGTGTGGGTTCTCACCCACTCACCCCTCGCGCTCGGCTTCGTGGGCCTCGTGCGGGTCGTGCCGATCGTCATCCTCTCTCTCGTCGGCGGGCTCGTCGCCGACCGGACCGACCGCCGCCTCGTCCTGATCGCCACGCAGTCCGCGATGACCCTCGTCGCCCTCGCGCTCGGTGTCGTGACGCTTCTCGGACGGGACACCGTCGTCCTCGTTTACGTGCTGACGGCCTGCACGTCGGCCGCGGGCGCGTTCGACAATCCGTCACGCCAGTCGCTCCTCCCGAGGCTCGTGCCCGAACGGGACCTGCCCGGCGCCCTCGCGGTCATGCTTTCCGGCTTTCAGTTCGCGTCCATCGCCGGGCCGGCGATCACGGGTCTCATCCTCGCGGGCGCGGCGGGAGCGTCTCCCGTCGCCGCGGCGACTCGCGAGCACGCGGGAGGGCTCAACGGGCTCGCGCTCATCTATTTCGTCAATGCGATCTCGTTCCTCGGCGTCCTCGTGACGCTCCTCACCCTGAAGACCTCGGGTGCGGTCGCGCGGACCGACGGCGCCGCACCCGAGCGCCCGCTCGAGTCGCTAAAGCAGGGCCTGCGCTTCGTGTTCACGACGCCCATCCTCGTATGGACGATGACGCTCGACTTCTTCGCGACGTTCTTCGCGGGGTCGATGTCCCTTCTCCCTATCTTCGCGGACCAGATCCTGCACGCCGGGCCGGCCGGGTATGGCTGGCTGCGCGCGGCGCCCGGAATCGGAGCGCTCGCGGGCTCCGTGTTCACGTCCGTCCGCAGCCTTCCCCGCCGGCAGGGACACGTCTTCCTTCAGGCCGTGGCGGTGTACGGCGCCGCGACGATCGTCTTCGGCCTCTCGCGCGATTTCTGGCTGACCTTCGCCGCGCTCGCGCTCGTCGGCCTGTCGGACACGATCTCGACGGTCGTGAGGCAGACGGTGCGCCAGCTCGTCACGCCGGACGCGCTCCGCGGCCGGATGACGGGCGTCAACATGATCTTCTTCATGGGCGGGCCGCAGCTCGGCGAGCTCGAGGCGGGTTTCGTCGCGAGCCTCTTCGCCTCGGTGGCACTCGGCGCCTCGGTCGCCGTCGTCTCGGGCGGCGTCGGGACGCTCCTCGTCGCGGGTGTCGTGGCGTGGCGCGCCCCGTCGGTTCGCACCTACGAATGGGGAGGCGTGACCGCGGCGGCGGACGCACCGGCCGAGAAGTAGCCGATCTCGATCGCCTTCAGCTTCGCGCGGCCCGCGTGAGCACGGGCGGGCGGACTCCCGCATCCGCGATCCAAGCGTCCGACACGGGCTCGTGCAGGGAGCCGCCGGTCAGGACGACCGGGAGCGACACCAGCGTCTGCTCGGCGGGCGCACCGTCTTCGTCGGCCGGGTGGATGGCGTCGAAGAGCGCGAGCGCCTCACGAGGACCGCGGGCGAGGGCGCAGCCGAGTGGTGCCTCGACGAGCGCCGGCCGGTGCCCTTTCCGCGTGAGGATCGACGCGACGTCGCTGTCGGAGCGCGCTCCAGTCGCGCGATAGGCGGGGATCCAGACGACGGACTCCCCGGCTCCGTTCCGCTTTACGAAGAGGAAGAACGGGAGGCGTGCCACGGGGCCTTTCGGAACGATCTCGCGGGCCGGCCGGTACGTGACGAGCTTCGAAGGCGACGCTGTGAAGAGGTCCCACGCGGCGGGGCACTCGCGGCACGTCACCCAGGCGACGCCCGCCCAGGCGTCCACGGCCGCACCGCAGGTGCGACAGAGACGGAGCGCGACGTACGTCATGGCGTTGGTCCCGCCGCGGCGCTCACAGGATTTTCGCGAGAATCCAAAGCGTCACCTTCATCGTGCGTTCGACGGCCCGCTCGGGCAGCGTCTTGTCGGGTTTGTTGATCGGCCGGAATGTCGCGTGCGACGCGTCCCCTTCGACCTCGTACCGGAAGCGCAAGCGGTTCCATGACCACGCGGCGAGCGCGACGAGCGCCGCGGGAATGAGGAAGAAGACGATCACGCCGATCTCGTCGAGGTGGGCGAGCGTCCCCGCGATCGCCTCCCAGCCCCGGAACGGGAGCGCGAGGGCAGCCGCCAGGAGATGGATGAGGACCGCGGATTCGAACACGCGGCGCGTGCGGGCGACGGGCGCGCGCGCGTGCAGGAGTCGCCCCGTGCCCGCGTCCACGAGCGCATCGTAGAAACCGCGGCGTGTCCGTTTCCTCACGAGCCAGAACGGGACGTAGACGACGGAGAGGCGTTCCTCGAGCGAGACGCCGGAAGCCGGCGCGGGGAAGAGGGCCTCGGGGCCCTTCACCGGGTCGAAGACCAGGCCCGAACGCTGTAGCGCCGCCGGATCGAAGGGAATGCGCGTTCCGGCCTCGAGCGCCGACGGGAGGTCCGCCTTTTCGAGCGGAATGCCCGGGACCACTCCTGCGAGAGCGATTTCGTGTGACTCGTGCACGACGGCGGGGGTACCCGCCGCGACGCGCGTGCGATGGACCTCGGCGACGGCCGTGAAGACGAGGACGGGCGCTTCGGCAGCCTGCCGCGCAAAGCCGGGGGGCACGTCCTTCCTGTTCCAGAACGTTCCCGCCGCCGCGACCGCTTCCTCCGCGCCTCGGGCCGGGCGGATCGACTCGCACACCGCCGCTCCCGGCAGGTGGACCGCGAGCGGCGAGCCGCAGGCGTCGCAGGCGACGAGAGCGGACCCCCTGACGCCCGGGAGACGTCCGCCGCAGCGCGGGCACGTCAGCGAGGACACGCTCACGCGTCCTCCATCCGTGCTGCGATCCGGATCGTCGCGAGGAGAATCAGCGGGCCGAGGACGAGCAGCAGGAGGGCGCCCCGGGCCGCCGCGCCGCGGAAGAGCGCGTGAAAACCGGCGAACGCGGCCGCGAAGAGGACGAAAAGGAGGATCGCATACGTGCGGTCGAGTCTCGACTCGCTCGTCGGGACGGCGTCGAGGGGAATCGCCTGGCCCGCGACCGCGTCGAGCCAGACGCGGAAGGTTCGACCGAAGAGCAGGAAGGTCACTTCGTAGAACGGCACGTGGACGAGCCGAAGCTCGGAGGGAGGAGCATCCGCGAAGGGAAGCGCCTCCCTCGCGACCGTCGCCGGGACGACGAGGCCGTGCCCCACGGCGCCCGCCTGGAAGGTCTTCGCGTCGCCGCCGGGCAGCCGGAAATCGCGGAGGCCCTCTGCGAGCGAAGGCGCGGCGGCGACGACCTCGACGCTCTCGATTCGCGCGCGCACCCAAAACGGAAAATAGAGCAGCGCGGAGGCGACGTCCCGCGGAATGCCGAGCGCTTCGCGGCCGTCGAGCCACGTGCTCAGCCGTGAGGGGATTTCCACGGGACTAAAGGCGGGAAGGAGGATCTCGTGCACGACGCCGGGCTCGCTCCCGAGGAACAGCCGGGCCCCGCAGAACCCGCACGTCCCGAAGGCGTCGGCCTCGTCAGGGGCCGCCGCCGCCCCGCACTGCGGACAGGACCGGGACGCGAGCGCGTCATTCATCGCGGGGGAAGACGTCGCCGGGCCCCGTCCGTCATAGGCGGTTCCGCGGGCACGCGCCATTCCCGCGACGAGCAAGCGCGCGCACCTCGACGACGACCTCGAGGCGGCGTTCGGGCGCCTGCCCGGCATTCAGGAAGGGGGGAGCCTACGGCCTGTCTTGTGTTCCTCCATTTCCTCGATGCTCTTCGGCCAGTCGCCACGGAGGAGCCGCGAGAGCGAGCGGTCCGCGAGGAGCGTGCCGCCCGTCTGACAGGTCGGGCAGTAATTCGTCTCGTTCGCGGCATGGACGATCCGCTGCACGGGCGTGCGGCACACGGGGCAGGGCTTTCCGAATTTTCCGTGGACGGACATTTCCGGCCGGAAAGCAGTGACCTTTTCGGGAAACGTCTCGCCGGCGTCCTGCCGGAGGCGTTCCGTCCACTGAACGAGCGTTCTCTTCACGGCCTCGAAGAGGCGCGCAACCTCGAGGTCCGTGAGCCGGGAGGTGAGCGCGACCGGGGAGAGCTTCGCGGCGTGCAGGATCTCGTCCGAATACGCGTTCCCGATCCCCGAGAAAAGCGTCGGGTCCGTGAGTGCCCGCTTCAGCGTGTGGTTCTCGCTCCTGAGCCGCGCGGAGAAGTCTGCCCTCGGGGCCTCGAGAGGCTCGAGGCCGCCCGGATCCAGCGCCGCAAGCGCTTCGCGCCCCGCGACGACGCGGATCCACGCGCGCTTCTTCGGGCTCGCTTCGGTGAGAAGAACGGAACCGGAATCGAAATCGAGGGAGAGAAGACCGATTTTCTTTGGAATGAGCACGGGGACGTCGCCTGCCCTCCACCGCAACCGGCCCGCCACCATGAGGTGGACGACGAGGAAGAGATCCGGGCCTCCCTCGTTCCCCTCGAGAGAAAATACGAGGCGCTTCCCGAGCCGGGACACGTCTCTTAGCGCGCGATTCTCCAGAGCCGTCAGGGGCGGCTCGACGGACCGCAGCACGAACGGGCTCGCGAGGCGAACCCTCAGGAGAACCCGGTCCTTCAGCAGCCGCTCGAGGTGTTCGACGTATACCGTCACGTCCGGCAGCTCGGGCATGGGGTGGGAGAATAGGCGCCATGCCGCGCTGCCGGAAAGCCGAGACTCCGTCCGGATCGAGCGCGGCCTCCCGCTCGCCTCGGACGCTTCCGCCGGACCTGCTCGCGGCGGGCGTGCGGCGACTCGGTTACGTGGCGCTTCTCACCGCGGGCGCGAGCCTGGTCTTCTCGGTCGTCCTCCGGCTCGTGGCCGCGCACTCCGGCCAGCCGCCCTACGCGGGGATCGTCCTCTTCGGGGAGGTCGCGGGCATCGTCGCGTCGCTGGGCATTTTCGGGCTCACGCGCCGCGCGGGCCTCGATCCCGCCGAGGTGCTCGACCGGGCGCTCGTCTACGAGGTCGCGATGGGGTTTCTTTTCGCGATCACGTATCACTCGGTGCCTGTCGCGTCCGGCGTCCTGCCGAAGGGGTGGTCCTCCGTCGCGGTCTGGCTCCTGGCCTTCCCGCTCCTCGTCCCGTCGACCCGCGGAAAGACGGCGGTCGCGACGTTCGCGACGGCGCTCATGGATCCCCTCGGGCTCCTCGTCGCCGTCTCGCTCGGCAACCATCCGGTGCCCGACGCGGCCAGCACGATCGCGATCTTCCTCCCGACGGCGATCGCCTGCGTCATCGCGCTCGTGGGCTCGCGGATCGTCTATCGGCTCACGACCGAGGCGGGGCGCGCCGAAGAGCTCGGGAGCTACCGACTCGTATCTCTCCTCGGGCACGGCGGGATGGGCGAGGTCTGGCGCGCCGAGCATCGGCTGCTCGCGCGCGATGCGGCGATCAAGCTCGTGCGCGGGGGAACCGGCGACTCCGGCCGCGAGCTGATGGCCCGCTTCGAAAGGGAGGCCCGGGTCACGGCGGGGCTTCGATCGCCGCACACCGTGCAGCTCTACGACTTCGGGCGCTCGGACGACGGCGCGTTCTACTACGTGATGGAACTCCTCGAAGGCTTCACGCTCGAGGAGATCATCCGTCAGTTCGGCCCGATGTCCCCGGGCCGCGTCGTCCACGTGATGCTCCAGGTCTGCCACTCCCTCGCCGAGGCTCACGCCGCCGGCCTCGTTCACCGGGACATCAAGCCGGGCAACATCTTCCTGGCCCGCTACGGCGGCGATCCGGACTTCGTGAAGGTGCTCGACTTCGGGCTCGTGAAGACGCTGTCCGCCGGGGGCGCGGATCTCACGCAGACCGGGCTACTGGCCGGGACTCCCGCCTACATGCCGCCCGAGATGGCGCTCGGGCGCGCCGTCGACGGCCGCACCGATCTATACGCCCTCGGCGCCGTGGGGTACACGCTGCTCACGGGACTCCCCGTCTTCGAGAGGGCGACCGCCCTCGAGACGATCCACGATCACGCCTCGACGCCTCCGATTCCGCCCTCGCACCGCGTCTCGTCTCCCATCCCTCCGGGCCTCGAGCTTATCCTCATGGACTGCCTCGCGAAGGAGCCGGGCGACAGGCCCCAGACGGCGCGCTCGCTCGCCCTCCGCCTCGAGGAGCTCGTTCTGCCCGAGCCTTGGAAGAGAGAGGAAGCCGATCGCTGGTGGAATCGCAACGGCCGGACCACGGCGCGGACGGCGGAGAGTCCGGAGCCGACCAAGGCGAGCGATGCCGAGGCGGCGAATCTCGAGCAACGCGCCGCCGCCCTCCCCTGATCTTCCAGGCTTCGAAGGGCCCGGATGGCGCGGCAATCGGGACGCGGCAGAATGCGTGCGTGTGCGGACGCTACTGGATCACGTCGCCCGCCGACGTCCTGACGTCGCGGTTCCGGGTGAAGGGCGTTCCGGCGGCGCTTCTCCCGCGCTGGAACGCCGCGCCCGGTCAGGACCTGCCCGTCGTGAGACTCGGCCCCTCGGGAGACCGGATCCTCGAGCCGATGCGCTGGGGGCTCGTCCCCGCGTGGGTCGCCGACGCGTCGGACGCGGGCCGGCCCATCAACGCGCGCGCCGAGACGGCCGCGACGAAGCCCAGCTTCAGGGAGTCCTTCCGGCGCCGCCGCGCGCTCGTTCCGGCCGACGGCTTCTACGAGTGGAGGCGGCGCGGCCCGGAGACGGTCCCGTTCGCGTTCCGAAAGAAATCGCGCGAACCGTTCGCGATCGCAGGGCTCTGGGATGAATGGCATCCCCGCGGCGCGCCGCCTCTTCGCACGTTCGCGCTCCTGACGACGGGCGCGAGCTCCGACGTTGCGCCCGTACACGACAGGATGCCGGTCATTCTCGCCTCCGGAGCCGAGGAGCTCTGGCTGGACGCGGGAGTCGAGGACGAGGGGCAGCTCCTCTCCGTGCTCCGGCCGCTGCCGGCGGGAGATCTCGAGTCCTTCGCGGTTTCGTCCCGGATCAATTCCGCGAGGGTGGACGACCCGTCTCTGCAGGAACCTTCGGCACCGGCATCTCCATCTTCCGCGGAGCCGCGCCTGCCGTCACCGCAGCGGGGCCTCTTCGACGACGAGGACGAGGGAGCCGATTAGAGCCATAATCCCGCCCCATGAAAAAGCTGATTCGGGTGGTCCTCTACGCGGCCTTCGGTGTGCTCGTCCTCGTCCTGGCCGCCGTTCTGGTTCTCTCCGTGAAGAGGCCCGCGCAGCGGCCCGCATCGACCGAACGCATCGAGGCGACGCCTGCCAGGCTCGCGCGGGGCGCGTACCTCGTGGAGCACGTGGCGGACTGCCTCACGTGTCACTCCGACCTTCAGGCCGACCGGTGGGGCATCCCGATCAAAGCGGGAACAGCCGGGCAGGGCGGCCTGCCGTTCGGAAAGGAATTCGCGGTTCCCGGCGTCGTCTGCGCCCAGAACATCACTCCGGATCCCGAGAACGGCCTCGGTTCCTGGACGGACGGCGAGGTGCTTCGCGCGCTCCGCGAGGGCGTGGACCGGAAGGGAGACGCTCTCTTCCCGATGATGCCGTACGAGGGCTATCGCCTCCTGTCGGACGAGGACGCGAAGTCCATCGTGACGTACCTCCGCTCGCTTCCGCCCGTGAAGCACGCGGTGCCCGCGAAGAAGATCGACTTTCCGATCAACCTGCTCGTGAAGCTCACGCCAAAACCTCTCGAGGGTCCCGTGACGGCTCCGGACCCGAGGACGGACCGCCTCGGCTACGGGCGTTACCTTTCGATCGTCGGGGGCTGCCGCGAATGCCACTCGCCTCACGACGACAAGGGAAAGCGTCTGCCCGGCAAGGATTACTCGGGAGGCTGGGAGATGAAGGGGCCGTGGGGACGCAACGTCACGGCGAACCTGACGCCGCACCCCGAGGCGTATCTCGGCAAGGCGACGAAGGCGGAGTTCATCGGACGCTTCAAGGCATTCGCGT
Source organism: Thermoanaerobaculia bacterium (assembly GCA_038214715.1). Classification (GTDB taxonomy): domain Bacteria; phylum Acidobacteriota; class Thermoanaerobaculia; order UBA5066; family UBA5066; genus Fen-183. Next base: position 56,495 of record JBBQRP010000015.1, on the reverse strand, counting down.
CGATGACGGCCGAGAACGCACCGGTCGCGCCGAAGGGCCGCAACACCGTGATGCCGTGGGTTCCGCTCTCCGGCTTGACGGAGGACGATCTCGGGATGCTCTACGACTTCCTGAAGACCGTCCCTCCGATCGAGAACAAGGTGAACTCGTTCCCCGATGCGTCCGATCCGGCGTCTGGTCTCGTACAAGTGAGGCCGCCAAGCATGACGGCGGTTGCGACTTGATTGGCTGCAGGAGTCGGCTTTTAATGTATTCGAACTTGCGAATATCGGGGGAATCATAATCGCAACAGACGATAGTCTTCATCGGGTCCCTCCGCGGATACTTTTCCTCGTCCTTCTCCTCACGTTTCTCGTTTACGTGTCGCTCGTTCCCGCGCTGCTCCGGACGAGCAGCCCGCCCACGGGGGATCAGGCCCACTACCTGATGGACACGATCAGCCTCGCCACGGACGGCGACCTCGATGTTGCGAACAATTATGCCCGCCACGACGAGGATTGGTTTTATGCACGGGCTTTCCGCCCTCGCGGCTATACGGGGCAGAGTGCTCCGTATCCGCTTCCTCCTGACCCGATCGCGTCACCAGCTCGCCCGTCCACGGAGGCTTACTCCTATCACCCGCCGGGGCTCGGACTTCTTCTGGTTCCGGCCTGGATCGTTGGGTCCTGGTGGCAGCTCGCATGGCCGGCCACCGTCGTCTGCATGTGCTTCGTGGGTGCGCTGCTCGCGCTGAACGTCTTTCTGCTGGCGTTTGAAGCGACCTCGGATTTCCGCATCGGATGGACGGTGTGGGCGGCCATGGCTTTCAGCGCGCCGCTGATGTGTTATTCGATCCTGATCTTCTCCGAGGTGCCATCGAGCCTCCTGATTCTCTACGCCTTCCGCCGGCTCCGTGCGGGATGGGAGAAGAACCGGGCCTGGCAGCTGGTCCTGGTCGGAGCCTGCATCGCGCTCGTGCCGTGGCTCTCCTGGCGCTGTGGAGCAATCGCGACCGGCCTGGCTCTGTATGGCGCAGCGCGCTGGTGGAGCTGCCGCCGATCGGAGGGTTCGATCCGGCGCTCGCCGGCCCTCCTAGCCGTCCCCCTCGCGCTGTCCGCCGCGGCCATCAGTCTCTATGGCCGCTTTCTTTCCGGGACGTGGCTGCCTGAAATTCGACGTCGTGCGGGAGAGGCTGATGTGTTCAACTGGCCATGGCACGGCGGCCGGGACTTCAGACTTTTCGTGGAGGGCGCGCTCGCGCTACTTTTCGACCAGCAGTGGGGTCTTCTCGTCCATTCCCCTGTTTACGTACTCGGGTTCGTTGGTCTGCTGGCGATGCTCCGTCGAGGCGACTCCGCGGAGCGCGAGCAAATGTGCTGGCTCGGGCTTCTCGCTCTTCCCTACCTGGTCTTGATCGCCGCCTTTAAGCACTGGGGCGGACTCTGGTGTCCGCCTGGGCGGTACCTGGTCCCCCTCGTTCCCCTGCTTGCTCTTCCGCTCGCTCATTCTCTTCGCGTCCTCGGGGCCGTGCGAACGTATCGCGTCGTTTTCCTTCTGTTCGCAACGCTCGGCTTCACATACATGGCACTGGTCAGCCTCGACCTCCACCTCCTCTGGCCGGCGAGCCGAGGGTTCTTCTGGGGTTGGCTCTCGAGCCACCTTCCGGGGCAATTCGACCCCCGCGACATGCTCCCCGCGTTTGCGTGGCCCGATGATCGGCACCCAATTAAGGTCGGATGGCTTCTGGCAGGAACTTCTGCACTCGTTCTCGGGTTCGATTGCTGGCTCATGCGAAAAGGACCTCGCCGCTTCTGGAGGTCCGGACTCGTCTGGACCACCGCGCTGGCTGCGCTCGGGGCGTGCTGGTTCCTCGTGAGCGGCGAGCTCCTCGGGAGCCCTCGGCTCGTCTTTCTGCGACGCTGGGAGCTGACTCCTCCGCCCCTTCAACCGGAGGGGATGACGTTCTTCGACGCCAAGCTCTTCGTCGCCGATTACCGCGGTGGCGCCGTATGGTTGCTGGATCTCGAGACAGGCGCCTGGGGGAAGCTCCTGCCACACTCGGAAGAGCGGGCGCTGGACTTCTTTCACCCCGGCGAGGTCAAGGCCAACCGCGGAGGTCTCCTCTTCGTTCTGAACAACGGACCCGGATCCAGCGCTCTGTTCGTGATGCGTCGCGACGGCGAAGTAGTGCGGCAGATTGCGCTCGCAGGACACACCGGGATCGCGACGGGACTGGCTTTCGGCGGGGCGGGACTGTACGTTGCGGACATGCGTGGGGGAAGAATCAGGGAGTACCGGGCCCGCGGCGGCGAGCCGATCCGGTCCTGGCCAGACTCGGGACTCAACAACGTCGCCGGTCTGGCGCTGTCCGGTGACGGTACGCTGTTCGCCGCAGAGAGCTCTGCGGGCCGTGTGCTGCAATACGACGTCCAGGGCCGGCTGCTCCGCGGCTTCGAAGTCGGCTGCAACCCCCGGCGCCTGGCGATCGACGGAGACTGGCTAGATGGGTCCTGCGAAGACCGGCTATTCTCGATCGATGTCAGGAGGGGATCGCTGAAGCGCTTCAAGTTGTCGGGAGCGCAAGTGAACCGCCCCGAGAGCCTCGTGCACGGTCCCGATCACACGCTCTATGTCCTCGACTCCGGAGCGGTCACCGCCTTCCGTGTTGAAAGGTGACGACCCACCGTCCTCGCGTTTGGAAGCGGATGGGCCGTCTACGGCGCTCTGAGCCTCGCCGGCCCGCCGGCAAATGACCGCCACGCGTCCTCTCGTCATGCTCTCGATACGGGCGCTCGCCGTAATCGTGGCCGTCTTCGGGCAGCTCCACATCGCTGGCGGCAGTGGTGTCGTTCTGGCAACACGGTGCTATGCAATCGGCATTGTCCTGTGGTTGCTCGCGTCGCCGCGCGCCTGTGGCACCGGCGTGCCGCTGCTCCCGAGGCCCCTCTGGTCGCGCGAGCCACGCCGGATACGCGTCCGGCGAGTCGTCTGGCTCGAGATCGCGATCGGCCTTTGTCTCTTAGGCTCGGCCGTACTCCGTGGGTCCGGATACGACTCGTCGTTGGGCGTGTTGGTGTGGCTGTCGAGCGTCGTCATCCTCGTCCTCGCGTTCCGCGAGAAGAGCACCCGTGCTCGTTCGGATGAGGCCGACAAACGAATCTCTCGAAAGGAGCTGGCGCTCCTCCTTCTCATCTTGGGAGTGGCCGTTTTCTTCCGGTTTCACCGGCTTGGAGACTGGCTCGGCGGGGTGCACGGCGACGAGGCGGAGGCGGGCCTCGACGCGCTGCGGGTGCTGCGGGGCGAGCATGTCCCTCCGTTTGGTACAGGCTGGTTCGAACAGGGCAATCTCTATTACTGGGGCGTAGCGCTCGGGATGAAGCTGGGCGGGACGGGACTCTTCGGTTTACGGGTCTTCAGCGCCCTTGCCGGGGTCATCCTCGTTGTTCCAACGTACCTGCTGGCGCGGCGTTGGTTTGGGGCGCAGGTTGCGCTTCTGTCGGGCGCCTTCCTGGCGATCGCTGGTGTCGCCGTCAATTTCAGCCGGCTCGAGTTCAGCAACGTGACAACGCCTCTCTCGCTCGCGGCGGGTTTTGCATTCCTTTTTCGCGGGATCGGGAACGGAAGGCTGCTCGACTTCCTCATGGCCGGATTCGCGCACGCTGCAGGGCTCTATTTCTATCAGGGTGCGCGGCTGACACCGATTCTGGGCCTGGCGTTCCTCGGATATCTGCTGGTCCTGCTCCCCCTACTGGCAGCCGTCCACCACGCGCTCCGCGGACCGTCGCGACGTGGGCCGCGGAGAGAACTCCGTAGGCAGTTTCTACGAGCCCGACGGCTCGGCGTCCCCACGCTCGTCTACGTCCTCGGACTTCTCATTTCTGGCGCACCCTTCGTCGCATTCAGCATCGACAACCGCGAGCGGGCGACCTTGCGCGTGAAGGAGAAGCTCATCTTCAATAACGAGGCCCTGTTGGCAGCGAGCTACAAGCTCGAGCACGCGCCGCTGTTCGTCGGGCTTCGAATACCGCGCGCAACGGATGCGCTGCCTGCGCCTTTGGTCTTCGAGAAGACGGCCCTGTCGCATCAATTCGCTCGTGACGGCTTCTGGGCCCGAGCGGTCTGGCGGCAGCTCCTCGTCACGCTCTCGATCCTGACATTTCGCTGCGACGCGAGCTCCGTTTACACGTTCTCGCGGGAGCCCATCACGAAGCCCTTCGAGGCCGTGCTCATCATTTTTGCGCTGGCCTGGGCACTCGCCCGTATGCGTGATCCTCGCTTCGGCGCGCTTGTACTCTGGTTCTGGGGCACCGTGGTGGCCGGCGGTGTGTTAACGATCGATGCCCCATACATGGCGCGGCTCGTAGGGATCCTCCCCGTTCTTGCGATCTCGGCGGCTCTCTCCGTCGACATGCTCTCCGGCGCTCTCGAGGCCGCGCTCCCTCGCGTGGGACGTCGCGCGGGAGTGGGGCTCCTTGTCGTGGTCCTTCTCACTCTCGGACGCGAGAACTTCGTGGACTACTTCGATCGCTACACGAGGACCTCGCCGCTGCCGTTCGCGCCGACGGTCGGTCAGGCGTGGTTCGTGAGAGAGACGAACCGACGCGCTTCGGTCGAGGGCAAGCCCTTGCCTCACTATTACGACCTGGGCGCTCACGCTCTCTACTGGTCGCACTCCGTCAACCGGTTCCTCAACCCGGGAGCGACCGGAGCGGACCTCGCGAATCCGTCTCAGACGCTGCCGCTTGTCGAGCCGTCCGACGCCGACGCGATCTTCATGGTGTGGGACCACAACAGGCACTACCTGTCGATTCTTGAGGAGCTCTACCCGGGAGGGATGGAGGAGCGTTTTTATTACGGCCCGCCGGGCCGGGGTGACTATCTGTTTACCTCCTATCGTGTGCCGGCGGGTGAGCTCGAGGGACGGCACGCGACGTTCGCGACTTACGCGCCCGCGCGAGGCCCTGCCGTCTCACGGGTCGAGACGGCGTTTGGAACTGTGAGCGCCGTGCCGGCGGGCCTCGTCTACCCGGTCCGCGCGCGGTGGAAGGGGGCGATCTTCGCGCCGTCGTTCGCGCGCTACGGGCTCGAGATCGATTCCCCCTCGCGCGCGGCGCTCGCCATCGACGGTATTCCGGTGCTCATGAGTAACACACGATCAGGCGAGCTCGTCCTCGCGCGCGGACTCCACGAGGTCGACCTGGTCGCGGAGCTCCCGAATTCCCTCGCGCGCGTGCGCCTCATGTGGGGACGCGTGGGTTTCCGCTTGCGCGCCGTCCCGCGCAATTTCGTCTGGGAAAGGCCGGGCGGATCGCTGCTCGGCTTCGTTCGTGCGCTTCCGCGGGGTGCATCGGCTACGACTTTCCTCGGTTCTCCTCTCTTCAACGAGCTTCCACTGCTTTCGGCTCGCGTCGATTCGTTCCTGGGCTTTCAAGACGCCGGCCGCGCGCTCGGGGGGGGAAGCAAACCGTTCATCGCGGTCTGGAAAGGCACACTCCGGTCGAAGGCCGCCGGGTCCACGACTTTCGAGCTTCACGCGAATCCGGGAGCGCTTCTCGTGATCGACGGACGACGCGTGCTCGAGCTGCCAGAGGGGGGGCCGGCGGAGTCGAGCGTCCGAGGCGAGATCCGGCTGGAGCCTGGCCCGCACGAGGTGGAGGTCTGGTACTCATGGCGTGCCGAGGTCGGAATTCTGGAGCTCTTCTGGACGCCGCCTGGAGGTCGGCGCGAACTCCTCGGCGCGGATGACCTCGCGACGACGCGAGGGGCTTGGCGACCGGGGGAGATCGCGGAGAACGGGAGTATGGTCCCCGATCTCGAAGAGACACACGCCGTCAGGTCCCGCGTTATCGACCTGAGCGGGATGCTCCGCGAGCCTCGGGCATTCGCGATCGCGTCGAACGGTGACCTTCTGGTGGCCGACACGGGCGGGCACCGCGTCGTGCGTCTTGATTCGGCGGGCAGGTTTGTCCGCGCGTTCGGGAGGGCCGGGCGGCTCCCGGGCGAGTTCGAGCAGCTCGAGGACATCGCGCTCGACCGCCTCGGTCGGATCTATACGCTCGATTCTGGTTACGCGCGAGTACAGGTCTTCACGGGCGATGGCACGCTGCTCCGGACGATGGGGCAGGAGAGCGGGCTCTGCAGTCCTGCGGGATTCGGGCTGGGTCCCGACGGCGCGATCTATGTCGCGGATACGTGCGGAGGGCGGATCGTGAAGTTCGAAACGGGAGGACGGCGCACCAGGGAAATTCGGCCCGCCCCGCCCGGGAAGCTGGACCAGCCTGTCGACGTCGCAGTCGGCGACGACGGCGTGCTCTACGTAGCGGATCTGACACCCCGCGTCATCGCGCTCGATCCTGCGACGGGCGCCATCCTGCGCTCCTGGCCGATCACGATCGGGACTCTTGCGGGCGGCTCAAACCTTGCTCTCCACGGCACGCGACTTTTCGTGAGTGATCCGAACCGCGACGTGGTACACGCCATCGATCTCTCCGGGAAAGAGCTCGGCCTGCTTCGAGGTGATTCGTCCGCGCCTTTCACAGCGCCGCTCGCGGTCGCGTGCTCGCCCGGGAACGAGCTCTACGTGATCGACCGGAATGGGACCCGGCTCCAGACCTTCGCCGACCCGTTCGCGGAAGGTCGGGAGTGAGCGTGAGCGCGGCGCCCGCGAACGGACCGGAGAAGCTGCGCCCCTGGTTTGTCCGGGAAGCTATTTCCGGTCCGCTCGCCATCGTGCTCGCAATCGCCGGACAACTCCTGGTGATCCGTCGCCCCGAGTCGACCGCAGGCATATGGCTGTACGCGGTCGCGATCGCCGTTCTCCTGGTTGGCTCGCTTGAAGCGCGCGCGGCCGATTCGACCTCGGCGGCGGAGAGGACCCGAAGCGATTGGATCCCGACGCTCATCCTCGTGCTCGTCGCCGCGGCGCTCAGGCTGACGCTTCTGACGGAGCATCCGGGAATCTTCGGAGACGAAGGCGAACGCGGGATGGAGGCCCGACACATCCTGGAGGGTGCCCGGCCGCCTGCAACTGGATACGGCTGGTGGGGCGTTCCGAACGTCTACTTCTATTTCGTCGCGGGGTTTTTGCGGCTCGCGGGCGACGGTCTTTTCGGGCTCAGGCTCTCGTCGGCGGTCAGCGGAGTCGTGGCCGTCTTCTTCGTGGCGCGAACCGGGAGGCTCCTCTGGGGGAGCCGTGCCGGTCTCGTGGCGGGAGCCCTCATGGCAGTCTCGCCGGTCGCACTCCAGTTCAGCCGGCTCGCGGAAGAGAGCGCCCCGATGGGCGCGCTCTGGGCCGCCGGTTTCTTTTTCGTCTTCCGAATGCTCCGCCACGGACTGCCTCGCGACGCCGCTCTGGCGGGACTCTTTCTCGGCGGGAGCCTCTACTTCTATGCCGCCGCCAGGCTCCTTCTCCTTATCGTACCGATCCTCGCGGTCGGTCTCCTCGTCGCCCGTCCGCGCTCGGGAACGCCGAGGCTCGTCGCCTTGCTGGTCGTCTCGTTCGGCCTGACGTTCCTCCCCCTCGGTCTCACGTCGTGGAAGCAGCGAGACGCGTTCTTCGGGCGGTACCAGGAGACCTCGATCTTCTCTCCTCAGAACCGGCCGATCGTTTTCGGCGAGGCAGGGTTGGCGTATGGAGAATCATGGCGCGACGAGACCGTCGTGGAGAGCGTGACTCGCCATCCCTGGAGCTGGGCGCGTGTTCTCGTCCACCAGGTGAGAGCGACCATCGAGGTTTTCTACCGACGCGGCGAGCCGACGGTTTTCTACCAGCCGGGTGTGCATCTCGGTTCGATTCTCTCGCCGCTCGTAGCGGCCATGGCGCTCCTCGGCCTCGCGTGGGGGCTCCGCAACCTGGGGGACGAATGCTTCGCGGTCCTGAGCCTCTGGTTTTGGGGAGGTCTCCTGGGAGCGATCCTGACGATCAACACGCCGAGCGTGCAGCGACTCGCAGGGGCCTGGCCGGCGCTCATGCTCTTCCCGGCGGCGCTCCTCGATCACGTCGCGACGCGGACATCCGCGGCCGGGGCGCGCCGGCTCTCGGCGCTTGTCCTCGCGGCCCTCGTCGGGACGATTGCCGTCCTCGACACACGCGAGTATTTCGTCAGCTATCGCGCGCTCTCCCCCTATGGGGAAAGCACCGCGCAAGCGCGATACGTCGCCGCTCTGGGCGCGTCGTACAAGGTCTACCAGCTCGGAATCGACGGCGTGCGATCCGGTGACGTTTTCTTCGGCTACGGCCCGACGCGTTTTCTCGCGAAGGGAGTCGCAGGTGTAGATGTCGGCGCGCTGCCGTCACGTCTGCCGATCGTCGACGAGAACGGGAAGAACGTCGCTTTTCTAATCTATCCCTCGAACGCGGTCTTCCTCCCGATGATCAGGCTCTTCTATCCGGGCGGAAAGGAAGAGGTCGTCTCGGACGGTGTTGCGACGCGCTTCACGGCGTACAGAATCGATTCCGAGAGCCTAGCGCATACGCGCCGGCTCCGCACCGTCTTCACGATGCCGGACGGGACGCATCTCGAGAGGGCCGAACCGAACCTCGGGACGGTTGGACCGCGCGGTGCGCCGGACGCTTGGAGGCCGCCCGATGGGCTCCTCTATCCGGCCCGCGCGAACTGGGAGGGAGCGTTCGCGACGGGCGAGAGCGGCACGAAGCTCGTGACTCTTAGCGGAGGGGGAGACGCCGCTCTGTGGATCGACGGAAGCCTCGTTGCTCGCGAGAATGGAGCCCGAGGCTCATCGAAGCCCGTGACGTTGTTCCTCGCGCGCGGCCTCCACGACATCCGGCTCGAAGGAACGCTTGCGACCGCCACGAGCCGGATCACCGTCCAGTTTCCGGCGCCTGTCGAGCGGCGTCTGCTTTTCCGCTCGGCGGTTGGCGGGTTTTCGGGCGAAATCTGGAGCGGGGAGGCGAGCCTCGACGCGCTCCCATCGGGGGCGCCGGAGGCGCGGCGCGTGGACCCGTTCCTCGGTTTTCGTTACGCGCAGGAGGATCCCGGCTTCCCGAAGGGACCTTTCACCGCTCGCTGGCGGGCCACGCTGCGAGGTCCGATGGCGGGTCCATATTCGCTCGGCTTGCGCTCGAACGGGCCAAGCCGCCTCCTCCTGGACGGGCGAACCCTCCTCGACGTGCCCGCGCGCGGCGACCTGACGACTCTCGTCACTCTCGATACCAGCCCGCATTCCCTCGAGGTGCGCTACGCCTGGACTACGGACCGGCCGTACCTGGAGGTGACCTGGACGCCTCCGGGCGGGTCCAACCAGCTCCTCCCGCCTGGTTTCCTCACACCCTTGTGGCGGAGCGGGCCCGTCGATATGGATGAAGGGAGCACCGGCGTCAGCGGGCCGCGGCGATGATTCACACGACTCTGATAGTCTGATAGTCTGATACTCGGCCGCGAGAAATCGTAAGAGAGGTAATCTGTGGAAAAACTGAAGACCTTGAAAACCCTCTTGTGGCACCTCTCGATTGCAATTCTTTTTGTGGGCATGGGGCAACTGGCGCTCGCCCAGTCGACTCCGACTCCCACAGCGATCGCCACACCCACCGCAGTCCTTCCCACTCCCACTCCTACAGTGGCGACTACAGGCACCGCAGTCATTCCCACTCCCACGCCGACAGTGACGGCTACAGGCACGGCAGCTACCCCAATTCCTACAGCGACAGCCGCCCCCAATCTGACCCTCACACCAACCCCGGCCGCGACCGCCACGCCTACGGCGATTGGGGGGGGTGGTGGTGGAAACAACGCAGCGAACATCCCGACACTGTCCACGGAAGCTCTCGCCGTGATGGCCCTGGCCCTGGCGTTCGTGGGACTCGGGCTGGGAAAATCTCTCTTCGGAAAGAGCTGACGCCGCTGACGTTCCGGCCCGAAGATCGGGAAGAATGCTGACGCCGGAACCACCTCCGGCGGCGCGTGCGGCCGGCGAGCGCGTGGATGAGGCGGCATGCCGGTCCTGCGGAGATGCGGGGTTGAAGCCATTTCTCGAGGTTGGCGGCGGGTTCCAACTCGGGGAGTGCGCCCGGTGCGGTCTCATTTCGACGCTCCCGGAGCTGAGTTTCTCCGAGGTCATGCGCTTCTACCCCCCCATCTATTACGGCAAGGGGAGCCGGCGCTTTAACAGGTTATTCGAAAGCCTCATCCCCTGGTTTCGAGCTCGCCGGGCGGAGGCGCTCGAGCGCTTCGTGCCCCGTGGCCGCATGCTGGATGTCGGATGCGGACGCGGGTACTTGCCCGCGCTACTGCGCAAGAGAGGCTGGGACGCCCAGGGTATCGAGATCACACTTGGGGCAGCGGAGCATGCCCGCGAGGTCCTAGGGGTACCAGTCCATGTCGGCACCTTCGAGGACAGCGCTTTTCCGGACGCTTCCTTCGACGCCTTGATGCTCTGGCACGTCCTCGAGCACCTCGCGGATCCCGTCGCCGCCCTCCGGAAGGCGCATTCGATCCTCCGGCCGAACGGCCTTCTCGTCGTGGCGGTCCCGAACTACTCGAGCATTCAAGCTCGACTCACGGGCCGCCATTGGTTCCATCTCGACATCCCGCGCCACTACCATCATTTTCGTCTGGCGGTTCTGCAACGATTGCTGCAGGAGAGCGGCTTCCGCCTCCTCGAAGTCAGCCATCTGGTTTTCGAGCAGAATCCCTATGGTTGGTTCCAAAGTCTTTACAACGTTCTCGGCTTTCGGCCGAATCTGCTCTACGAGATCCTGAAAAACGAGAGCGCCCGGGTCGAGACGCATCCCCTGCGCGCCCACCCGTTCCAGGCAGTGGCGACCGCAGCTCTTCTACCGGTCGTCGGCATCATCGGCCTCTCTCTTACGCTTCTCGAGCTCTTGCTTCGGCGCGGAGGAACCATCGAAGTCTACGCGCGGCGGATGGTTGACGAAGGAGATGCGACGGACCGCCCGGCCGCAGTTGCCGTTCGATAATCGAGCAGCGAAGTGGGCCCTCCCACGCTTGGGCGCTCAGTCCCCGTCCTGAAAAGTCCGGAGCGCCGGAGCCGCGAGCGGCGCCGAGGGAGAGGCGCCGCGGCACGCGAGGATGTGCTTCACGATCGCGACGGCGTGCAGGCGGCCGTTTTCGATGAAGAGCTTTCCGATGTCGATCCCGGCCGCGACGACGCCCGCGACATAGAGGCCGGGCACGCTCGTCTCCATCGAGACGGGATCGTGCACGACGTGGAGGTCGTCCGTGATCGCGATGCCGAGCGACCTCAGGAGCGGGAAGTCCGGGCGGTAGCCGGTGAGGGCGAAGACGAAATCGTTCGGGATCCCGCTCTTCGTGCCCGCCGTGTCGAGGACGACGAGACCGTCCTCGATCGAGACGACCTGCGTCTCGAAGAGGGCGCGGATGGACCCTTCCTTGACGCGATTCTCGATATCCGGCTTCAGCCAGTACTTCACGCTGGCCCCGAATGCGCGTCCGCGGACGGCCATCGTGACGCGCGCCCCGTTGCGGTGGAGGTCGAGGGCGGCCTCCACCGCCGAATTCTTCCCGCCGACGACGAGCACGTCCGAGGCCGTGTGGGGATAGGGTTCGGTGTAGTAGTGGGACACGTTCTCACGGTCCTCGCCGGGCACTCCGAGAAGGTTCGGCGTATCGAAGAATCCCGTTGCGACGACGACCGCACGGGCGCGGTGGACGCCCCGCGACGTCGTCACGTGAAAGAGCCCGGCCCGCCGTTCGAGGGACGTCACGGTTTCGTGATGGCGGATGAGGAGTCCCTCGCGCTCGCTCACCTTCCGGTAGTACGCGAGGCCTTCGCGGCGGGTCGGCTTTCCCCTTTCGGTCACGAACGGATGGCCGCCGATCTCGAGAAGCTCGGGTGTCGAGAAGAAGACCGTGTGGGTGGGCCATCGCACGAGCGTGTGGAGAGGGGCGGCTTTCTCGATGAGGACGTGCGAAAGCCCCTGGCGGGAGGCTTCGATCGCGCAGGCCAGGCCGACGGGCCCGGCGCCGATCACGAGCACGTCGACCTGGCCCGGTTCTTTCATGGGCGGAGAATACGGGAGGAGGACCGCCCCCTGCGACGGACGCTCGCTGTTCTTGCCGCGCTCGCCGGCGGAGCGCTCGCGCTCAGGGGCGACGAGCCCGCCCAGCCCTCGCGCGTCCGGGGGGACGTACGGGTTTCGCGCATCGTTCTCGACGCGTACGTCACGGACGGACGGGGCACCGCCATCCCCGATCTCGTCGCGTCCGATTTCCGCGTGCGCGCCGGCCGCCGCGACCTCGAGGTGGAGTCCGCCGAATGGATTCCCACGGGAAAATCCGAGGGTCCGAGCGACCTCGTCGACGCACATGGGATGTCGCCGGTGGTGCGCTATCCCCCGGGCCGAATCCTCGTGTTTTTCATCCAGGCCGACATCGGCCGCCACCGTGCGAAGGGCCTCATGCGCGTGCGCTCGGAGATCCGAAGGCTGCTCGACACGCTCGTGCCGACTGATCGGGCCGCGGTCGTGCGCTTCGACTCGCACCTCACGCTCCTCTGCGACTTCACGGCGAGCCGCTCCGCGCTCGAGGCCGCGTTCGACGAGGGTCTTCTCCAGGGCACGTCGCCGGTCGTCGAGCCGTCGCCGTTCCCTTCGCTCGCGGCGGGCCTCGATCCTGAGCAGGCGCGCGCCGCATCGAACGTGGAGCGCGCCCTCGACCTCGTCTCCCGCGCGCTCGTCCCGATCCCGGGCGGGAAAGCGCTTCTCTTCCTGGGTTGGGGGCTCGGGATCGAGCGTTCCCCGCGCGAGGGCCTCGATCTGGCGCGGGCGTTCGCCTCCATGGCCAAGGCGCGCATCAACGTCTTCACGCTCGACGTCTCGGACGCCGACTGGCACACGCTCGAGACGACGCTCGAGGACACCTCGGCGCTGACCGGAGGGACGTACCAGAAGACGCATATCTTCACGGGAGCCGCCGTCGCGCGCCTCGCGAAGAGCCTCGCGGGCCGATACGTTCTCGTGTGCGTCGCGCCGGACGACGGGAACCTGCCGCTCCTCGACGTCGCGCTCCGCACCCGCCGGGGCGACGTCGTCGCGCGGGCGTACACTTTCTCTCCATGAGATTCGCCCGACCGCTCCTCGCCGCCGTGACCCTCGTCCTTGCGGCCGCGCCCGCGCTTCGCGCGCACGGCGCCTCCCCGACGCCCGCTCCGAAACCGAAAAAAGTGATCGTCCTCGTCGAGGCGAAGGGCTCCGGCCCGGAGCTCGAGCGCTTCGTCCCGCACTTCCTGTCGAACGCGAGCGACAAGGGCCTCGGGGCGATCCTCGACGCACGGCTCGCGGGCGCTCATCTCGCGGACGTCGGCGCCACGGGCGACGCGGGCACGGAGTTCCGGAAGGCCTGGCCGGCCGACGTCTACATCGGAATCCTCCTGGCTCCGTGCGGGATCCAGCGCCGGGAGGGCCGCGTCTTCGACCGCCAGACCGGCGTCGCGGGCGTCCCGGTGCGGACGGAGCAGATCGTCGTCTCGTACGAGGCGAGCTGCTCCGTGGCCGTCTCCGTGGTCACGGCCCCGGGCGCGGCCGCCAAGATCATCGACGTGACCGGCCGCAACGGCTCCTCCGAGGTTTCGACCGCCGACACGGAAGCCGAAGCCCAGGCCGCCGAGGACGCGGCCGAGAGGGCGGTGAAGAAGCTCGTCCCGGCCGTGCGCTGACAGGGCGCGCGTGCCGGCGCACCGCTCCCGGGGCGTCTTCCTCGTCGAGGCCCTCATTTCCCTCGCGATCCTCGGAATCGTTCTGACGCTCGGGGCGGGGTTCCTCGCGAGGCGGCGCGTTCTCGAGCGCGAGCGCCTCGATCGCGAGCGGGCCGTGCGCGCCGCCGCGAGCGAGTGGCTCTATCTGCGGTCGTCCTTCCGGAATGACGTGGCGCCGAAGGAGCGCCGCCTCTTCGCGGGCCCCGGCACCTTCGTGGACTCCCTTGATACGCGGAATCCGTTTCTGCGCGTGAAATCGACGGAAGTGGATGGGCTTTACCTCGTCCATCTCGAGATCTCTTACGGCGAGCGGATGGCCCGACGGCTCGTTCAGGAGGGCTACGTGTTCCGCGGGTCGGGGGCGCGGCCATGAGGCGCGGACGACCGCGGGGATCCTCCCGGGGTCTTTCCCTCGTCGAGCTCGCGGTCGTCCTCCTCATCGGCGTCGTCCTGCTGTTCTCCCTTCTTCCCATCTCCACGGGCCTTCTCAGGCAGCAGGCGGGTCTCGACGCGAAAAGGCTCTCGGTCGAGATGTTCCCGCTCCTCTACGAACGCCTCTCGCTCGACTTCGCGCACGCGTCCGCCGTCGCGCTCTCCCCGCCGTTCGCCGCGCCGGCATTCCGGATGGATCTCACCCCGCGCCGCGCGGAGGACCCCGAGGTTTCGTGGACGGTGGCCGCGGGCGCCGTCTCGCGGACGAACGTGAGGAGGAAGCCGGACGGCGCCGTGGTGAGCGCGACGTCGACGTGGGCCCTCTCCGGCTCGCTCGCTCTCGACGCCGACGAGCTCGCGGCGGGCCGCCTCCTCCTCGTGTGGGAGGACGGATCGGGGCCGGAGTTCCTGCCGCTTCTCTGCGGCCGCCCGACGGAGAGAGTGCCGTGAAGTCGCGTATCCGCCCGCGCGCGGAGAGACGCGGTAGCTCGCTCGTCCTCGTCCTCGCGACGCTCGCGATTTTCGGACTCATCCTCGGAGTGCTCGTCACGATTCTCGTGACGGACCTCCGTGAATCGCGCCGCCGCGCGAACGACCGCTACGCCGTCGAGCTCGCGCGCTCGGGAGTGGACTGGGCGCGAGCGTGGCTCATGGAGAAGGGGAGCGTTCCTTCGGGCCCGTTGAAGGTCGAGGGCGGCGAGATCGACGTCCACGTCGAGGAGATCCCGTCGGGGGGGCGGCGGATCGTGTCCGTGGGCCGCGTCGTCGAGGGGCGCGCCTGGCTCGCGGCGAGACGGGAAGTCGTGGTTCTCGGCGTCCCCGCGCCGCTCAGCGGGACGCCGTCAGAGTGACGTCGACGGTCTTCTCGCGGCTGTCGCGGACGATCCGGACCCTCACGGCATCTCCGATTTTCTGTTTCTCGAGCGCCGAGACGAGATCGTCGTAGTTCGTGACGTCCCGGTCCGCGACGCCGACGATGATGTCCCCGAGCACGAGCGATCCGTCCTGGTCCCGCTCCGTGCCGCGCAGGCCCGCCTTCGCGGCCCCCGAGCCGTCCGCCACACCGAGCACGAGGACGCCCGTCACCCCGAGCTGCCGGGCGACGCTTTCGGTCGCCGGCGTGATGCCGAGGCGCGGCCTCACGATCCGGCCGTGCGCGATGAGCTCGGGCACGACGGCGTTCACGGTGTCGACGGGGACGGCGAAGCCGATTCCCGCGCTCGCGCCGGACGGGCTCGCGATCTGCGTGTTCACGCCGATCAGCCGGCCCGCGCTGTCGAGAAGCGGCCCGCCCGAATTCCCCGGATTGATCGCCGCGTCGGTCTGGATGACGTCCTGGATCTTCCGGCTCGTGACCGCCTCGATCGTCCGGCCGAGCGCGCTCACGATTCCCGTCGTCAGCGTCTCGTCGAGGCCGAAGGGATTTCCGATCGCGAAGACCTTCTGGCCGACCTGGAGTCCCTTGCTCGTCCCGACGAGGATCGGTGTCAGCTTTTCGGGAGGAGCCGAGATCCTGAGGACGGCGAGGTCCTTGTCGGGCTCGACGCCAACGAGCGTGGCCTTCCAGTTCGTCTGGTCCGAGAGCGTGACGACCGACGAGTCGGAGCCCTCAAGCACGTGGAAATTCGTGACGACGTGGCCGTTCCGGTCCCACAGAAACCCCGAGCCCGTGCCGCGCGGCACGTCGGTCATCTCGAAGAAGTTGACGGCCCGCCGCGAAAGCGTCGTGATGTAGACGACGGACGGGCTCGCGCGCTTGAAGAGCTCGATCGTGGACTTCTCGTCCTCGGCGAGGTCGCCGCGGGCCGTGATGGGCCTCGCGTCGGCGGGAACACCCGACAGCTTGTCGGGCGCCGGTGCGACATCCGTCCCGGCAGGCCCACGTTTGAGCAGGGAGAATGCGATCCAGCCCCCCACGAGGGCGATCGCGAGCGGAACCAGGATTGAGACGCGCCGCCGCGGGGGCGGCGCGTATCCGTAGGAGTGAGGCGGGACGCTCGACACGCCTTTGCCAGAATTGTCAGGGAACGACGCGGATGGACTCGATGACGACCTGGGTTTTCGGGACGTCCTGCGGCCCCGTGGGAACCGCCTTGATCTTCTCGACGACGTCCATGCCGGACGTCACCTTGCCGAACACGCAGTAGCCGATGCCCTGCGGAGAGGAGTCGCGATAGTCGAGAAAGCCGTTGTCCTTCACGTTGATGAAGAACTGCGCCGTCGCGCTGTTCGGCTCGTTCGTGCGCGCCATCGCGACCGTGCCGGTCACGTTCTTGATCTTGTTCGCCGCCTCGTTCTTGATCGGGGCGCGGTTGGGCTTCTTGTTGTTCGCGGTGTCCATCCCGCCGCCCTGGATCATGAAGTTCCCGATGACGCGGTGGAAGATCGTGCCGTCGTAGAACTTGTCGTTCACGTACTGCAGGAAGTTCTTCACGGTTTCGGGAGCCTGCTCGGGGTAGAGCTCCATGGTGACGCTTCCGAGGGAGGTTTTCATGACGACAGACGGGTTCTTCACGGCGGGGGTTTCTCCCTTCAGGGTGGCTGTGGCGAGGAAGGCCGCGGCGAGCGCGAGGGTGAGATTTCTCTTCATGGCGAAAAGGTATCACGCCGGGGGAATTCGCCGCGCGGCGAGGAAGAGGAGCGCAGCCGCCACCCCCTGGACCGGCAACGCGAGGAGGAGGGCGCTCCGGATGTCCCCCGTGAGGACGCTCAGCCGCCCGACGGCGTAAGGGCCGAGGGCGAGCCCGAGAAACGTCGTGTGGAGGATGTAGACGGCGGAGGCGGTCGCCCGGAGGCGCGGCGGCACCAGCTCCTGCACCGTGGACGCGGCCGGACCGATCCACAGGCCGGTCAGGATCGCGACGGGAAAGCTCAGGATGAGCGCCGCCGTTGACGAACGGAGCGAGAGCAGGATGAGTCCGAGCGGCAGAGCGAGCGCCGCCGTCAGGACGCAGACGTAAAGGCGCCCGCGCGGAGTCCTCTTCACCCACGCGTCGGCGAGGATTCCGCCGAGCGTGGCGCCGAGCCAGCCGCCCGCCGCGAGGAGGCCGCCGAGAAGGAGACCGGCCTTCGCGATGTCGAGGTGGTGGACGCGGAGGAAGAACGGCACGATCCAGAGGCTCGTCGAGTACGTGCCAAACGTCACGAGGCCGATCCCGATGTTCGAGAGCACGAGCGGGGGATTCCGGAAGACGAGGTCGAAGTCCTCGCGGCTCCTGAGCCTCAGAGCCTGCGCCCACGAGAAGACCGCATAGAGGCCGATCGCGAGCGCGATCCACTGGGGTGCGGTTCCGAGGGCCCGCGTCAGGGCCGCCGCCGAAGCCGCGAGCAGTGCCGCGGCGCTCGCGTTGATCGCGAGGCCCCGCGCCCCGGCGCCGCCGCGCGACAGATTCACGAACGTGAACGGAGGAATCACGGCGGACATCTCTCCGAGGAACAGCCGGAAGGGATGCGCCTCCGGCGTGACCGGGGGCGCGCCGAATCCGCCCCGGGGCGGCTCCCTCAGCGAGCGTACCCACATCGCGAGGAGAAGGCCGGGGAGTCCGACGACGAGGAACGCGGCCTGCCAGCCCCTGAGACCGAACGGCGCCGTCCCCGGAGGCCAGGCGGCGTCCCAGCGATCCACGATGAGACCGCCGATTCCGAGGCCCAGGCCGGCGCCGATGAAGATGCCGCTCGAGAAGATGCCGAGAACCGCTCCGCGCTTCTCCCGCGGAAACCAGTCGGACAGGAGCGAGTACGCCGCGGGCGCCGCGCTCGCTTCACCCGCGCCGACGCCGAGGCGCGCGAACGCGAGGGGTGCGAAGCCGCGCGCGAAGCCCGAAAGCGCGGTCATCAGGCTCCAGAAGGCGGTGCCCCACGCGATGAGGCGGCGCCGGTCCCACGCGTCCGCGAGACGCCCGAGCGGGATCGCGAAGACGGCGAAGAAGACCGCGAAGACCGTGCCGTACAGAAAGCCGAGCTGGGCGTCCGTGATCTTCAGGTCGGCCTTGATGCGCTCGGCGAGGATCACGACGATCTGGCGGTCGACGAAGTTGAGGACGTACACGAGCACGAGAACCGCGAGGACGTACCATGGGTAACGGCGGCCGGGGCTCGCCCCATCGCTCCTGAAATCCGGCATGGGCGCGGATTCTAGGGGACGAGGGTCCCGGGCTGGGCGCGCTCGTCAGTAGAAGAAGCCGGGCGCCGTCCGGACGGTGCCGCGTGAAACCCGGACCTCGACGGGGTGGAACGTACCCGTCCTCCTCGCGTTGCTCACGAAGGAGACGAGGTAACGGGTTCTGAGATCGCGCTCCAGCGTCGCGAGAAGGCCCGGTAGGCTCTCGGCGTTCGCGACGAGATAGGTGCGGCCGCCGGTCGCGTCCGAAAAGCGCTGAAGCGCGTCGCGGTTCGGACGCTGCTCCTGCCGCGTCGTGCGGATCTCTTCCACGACCTCGCCGTTCTCGTCCTTCACCCGCACCGGTCTCTCGATCACCTGCACCCACGGCAGGGCGAGCGCGAAGACGGGGACGCCCGCCTGCCGCGCGAACGCGACGGCCTCGCCCTCGGGCAGCTCGTCCTCGAAGGCGTTTCCGTCCGTGACGAGGAGCAGGGCGCGCGCGCCATCGCCGCCCTGGAGCTGATAGAGCGCGTCGACGACCGCGGAATTGAGCACGGTGCCGGGGACCGGGTCCTCGTCGAGCGAGAGAACGCTCTCCTCGAGGTTCTTGCGGGAGGTCGTCCAGTCGAGGACGTGCCCCACGGTGACGCCGAAGCGCTGGAGGAACACGGTGTCCCGGCCTCCGAGCATGCGGAGCAGCCGGTTCGCGACGGCACGGCGCAGCTCCTGGGTGTAGAGGAGGCTCTGGGACGTGTCCAAAGAGACCCCGATCGAGAGCGGCAGGTCACGCACGAGGCGCGCCTCGCGGATCTCGCACGCGCCGCCGTCGTCCTTCACATGGAAATCCGCGGCCCTGAGCCCTTCCACGGGGCCGCCTCCTTTCGTGACCGCGACCATCTGCTCGACGACGTGGGCGTCGAGGGAGGCCCTGAGCCCTCGGGCGTTCAGGAGGATCGTGCGTTCGGCCGAGCGGCCGAGCGTCGTCGACATGCGTGCCGTGAGGACGGCGGGCGCGCCTCCGAGGTCGACCCGCGCGCGCCGGACGTTCCCATCCCCTTCCAGGGGGACTCCGCGCCCGTCGATGTCGAGCGCGAGCGACGCGATTTCCTCGCCCGCGGGCGGCGAAGCGTGGAGAAGGACGGGCGTCGGGCCCGAGACCGTCTGCCCGTCCAGCGGGGCGACGAACTGCAGCGTGATGCGGCGGCCGCCGGGGTTGAGGAGCGTCTCGACGCGGTACAGCGGGCGCCGGCCGAGGTCGAGCGCCGTCGCGGTCACGATCTTTTCGTCTGGCACGGCGCCCGCGTCGACGAAAAACTCGAACGGAGCGGCGCTCGTTCGCGAGCGGTCGCCGACCTGCCACCTCACGGCCGCGACGGCCGGATCTCGGACGACCGCCTCGAGGCGCACGCGGCCCGTGACCATTCCATTCGGGGCCTTCACCTCGAACAGGACTTCGTCGGGCACCGCCCCCCGCGCGAGCGCCGCGACGAGGCCGACGAACAGGAAGGCTCGTGTCCGCGGCAAGGGTCCCGAGCTCCCGGGCCTATCCGTTCCCGCCAGGCCCCACCATCTTCGACGGATCGATCCAGGCGTCGAACTGCTCGGAGGTGACGAATCCCGACTTCAGAGCGGCGTCCTTCAGGGTGAGGCCTTCCTTGTGCGCCTTCTTCGCGATCGCGGCGGCCTTGTCGTAGCCGATGTGGGGGTTGAGCGCCGTGACGAGCATCAGGGATCTGTTCACGAGCTCCCCGATGCGCGCCCGGTCCGCCTCGAGGCCCTCGGCGCAATGGAGCCGGAAGCTGCGGCACGAGTCCGCGAGAAGGCGCGTCGACTCGAGGAGGTTGTGGATCATGACGGGCTTGTAGACGTGAAGTTCGAAGTTGCCCTGGCTCGCGGCGAATGCCACGGCAGCGTCGTTCCCGTAGACCTGCGTGACGACCATCGTCATCGCCTCGGACTGCGTCGGGTTGACCTTCCCGGGCATGATCGAGCTGCCGGGCTCGTTCTCGGGGATTCGGAGCTCGCCGATTCCGCTGCGCGGGCCCGAGGCGAGCCACCTCACGTCGTTCGCGATCTTCATGAGCGATCCGGCGAGCGTCCGGAGCGCCCCCGACGCGAATGCGATCGCGTCGTGCGCCGCGAGCGCCTCGAATTTGTTCGGAGCCGAGACGAAGGGATGGCCGGTCAGCTCGGCGACGCGCCGGGCGACCCGCACCGCGTACTCGGGATGCGTATTGAGTCCGGTGCCGACCGCCGTGCCTCCGATCGCGAGCTCGAGGAGGTGGGGCAGCGCCTGCTTCACGTGCTCCATCCCGTGGTCGAGCTGGGACACCCAGCCCGAGATCTCCTGCCCGAGCGTGAGCGGCACCGCGTCCTGGAGGTGCGTGCGGCCGATCTTGACGAGGTCGCGGAATTCCGTCGCCTTGCCGTCGAGCACGTCGCGCAGCTTCCGGACCTCGGGGAGGAGGCGCTCCTCGATCTCCGAGACGGCCGCGATCGACATCGCGGTCGGAAACGTGTCGTTCGACGACTGCGACTTGTTCACGTCGTCGTTCGGGTGGATCGGGTTCTTCGAGCCGAGGACACCGCCCGAGAGCTCGATCGCGCGGTTCGAGATCACCTCGTTCACGTTCATGTTCGTCTGCGTGCCGCTGCCCGTCTGGAACACGACGAGGGGGAAGTGGGCGTCGAGCTTCCCGTCGGCGACCTCGTCCGCGGCGAGCGCGATGAGCGCCGCCTTCTCGGGCGGCAGGAGACCGAGATCCCGGTTCACGTCCGCGGCCGCCTTCTTGAGGACGCCGAACGCCCGGATCATCGGCCGCGTGAAACGGATCTCGCCGATCTCGAAGTTCTGGAGCGAGCGTTGCGTCTGCGCGCCCCAGTAGCGGTCCGCCGGGACCGCGATCTCTCCCATCGTGTCTCTTTCGATGCGTGTCGGCATGGAGTTCCCTGTGCGCCTCCCCGGGAGCGCCATCTTATCCGCGCGGGATTTAACCCGGCCGCCGTGAGACGATTTCACTACGAAGCAGATGAGAAGACTCCGGAGGGAAACGTGTGCCCTGGGAATTCTCGCGGCCGCGGCTCTCGTGCTGCCGCGTGAGCCCGTCCTCGCGCAGGTTGCGGCGGACTACGCCGTGCAGGTGACCGCGGCCGTGCAGAACGCTCCCCCGCGCATCACCCTGAGCTGGCCCGCCTTCGCCGGGGCCACGCAATACACCGTGTACCGAAAGGCCTGGACCGCCACGTCCTGGGGCACGGCCGTGGCGACGCCCGCGGGCACGGCGACGGGTCACGTGGACAACGGTGTGACCGTCGGGACGAAGTACGAATATGAGGTCGTCCGGGCGGCGAGCCCGTCGGGTCTCGGGTACGTCGCGACCGGCATCGAGATCCCGCTCGTCGAGGACCGTGGCAAGGTCGTCCTCGTCGTCGACGCGACCATGGCGGCGCCGCTCGCGACCGAACTGGCCCGGCTGCAGACGGATCTCGCGGGCGACGGCTGGACGGTTCTGCGGCACGACGTCGCGCGGACCGCGACGGTGCCGTCCGTGAAGGCGCTCATCAAGACCGACTACACGGTCGACCCGACCCATGTCGCGACCGTCTTCCTCTTCGGGCACGTGCCCGTTCCGTACGCGGGCCAGATCGCCCCCGACGGTCACGGCGACCACTACGGCGCATGGCCTGCGGACCTCTACTACGGCGACATGACCGGCACCTGGACGGATACCCAGACGTTGAGCGGGACGGGCCGGCAGAGCAACGTGCCCGGCGACGGAAAGTTCGACCAGAGCTCGGCGCCCGGAACCGTCGTCCTCGCCGTCGGGCGCGTCGACCTCGCGAACATGCCGGCGTTCGCGCCGAAAACCGAGACCGACCTCCTGCGGCAGTACCTCAACAAGGACCACGGCTTCCGCGTCAAGGCGTGGACGCTTCCCGCGCGCGGGCTCATCGACGACAATTTCGGCGCGTTCGGAGGCGAGGCGTTCGCCTCGACCGGCTGGCGCGCCTTCTCGGCGTTCTTCGGTCCCGCGAACGTGTTCGCGCTCGACTGGTTTGGCACGCTCGGGGCGAACGGCTACCTCTGGGCGTACGGGTGCGGAGGCGGCAACTACACGGGTGCGGGAGGCGTGGGCTCGACTTCCAACTTCGCCGCGACCGACACGAAGACCGCCTTCACGTTCCTCTTCGGCAGCTACTTCGGCGACTGGGACGTCTCGAACAACTTCCTGCGCGCTCCGCTCGCGACGACGACGTACGGCCTCACCTGCGCATGGGCCGGCCGGCCCGCGTGGTACGTGCACCACATGGCGTTGGGCGAGACGATCGGCTACGCGGCGCGCTTGACGCAGAACAACTCGGGGACGTATTTCTACGGCTACGGCCCTTCCGTCCACATCGCGCTCATGGGCGATCCCACGCTCCGGATGCACGTCGTGGCGCCGCCCGCGAACCTGGGTGTCGTCCGTGGGACCTCGAGCGCCACGATCTCGTGGACGGCCTCTCCGGACCCCGTCGCCGGCTATCACGTCTATCGGGCGCCATCCCCGAGCGGGCCTTTCGCGCGCGTCACGACGTCTCTCGTCACGGGGGGGTCGTTCGTCGATGCGAACACCTCCGGGGGCACATGGAGCTACCTCGTGCGCGCGGTGCGGCTCGAGACGAGCGCGAGCGGCTCGTACTGGAACGCGAGCACGGGGATCGCGGAGCCGGGACCGGTCGCGCTGGCTTTTCACACGCTGGCGCCGTGCCGGGCCGTCGACACGCGGCGCGTCTCGGGCCCTCTCGGCGGGCCTGCACTCGGTCCTTCGGCCACGCGCGGCTTCGTCGTGAAAGAGATCTGCGGCATCCCCGCGAGCGCGAAGGCCGTAGCGGCGAACGTCACGGTCACGAACACGGGCGCGACCGGAACGCTCGTGATCTATCCCGGCGATCTTCCGGCTGCTCCGACCGCCCTCACTCTCGCCTTCCGCGCGGGACAGACGCGCGCGAACAACGTCCTCGTCGGTCTCGCCTCGAACGGATCGGGCTCTCTCAACGTCGCATCCAGCGCGCCGGGCCTCGTCGACGTTGTCATGGACGTCGACGGCTGGTTCGAGTAGTGCGCGCGCCCCGACTCGCCGCCCTCGCGGGCTTCGCGGGCCTCGCGGGGCTCGCGCTCGCTTCGCACGGCGCGCTCGCCCTCTCCGTCACGCGTGGGCCCTGGCTCCAGACCGCGACGCCGAGCTCCGTCGTCGTCTGCTGGCGCACGGACGTGCCCGTGGACGGCCGCGTGTTCGTCGGGACGAGCCAGGCCTCGCTGGCGCTCACCTTCTCCGACTCTGCCCTCGCGACCGAGCACGCGGTCGCGGTGACGGGCCTCGCGCCCCGCACCCGCTATTTCTACGCGGTCGGAACGGCGACGGGCCCGTCCGCGTCCTTCGTGACGCCTCCGCCCACCGGCGCCACCGGTCCGCTCCGCATCTGGGTCATCGGAGATTCCGGCACCGCGGACGCGAACGCGCGCGCCGTCCGCGACGCGTATCTTTCGTACACCGGGGCGCGCGGCACCGACCTCTGGCTCATGCTCGGCGACAACGCGTACGTCGCGGGAACCGACGCCGAGTACGGGGCCGCCGTCTTCACGCCCTTCGCGGGCCTCCTCGCGTCCGCGCCGCTCTGGCCCGCGTTCGGAAATCACGACGGCGGGTCGGCGAGCGGCAGCGCGGGGACCGGCGTCTACTTCGACCTCTTCCGTCTCCCGAAGGCCGCCGAGGCGGGAGGCGTCGCGTCCGGTTCGGAGGCGTACTACTCCTTCGACGCGGGGAACGTGCACTTCGTCTGCCTCGACGCGTGGGACGTCAGCCGCCAGCCCGGCAGCCCGATGCTCACCTGGCTCGCGGCCGATCTCGCGGCCACCGCGCAGACGTGGATCGTCGCGTACTGGCATCACCCGCCGTACACGAAGGGCACGCACGACTCGGACACGGAGACGGAGCTCGTCGAGATGCGCCAGTTCGTGAACCCAATCCTCGAGGCGGCGGGCGTGGACCTCGTCCTCTGCGGGCACTCGCACGTTTACGAGCGGTCCTTCCTGCTGGACGGGCACTATGGCAACTCGGCGACGTTCACGGCGAGCATGAAGAAGGACGGCGGAACGGGAGATCCCGCTCTCGGCGGGCCCTACCGCAAGCCCGCGGCGCGCACGCCGCACGCGGGAACCGTCTACGTCGTGGCCGGGACCGGCGGGCGGGCCGGGACGGGACGGCTGAATCATCCCGCGATGCTGCGCAGCCTGGCCGAGCTCGGCTCCGTCGTGATCGACGTGAACGGGGGGCGCCTCGACGCGCGCTTCCTGCGCGCGGACGGCGCCGTCCGGGACTCCTTCGCGATCGTCAAGAGCGGCACGCGGTTCCACGCGCTCGCGCCCTGCCGCGCGCTCGACACACGCGTCTCCGGCGGTGCGATCTTCGCCGGCGAGACAAGGAGCGTTGTCGCCTCCGGCGTGTGCGGGATCCCCGCGTCCGCAGCGGCGGTGTCCGCGAACGTGACCGTGACGGGCAGCCAGGGCGCTGGCGCGGTGTCGATCTATCCCGGCGACCTCGTTTCACCGCCGCTCGCGGACGCCGTGTCGTTCCGAGCCGGCCAGACGCGCGCGAGCAGCGCCATCGTCGGCCTCGCGGGCGACGGGTCGGGGGCGTTCATGGTCGCGAACGGTTCGACGGGTCAGCTGGACTTCGTCGTCGACGTCAGCGGCTGGTTCGAATAGGGGCGGAACGGCCGACTTGATAGAACTTGCCGCTCCATGGGCGGGGCACGATGGCACTCTTCGGACAGTCGAGCGGCCCCGTCAGGTGGATTCTGCGCGCTCCACGGCCTGTGTGATCAGGCCCTCGGCTTCCGCCGCGGCCGGGTCGCCGCGCAGGAAGGCCGCGACGCCCGCCTCCCCGCGCGCGGCGATCGCGCGCTCGACGGCCTCGTCATTCGCGCGCCACCCGACGGCGCGATTGCCGCCCTGCTCCTGCGCCCTTCGGAGCGCCACGTCCACGAGCGCGAGGTGATCGCGGAACGACGCGAGATGCGGGTGCGCCCGCGAGAGAGGCTCGATCGAAAACCCGATGGAGAGCGTCACGGGCCGGAAGTCGCCCGCGGTGCGCACGGCCTGGGCGACGGAGGCTCTCAGGCGCGCCGCGAGCGCGCGCGCCTCGCCCGCGAACCGAATGCGCGCGACGATGAGAAACGCCGTTTCGGTCCAGCGCGCCACGATCGTCCCGCCCCGCACGAAAGGCAGGAGGGCCCGGGCGGTGTCGCGCAGGAGCGCGTCGCCCACCTCGCGTCCGCGCTGGTCGATCCGGTCGAAATCGTCGACCTCCGCCAGCATGAGGGCCGCGTGCTCGGGAGGCGGATCGCCTTCGCGCGCCGGGCGCCGGGCCGGCGCGAGGAGCATTCCGATCGCGGCGTCGACGAAGCGCCGGTTGTGCGCTCCCGTCAGGGCGTCCGTGAGCGACGTCTCGGCAAGGAGGGCCTGCGCCGCCTTCAGGTCCTCGTCTTTCTTTCGGAGCTCGTCCTCGAGCGCCTGCAGGGAGGCGCTCGTCCGCCGTGCGCGGAACGAGTGGAGAGCCCATCCGACTCCGGTGCCGAGAAGAAGACCGAGTCCGAAGAGCCAGAGCGAACCGGCGGGAAGCGTCACTTGAAGCCGCGCACCGCGTGCGGCCGGTAGGGCGCCTCGAGCGCGGTGATCTCGTCCGGCGTCAAGAACGGCTGCGCGGCCTTCTCGTCGAGGACCCACGGCCTCCAGGCGGCCGTCCCGTAGCTCATGCAGCCGAGGTAGAGCCTCGAGACCGTGACGCCGGTGCGGCCGAGGGTCGTGTACTTCACGGCGTCACTTCAGCCACCGCGCGAGCCAGGCGAGGACCTCGCCGTACCAGAGCTTCGCGTTCTGGCCCTTGAGGATCCAATGGTTCTCGTCCGGGTAGTACACGAGGCGCGCGGGGACGCCCTTCGCGGTGAGCGTCCCGTAGAACTCGAGGCCCTGCCCGACGGGCACGCGGAAGTCGCGCTCGCCATGCAGGATCAGGACGGGAGTCCGGAAGTTCTCGGCGTAGCGGTTCGGGCTCCACTTCTCGACGTTGTCGCGGTTGCGGAACGGGGATCCCCCGTAGCTGTGCTGGCGTCCGTACGTGCCGTCAGAGGCGAATTGCGCCATGAGGTCGTAGACGCCCGCGTGGCTCACGAGGCACTTGAAGCGGTCCGTGTGGCCCGCGATCCAGTCCACGAGGAAGCCGCCGTACGACCCGCCTGCCGCGGCCATGCGCGTCTCGTCGACGGAGCCCTGTGCCACGAGAAAGTCCGTCGCCTTCATGACGTCCGTGAACGGCTTGTCGGGATGCGCGCCGAGGATCGACTCGACCCATTTCTGGCCGAAGCTCGAGGATCCGTGGAAGTTCACCATCGCGACGACGTACCCGGGCGCGGCGAAGGCGTGCGGGTTCCAGCGAAAGGAGAAGGAGTCGCCAAACGTGCCGACGGGACCCCCGTGAACGAGCTGGACGAGCGGATATTTCTTTCCGATCGCGAACCCCGGCGGGTACACGACGAACATCTGCACGTCGTCGCCGTCCGCGCCTTTGAAAACCATCTCCTTCACGGGACCGAGGTCCCACGTTGCGACGAGGGCGTCGTTGACCCAGGTCAGCGTGCGGAATCCCGATCCGTCGAGCCTCACGGTCGCGAGCTCGGGGGGATGGTTCAGATCGCTCCTCTGGAAGACCACCTCGCCGGCGGCCGTCACGAGCGGTCCGGCCGCGGAGCCGCCTTTCCAGATCTCGCGCGGCGCGCTCCCGGACGCGGGTGACGTCGCGACGGCGTAGAGGTTCGTCCGGGCCCGGGCCTCGGCGGTGAAGACGATCGAGCGGCCGTCCTTCGTGAACGTCCAGCCCCCCGCGGCTTTCTCCCAGCCTTCCGTCAGGACCACGACCCTTCCGCTCGCGACGTCGAGGAGCGCGAGCCGCGTGTAGTCGGGCCAGCCGTCCGCCTTCGCGTGCGTTCCAAAGGCAATCGTCTTTCCGTCGGGCGAGAAGACGGGGTTCGTGTCGTCGACGGCACGGGAAGCCGTGAGGTTTCGCGCCTCTCCGCCCGCGGCGGGCACGAGAAAGAGGTCCCAGTTGAGGGTGTGGTAGGGCTCGGGCGCGCTGTTCGCCGCGAAGACGAGCGACTCGCCGTCCGGCGCGATGTCGAACGTTCCGCCCTCGTCGAGGCCGAAGATCCGGCGGCTCTTGGGCGTGAGATCCGTGAGCTTCTTCGTCGCGAGGTCGACGACGAAGAGGTGCGTGAACTGCTCGTCCGTGAGCCAGTGGTCCCAGTAGCGATAGAGACGGTTCTCCGTGACGCGGGCCTTGACCTTGCTTTTCTCCCTCTTCTCGAGCGCTTTCTTCGTGTCTTCGGGCGATTCGGCCCCGGCGACGACGCTCGCGAGAAACGCGACCTTCTTTCCGTCCGGGAACCACTTCACGTTCGAGACGGACGTCGGCATGTCCGTGATCCGCTCGGCTTCCCCCCCGTCGATCGGAAGAATGTAGAGCTCCGTCGCCGCGTCGGCGTCCCGTTTCGACAGGAACGCGAGGCGGCGGCCGTCCGGGCTGAACGCGGGGGAGGTGTCGGATGCCTTGTTCGTCGTGAGGCGCCGCGGCGCGCCCCGCGGGAGCTCGAGCAGCCAGATGTCGGCGTTCAGCCGGTTCTCGTCGGAATCGTAGGAAGACACGGTGTAGGCGACACGCCTGCCGTCCGGCGAGAGCACGGGCGTTCCGACTCTCGACACGGCCCAGATCTCGTCCACGTCGAACTTCTTCTTCGCCGGCGAGTCGGCGGCCGCGAGGGCGAGGCACGACGCAGCGAGAACGGCTGCGACGACGAGACTCGGACGCAAAGAGCGCATGGTGACCCCCGATATTTCTGTCTCGGAGCGTAGCAGCGATAGGATCCCTCCCACAAAGTCCGAAATCCGTCGAGGAGGATTCATGTCGAGCGTTCCGCCGCAAGGCCCCGGTTCCGTTCCGCCTCCGCCTCCGCCGCCCCCCTACACTCCGTCCGCTGTCCCCGCCGGCGGCCTTCCCTGGGAAGCGCAGGCCCTTGGGCCGCAGCCGCTTCTCGACACGATCATGCTGTTCGTCAAGGATCCGGTGCAGGCTTGGCGGCTCACGCGGGAGACGGGCGATTACGTGCGGCCCCTCCTGTTCGCCGTGATCGTCGGCTGGGTCGGGCTCGTGTTTCGCAGCATCTGGGGAATGGTGTTCGGCGCCGGCCTCATGAGGATGATCCCCGCGCAGTACGCGGCTTCCTTCACGCGCTTCGGCGGTGGCGGCTCGATCGTCCTCAACATCATCCTCGGACCTCTCTTCATCGCGTGCGCCATGTTCATCGGCGCCGCGATCCTGCACGTGTCGTTCATGATCGTTGGCGCGCTCAAGTCTTCGACGTCGCAGTTCGAGGGCACGTTCCGACTGCTGAGCTACGCGAGCGTCGCGAGCCTCGCCGGCGTCGTGCCCGTGATCGGAGGCCTGATCGGCTCGGTCTGGACGGCCTACCTCATCGTGGTCGGCGCCCAGCAGCTCCACAAGACCACGGCGGGCAAGGCGATCTTCGGAATCCTTCTCCCGACCCTTCTTTGCTGCATCTGCCTGATCGGGGTCGCCGTCGTGGGAGTCGCCGCCGCCGCACGGGCCTTCAGCCACTGAAGATGTCGCCCGGGCGTCAGCTCGGCTTTCTGTGGGGGGCCGCGGTGCTCGTGTGCGCCGCGGCAGCCCCCTTCGCGCAGACGATCGCGCGCTCGTTCCCGCCCTGCCCGTTCCACTGGCTGACCGGTCTCCCGTGCGCGACGTGCGGGGGCACGCGGGCGCTTCTCGCGCTCTCGAAGTTCGATCTCTCGGCCGCGGTCGTCTGGAATCCGCTCGTCGCGGTCGCGGCGATCGTGTTCGCGGCCGGAGGGCTCGTCGCGTTCTCGATGGCCGCGCTCGGACGGGACGTGCGCGTGCCGAACCCGACGCTCGGCCTGAGAGTCGCGATCGGTCTCGCACTCGTCTCGAACTGGGCGTTTCTCGTCGCGCAGGGCCGCTAGACGTTCAGCTTCGGGCGCCAAGTCGGATACCGGACGCCGGGATCGGCGTCGCGCTCGGCGGGGGAGCGAGGATCGCGCGGCCGAGCGCGCTCTGCCATCCGGGCAGCTCGATGCCGAGGTTCGCGAGCTTCTCGTTCGAGAGCGCCGCGAATTTCGGGCGCACGACCTTGCTCGCGAGCCCGTCCGCGGACACGGGCACGACGTTCGACGCGCTGCCGAGCTGGCGCACGAGCTCGACCGCGAGCTCGTGCCACGTCGTGAAGCCCGCGTTCACGCAGTGATAGACGCCCGGGGCGGCCTTCCCTTCCAGGAGGCGCCGGGTCGCCGCCGCGACGTCGTCGACGAACGCCGGCGAGACGGTGCGGTCGTAGAACGCGCTCACGGTCTTCCCGGCGCGGACTTCCATGCACATCCGGTCGATCGTGCTCTTGCCTTCACGGATCCCGAAGAGGCTCTCGACGCGCAGGACGAAGTGCCGTGGCACGCCCTGGGCGTAGATTTCGCCGAGGAGTTTCGTCGCGCCGTAGACGCTGAGCGGATTCGGCCTGTCCGTCTCGCGGTAGGGCGACGACGTCGCGCCGTCGAAGACGAAGTCCGACGAGAAATGGACGAACGTCGCCTCAGAGGCGCGGCAGGCTTCGGCGAGCGCGCGGACCGCGAAGGCGTTTACCGCGAGCGCCGCCTTTGGGTCGTCCTCGGATTCCTCGACTCCGAAAACGGCGGTGTTCACGACCGCCTGGGCCCGGAGCTTTCCGACGCGTTCCTGAACCTGCGCGCGATCCGTGAGGTCCAGCGCGGCGCGCGTCAGGGCCGCGACCTCGTGGCCCCCGCGGCGGAGCTCGCGCACGAGGACCTGCCCCAGCTGCCCGCCGGCTCCCGTCACGAGGATGCGCAGTGCCACGGGCAAAGGTTGACACGCGGGCGAGCGACCGGCAAGGGGCCGTATGCTTGCGGCGTGAATCCCGATGTCGCCGCGGCCGTCGATGGCCTCCGGGAGGAGGGCGTCCTGCCGGCGGCGCAGGGGCGGGTTTTTTCCCGGGTCGCCCGCCGCGAGCTCGTGTCGGTGCGTGTCGAAATCCGCGCGGCTCTCTATCTTGGCGTCCTCCTCCTCACGTCGGGGATCGGGCTCTTCGTGAAGGAGAACCGCGATCGGATCGGCTCCGCGGCGATCGCAATCGTGCTCGGTGCCGCGGCGGGCGCCTGTCTCGCGTGGACCTGGCGGCGATCCTCGCGCTTCACCTGGGGGAGTGCGTCGTCCTCGCATGCGGCCTACGACTACGTCCTTCTCCTCGGCGCCCTCCTCGTCGCCACGGATCTCGCGTGGCTCGAGTCGCAGACACGCTTCCTGGGAACGAACTGGCCGTTCCACCTTCTCGCCGTCGCTCTCCTCTACGGCGCCCTCGCCTACCGCTTCGATTCGAAGATGCTCCTCTCCCTCGCGCTCGCCTCCCTTGCCGCCTGGAGGGGGGTCTCGGTGCGTTTCGCGAGCGCGTCGCTCGGAGACGGCGATCCTGCGCGCCTCCGCGTCGAGGCGCTTTCCACCGGTGCGTTCTTCGTCTTGCTCGGGATCGCCTCGGGGAAGTCGGGGCGGAAGGCGCACTTCGAGGATGTCTACGTGAACGGAGGCCTCCTTCTGGCCCTGGGGGGACTCCTCTCGGGAGTCTTCGCCCGGGTCGGGTGGGGCGCATGGCTGATCGCGCTCCTTCTCGGGGCCGGGGCGACGGCCGCCCTCGCGTTCCGCGCGAGGCGCACCCTGCCGTTCGCACTCGCGGTCGTGGCGGCCTGGCTGGGCTCCCAGAGGCTGATCTTCGAGGTCGGAGGCGGAGACGGAGGCGCGGCCCTCCTCGTGTCGGCGATGAGCGCCGGGGCCGCGCTCTTCCTCCTCGTCTTCGCGCACCGGAGGATGAAAACGCATGAGGGCTGAGGGCGCCGCTGCCGAGCGCATCGAGGAGGTTCGCGCCGCGGCCCACGGCTGGAAGAGAGCGGGCGCAGTCGACGCCGCCGGGATCGACGAGATCCTCCGACGTTATCCGGAGCCGCGCGTGCTCCCGGCCCTGCTCTGGCGCGCCCTCGTATTCGGCTTCGTCTCGCTCGGCCTGCTCCTCCTTCTCGGGGCGTTCGCCCTCGGCTCCCGCCCGAACATCGGGGGCTTCGGTGTACTCCTCGCCTTTTTCGGTGTCGGGTGCGTCGTCGCGACCGAGGTCCAGTCGCGCGTTCCGGCGCTCGCGCTCCGGGGAAGCGCCGGGGCAACGGAGCTCTGGGGAGCGGTCTTCGTCCTCGGAGCGCTCTTCATCCTTCTCGAGGACGTGATGCACCTTGGCGAGCCGGACGGGCCGAATCTCCTGCTCCTGGCTTCGCTCGCGTTTTTCGGCCTCGCGGCGTGGCGCTGGGGCACGCCCGCCTCCGCGCTCTTGTCAGCCGCATCGCTTTTCTTGCTCCTCGGCCGGGCGCCCGGCGGGCGCCTCCTCTGGATCGCCTTCGGCGTCGCGACGACTCTCCTGTTCGAGCGGGTTCTCGACCGCCCCTCTTTCTCGCCCTCGCACCGGCGATGCGCGGCCGTGCTCGTCGCCCTGGGCATCCTCGCCGTCTATGGCGCGGTGAATCTCTGGACGCTCGACCATCGTCTCGTCGAAATCGTGCGGGCGACCGGCCTCGACGCCGGGGGGCCCCGTTTTCGCGACCGCATCGGCTCGATCCTCGGGACCGCGATCCTTCCCGTCGCGGTCGTCTGGTGGGGTATCCGTTCGCGCCGGACGTTCGTCCTCGACACGGGGCTCGTCCTCGCCGTGTTTTCCCTCCTGACGCTCCGGGCCTATGTGCACATCGCTCCTCTCTGGACGATCCTGGCCGCCTCGGGAGCGGTCCTCGTCCTTCTCGCCCTCGTGCTCAACCGCTGGCTCTCGCGCGGCGGAGAAATGGAGCGCGCGGGCTTCACGGCCGAGCCGCTCTTCGCGGACGAGGCTCGTCTCCGCGCGCTCGAACTCGTGCCCGTCGTCGCCGCGCACGCGCCCGACGCGCGACCCGCCCCCGATGCGCGATCCGCCCCCGCGCCGGGATTCGAGGGTGGAGGGGGCAGCTTCGGCGGCGGTGGCGCCGGTGGGTCGTTCTAGAACGACGCCGGAGCAGCCTGGGTTACTCTTCCCCGCAGAGATCGGAGGACGCCTTGAACGTTCCGTTGAAGCTCCCGTCCCTCCTCTTCGCCATATTGATGTCGACGCCGACGACCCCAGCATCCGCGGACGAGGCGTCCGTACCGGCGCCCCCCGTCGCCCGGAAGATCGACAAGGTCCTCACGCTTCAAGGTGAGACCCGCTCGGACCCGTACGCCTGGCTGAGGGACAAGCCGAATCCGGAAGTCGCGGCCTACCTGGAGGCCGAGAACGCCTATACGTCCGCCGTCATGAAGCCGACGGAGGCGTTCCAGGGCGCGCTCTACGGCGAGCTCCTCTCCCACGTCAAGGAGACGGACCTCTCGGTGCCGTACCGCGAGGGCGGCTGGCTCTACTACTTCCGGACCGAGAAGGGGAAGCAGTACCGGATCTACTGCCGGAAGAAGTTTCCGGACGGTCCCGAGCAGGTCACGCTCGACCTGAACGCGCTCGCGAAGAGCCAGAAGTTCATGGCGCTCGGGCGGTACGCCGTGAGCGACGACGGAAACCTCCTCGCGTACTCCACCGACAACACGGGATTCCGCCAGTACACGCTGTTCATCAAGGACCTTCGCGCGAACGCGCTCTGGCCCGAACGCATCGAGAAGACCACGTCCGCCGTATGGGCGGCCGACAACATGACGCTCTTCTACGCGGTCGAAGACGCCGCCAAGCGTCCCTACCGCGTGTACCGGCACCGGCTGCTCGAGCCTCAGAGCGGGGACGCCCTCGTCTACGAGGAGAAAGACGAGCGCTTCGGCGTGAGCATCGGAAGAACGCGCAGCCGGGCCTGGCTCGTCCTCTCGGCGGGCAGCCACACGACGTCCGAGGCTCGCGTGCTGAAGGCGGACACGCCCACGGGAGCGTTTGCCGTCGTCGCCCCGCGGGAGCAGGAGCACGAGTACGAGGTCGACCACCGGGGCGGCCTCTTTTACATCCGGACGAACTCGGGCGGACGCAACTTCCGCCTCGTCACGGCGCCCGTGGAGTCTCCGGGGCGCGCGAACTGGAAAGAGGTCGTTCCGCACCGGGCCGACGTCATGCTCGAGGACATCGACCTGTTCACGAACCACCTCGTCCTCCACGAGCGCGCGAACGGGCTGCCGCGGTTCACGATCACGAACCTCACGACGAACGTGTCGCATTCGATGGCATTCCCCGAGCCCGTGTATGCCGTGTTCTCGGAGGAGAACCGCGTCTTCGACACGAACGTCTTCCGGTACGGCTACCAGTCCCTCGTCACGCCGAGCTCGGTCTTCGACTACGACATGGACGCGAAGACCGCCAGGGTCCTGAAGGAGCAGGAGGTTCCCGCGTACGACCGCACGCTCTACGCGTCTGACCGCCTCTGGGCGACGGCGTCCGACGGCACGAAGATCCCGATCTCGATCGTTTGGCGCGCGAAGACCTCGGACGGCAAGACGCGCGCGCTCAAGGACGGTCCGTTCCCCGTGTGGCTCGGTGGCTACGGCTCGTACGGGATCTCGATTCCCGACACCTTCAACGCGAACCGTCTCCCCCTTCTCGACCGCGGGGTCGTCGTCGCTTACGCCCACATCCGGGGCGGCGGCGAGATGGGCAAGAAGTGGCACGACGACGGCAAGATGCTGAAGAAGATGAACACGTTCACGGACTTCGTCGCGTCGGCCGAGTTCCTCGTCTCCTCGAAGATCGCCATGCCGGACCGCCTCGTCATCTCCGGCGGGAGCGCGGGCGGCCTCCTGATGGGCGCGGTCACGAACATGAGGCCCGATCTCTTCCACGCGGTCGTCGCCCACGTCCCGTTCGTGGACGTCCTGAACACGATGTCTGATTCGACGCTGCCGCTCACCGTGGGCGAGTACGAGGAGTGGGGCAACCCGGCGAAGAAGGAAGAGTACGACGCCATCAAGGCCTACAGCCCTTACGACAACCTGAAGAGGGGCGCTTATCCCGCGATGCTCGTCATGACGTCGTTCAACGACAGCCAGGTCTTCTACCACGAGCCTGCGAAGTACGTCGCGCGCCTGCGCACCCTGAAAACCGACGCGCACCCGCTGCTCCTGAAAACGAACATGGCGGCGGGGCATGGCGGCGCTTCCGGCCGGTACGAGGCCCTCCACGAAACCGCCTTCGAGTGGGCGTTCGTGCTCGGGCAGCTCGGGCTAGCGAAATAAAGGGCCGCCGCGGGACGTGGAGTCTCGAGAGACGGGCGTCAGACCTCTGTGGGTTGCGGGGACGATCGTCGCGATCGTCACCGTTTTCTTTCTCGTGCGACTCCCGCTCCTGACGCGCGCATGCGCCGTTCGCGGCTGGAACGGTGACAGTGCGATCTTCGGCCTGATGGCGAAGAAGATCCACGACGGCCGGGGCTTCGACATCTTTTTCTGGGGTCAGAACTACATGGGGCCGCTGACTCCGGCGCTTGCTGCGCTGATCCGGCGGGCGGCCCTGGATCCGCTGGGCGCCGGCACGGACGCCGGGCCGATTTCTCTTCGCCTCGCGAGCATGTGCGAGCTCGCCGTCGGAACCTGCCTCTACGTGCTCGGGCTCCTGCGCCTCTTCGGGTGGCCGGTCGCGGTCGCCACGGGCGTCTGGATGGCGATCGGCCCGCCTTTCTTCGTCCGTCTCTCGGCGGTCTATCGGAGTGGGCTTGGACCCGAGATGTCATTCGTTCTGGGTTCGGTGCTCTTTTTCCTTGCGGCCTGCGCGCTGACTCGGCCGCGAACGTTCCTGGATCGAGCCGCCGGCCTCTTCGTGGTTGGGCTCGTCGGCGGGCTGGGCTGGTGGATGAACCAGACGATCGTCTTCGTCCTCCTGCCGGTCGTCGGCCTCGTGCTCTTTCGCGCGTGGCCCGCCTGGCGCCGGATCGCGACGCCTCTGATCGCGGGGTTCGTCCTCGGGTACGCACCCGTCTGGCTCGGCCGCCTGCTGGGGTGGTACGAGCCGTCCTCGGGTCCCTACGTCACGCCATGGCTCCTGCGCGGACTCGGGGGTCGGCTCATGAGCTTTCTCGGTGAGGACTGCTGGCGATTCATCGGTCTCGATGGCCTTCTGCCGGCTCCGCTTCTCGCGGTGGCAGCCCTGACGCTCGTGGCGCTCTTCATCCTGCGCCGGCGACGGCTGGCTGTGGGATGCGGTTCCCGAGGGCTGGATTTCGTGGCGATCATCGTCGGATTCGGTGCTGCGGTCTCCTTCCTCAAGGGTTTTGATTCGCTGGGCGATCGCTATCTCGCACCCGTGCTTCCGGCCGCGGTCGCACTGCTCCTGGTGGCGGTCCAGGAAGCGGCGCGTCTTTCACGAAGGGTTCCCGTTTCTCTCCTCGCGATCGCGCTCGGGGGACTCGCCCTCGCGGTCACTCTCGTTCTCGGCCGCCGGGCGCGGGACGTCGTCGACGGCATTCTTCGAGAGCCCGACCTCGCGGCGCCTCTTGAAACGATCGTCGCGCAGGGGTACTCCGTCTGTCACGCGGGATACGACATGGGCTATACGCTCCAGTTCCTGAGCGACGAACGCGTGCGCTTCGTCCCGTTCCACAGCTTCGAGCGCAACCGCGGACTCTCCGGGGAGCTCCGCTCACTTCCGGGCCCTCAGTGCCTCGTCGCGGACGACGGCGCCGTGCGGCGGTGGCTGCCGTCCGACGCCGCTCAGGAAGGAGGCCCGGCGCGGAGGCGCGCGGGAACGGTGGCCCCGTGACACGTCCTTTCCACTCGTGCGCGGCGGTCCTCGCCGCCCTCTTTCTCGCGGGCTGCGGGGCTCCGCCGCCGGCGCCGGTCCGCGTGCCGGAAGCGCTTCCGCTCCCCGCGGGACGCGCCGCGATACCCGGCGCGACGTGCCGCGAGTTCCGCGGCGTCTTCGTCGCGACCGTCGGAAACCTCGACTGGCCCTCGGCGCCGGGGCTGTCCTCGGCGCGCCAGAAGCAGGAGCTCGTTTTCCTCCTCGACACGTTGGCCGCGCTGCACGCGAATGCCGTGATCTTCCAGGTGCGCCCGGCCGCGGACGCGCTCTACCCGTCCGTTCTCGAGCCGTGGTCGGAAGTCCTGAGCGGCACGCAGGGCGTCGCGCCCGAGCCCCTCTGGGACCCCCTCGCGTTCGCGATCGCCCAGGCGCACGCCCGCGGTCTTCAGCTGCACGCCTGGTTCAATCCCTATCGCGCGCGCCCCGCGTCCTCTCCGTCCCGCGCGGCGGCGACGCACGTCTCGCGCACGCGCCCGGATCTCGTGAAGGTCTACGGGAAGCAGCTCTGGATGGACCCGGGCGAGGAGGACGTCTCCGCGCACGCGCTCGCGGTCGTTGTCGACGTCGTGAAACGGTACGACGTGGACGGCGTCCACCTCGACGACTACTTTTACCCGTATCCCGAGAAGGACGCGGCCGGCAACGCCGTGGAATTTCCGGACGGTCCGAGCTTCGCGAAGTACGTGGCGTCGGGGGGCGCCCTCGGGCGGGAAGACTGGCGCCGCTGGAACGTGAACCGGTTCGTGAAGAAGCTCCACGACGAGGTCAAGGCGGCGAAGCCGGAGGTCAAGGTCGGCATCAGCCCGTTCGGCATCTGGCGGCCCGGTCGCCCCGCGCAGGTGAAGGGGTTCGACGCGTACGAGGAAATCTCCGCCGACGCGCGCACGTGGCTCCAGCGCGGGTGGGTCGATTACCTCGCGCCCCAGCTCTACTGGCCCGTCGACTCGAAGGAGCAGAGCTTCCCCGCGCTTCTCGCGTGGTGGGCGGCGCAAGCTCCGAACGGCGTCGCGCTCTGGCCGGGGATCGCCGCGAGCCGCGTCGGATTCGACGACGGCGGGAAGGGCTGGCCGGCGAAGGAGATCGTCGAGCAGATCCGCCGCGCCCGGGCGCAGCCCGGCGTGACGGGTTACATACTCTTCTCCGCGCGCGCTCTCGTCGAGAACAAGGGCGGCCTCGCGGCGGAGCTCCGAAAAAACGTCTGGGCGGAACCGGCGGCGCCGCCGTGAGTCTTTCTAGGCGAACGCTTTCGGGGCGCCTTCCGTCAGGACGCGCGGCCCGGAATCTGTCACGAGGACGTCGTCCTCGATCCGGATCCCGAGGCCGAGGTACTCCTTCGGGACGCGCTTCTCGTCCGCGCTCACGTAGAGGCCGGGCTCGACCGTGAGGACCATGCCGGGCTCGAGCTTCCGCGGCGCGCCCGCCTCGTCGCGGTAGCGGCCGCGGTCGTGGACGTCGAGGCCGAGCCAGTGGGACGTGTGGTGGAGCGCGAAGCGCTGCGCCGCGTTCTTCTTCCGGAGCGTCCCGCGCTTTCCGCGGAGGAGTCCGAGGTCGAGCAGCGCGTCCAGCAGGACGCCGCGGGCGGCCTCGTGCGGCGCGTCCCACGCGGCGCCGCTCGTAACGGCCGCGATCGCGGCCTTCTGGGCGGCGAGGACCGCGCCGTAGAGCGCCTTCTGCGGACGCGTGAACCGTCCCGACGCCGGGAACGTCCGCGTGACGTCCGAGGCGTAGCCGCCGAACTCGCACCCCGCGTCGACGAGGACGAGGTCGCCCGCCGCGAGGCGACGACTGTTTTCCGTGTAGTGAAGGATCGTCGCGTTGTCGCCCGAAGCCACGATCGTCGGGTAGGCGGGCCCGCTCGCGCCCATCGTCCGGAAGCGGCGGTCGATCGCGGCCTCGAGCTGGTACTCGAAGACGCCGGGTTTCGCGAGGCGCTGCGCGTCGCGGTGTGCGGCGGCGGCGATCGTCGCGGCACGCTGCATGAGCGCGATCTCGACGGGCGTCTTCACGAGGCGCATCGCGTGCAGAACGTCGGTCGGGTCCGAGACCTGGACGGGTCCCCGGCGGGCGTGCCGCGCCTCACGGCGGAACCGCGCGAGGAGCGCCGCCAGGATCCGGTCGCCCTCCGCGTGGCTTCCGAACGCATAGTGGAGGACGCGGGCGCGCCGGAGTAGGTCGGGCAGCCGCCTCGGCAGCTCGGCGAGCGGATGGGCGGCGTCGGCGCCGAAGTCCCGGGTGGCTCCCTCGGGCCCCGAGCGGCGCCCTTCCCACGTCTCTCTCGCGCGGTCCTTCGGGCGCACGAAGAGCGTGAACGTCTGGCGGTCGGCGTCGAGCACCGCGACGGCCTCGGGCTCCGGAAAGCCGGTCAGGTAGAAGAAATCGGGATCGGGCCGGTAGCGGTAGTGGACGTCGTGGCCGAACGCGGCCTCGGGCGAGGCGAAGAGCACGGCAACGCCTTCCTTCATCGCGTCGAAGAAGCGCTTGCGGCGCGCGGCGAACTCGGGCGAACGCCTCACGTGGCGGAGTGTACGCGGGGGCCGCGGCGGTCTTCGGCCCGCGTTCGTGCGACGATGTCCGGGTGAAGACCTCTCCCCCGGCGGGCGCCGCCGGAGTGCTCCGCATCGTCCGCCGCCTCCAGACCATCTACCCGGAGGAATCCGCGACGCGCCTGAAGAGGG
This sequence comes from Thermoanaerobaculia bacterium, assembly GCA_038214715.1. GTDB lineage: Bacteria > Acidobacteriota > Thermoanaerobaculia > UBA5066 > UBA5066 > Fen-183. The sequence goes on along the minus strand of JBBQRP010000015.1, from coordinate 17,657 downwards.
CCGTGATGGAGGGCCAGGTCACGGTGGACGGGTCCGTCGTGAACGACCCCGGCGCGATCGTCTCGCGCGAGGTCGCGCTCCGGTGGGACCGCAATCTCCGCAAGGAGCGCCGTGTCCAGTCGTCGCTCACCGTGCTCTACGAGGACGACGACGCGATCGCCGTCTTCAAGCCGTCGGGCCTCCTGACGCACCCGACGGAGGCGAAGGAGACCGACACGCTGCTCAGCCGGGTCTCGACTTACGTGCAGAGGCGCCACGGCGGGAGCGGCGAGCGGACGTTCGTGTCCGTCGTGCACCGGCTCGACAAGGAGACGTCCGGAATCCTCGTCTTCGCGCGCAGCCGGCGCGGGCTCGTCGGGATGCAGGCGCAGCTGCGCGCGCACACGATGGACCGGCGCTACCGGGCGGTGGTCGAGGGCGACATGAGCGGCGACGCGGGAACGTATGACCGCGACCTCGTGGCCGAGCCCGGCGAACGGCGCCGCGGCGTCGCGAAGCCGGGCGAGCCGGGCACGAAGGCCGTCACGGAGTGGACCGTCATCGAGCGTTTCGGGATCGCGACGCTCGTCGAAGCGCGCCTGAAGACGGGGCGCACCCACCAGATCCGGATCCATTTCGCGAACGCCGGCCACGTCCTCGTGGGCGACTCCGTCTACCGGGACCGGAAGGCGAAGCCGTTCCCCGTCCCGTTCCCCCGTCAGGCTCTGCACGCCGGGCACCTGGGCTGGAAGACCGCGGAAGGGAAGGCGGTGTCGCTCGATGCGGACCCGCCGGGCGATTTTCTGAAGCTGCTCGAGGAGCTGAGGAAGAGACGAAAGAAGAAGATTTGAGTAAGAGGGGAGAAGAGGGGGTTTTCCTAGAAGGGTGAGTGAGAGCGGGGCGCTGGTTCGCGCAACGCGGCAACTCGGGCGGCTCTCGCCAACACCCTTCTAAGAAATCCGAATTCCCGGGTCTCTCTCGTCCTCTATTCGAGAACGACGATTACGACGCGGCGGTTCTGGGAGCGGCCCTTCGCGGTCTTGTTCGTCTGGACGGGCTGCGTGTCGCCGTAGGAGATCGTCGAGATGCGGCCGAGCGGCATCTTGTGCGCGCGCGCGAGGTAACGGCGCACCGCTTCGGCCCGCTGCTGGCCGAGCTGGTCGTTGTACTCCGCGCCGCCCGTGTCGTCCGTATGGCCCTGGATCTCGAGGTAGACGACCTTCTCCAGAGTCTTGATCTTCACCGCGAACTCGTCGAGGGCGGCTTTCGCGTCCTTCGTGAGCTCGAAGGAGTTCACCTTGAACCGCACGCGGTCCTCGGCGAACGACTGCTGGAAGAGGATCTTGCCCTTCGCGAGAACGCCGGCTTCCTGAGCCCTCTCGAGCGCCTCCCGGGCGGACTGGCTGATCTGCTCGATCTGCTTGCCCTGATCGTCGACCTTGCCCGCCGTCGTCTTCTGAGTGACCTGGAGGTCCTCGACCTGTGTTTCGACCGAGTCGATCTTCTTGTCCGTCTTCGCCTGCGCCTCGGCGATCTTCTTGTCGACGTCCGTCGAGGTCGCGCAGCCGGTGAGCGTGAGGCCCGTGACGGCCATTGCCGCGGCGAGCAGAGAAAGGGATTTGCGGTTCATATCGTGAGTCCTCCTGTGGGTGTGTTAGCCCTTTGCGGGCGGAGCGGGTCCCTTGTAGCCCGCCCGGACGCGGATCGCCCGGAGCGGACCGGAGAGCCGGAGAGCGATGCGGCGAAAGCGAACGGGCCCCGACCCGGCGGCCGTGAAGCCCAGCAGGTACTGGGTGCGGAGGTCCTTTTCGATGAGCCGGACGGAATCGGGCAGCCGCGCCGGGTCGTCCACGATCGAGAGGCGGCCGCCCGTGACGCGCGCCACGTGCCCGAGGATCTCGAGATTGAGCAGGGCGTCCACGGTCTGGCCGGGCGCGGGGAACACCCGGCCGCCCGGCGAGCGCAGGCCGATCGGATAGACGGGCACGTCGACTCCTTCGAGGAGGCCGGCGAGGTCGTCGCGGGTGAGCTCGGAGGCGTTGTCGATGCCGTCCGTGAGAAGGACGATGGCGCGCGAGCCGTTCTTCCCGAGGAGAGACTTGTCGGGCATCTTCGCGAGCGCGTCGAAGAACGCGGTCTTGCCGAAAGGCTTCACGGCGTTGACGGCGGCCACGATGCGCGCGGCGTCCTCGGTGAACGGGACGATCTCCTTCACCGCGCCCTCGGCGAACACAAAGAGCGCGAAATCGTCGCCGGGGATCTTCTGCTCGACGAGAGCTGCCACTGCGGCACGCGCTCCCGCGAGCTTTCCGGCGAGACCCATCGAACCGGAGCCGTCGAGAAGTATCGTGAACGAAACGGGGGCGTCGTCACTTCGCGCGAAGAGGTCCGTCTTCACCGGCGTGCCGTCCACGAGGAGCGTGACGTCCTGCTCCCTGAGATTGCGGACGGCCTGGCCCTTGAGGTCCGTGACCACGAAGGGCACCAGAACGTAGCCGACTTCGACCGAGGTCGCCCTTTTTGCAGGGGAACCCCCGGAAGGCGTGGAGGGAGAGGGCATCTCCGCCCCGGCATAGGCCGAGAACGCGAGTAGAGAAACGACGGTAAGGCGTTGCAGGCAAATCATTTCGTTGAAGCGCGACGACGCCCTTCGGGAAGAAGTGTCGGGCCCTTTCGCCTGGAATGGAGCAAAGGGCCAGCCAGAATCGGCCGAGTCCCCCAGGAACGTGACGTGGGTTACACCTTCGGGGGAATCAAATCAAATCGCGGTGCGCGAAGAAGAACGTGACCTCACGGGCCGCGTCGGCGGCATTCGCGGAGCCGTGCGCGGCATTCCGCTCGATGGACTGGCCGAACTCCTTACGGATCGTGGCGGCGTCGGCCTTCGCGGGATCGGTCGCACCCATCACGGCCCGCCAGTGCGCGACGGCGTTCTCGCGCTCCAGGACGGCGACGTAGACGGGGCCCGAAGTCATATAGGCGACGAGTCCGCCGAAGAAACCCTTGGCGCTGTGTTCGCCGTAGAAGGCTTCCGCTTCGACTCTCGAGATGACGTGACGCTTCAGGGCGACGACGCGGAATCCTTCGGCCTCGATGCGCGCGAGGATCTTTCCGGCGTTCTTCGAGGCGACGGCGTCCGGCTTGATGATGGCGAATGTTTTTTCCATGCGGCCGCGGAGTATACGCGTCCCCGGCGTCTTGCCGGCGCGCGGTTCTTGATTAGCCTCCGCCCATGAGCACGCTCTTCGCACCTGCGGCGTCCTCATGTACAAGCACCTCGACCACCACCTGAAGGCAGTACAGGGCGTAGAAGCCCGCGATCCGTGGTGCCCTTCGCAAGGGGTTCCCGGGCCTAGTTCTCTCTCCAGAGGAATTCGTCGCCCAGGTCTGAGCCTACTTCCCGAGGACCTTCTTCAGCGTCTCGCCCATGAGCGCCGGCGAGTCCGAGACGTGGACGCCCGCGGCCTTCAGCGCCTTCACCTTCTCGGGCGCGGTGCCCTTGCCGCCCGAGATGATCGCTCCCGCGTGGCCCATGCGGCGCCCGGGGGGGGCCGTGCGCCCCGCGATGAAGGAGACGACGGGTTTTTTCAGGTTCGTCTTGATCCACTCGGCGGCTTCTTCCTCGGCGCTGCCGCCGATTTCGCCGATCATGATGATGGCCTGCGTGTCGGCGTCGTCGCGGAAGAGCGTGAGCGCGTCGATGAAGTTCGTGCCGTTGATCGGGTCGCCGCCGATCCCGATGCACGTCGACTGGCCGAATCCGAGCGCGGTCGTCTGTCCCACGGCCTCGTAGGTCAGCGTCCCCGAGCGCGAGACGACTCCGACGAATCCCGGCATGTGAATGCGCGCGGGCATGATGCCGATTTTGACCTTGGCGGAAGGGCGGATGATGCCGGGACAGTTCGGGCCGATGAGCCGCGAGGAGCCTTTCGCGAGGTACTCCTTCGCCTTGATCATGTCGTTGACGGGGACTCCCTCCGTGATCGCCACGATGAGGGCGACGCCCGCGTCGGACGCCTCCATGATCGCGTCGGCCGCGGCCGGAGGCGGCACGAACACCATCGAGGCGTTCGCGCCCGTCGCCTTCACGGCGGCCGCCACGGAGTCGAACACGGGGACGCCCTCCACGGTCGTGCCACCTTTTCCAGGGGTGACGCCCGCGACGAGCTGCGTGCCGTAGTCGCGGCTCGCGAGCGCGTGGAACTTGCCCTCCCGGCCCGTGAGGCCCTGCACGAGGAGCCGGGTGTCTTTCGAGATCCAGTTCGCGCCCACGTCAGGCCACCTTTCCGAGCGACGCGATGACCTTTTCGGCCGCGTCCTTCATGCCGTCGGCGGGGATGACCGCGAGGCCGGAGTTCTTGAGGATCGCCTTGCCCTCCTCGACGTTCGTGCCTTCGAGGCGGACGATGACGGGGACCTTGATGCCGATTTCCTTGATGGCGTTCACGACGCCCGTCGCGATGATGTCGCATCGCATGATGCCGCCGAAGATGTTGATGAGAACCGCCTTCACGTTCGCGTCGGACAGGATGATCCGCATCGCGTTCTTGACCTGCTCCTCGTTCGCGCCGCCGCCGACGTCGAGGAAGTTCGCGGGCCGGCCGCCCGCGTACTGGATGATGTCCATCGTCGCCATCGCGAGGCCGGCGCCGTTCACCATGCAGCCGACGTCTCCGTCGAGCTTGATGTAGTTGAGGCCGAACTTCGAGGCCTCGACCTCGAGCGGATCCTCCTCGTCGAGGTCGCGGAACTCGCGGATAGCCGTGTGGCGGAAGAGCGCGTTGTCGTCGAAGTTCATCTTCGCGTCGAGCGCGATCACGTCGCCGCTCCCCGTGATGAGAAGCGGGTTGATCTCGGCGAGAGAGGCGTCCGTCGCGACGTAGGCTTTCGCGAGCGCGATGAGGAAGCCCACGGCCTTCTTGTGGGTGTCGCCGGTGAGGGAGAGTGCGTCCGCGAGCTTGCGCGCCTGAAAGGGCTGGAGTCCCCACGCGGGGTCGAACGGCTCCTTCACGATCGCGTCCGGGTCTTTCGCGGCGACGACTTCGATCTCCATGCCGCCCTGCTTGCTCGCCATCATCACGGGCCGCCCGATCGCGCGGTCGAGCGTGATTCCGATGTAGAGCTCCCGCGCGATGTCGAGCGCCTCCTCGACGAGGACCTTCTTGACCCTCTGTCCGTGGGGTCCCGTCTGGTGTGTCACGAGCTGCATTCCGATGATCCTCTTCGCGAGCTCGACGGCTTCCTCCGGAGACTTCGCGAGCTTGACGCCGCCGCCCTTCCCGCGGCCGCCGGCGTGGATCTGCGCCTTGACGACGGCGCGTCCGCCGAATTCTTTCGCGATCCGGCCCGCCTCTTCCGGCGAGTCCGTCACGCGGCCGCGAGGCGTCGGCACGCCGAACCCGCGGAGGATTTCCTTGGCTTGATATTCGTGTATTTTCATGACTGCAGGCGACAGTATCAGAAGGAAACGAGGCCGCTCCATGATGAAACTGACTCATAGAGTCGCCCTTGTTCTCGCCTTCGCGAGCATCGCCGCGACTTTGACGGGAGACGCTTCGCCCCCCGGTGTGACGCCGGAGGCGGGGAGCGCGCCCCTGCCGGCGGCCGTCGCGAAGTCGCTTGCGGAAGACATCGCGACCGAGCTCAGGGCGGGCGACCTCGTGGCCATAGAGTCCCGTTTCGACGACGAAATGAAGTCGGCGCTGCCGGACGGAAAGCTTCGCGCGTTCTGGAGCGGCGTCGTCGCGAAGGGCGGCGCGCTGAAATCCTGCGCCACGCCGCGCACCTACCCGGCGAAGGAGTTCACGCTCGCGTTCGCGACCTGTACGTTCGAGAGGGAGAAGGCCGAGCTCAAGCTGACCTTCCGGAGCGACGGCCGACTCGCGGGAATGTTCCTCGAGCCGGATCCGGCCGACCGCCCCTCCTGGGCGGCGCCCGAGTATGTGAGGCCCGCCGCGTTCCGTGAGACGGCCGTCCGGGTCGTGTCCGGGGCGGTCTTTCTTCCCGGGACCGTGACGATTCCGCTCGGAGCGGGGCCGTTTCCGGGGGTTGTCCTCGTGCACGGCTCGGGCCCGCAAGACCGCGACGAGACGATCGGAGGGCTGCGCCCGTTCCAGGATCTCGCGCAGGGGCTCGCGTCGCGCGGCATCGTCGTCCTGCGCTACGACAAGAGGACGAAGGTCTACGCGAAGGAGCTCGCGAAGGCGGGCGAGATCACGGTCAAGGACGAGGTCCTCGACGACGCCCTCGCCGCTCTCAAGGTCCTCAGGGAAACCCCGGGCGTGGACACAGGCCGCCTCGTCGTCGTCGGGCACAGCCTGGGCGCGCTCCTCGCGCCGCGCATCGCCGCACTCGACCCGGCGGTCTCCGCCGTCGCGATGCTGGCGGCGCCCTCACGGCCGATGTCGGAAGTCGTTCGCGACCAGGCGGCATGGCTGGCCGGTCCCGGAGCGACCGATGCGGAGAAGCTCGCGGCGGGATCGGTGCACAAGCAGGCGGAACTCCTCGCGGAGCTCTACGCCGGCCGGCCGGATCCGCTCGGAGCGCCGATCCTCGGCGCATCGCCTTCCTACTGGCTGGACCTCGCGGCGGAGAAGCCCGTCGACGCCGCCCGGTCCCTCGGGCGCCCGATCCTCGTCCTCCAGGGAGAACGGGACTATCAGGTCACGATGAACGATTTCCGTGGCTGGAAACGGGCGCTTGCCGGCCGGAAGGGCGCAACGTTCCGGTCGTATCCGAAACTCAACCACTTCTTCGTCGCGGGCGAGGGCCGGAGCGGACCGCAGGAGGTCCAGAAGCCCGGCCACGTCGCCGGAGAGGTCGTGAACGACATCGCGGCGTTCGTGAACGCGGTGCCGCGGAAGAAGACCTAGCGGCGCGCGGCGAGCGCGCCGACGAAGAATTTTGGGTAGCGCGCCGCGACGGCGTCGACGTCCGGGATCGCGGTGACGTCGCGGAGGCCAGCCGCCGCGAAGCTCGCACGCCACGCGGCGGGCGAGAGGAAGCCGTGGTTCGGCCGAAGCACCGGGTCCAGCGTGACGTTCGTGAAGCTCGTCAGGAAGTTGAAGACGAAGTCGACGTAGGACGGAGGAGAATTCGTTCCCGGTCTCACGCACTCCGATACGACGACGACGCCCCCCGGCTTGAGAGCCGCCTTCGCTTCCGCGAGCACGAAGCCCAGGTCGGGCGCAACGTGGAAACAGTTCACGGAGTAGACGGCGTCGAAAGATCCCGGGGCGACGCCCTGGGGCCCCCACGGCTTCGTCATGTCGACCCTCGCGGCTTCCACGGCCGTGCCGGGGCCCGCGGCGGCCCGGGCGGCGCGCTCGCCCCGCCGGGCGAACGTCGGGACGAGCTCCGTGAACCGCCAGCGCGAGGCGCGCGCGCCGAGGCGCCGGAGCGCCGCTTCGGCCGCGCTCCCGCAGCCGCCGCCGATCTCGAGAACCTCGGCACCGCTCGCGGGCAGGACGCGCGAGAGGGCCTCGGCGCCGAGCGTGTTGTTGATCGCGTAGAGGATGTTCGCGTTCGAGAAGTACCGGATCCACAGGGGCAGGCGCGTGGGCGAGAAGAGGATCTCCTCCCCGGACTTCTCGCCGCGGAAGAAGGCGGGCGCCTCCGCCGCGAGAAGCGTCACGATCTCAGCGCCGACGGCCGCGTCGGGCTCCGTCGCACCGAGCTCGGCGGCGAGAGCCTCGACAGAGCGGGCCCCCGCGGCTGGGAGCCGCTCCTTGGCGAGGAAAACTCCCTCATTCACCCTTCTCAGAAATCCGGCGTGAACGAGCTTCTCGACGATGTAGCGGTACGCGGGCCTGGTCTGCGAGGGGAGCGCGTCTTCAGCAGAAATGTTCCGTCCGACGTCCTCGAAGATGCGGAGGCAGGCGGCGTCCACGAGCTCGTCGTAGATTTCCGTGGCGACGAGGAACCGCTGCGAGAAAAGGGCACGGATCGCGGGATCGTCGATGGCGCCGACAACCTCTGGAAAATCGCGGGACACGGTTCGCATCGGGCGACGATGATACGGGGGACCCGCATTTCATAGAATCGACCGCATGCTCCTCCGCCTGGTCCGTCACGGCGAGAGCGAAGGCAACTTCGCGGGCTCACTCCAGGGGTCCCGTCTCGACACCCAGCTCTCGGCGACGGGGCTTCGGCAGGCGAAGTGTCTCGCCGCACGCCTCCTCGGGGAGGAGATCGACGCCGTGTGGTCGAGCCCGATGATCCGCGCACGGGAGACCGCCCAGGCCGTCGCGTCGGTCCACGGACTCGAGGTCTCCCTCGACTCCCGTCTCGTGGAGTTCGACTGGGGCGCCTGGTCCGGCCGTCCGTACGACGGCGAGATCGAGAAGGAGGTCTCGGGAGTGAGGGCGCGGTGGCGGGCGGGCGAGACGAAGCTCGCCCCTTCCGGCGGCGAGTCGCCGGAGGAGGCCGCAGCCCGCGCCGACCTCTTCCTCGCGCGGCTTGTGGACACCGGTGCCCGGGCGCCTCTCGTCGTCGCACACGGCCGCTTCAACCGGATCGTCATGACGCGCGTTCTCGGGCGCCCCCTCTCGAGGATGGACGAGATCCGCCAGCGAAACGGCTCGCTCTCGGTCTTCGAGTGGGACGGAGCGCACGATGCCGAGGCGCTCCTCCTCGACGACGTTTCCCACCTGCCTCCGGAGCTCCGAAACGTATTGGTCCTTTCCGACAGCGCCAAATGAAGCCGCTGGCGCTTCCGAGCCGTGTTCTGGCGCCTGAAGACCAGCCGGACGACTTGCGCGGGCGGCGCGGAAGCCTAGATTGACGTCATCGAAGAACTCGACTCGCGCACGAAGGAGAATGAAAACGTGAAAAAGATCACCCTCGCTTCCGCAGCCCTTATCGTCCTCGCGGCCGCCCTGCCGGGCGCCGCGGAAGAATCGAAGAAGCCCGGGACGAGCATGACGACAGGCGCCGCCCAGCAGGCGAACAGGCTCGGCCTCAAGACGCCGTTCAACGTCTGGCCCGACGGCAACTGGATCTTCGTCGTGAACGCCGGTAACTCCGACTGGAAGGCCCCGCTGGACGTGCACGCGACGTGTGTGCCCGTCGCGCCGACAACGTCCTGCGGCTCGAATTTCCCGGGCGGCAAGTTCCACGCGCACTACGACACGTTCCCGGCCGGCCACGGCAACGCCCCGATCAAGGGCTCGGCGAACGCGCAGCAGATCTCGGGGCCCGGCTGGATCGCGGTCCTGATGGGTCTCCCGGCTGGCTCCTACAAAATCACGGCCTCCGCCGCGAGCAACTCGTCGGCCGAAGCGAACGTCACGATCGCGTCGCCCCCGAGCGGCAACACGATCCAGGTTCAGCCCGGCGTCGTTCCGGTCGTCAAGCCGACGAAGACTCCCTAGGTCGTCTCCGGCGCGGGCGCCGCGGGGCTTTCCTCCGCGACGCCTGCGCTCTTGATCGCCCTCGTCGCGACGCGCGCCACGAAGATCGTGACGACGAGCGCGATCACCGCTCCCGCGATCTGGACGATCTTCTTCGTCGAGTCGGACTCGCCCGACGCGGCGCCCGCCGCCGCCGAGCCGAGATAAACGTACGCGAACGTTCCCGGGATCATCCCGAAGAAGGACGCGACGACGTAAGGCAGCGTCCTCACGCTCGTGAGCCCGAACGCGTAGTTGATGTACGTGAATGGAAAAACGGGCGCGAGCCTCACGAGAAACACGATCTTGGCGCCTTCCTTGCCGATCGCGCGGTCGAGAGCGCGGAACTTCGCGTTGCCCGACGTCATTCCCTCGATGCGCTTTCGCATCACGGTTCTTGCGAGGAGGAACGACAGGGTCGCGCCGAGAGTCGCGCCGACGAGGACGACCGCTGTTCCGGTCCCGAGTCCGTAGATCGCGCCCGCGCCGAGCGTCAGCACCGAAGCCGGCACGAACAGCACGCAGCACACGGCGTAGACGACCGCGTAGAGGACGTATCCCGCGAACCCGAGACCCTTCACGTACTGCTGGAATCCGACGAGCCACTCCTTGACGGGGAGCGCGCGGAACAGCAGGAAGAGGGCGACGAGCACCGCGACGCCGACGAGGACCGGGACGAGGGGAGACTTCTTCGCGGTTGCCTGGGCCGCCTCTCCGGGCGTTTCCGTCATGACTATCTCCTGAGGAACGCGGCGAGCTTCGTGAGGAGCTTCTTGCGGCCGGGCGTGAGCGACGTCTTGAGGTACTCGCGCGCCGCCGCGCCGTGAATTTCCGACAGCGAAGGGTACGCGTGAATGACCGAGCCGAGCGCCGAGAACGGGAGCCCGTTCTTCTTCGCGAGGACGACCTCGCCGAGGAGGTCTCCCGCGTGCGGATGGACGATCGTGGCGCCCAGGATTTTCCCCTTCGGGTCGACGAGGACCTTCATGAAGTTGTCCTCGTTCGTCCCGTCGCAGATCGCCCGGTCGTTGTGAGCGAAGGAGGCGCGGAAAACGCGGTGGGGAACGCCCTTTTCCTTCGCCTCTGCCTCCCCGAGGCCCACGTGGGAGATTTCCGGATCCGTGTACGTGATCCACGGCGTGTTCGTGACGTCCGCGGATGCGAGCGCGACGGGGGAGAGCGTGTTGCGAAGCACGATGCCCGCCTGATAGCCCGCCCAGTGCGTGAAGAGATACGGCCCCGCGACGTCGCCGATCGCCCATACGGAGGGCACGTTCGTCCGGCACTTCGCGTCGATCCCGATGCCCCGCTTCGTGAACACGACGCCCACCGCCTCTAGGCCGAGCCCCTCGATGTTCGGGCGGCGCCCCGTCGCGACGAGAATCTCGTCGACCGCGACTTCGAACTCCGCCCCGGATTTCGGCTTGACGGTGACGATCTTCCTCCCGTCGCGCGCCGTGACCTTCGTGGCGGACGCGTCGTCGTGAATCGTGACGCCCTCGGCCTTCAGAGCCTTCACGAGGACGGCGGCGATGTCCGCGTCCTCCTTCGGACAGATGTGCGGCGACGAGGACACGATCGTGACTTTCGAGCCGAGGCGCGCGAACGCTTGTCCGATCTCGGTGCCGATAGGTCCGCCGCCCATGACGAGGAGGGTCCCGGGCAGAGTCCTCACGTGCCACACCGACTCGTTCGTGAGATAGCCCGTCTCCTCGAGCCCGGGAATCGGCGGGATGTTCGCGCGCGAACCGGTCGCGAGGACGACGTGGCGGCCCCAGACCGTCTTCCCGTTCACTTCGACCTCGTGCGCGGACCTCAGTGTTCCGGGCCCCAGGAGGACGTCGACGCCGAGGCCCTCGAAACGCTCGACGGAGTCGGCGGGCGCGATGTGGGACTGGACGCCGCGAACGTAGTCCATGACGGCGCCGAGATCCTGCGGGCCCGGATCGGACGATCCGCGGATCGCGAAACGGCCCGCCTCCCGCGCCGCGTGTGCGGCCTTCGCGGCGCGGAGGAGCGCCTTCGAAGGAACGCATCCGTACTGCAGGCAGTCGCCGCCCATCGCGCGAACGGTCTTGCCGGCCTCGGGAGAGAACGGGAGCGCGTGCTTCTCGGCGAGCGCCACCCGGGCGCCCAGCCCGGAACCGCCGGCGGCGACGACGAGCCCGCCCGAACCGGCACCGATCACGACGAGGTTGTAGCGCTCCATCTGGGCTCCTTGGGTGGGAATACGGACCGAGACACTGTTTCCGATCAGAGAAGAGATGACGCGGCGGCCCCGGAATCTTCCGGAGGCGGCACTTTCGGGCTTTTCGGGTCGTAGACTGTTCCCGGGAGGTTAGCTCAGCGGTAGAGCGTCTGCTTTACACGCAGCAGGTCGCGGGTTCGATCCCCGCACCTCCCACCAGCCTTTTACGGCCGCGCGGATGCTCCCAGTACTGCCGCCGGCGTTCCCTCGAGTCTTCCGAAACCCGCTTCCTTCGACGTCTCGTCGAGGATGCCGATCGAGATGAGAGGAGAGGCGTTCACCGTGACGATCTCGCCGACGTACGTGAAATGCGCGGTCTCGTCCGGAACGTTCTCCGGCAGCGTGAAGTCTCGGCTCACCGGCGCCGACGTCGTCACGTCGCCGCCGTCGAGGACCGCGACGTAAGCGGAGACCTTCGCCTGGCGTCCGCCCGTGAACGGGAGGAGCGTGAGCGCCGCCGCGGGAATCTTCACCTCGAACGAGACCCTGACGCCCTTCTTCCCGGCGGGACTCGTTCCGACGATGCGGGCCGTCAGGAGAAAATTCGGCGACTTCTGAGCTCCAAAGAGGTTCGAGACCACCTTGTCCGACATGCGCTCCGATGCCGACCGTTCTACGAACGTGCGGCGTGTGCGCACGACGAGACCGGCCTGCTTCGGCTTCAGCTCGATCTTCTTCTCGGGCGCTCCGCCGGGCACCGGGAACCCGAACGAGTAGTACGAGTCGAGGTCCTGAGACATGCGTGCGAGGACGTCCGGTGCGGTCTCGGCGCCCATGCCCACGAGGCCCCCCGTGTCGTCCACCGCGAGATGCAGGCCGTCGTTCTCGTTCGCGTCGATCTCCATGCCGCGCCGGCTCGAAGCGAGACCGTTGAACGAGGGCTTCGAGCGCTCCGCGACGGCGAGATCGAAGTCGCCGCCCGCCTCGGGGTAGAGGCCGTGAAGAGTCACGCCGTAGCCGTTCGCGGTCTTCGCGAGCCCGAGAAGGAGCTCGCGCGCGTCGTACTCACGGGCGTCGGGCGGCGTGATGGTGTCGCGGTCGAGGCGCTTCGAAAGGAAGTACTCGAAACCGGGGTTTCTGGAGAGGCGGTGGCTCGCGACGATCAGGACCTTGCGCCCCTCGAGACCGCCGAGCTCGGCGAGGACCGAGCGGATCGCCGCGATCTTCCGCCGCGTCCTCAGCCACTCTTCGGTGGCGAGGAAACGCGCCTGCGCGAGGACGCCCGAATCCGCGGCCTTCGGAAGCTCGAGGACGGCCTGCGTGGGAGGCGCCGGAGCCGCGGCGGCTCCGCCGCGGAGCCGTGCGTCGCGCGCCGCGATCTCGGCCTCCGCCTGCGCAATCTCGTCGACGATGCGCTCGTTGTTTTCGGTACCCGTGAAGAGACTCGGAGGCCGGGCGCTCTCTTTCGCGAGCTTCTCGAGGGCGCGGTGGATCGCGCCGGCGTCCTCGGTGAACGGAACGAGAACGGTGAGGCCCGTGTCGAACGAAAGGAGGGTCATCTCGTCGCCGGGCCCGATCGTCCGCGCGACGAAGTCGTCGAGCGACTGGAAAAAGCGCGTGCTCCTTCGCGCATCGCCGAGAGTGAGGCGGTCCACGAAGAGCGCGATCTTCCGCCTCGGGCGCGGCGGGGCCGCGGCGTCGGGTCCGGACGGTCCGCCCGTGATCTCGGAGAAGTTCGAGATCGCGACCGGACGCCCGGCGACGAGGAGATCGAAGTCCGAGAGTGTGAGCCCGTGCACCGGGTGGCCGTTCTTGTCCGTCACGTTCGCATCGAGGTTCACGAGCGAGACGTCCTGTGACGCGGCGACGCGGCCCGTCTTGTCCGCCCGCGAGGGCTTCGCCGCGTCCGCTGTCGGGGATTCCGACGACGCGATCTCCGTCTCGGCGCCTGCGCTTTCCGGTCCGGCTCCGCCCGGCGGGCGGCGCCCCGCGAGCGCGAGCCCCGCATCCTCCGGCGAGAGGCGGAACGTCGCGGGATTCAGGTCCTCCGCGATCCAGCAGATCCGCTGGGCGTCGAGCGAGGCGCGGAGCGACTCCCAGGCCCGCACGATGTCGTCGGGGCTCGCGACCCTGCGACCCGCCGGCCAGTCTCCTCGCGCGGCTTTGCCGACGCGCCAGACCTCGAGCGGAACGAAGATCTCCGAGAGGTAGCGGCGCACTTCGGCGGCTCCGTAGGCGCTCTCGTCGCGCCGCGTCTCGTCGTCGCCAAGCACGACGACGACCGCGCGCCGGCGGGGGACAGCCGCCCGGTTGAACGTCGCCGAGGCGACGGTCGCCGCGAGACGGTACTGGTCGCCGCCGAGGAGGTCCATGTCCACGCATGGGAGCGAGAGCGTGCGCTCGCGGTAGTCGTGCTTCGGCGTGCAGTCGTAGCCGCGCAGGCGGAACATCCGGTCGGAGACCTTCGATGCGGTGCTGAACGCCGCGTGCGTTCCCAGCGGAGAGAAGTAGACGACGTGGTTGACCCCTTCGAGGGCCTTCCCCATTCGGCCCGCGTTCTTGCTGAACGATTTCTGCGCGAGCCGCGTGAGGTTCTGCAGCTTCTGGACCGCGGACGGCGTGACGACGAAGAGGACCTCCATCTCGCCCGCCTCGATGTTCGCGACGACGCGCCCGCCGAGCGTCTTCAGGGACGCAAGGTCGCGGCCCGGCGCCTCTTCCGGAAGGACGGTCACCGCGTTCAGGGGCGCCTCGACCGCGCTCGAGACGCCGCTTCCGATCAGGAGGCTCTGGGAGACCCTCTCTCCGTCGAGGAAGACGAGCTCGACGCCGATGACGCGCGCCGCACTCGACGCCGCGAAGGGAACAGGCACGTCCCGGGGCTCGCCCTGATACGTCTTCACGCCGTCGATCGTGACCGTGAGCTCTCCGGGCGCGATCGCGTTCTCGTGCGACCACGAAAATCGGAGCGTGCAGGGGCCCGACGCGCGCGTACAGTCGCTCCGCACCGTGACCTCGGCGCGCGCGTCGGACGGCTTGTTCACGAAGCGGCGCACCCTCTCGACGATCTTCCCGGACGCGTCCCGCCTCACGAGCTCGAGGAGCGCGACCCGGGGCGCCGGGCCGAGGTCCACGAGGCACGTCTGTTTCGCGGCTGTCACGCGGCACGCGGGGACGCCGTTCAGGAGGATTTCCGCGGGAGGAGGCGAGGCTCCGAGGTCGACGACGACGGGCAGCCGACCGTGGGCGACTCCCGGCACGAAAGTCAGGATCTTCATCCCCTCGGATGCCGCCGCCGAAGCGGTGCGCGCCGCGAAAGCCGCGAGAACGAGAACGACGCTGGCGATGATCCTCTTGCGGGCCTTCATGGGGTCTGTATACTCCGCGTCCCGTCCCCGGCGCGACAGTTTTGGGACGGAATTCGGGGTCGTAGCTCAGTTGGTTAGAGCGCAGGCCTGTCACGCCTGAGGTCGCGGGTTCGAGCCCCGTCGGCCCCGCCACTTTCTCGCATCCCCATTTTCCACGCGCAGGAAGAATCGCGCAGGCATGCGCCCGGAGGCCGAGTCTCGTTTCCATGGGCATTCTCATCACGGCAACCGGCCTCACGAAGGCGTTCGGCTCGCGGCCCCTCTTCGAGGGGATCGCCTGTTCCGTGGACGCCGGTGACCGGATCGGGCTCATCGGTCCGAACGGAGCCGGTAAGTCCACCCTGCTCTCGATCCTCGCGGGCGAGATCCTCCCCGACGAGGGGAGCCTGGCCGCCCAGAGGGGGCTTCGGGTCGGGTACCTCTCGCAGATGCCCGCTTTCCGCGAGGGCGCGACGATCCGGGAAACTGTCCTCGAGGGCGCGGCGGGCGTTCACCACGGCGACGACGACTGGGAAGCGGGTTTCCTCGCGGACGAGTACATCGCTCGGCTCTCGCTGACGACGGAAGGCCGCACGACGGAGACTCCGGTCGCGACGCTGTCGGGCGGGTGGAAAAAGCGCGTCGCCCTCGCCCGCGAGCTCGTGCGGAAACCCGATCTCCTCCTTCTCGACGAGCCTACGAACCATCTCGACGTGGACGCGATCCTCTGGCTGGAGGAGCTCCTCGCCCGCGCTCCCTTCGCGACTCTGACCGTGACGCACGACCGGCTGTTCCTCCAGCGCGTCGCGAACCGGATCCTCGAGCTCGACAAGCGGAACGCGAACGGCCTCCTGGACGTCCGCGGCGACTACGCGACGTACCTGAGGGTGAAGGAAGAGCGCCTCGCGACCGACGCCCAGAGGGAATCGTCGCTTCGGAACCAGCTCCGCCGCGAGACCGAGTGGCTGCTGCGCGGCGCGAAGGCCCGCTCCACGAAACAGCAGGCGCGCATCCAGCGCGCGGGGGCCCTCGAGAGCGAGGTGGGCGAGCTTTCGGCCCGGAACTTCTCGAAAAGCGTGCGGCTCGACTTCCAGTCGTCCGAGCGGAACCCGAAGCGTCTCGTCGAGGCGAAAGCCATCGGCAAGGCGTACGGCGAGAACGTCCTCTTCTCGAATCTCGACGTCCTCGTGACGCCGCAAAGCCGGATCGGCCTCCTCGGGCCGAACGGGTGCGGCAAGTCGACGCTCATCCGGATCCTCCTCGGAAAAGAGCAGCCCGACTCGGGGGACGTCTTCCGTGCGGAGAACCTCCAGCCGGTCACGTTTGAGCAGGGCCGCGACAGCCTCGATCCCGAGTCGACGGTCTCGAAGACGATCTCGCCCGAAGGGGATGTCGTCGACTACCGCGGCTCTCTCGTCCACATCAGGAGCTATCTCGACCGGTTCCTCTTCACGGAGGAGCAGAAGGATATGAAGGTGAGCCGCCTCTCGGGCGGCGAACAGGCGCGGCTCCTTCTCGCGCGCCTCATGCTGAAAAAGACGAACCTCCTCGTTCTCGACGAGCCCACGAACGACCTCGATCTCGCGACGCTGCAGGTTCTCGAGGACTGCCTCGCGGACTTTCCGGGCGCGGTCATCCTCGTGACGCACGACCGGTACTTCCTCGACCGCGTCACGAACCGCATCCTCGCGTTCGGAAAGGACGCGAAGGGGCACGGGACGCTCACGGCGCTCGCCGGCCTCGACCAGTGGGAGGCGTGGTACGCGGAGCAGAAAGCCGCCGCTCCAGCGCGGCGCTCGGCCGCGAAAGTCGCTCCACGCAAGCGCCGCGTCGGGTTCAACGAGCAGCGCGAGCTCACCGGCATGGAGGGGCGTATCCAGGTCGTCGAGGCGGAGCGCGACGCTCTTCGGGCGGAAAGCGAGCACCCTGCGCACGCCAGCGACGCCCCGAAGCTGGTCGCCGTCCTCGCCGCCCTCGAGGAAAAGCAGGCCGAGATCGACCGCCTGTACGCGCGCTGGTCCGACCTCCAGCGTGGTTCTTGATAACTTACCGCCATGGACGCCCCACGCGTGCTCGAAATTCTCTCGCCGGACGAGTGCCACGGCCTGGACGACACGATTCACGTCCTCTCGGATCGCTGGACGCGCCGCAGCCCTGACCTTCCGTTCTTCACCCTCGGCGCGGCCATTTACCTCGACGCGGTCGCCGGTGGCGCCTCCGGCTACCGAGCTCTCGCCCGCGCGAGCAACCCGCTCCTCGCGGAGCATTTCGGATGGCTCCACGAGCGGCTCCGGGTTCGCATCGAGGAGGAGCTCGGCGAAGCAGTTTTTTTCCACGAGGATTTCGCCCTTCCGGGTTTTCACATCTTCGGATTCCACGAGTCCTACACGAAGCTGGCGAAGATCCATTTCGACGAGCAATACGATCTCGTCGAATTCGGCTCCCTGGGGACGCCCTCAGCGCACCTCTCGCTCACGCTGGCCGTCCACATTCCCGCGTGCGGCGCGGGCCTCCGCCTCTGGCCGATCTTCTACGAGGACCTGGCGGCACTTCCGCCCGCGGAGAGGAAGGTAAAGGTGGACAGCCTCGAAACGGAGCACCACCCGTACACGCCGGGCCGCTGCGTCCTCCACTCGGGGCACCAGCTTCACCAGATCGCCCCGGTTCCAGGGATGGTTCCCGGCAACGAGCGAATCACGCTGCAGGCGCACGCCTCGCGGGTCGAAAGGGGATGGCTCCTCTACTGGTGACCCG
>JBBQRP010000014.1:0-115561 GCA_038214715.1 Thermoanaerobaculia bacterium | reverse complement strand
CGCAATGAGCGTCTCGGCGACCTCGTCGACCGCCGTGAGCTCCATCGTCGGCGACGAGAGGACGAGGTAGAGGACCGGCTGGTCGGCCGGGTTGACCTTCTTGAGCGTCGGGGGCGAGGGCATCCCCGGCGGAAGCTGGCGCGCGGCCGCGGCGATCGCCGTCTGGACGTCCTGCGAGGCCGCGTCGATGTTGCGGTCGAGCGCGAACTGGAGTGTGACCTGCGTCGTGCCTTGCGAGCTCGTCGAGTTGATCGAGTCGAGGCCCGCGATCGCGGAGAACTGTCGCTCGAGGGGTGTCGCGACGGACGCGGCCATCGTCTCGGGACTGGCCCCCGGAAGGCTCGCGGTCACCTGGATCGTCGGGAAGTCCACGTTCGGGAGGTCGCTGACGGGCAGCGATCGGAATCCGATCGCACCGAACAGGAGGATGCCCGCCATGACGAGAGTCGTCATGACCGGGCGCCGGATGAACGGCTCTGTGATGCTCATCCGCCGATCTTCTTGTCGCCTTTGTTTTCGGCCTTGCCGCCGCCTGCGTCGCCCTTGCCGCCGGGGCCGGGACTCGCCGGCCCGCCCGGCTCCGCACCTTCGGCCTTGATCTCGACTTTCGCGCCGGGTGACAAGCGGAGCTGGCCGTCCGTGACCACGCGCTCCCCCACGGCGAGGCCCGTCGCGACGGTCGCGAGCCCGTCGGCGCCAGGGCCGGTCTTGACGGGACGCGCCTCGACCGTGAGGTCCCCCTTCACGACGTAGACGTAGGGGCCGTCCTGGCCCGTCTGGATGGCCTGCTGCGGGACCACGATCGCGTTCGCATCGACGCCGGTCGTGATCGTCACCCTCACGAACTGCCCTGGCCAGAGGCGGCGCTGGGCGTTGTCGAACGTCGCCTTGAGACGGATCGTGCCCGTGGTCGCGTCGACGGCGTTGTCGACGAAAGAGAGGACGCCGCCGATCGGATGCGTCTCGTCGCTCGGCAGGACGGCTTCGACCGCAACCTGGCCCGCGGCCCGCGCGCGGTTGATCTTGCCGAGCTCGCCTTCAGGCAACGAGAACGTGACGTAGATCGGCGTCGCCTGCGTGATCGTGACGAGCGGCGTCGTGTCGTTCGCCTTGACGAGATTTCCCTCGTAGACGAGGAGGTTGCCCGTCATGCCCGTGATCGGAGAACGGATGGTTGCGTAGGAGAGCTGCACCCGCGCGTTGTCCGCCGCCGCCGCGTCAGCGGCGACGAGCCCGGCGGACGTGTCCGAGCTCGTCCGGTACTGGTCCCAGTCTTCCTTGGACGCGATCTGCTCCTCGAACAGCTTCTTGTAGCGCGCCTCGAGCGCGCGCGCGTTCGCAAGCTGGGATTTGTCCTTCGCGAGCGTCCCTTCGGCCTGGTCGAGCGCCGCCTGCAGGGGCCGGGGGTCGATCGTGAAGAGCAAGTCTCCCTTCTTCACGTCCTGGCCCTGGCGGAAGTGGATTTTCTGGAGCTCACCCGAGACGAGCGCGCGGATCGCCACGGTGGAAAGCGCCTCGACGTTGCCGATCGCGCGGATCGTGAGGGGGATTGACTTCTGCTGGACGGTCGCCGCGTGGACGGGCACGAGCTCGACGCGCGGGCCAGCCTTGCCCGAAGACTTCAGGACGGCGCGCGCGGAGGCCGCCACGACCAGAACCCCCACCACCACGAGGACGGTGTTGCGCGTCCGGTGGCCGGTCGGAGGAGCGGAGGCGGAGGCTTCGGGATTCTCGTCGGTCATGCGGGCTCTCCGAATCTCAAATGATGCGGTTCTTGAGGGCCTTGCTCACGGCCGCGGACTTCGAATTGACATGGAGCTTCTCGTAGATCGACCGCACGTAGTTGCGCGCCGTGTTGATGCTGATCGCCAGCCCGTCCGCCGCCGCCTGATAGCTCGCTCCCTCCGAGAGGAGCCGGAGCAGGCGGACCTCCTGAGGCGTGAGGTCGTGCCCGGGGAGGGGCGGCGGCCCGAGATCGCGAAAGAGGCGGATGACCTTGCGCGCGATCTCGGGCGACATCGGAGATCCGCCCTCGCTGACGTCGCGCACGGCCTCGAGGAGCTTGTTCGGTGCGGTCTTCTTCAGGAGGTAGCCGGCCGCGCCGTTGCAGAGCGATTCGAAGATCTGCTCCTCGCCCTCGTAGACGCTCAACATCAGGACCGCGACCGAAGGGCAGACGTCGCGCATCCGGGAGACGGCCTGCGACCCGGACATTCCCGGAAGGTGGATGTCCATGAGGAGCACGTCGGGCGGGCCTTCCTGGAGCCGGGGGAGGCGCTCGATCGCGTCCTCCGCGGTTCCCCACCCGCCGGCCCAGAAGAACCCGCGCGTACCGCCGATGAGGAGCCGGAGGCTTTCCCTGAGACCGGCGTCGTCCTCGACAACGGCCACGCGTATCGGGGCGCTCGGAGCGGTCGCGGTCACGGGAAGAGTCTCGGCCGCCGGGCCGTTTCCGGGCAGAGCATGTTCATGCGCCGGCTCGGCGTCACCGGAACGGCATTGGAAGGCCCTGGATGAGGAGACGCGTGCCCTCACCCGGAGCCGTTTTCAGCTCCAGCCGGCCGCCCAGCGCGATAGCGCGGGCGCGCATGTTGAGAAGGCCCCGTCCTTCCTCGTCCGGGCCGCCCGGCCACGCGGCGGGGTCGAAACCCGCTCCGTCGTCCGCGATCTCGACGTCCAGAAGCCTGCCGGTCAGACGGAAGGCAACCGAGACCGAGGACGCGCGCGAATGGCGCGCCGCGTTCGTGACGGCCTCTTTCAGGAGCAGGAAGAGCTGGCGGCGCGGCTCGGGTGGAACGTCGACCGCGGGCGCCTCGGACGGGAGGTCCAGACGAAACGTCATCCCGCGCGCCTCGAGCAGATCGCCCGCGAAATGCCTCAGCCGGTCGCCCAGGCTCTGAAGGTCGTCCCTCCTTGGATCGATCGACCAGATCGCGTCACCGAGCGCGTCGATGACGGATCGCGACGTCTCTCCGATCTCGGCGAAGAGACGGGCGGGCTCGCCCGAGGGATCGAGGTCGCGCCGCCCGACCTCGGAAAGGATCGAGATTCGCGCAAGGCTCGAGCCCACGTCATCGTGGAGGTCGGTGGCGAGGCGCGTCCGCACGCGCTCCACGGCGATCGCACGCTGGAGGCTCTGGCGATGCACGAGAACGGACAGCGCGATTCCGGCCGCCGCCGCGAGAAGCAGGAACCACGCGCGCCGCCACAGCGGAGGGAGGACCCGGAAGGAGACCGTCGCCTCTTCCCCCGGTTCGTCTCCGAGCGGCGAAAGAGCGCGTACGAGAAACCGGTAGCGCCCCGGCGCCAGCCCGACGTATCGGACGGTCGGATCGGAAACCGGCGGATTCCACGACGTCTCCAGCCCTTCGAGTTTCGTCTGGTACCGCACGACGCCCCCCGCGACGAAGCCCGGGACGCCGAAATCGATCCGGACCCGGTTCTCGTCCGGCCGGAGGACGAACTCCCCGAGAGCGCGGGCGCCGAGCTCCGGAACCTCGCGCGGATTGCCGTTCACACGGAACGACGCGAGCGCGGCGCGGGGAGGGGGCACCCTGGAATCGGCCCGGGGCACGAGCCGCGACAGCCCGTCGAGGGTGCCGAACCACAGCGCGCCCGCGCGGTCCCGGCGCGCACACGTCACGAGATTGTTCGCGAGGCCGTCGTCCGTCGTGAACCGGCGCGTGCGGCCCGTCGCCGGCTCGAATCGTTCCACGCCCCGGGTCGTGCCGAAATACAGGAATCCCGCGGCGTCCTCGGCGAGGCACAGCACCGTCGCGCTCACCGTCCCGGGCGACCCGCGGAGGGCGATCGCCGAAAGCGCCGCCGCGGCCGGCTCGTCCACGCGGAGGACGCCGCTCGCGCCGTTCGCAACCCAGAGGCGTCCGGCGCCGTCCACGAGAAAGTCGTGCACGTAGCCCTCGGGCGCACCGTTCGCAGGCAGGAGCCTTTCGAAACGGCCCTTCGCGTACCGCACGGCGCCGCCGCTTCCGAATCCGATCCAGAGATCGCCCGCCCCGTCCTCGACGAAGGCGACCGGAGCCGTCGCGGGCAGGCCTTCTCTCGCTCCGAAGGAAACGAACCGGCGCTTTTCGGGATCGAACCGGGCGAGGGACGACGGAGAGCCGTAGACGCCGGCCCACAGCGTCCCGTCCCGAGTCTCGTAAAGCGCGGACACTTCGTCCGCTCCGAGGCCGTCGCGCGCCGTATAGACGGCTTCGATCCTCGCGCGCTCCAGAGGAGCGCCGAGCTCTTTCGCCGCGCGGCGCTCCAGCCCCTTGCGGGTCGCGATCCACCACGCACCCGACCGGTCGCGCAGAACGGAGCGTCCCCACACCCATCGGATCGGCACCGTTGCCTCCGGGTTCAGAACGACGGGATGGAACGGAGGGCCGGAGAGACGAACGAGACTCCCGTTTCCACCCGCCACCGCGACGACCTGGCCGTCGCGGTCCTCGAAGAGCGAGCCGACGCGGACATCTTCGAGTCCGTCCGCCTCCCCGAAGGTCGTGAATCCAGATGGCGCGAGCCTGAGGAGGCCCGTGCTCTGGGTTCCGATCCAGAGGTTTCCTTCCTCGTCCTCGAGAAGCTCGCCGAGGATTCCGTCGCCGAGACCATTCCTCCTGCCGTAGACGGCGAGTCGGCCTTCCGTGACGAAGACGAGGCCCGCGGACGTCGAGAGAGCCATCCTGCCGTCGCGCAGCTCGAGCGCACGCTGCCACGAGCCGGGCGCGGCGCCGGGCACGCGCGCGAGGACGCGGACCTCGCCGGCGCGCGCGGGGAGGACGACTCTTTCGTCGGGCCCGAGAAGCGGCTCTCCCCGGAGAAGGTCTCCGCCCTGAGAACCCGCGCCGAGCACGAAGAGCGTTCCCGGGGTCGTGACCCAGACGCGGCCCGCACGGTCGAGAAAGAGCCCGCGAATGTCCGGGCTCGCGGCTCCCGGAAGGCCGACGCGGGCGAGAGGCCCGCCCTCTGCCGCGCGAAAGAGGCCGCGCGACGAGCCCACCCACAGCGTGCCGTCGGGGGCCTGCCGCACGGCGCGCACGGAACCGCTTCCGGACATGACCGCCGCGAGACCGAGCGGCGCCGCGGCTCCTTTCCCGATCCGGTAGAGCTCGCCTCCGCTTCCGAAAAGCACGTCGCCACCCGGCGCCACGGAGACGAACTCCACCGCCTTCCCCGCGGGCGATTCGGGCACGGCCCGGAACACCGGCCGGCCGGCGGGGGTCCCGGGATCGAGCCTCACGAGGCCGCCGGAGGTCGCCACCCAGATCGCTCCGTCGGACGTCTCCGCGAGCGCCGTCACACGCGGCTTCGGGAGGCCGTCGTCGATCGTGTACACGCGGAATCTCTCGCCGTCGTAGCGGCTGAGCCCGTTCAGGGACCCGATCCAGAGGGTTCCGCGCGAGTCCTTCATGAGCGCGGTCACCGTCTCCTCGGCGAGACCCTCCGCCACGCCGTGACGCTTCACCGGGAGCTTCTCGGCGCGCGCGAACGCCGCGACTCCGAGAAGCAGCGCCGCGAGAAGGGGCCCGCGGCTTTCCTTCACCTCCATGGCCGTGACATTGTCGCCCGAAGTCAGGCGCCGAGCCGCTTCGCGATCCGGCCGGCCCCGTCCCGTCCCTTCGCGACGACCCGGCCCCCGGAGTCGAGGAGGACAGGGACCTCATCGCCCCACCGCGCGAGAAGGGCCGGATCCCCGTCGACGTTCACCGTCTCGACAGATCCGCCGAGCTTCTCCACGAGCGGCAAAACGGCGGCCTGCATCTCCTCGCACAGGTGGCAACCGGGGCGCGACAGCAGGCGAAGCTTCGGCGGCGCGGACGGGACGGACCGCCGCGGAAACCTCACGCCGGCGGGGCGGGCGGCGTGCCGCCCGCCACCGCGGGTCTCGGAAGGCGAGACACGACGCGCCACGAGTAATGGAGGCCGGAGACCGTCGCGAACGCCGCGACGAGCTGCATGCACACGCGGGCGACGACATCCGGAAGGCGTCCGACGTTCACGAGCAGGATCGCGACGACGGTCGAGATCTCCAGGAAAGTCGTGAGTTTGCCGAGAATCGAAGGGGGAAAGCTCCTCATGCCGAGCGCGAGGAAGAGCACGAGGCAGATCACGAGGATGAAGACGTCCCGAAAGATCGTCAGCACGAGGAGCCAGATCGGGATGTGCATCCGGGTCGGCGTGGACGGCAGCGCGAAGACCACGAACGTCGAGACGAGGAAGAGCTTGTCCACGATGGGGTCGAGCCACGCGCCGAGAGGAGAGCCCATCCCGAAGCGCCGGGCGACGTAACCGTCGACGATGTCGGTGATCGCCGCGACGAGGAAGATCACAAGCGCGACGCCGTGCCGGCCTTCGAGAATCGCCATCACGAGGAACGGAAGGGAGGCAAGCCGCGCGAACGTCAGGAAATTCGGCAGGGTCCAGGGGCGAAGCTCCATGGGCGGGACGTCAGCCCGCGGCGGCGCCGCCAGCCGGCGCTCCCGCCTCCGGGGGATCGAGCTTCACGTAAACGGCCTTCCCCTTCGGGACGATGAGCTGCTCCGCGGCCATCTGCGTCATCGTTCGGGAAACCGTCTCGCGCGAAGAGCCGATCGTGTCGGCGATCTCCCGCTGCGAGGGCCGCACGACGACGGACCACCCGCCCCCCGCTTTCCGTCCGCGGGTCGCCGCAAGCTCGCGGAAGTAGCGCGCGAGCCGGCTCTTCACGTCGAGCGAAGCGAGGCCCTCGATCGTCGCATTCGCGCGGCGGAGCCGCGCCGAAAAGGCGGCGAGGAGCGCCCGCGTGAGGACGAAGTTCGACTTCAGGAGGTCGAGGAAAACGGTCCGCGACAGGATCGCGAGATCGGACTTCTCCTGCGCGATGACGCTCGCCGACCGCGGGGCGTCGTCGAGGAGCGCCATTTCGCCGAAGTGGTCGCCCTCGCCGAGCGTGTTGAGCACGACCTCGCGGCCGTCCGGAGCGACGATCGCGACCGCGACACGCCCCCTCACGAGGACGTAGAACGCGTCGCCGGGCTGACCCTGCTGCACGATCGTCTCGCCCCGGCGATAGGTCTTCAGGGTCGCCGCTCTCGCGAGGGCTGCCCGGTCTTCCACCGAGACTCCCTCGAACAGAGGGACCCGCGAGAAAAGCTCCGTGACGACCATGGAAGACCTCCTAGCGGGATAGCCCCACCGTCGTGTCGATGGCTGCGAACGCTTCTCTCCCGCTGACCTGGCGGGAAGCCGTTTCGGGGAGTATGCCGCAGGTGGCGAGGGAGGCGGGCGCCGCGAAACAGGTCTCGTCGCCGATCCCGATCAGCGTCGCGAGGCGGCGGAGATGTCCCGGCATCTCGCTCCTCGAAACCGGTGCGTCGGCGCCGACGAGATGCGTGCTCCGGGCGACGGTGAAGAAGCCGAGCGCGATCGCCTTCACGAGAGCCGAGCGCTCGGAGCGGTCGAGGACGTCGATCGCCACCTCGCCTCCCGGCCGCACGTGGGCGGATGCGACCTCGGGAACGAGCGTGTAGAGGAGCACCGAGAACTGGGCGCGTGTGATTCGCGCCGCCGCGACGGCCCGGCGAGCCGGTGCGGGGAGGTTCTGCAGCTGGAATTCCAGCCGCGCGGCCGCCTGCTTCTCGAGGAGGGACGGGTCGTCCTTCGCGAGCGCGCCGTAGAGGGCCTCGGCCTCGGCGAAGCGCGACGTCCGGACGGCAAGCGCCGCGAGCGACTCCGTCAGGCCTGGGTCCTCGGGGGCGCGCGCGTGGGCCGTCTGGGCAGCCGCCCATGCGTCTTCGAGCTTCCCTTCCGCCTCCGCGGCGGAGGCGAGCACGTGATAGCCCGCGGGCGATTCCGGCGCCACGTCGACGAGGACCAGCGCGGCGCGCCGGGCGGCCGCGAGGTCCTGCCTTTCGAGAGAGGACTCCGCCTCTGCCCGAAGAGCGTCGACGTAAGCCCCGCGAAGCTCGATGACCCGCTCCGCGTAGCGCGGATCATCCGGAACGAGGCGAGCCGCCTCGCGATACGCCTCCAACGCGTCGCGGGGACGCGAGGCCGCGGCGGCTTCCTCGGCCCGGGCGGCGAGAGCGGACGCCCGGGCCCGGGGCGACGAAGGGTCGACCGGCGGAGGCGCTTGCGCACACCCCGCGAGGAGGCCGAGGCCCGCGAAAACGAGGGACCCGGGAAGACCGAGACGCCGGAGCCGGGTCACACCGCGGGCGTCGGCGCGAAACCCGGAGCGCGCACCGCGGGCGTATTCCCGCCCAGGGACGCGACCGACGAGATGGCATGCTTGTAGATCAGCTCTTCGCGGCCGTCCACGTCGAGAACGACGGCGTACTTGTCGAAACGCCGAATCCGGCCGACGCGCTTCTTCTCGGAAAGGAGCATGACCTCGACGAGCGTGTTGTCTTTCCGCAACTGGTAAAAGAAACCGTCCTGCACGTTGATGGGCGGTTTGCTCGGTCCGATCATGTTCATCCCCCTTCGCCGGCGTCCGAAAAAAGAAAAAGAGGTCGTGCTTCGCGCACGACGAAATCGACGAGGTCGGGACGGTCGGCGCGGACCGGGACGAGACCATGCTCGCGCCGGAACCACGCCTCCTGCCGCTTCGCGTACCGGCGCGTGTCGCGGAGGAGGCTCTCCGTCCAGGCGTCCCTGGAGAGATCCCCGGAAACGAAAGATGCCGTGTCACGGTAACCGATCGCCTGGAACGCGGGCGCCTCCAGCGGGATTCCCGCCGCGAGGAGAGCGCGCACTTCCGTTGGCAATTCCTTCACGAAATCCGACTGAAACCTCGCGGCGATTCTTCCATAGAGGACTTCGCGCGGCAACGTGAGGAGAACCTTCACGCTCGGCTTCTCCCACGAGGGACCCGGCCGCTCGCGAAAGAGCCGCGACGGCCGCGCTCCCGACAGGAAGAGGATCTCGAGCAGACGGATCGCGCGCGCGGCGTCCGCCGCGCCCACTCGTCCGGCGCTTTCGGGGTCGAGGAACGCGATCATCCGGACCAGGAACTCCGCTCCGCGGCGCGTCCGAACCGCCTCGAGCGCGCGGCGGAGCGCCTCGTCGCGCCGCGGACCCTCGAAGAGACCTCCGAAGAAGGCGCGGACGTAGAAACCCGTTCCTCCCGCGAGGACGGGGAGTCGCCCGCGCGCGAGGATTTCATCTGCGAGACGCCGCGCCTCGTGCGCGAACGCGCCGGCGCTCCAGGGCTCGCGCGGATCCCGCGCGTCCACGAGGTGATGAGGAACGCGCAGCCGAAGCGCCCTCGATGGCTTCGCGGTCCCGGCGTCGAAGCCCCGGTAGACCGAGAACGCGTCCGCCGAGATGATCTCGCCGGAGAGGCGCTCCGCAACCGCGACGGCCAGCTCGGATTTTCCGGTCGCGGTCGCCCCCACGATCGCGAGGACGCCGACGGGGCGGCCCGCCGTCACGGGATGCTCCGCGCGACGCTCGCGGGAAACTCCGGATGGATCCTGCCGCCCGAGAAAACGAGGGCGATCTCGCCGTCTCGATCCGTCCGGAAGGTCCGGACCCGCGCGGCCGCGAGGCGATCGACGACGTCCTTCGAGGGATGACCGAAGTGGTTCTTTCGCCCGACGCCGATCAGGCCCAGCCGCGGCGACACACGGGAGAGGAACGCCTCGCTGGAGGACGTGCGACTCCCATGATGCGGCACCTTCAGAACGTCCGCGGCCAGGCCGCGCCCGCGCGCCAAGAGATCGGCCTCGGCGAGCCCTTCGACGTCCCCCGTCAGAAGCACACTCCGCCCATGGAGCTCGACGCGCAGGACGAGGGATCCGTTGTTCTCCCGGGAGCGCGGATAGCCGCCGTCGGACGGATGGAGGACATCGAACGTGAGACCCGCCGCTTCGAACCGCTCGCCCGTTCCGAAACGCTCCAGCGTGAGGCCCCGGCGGGCCGCGGCCGACTCGAACTCGTCGAGGAACACATTCCGGGGTGCTCCGCGCGGGAGCGCGAGGCGCCCGACAGGAAGCGCCGCGAGGACGGCGAGGAGACCCCGCTCGTGGTCCGGATGGGGGTGGGTGAGAACGACGGTGTCGAGAGAGACGGCCCCGAGGTCCGCGAGCCGCGGCAGGAGCCGGAGCCGGCCGAAGTCGTATTCGCCATCGGGGCCGCCTCCGCCGTCGACAAGGACGCGGCCCACGGGCGAGACCAGCAGCCAGGCATCGCCCTGGCCGACGTCGAGGGCCTGGAGGCGGACCGTGTCCCGAGCGGAGACGACGGGCGGCGCGAGGACGAGGGCGATCGTGATCGTGATCGCCCCGAGAAGCGCGGCTCGGCGGACGGGCGGAATGCGCGTGAGACCCGCCGCGAGAAGGAGGATCGCCGCCAGTGCGGCCAGCCAGAAAGGCGGCGTGGGCACGACGCGCACAGCGTGCAGGCGGTCGAGACCGGCGAGGACCGCGAGGAGCCCGTCCGACAGAAGCCTCAGCGGGACGATCGCGAAGAGGGCCGAGGCTGGCGAGAAGAGCAGGAGGGGAAGCAGCAGCAGCCCCATGAAGAGGAACAGGCTCGAAAGGGGAACGACGAAGGGGTTCGAGAGCAGCGCGACGAACGGAACCACGTTGAACACGAAGATCTGGACGGGAAGGACCGCGAGCTCGGCGCCCGCCGTCGCGCCCACGGCGTCCGCGACGGGCCGGGGCCACCCGGCCCCTCTCAGGGCTCGCGCCGCCGGCACACCGAAGGCGGCGAGGCCGAAGACCGCCGCGAACGTCAGGAGGAACCCGGCATCGAAGAGGTTCGCGGGGTCCGCGGCGAGGAGCACGAGCGCGGCGAATCCGAGTACATGGGTCGCCGATGTCGGGCGACCGAGGAGGCGGGCCAGGAGATAGAGGCCGATCATGAGAGCGGCGCGCACCACCGGAGGCCGGCCCCCCGCGAAAACGGCAAAGAGGCCGGTCGCAACGAGAACGAGAGCGTCGCGCAGCGCGAGGGACGCGCCCAGCCGCCGCGCGAAAAACCCGAGCAGGGCGGCGACGAGTCCGACCTGGAGGCCGGAGATCGCCACGATGTGGGCGACTCCGCCCTCTCGAAAGGCGCTCACCGTCGAGACAGGTAGGTCCTGCGTCTCCCCCATCACGAGGGCCATGAGAAGTGCGAGGGCGCCCCGCTCCGCGGGATCCGCGCCGGCCAGGTTGGAGCGCAGCCGCCTCTTTACTGCGGCGTGCGCGTCCGCGATGGGCGACAAAATGCCGCCGAAGCCGCCCAGACGCTCGATCTGGGAGGCGCTCTTGAGCGAAAGGCGAGGCTCCACCGGCAGGTCGAAGGGCGAACGCGAGGGTCCTCCCGTCTCCGGCAGGCGCAGCATTCCGCGAACGCGGACCCGTTCCCCGAACTCCGCGACCTCCGACGGGTCCTGGCTGCCCGCCACGATCACCGCGACCCCGGCTTCCAGACGTAGGGGTCGCCCCCCGGCGCGCGCGGAGTCCACGGCGATCCGCGACCTGCGCAGCGAGCCGCTCGGCGTCCACGGAGAGTCGAGGCGGCCCGTCACTTCGAGGAGCGCGCCGTCCGCTCCCGGGTCCTCCTCGCGTTCCCTCACGACCGCACCCCGCGCCTCCTCGGCCGTTCGGGCCGCGGGAAGGAGGAATCGTGCGCGCGCGTTCCAGAATCCCGCGGCGAGAGAGAGCGTCAGCGCGGAGAGCAGGCGTACGCGGGACGTCCGCACGGCGAGCGCGAGACCCGCCACCGCGGACAAGACGAGCGCGAGGCCGAGCACGCGGCCGGGGGGCGCCTCGAAGAGGACCGCCACGAGAATTCCCGCCGCCATCGAGGCAGCCACGGGAAGCGAGGGCGCGCCGGCGTCGCGGGACCAGGAGGCGCGCATGGCGCGCTTCTATCCGACTTTCCGCCGCGCGAGCAACAAAATCGTCTCGACGTGGTGCGTCTGCGGGAAGAGATCCAGCAGGGTGAGCCGTTCGACAGCATAGTGGGCCTTCAGTGCCGCGAGATCGCGCGCGAGCGTCGGTGGATCGCAGGAAACCATCACGAGATGGCGCGGCGCGAGGCGCAGGATTCCGGCGCGCACGGCCTCCGAGAGACCCGCGCGAGGCGGGTCGGCGACGAGCACGTCGATCGGAGAGCTCGGAGACTTCTGCGAATGCAGAAAAGACTCTGCGGAGGAGCGGACGGGGTGAGCATAGGGAAGTCCCGAAGAAGTCCAGAGAGAGAGATTCCTCGAAAGGGAATTCGAGGCGGACGACTCGATCTCGACCGCCGTCACGTCGGCGCCGTCGGACGTCTCGGCTGCAAGCTCCAGAAGTGGTCGCGTGAGAAACCCGACTCCCGCATAGAGGTCGATCCAGCGGCGCCGGCGCGGCACGGTCCCCTCTTCCTTTCGAAGCACGGCCCGGAGCGCCGTCCGAATTTCCTCCAGAAATGCATCGAGTAGATACAGATTCCCTTGAAAGAAAGAGGAGACGGAAACCTCGAAAAGAGCCCCGCCAGCGGAAAGCACGAGGGCCTCCGGCCCGTCACGGGACACGACCGGGCCGCCCGCGGCGACGACACGAAGCCCGTCGAACGGTCCTCTTCCCATTTCTTTCGCATTCGAAGAGATCTTCAGGCCTTGACCCGCGCCGAGTCTCAGCTCGCCGAGCAGCGTCCTCCCCTCCCGGTCTTCGAGCGTGAAAAGCTCCGCTTCCAGCGGGGCGAGACAGGAGAGGTGCTCCCGGATCGCCGGCAGCCGCGCGAGAAGCGCGCGCGACACGATCTCGCAGACCTCGAGGTTCGAGACGACGTTCGAGCGCGGAGCGTAGAAGCCCAGCCTGCCGTCCCGGTCGAGATGCAGCCGATTCCGCAGCCGGTAATTCCGGGGGGATCCTTGCCATTGGGGCTCCGGAAGCTCCTCCCCCCGGAGGCCCGCGAGCCGCCTCAGCGCGTCGAGGACGAGGGACGTCTTCAGCTCACGGTGCCTCTCGAGGCGAGCGGCCGGCCAGTCGCATCCTCCGCACGACGCGTCGCGCGCGCGCGGACAGAGGTCGGCGTCGGGCCGGCGCGCCGCACCGGGAGCGAGGACCTCCTCGAGGACCGCCCGTGCGAACCGCGGGGAGACGTCCGTCATGCGCACCCGCACCCGGTCCCCGGGCAGGGCACCCGGCACGAGAGTCACCGCGCCCGCGAGGCGCGCCAGCCCCGCACCCCCGGGCACGACGCGCTCGATGACGACCTCGGCAAGATCGCCCGGGCGAGGCTCAGCCATGGAGCAGCGTGAGGGGCGGGAAACCCGCGACCGAGCGCACTTCGCGGCGTGTGAGCGCCTTGCGCATGCGCTCGGCGACGTGAGGAGAGAGGCTCGACACGTCTCCCAAAGCCGCAGAAACGCGCGCTTCTATGCCTGCCACCGACGAGACATCCATCGCTTTCAGCAGTGATCGCACGAGCGTCGCCTCGATCGTCGAGAGCCTCTGCTCGATTTCTTCGAATGGGAGATCGGCGGAAAGCTCTTCGACCTGCCCAGCCGCGCGATTCAGCCCTAGCCCCTGAAGCGCGACGACGAGCGCCGCGAGCTCTTCAACCCTCGCGGCCGGGTCCGCGAGGGGAGGCCCGATTTCCTTGCCCACGAGTCCCCGCCGTTCCATCTCCCACCGCTCCTCCACGGCACTCGTGCAGTAAGCGAGCGAGGAGATCTTTCCGGACTGTCCGCGCGCCCGCCTCTTCTCGAACGTCTCGCGCACGGCCCTGACGACCGTGTCGGCGGGGATTCCGCTCTCCCGCCAGCCGCGGATGAGACCCCAGTCTTTCGACGACACGAGAAACGGCGTGCCGCGCTCCTCGATGAAGGCGTCCTCGATCCGCGTCGCGTAACCGGCCTCGTCGAGCCCGGCGTCGGCGGGCCGAAGCGCGGGGCCGGCTCCCTCGCTCTCGGTCATCGGCGCGCCGCGCCCCTCAGAAGAGGACCACGTCGCCGGAGATGACCGTTTCCTCGCCGTGGGCCAGACCGAGGCGAAGCGCGCCGTCCGGACTCACGCCACGGAAGACGCCCGACACGGTTCGTGCGCCGTTCCGGACGCTCATGGCGTCGCCCGGAGCATGGGCCGAGACGGACCCGAAGGCATCGGGGAGAGGCTCGGCGTCGTGCCCGGCAATGGGCGCATCGAGAATGTCGAGAAGCGAAGAAAGCGGGCGCACACCCTCGAGCCCGGCGGCGGGAACACCGGCCTCTTCGAGAGAGGTCGCCTCTCTCAGCCCGTGCGCGTCCAGCTCGGCCCGCGTCCCACGCACGTTCAGCCCCACGCCCACGATCGCCCATCCATCGCCGTCGTCATTCGCCCGCGCCTCGACGAGGACGCCGCCGAGCTTCTTCCGGTTCACGAGCAGATCGTTCGGCCACTTGAGCCGGACGTCCAGATGGAACGCCCGGGACAGTCCTCGCGCGAGCGCGATTCCCGCACGGAGAGGAACATGGATGCGTTCGGGACCCGCCGGCCAGGGCACGATCATCGAAACGGCGAGGCTGCCGGGAACGGACACCCACGGCCGCCCGAGGCGGCCGTAACCGGCCGACTGCTGCCCCGCCACGAGGATCGTCGGGCGGACCTCCTCGGACTCGGCGAGCATCTTCTCGACGATCGCCTTCGCGACGCCATTCGTGGACGGGGCCGAAGGGAGATAGATCACGTTCTCGATGTGCCGGAACGTCCGTCCCTCGAGAGGAGACGCCGCGCCCGGGGCGGCCGTCATGCGCCCGCAGCCTCCACGAGGTTCCCGGAGAGGCGTGCCGAGCGCTCCTCCAGCTCGGCGAGCTGCTGCTGCGTCCTCTCGACGACTGCCGCGGGAGCACGCGCGAGGAAGCTGGAGTCCGCAAGGCGGGCGCGAATCTTCTCCGCCTCGGCCCGCAGCTTCTCGAGGTCGCGCTCGAGCTTTTCCCGGTCTTCGGAGGAGAATTCCTTCTTCGGTAGCTCCACGACGATTCCCGCGCCCGTGACGACGTCCCGATACGCTCCGGGCCAATTCACATTCGAAGAAATCTCCACGGTGCTGAGGCGCGCGAGATGGCTGAGGAGCGGGACGTGGCGCTGAATTTCCCTTGAAAGGGGTCCGACCGGGAGCTCGATACCCAGCCGGAGGGACTCCGTCTGGGGAAGGCCGCGCTCGGCCCGGAGGTTTCTCACCCGCGTCACGATGCCTCGAACGAGCGCGATGACTTCAGTCGCGCCGTCGTCCTTCCATTCCGCGTTCGGTTCGGGGAACTTTGTCATGGCGAGCCGGAGGCCGTCTCCGTTCAGCGCCTCGCGGATTTCGCAGGAGACGAACGGCATGAAGGGATGGAGCAGCGCGAGCGAGTCGAGGAGCACGCGCTTCAGGACCGCGCGGGTCCTGTCCTTTTCCTCCGCGGAGAGCTCCGCGCCCCGCAGGGCGGGCTTCACCATCTCGACGTAACCGTCGCAGAAGTCGGACCAGAAGAACTGGTAGAGAGCGTTCGCGGCCTCGTCGAAGCGATAGGCCTCGAGCGCGGCATTCACGTCCGCTGAAGCCTCCGAAAGGCGCGAGAGGATCCAGCGGTCCACCGTTCCGAGCGACGCGAAATCGATCGCCTGCGGCGGCGCCGGGGCAGGTCCGCCCGCGCCGTCCGCACCCTCCTCCAGCATCTGGAGCGCGAACCGCGCCGCGTTCCACACCTTCGTCGCGAAGGAGCGGTACCCCGCGACGCGCGCTTTCCCGAACGGAAGGTCGCGTCCCGTCCCCGACAGCACCGCGAGCGTGAAACGCACCGCGTCGGCTCCGAACTCGTCGCACATGTCGAGCGGGTCGACGACGTTCCCCTTCGTCTTCGACATCTTCTGGCCCTTCTCGTCGCGCACGAGCCCGTGCAGGACGGCATCGCCGAAGGGTGCGCGGCCGTCGAAAAACGTCCCGGCCATGATCATGCGGGCGACCCAGAAGAAGATGATGTCGAATCCGGTGACGAGAACGCTCGTCGGGTAGTAGCGGTCGAAGTCGGGTGTCTTCTCCGGCCAGCCGAAGACGGAAAGCGGCATGAGCCACGACGAGAACCACGTATCGAAGACGTCGGGATCCCGCACGAGAGGCCCCTCCGCGCACATGGCGCACGCGTCCGGATCGCCCTCGCCGGGCTTCGGCACGGTGACGTGCCCGCCGGGGCAATACCAGGCGGGGATGCCATGGCCCCACCAGAGCTGGCGCGACACGCACCAGTCGCGGATGTTGCGCATCCACTCGTCGTAGGTCTTCTTCCAGGGTTCGGGCACGAACCGGGTCTCTCCCGCGTCTGTCGCCGCGACCGCCTTCTCCGCGAGAGGCGCCACCGACACGAACCACTGGAGCGACACGAGCGGCTCCACGATCGTGTCGGAGCGCTGGCAGCGCGCGAGGGGGATGAGATGGCTCTTCTCGCCCCGGCGCAGCGCCGCGGCGTCGAGGTCCCTGAGAACCTTCTTGCGCGCGTCGAAGCGGTCGAGCCCCGCGTACGCCGCGCCCGCGAGCGCGGTCATCCGCCCGTCGAATCCGATCACGGCGATCGACTCGAGCCCATTCCTCTTCCCGGCCTCGAAATCGTTCGGGTCGTGCGCGGGGGTGACCTTCACGACGCCCGTGCCGAACTTCGGATCGACGAACGCGTCGGCGATCACGGGAATCGTGCGGCCCGTGAGCGGCACGATCACGCGCCGGCCCGCGAGTCCCGCGAACCGTTCGTCCCGAGGGTGCACCGCGAGGGCCGTGTCTCCGAGCATCGTCTCCGGCCGCGTCGTCGCCACGACGAGCTCGCCGCCACCCGTCTCGAACGGATAGGCGATCGAATACAGGTGGCCCGAGCTCTCGACGTGGTTGACCTCGAGGTCCGACAGAACGGTGGCGCAGCTCGGACACCAGTTCACCATTCGTTCCGCGCGATACGCGAGACCCTGATGGTAGAGCGTCGTGAACGCGTGCCTCACGGCCCTCGAGCGCGTCTCGTCGAGCGTGTAGTAGACCCGGGAGAAATCGCAGGAAGACCCGAGCCTTCGGATTTGATTCAGGATGTCGCCGCGCCGCGCCTCGGCCCATTCACGGCAGAGCGCGACGAACGCCTCGCGTCCGAGGTCGTGCCGGCTCTGGCCCGTGCGCTCCTTGAGATCCCGCTCGACCACCATCTGCGTCGCAATGCCCGCGTGATCGACGCCCGGCACCCAGAGCACCGCGCGGCCCTGCATTCTTCGCCACCGGCAAAGCACGTCTTCGAGCGATCTCCCGAGCGCGTGCCCGACATGGAGCCTCCCCGTCACGTTCGGAGGCGGAATGACGAGGGTGTAGGGTCGAGCGTCCGGACCGGATGCCTCCGGCCGGAAGAAACCCGCGTCCTCCTGCGCCTTGTACCAGCGCATCTCGAAGGAGGCGGGATCGAAGTTCTTGTCGAGCATCGGGGAAACCGCGAGGCCAGATTATCTAGTCGGCCCGGTCGAGCTCGTCGAGGCGCTCTTTCACAAGGCGTTCCGCGAGCTCGGGCACGACGTCCCATGCGATCTTGCGGACGATGCGCTCGCCGGAAAGCTCGAGGACGCGGCGCGCAATGCGGTCGATGTCGCCGTCCGAGAGAGACCCTCCCGCCGCGGCCGAGGATCCCGCGGCATGGGGAATGAGACTCTTGAGATCCGTGAGACTCGCTTCCGCGGCGAGAGCCTCGAGGTCACCCTGCGGATGCTCGGCAGGGGCCGCCGCGGATTCGGCGGCTTCGGCGGCTTCCGCTGCTGCGGTCGCCGCCTTGACGGCGGGCGAATCCCAGAGCTCCGGACGCGTCGTGCCCCTCCCGGAGGCCTCGAACGCCGCGATGTCCTCGTCGAGGTCGCGATGCGGCGGTTCTTCGAGGGATCCGAGGTCCATCTCATAGTCCGCCGCCGGCCCGTGCGAGAGGCCGAGCGGTTCCGAAGGGGAATCCGGGGAGGGGGCGGGCGGGGCAGATCCCGAGATGTCGTACGGA
Organism: Thermoanaerobaculia bacterium; assembly: GCA_038214715.1. Lineage (GTDB taxonomy): Bacteria > Acidobacteriota > Thermoanaerobaculia > UBA5066 > UBA5066 > Fen-183. Next base: position 97,632 of record JBBQRP010000014.1, on the reverse strand, counting down.
ATCTCGATCTCCGTCTCGCGGAATACCGGAATCGCGGACGTCGCGTAGAGATTCTCCTCGACAGGAACTGGTGAGGCGAGGGTGGCTCCGGGGTCGATCGGCGCGTCGCCCGACGGGAAAGGGGACGGAATCGCGCTGAGTGGAAGAGTCATGAACGGCGCCGCGATCCCCGAGGAAGTCGGGTCCGTCGACTCCCCGCGCTCCTCGGCGACCGGAGGCGGCTCTGGGGCGGGGGGAGGCGGAGGGGGTTCCGGCGCGGGCGGCGGCTCGGGAGGCGCGGCGGCCCTCTCCTCGGCCGCTTTCCGGACGAGATCCCGCACGAGCGAGGCGAGCCCCTGGGAATCGAATGGTTTCGTGACACACGAGTCGGCTCCCGCGCGCTCGGCACGCGGCTTGTCGAAGGGCTCGAACGTCCCCGTGAGGAGAACGACGGGAACGAACTTGCCGCCCGGGCGCTGCTTGATCTCCTCGCAGAGCTCGTATCCGGTCTTTCCCGGCATGACACAGTCGAGGAGAACGATGTCCGGCGCCCACGATTCGAGCAGGGGAAGAGCCAGATCGCCGTTTCCGACGGCCTTCAGCTCGAACTCCGTTCCCGAGAACGTCAGTTCGATCACCTTCTGAATGGTCAGACTGTCGTCTGCCAGAAGAATCCGATGCGACATTCGATCTCCTCGCAGGGCCGGTGTCGCCCGAGTTTACACCGCCTTCGGGGGACGGGCCGACTCGACAGCCTGATACACGCGGGACACGGGACGCCGGTCGATCGCCGCCGCGAGGGTCCGGCTCGCCGCGACGACGAGAGTCAGGTCGACGCCCGTCTCGTATCCCATGCCGTGCAGGAGGTACACGAGATCCTCCGTGGCGACGTTTCCCGCCGCCCCCGGCGCGTAGGGACAGCCCCCGAGGCCTCCGGCGGAGGAGTCGAAAATCCTCACGCCCTGGCGAAGGCCCTCGGCTACGTTCGCGAGGGCCGTGCCGCGTGTGTCGTGGAAATGGAGCGCAAGGCGCGCGAGGGGAACGCCCGCGTCGAGGCAGTGTTCGACGACTTCCGGCACCTGCGTGGGAACGCCCACACCGATCGTGTCGCCGAGAGAGACCTCGTCGCAGCCGGCGTCGAGCAGGCGCCGCGCGACGCGTGCGGCCGCGGCCGGCTCGACGGCGCCTTCGTACGGACAGCCGAAGACGCACGAGACGTAGCCCCGCACCCGCATTCCGGATCCCCGCGCGCGGCGGATCACGGGCGCGAACCGGCCGAAAGACTCGTCGATCGTCGCGTTGATGTTCCTGAGGTTGAACGTCTCCGAGGCCGCCGTGAAGACCGCGATCTCCCTCACGCCGCACGCCTCGGCCCTCTCGAGCCCCTTCTCGTTCGGGACGAGAACGGGATACCTCACGCCGGACCGTTTCGCGATGCGGCGAAAGACCTCCTCGCCGTCGGCGAGCTGCGGAATGGACTTCGGCGACACGAACGCGGTCGCCTCGACGACCGACAAGCCCGCCGCGGAAAGCGCGTCGACGAAGGCAACCTTCACGTCCGTCGGGACCGCCGAGGGCTCGTTCTGGAGTCCGTCGCGCGGACCGACCTCGACGATCGTGACCCGGGACGCGGTCACGCCAGCTCCACGAGGACGTCGCCGAGGCCCACCATCCGGCCGTCGGAGACGAGAACCCGCGCGACCGTACCGTCCCTCGGCGCCCGCACGGCGTGCTCCATCTTCATCGCCTCGACGATCACGAGGATGTCTCCCTTCCCGACGGCGGCGCCTGCGCGGACCCGCACGGAGACAACGCGGCCGGGCATCGGAGCGGTGAGCGCCGGAGCGTCCTCCGGGCGGCGGGCCGAGCGTGAGGACGCGACGACCGCCGCGACGCGGTACGTCTCGCCCAGATGCCACACCCACGCGACGTCGCCGACGCGTACGGCCGACGTGCCCGCCGGAACGGCCGAGGGCGTGCAGTCCCGTTCCTCACCGCTCCCGAGTTCACGGAGCCTCACGTGCCCTCCCCCATCCGGAACGGAGTTTCGAAGGGATCGGGCCATACCGCCGCGGCCCGCTCGCTCGCGGAGGAACGCGCGGAGAGCATCGCCGCCGCCGCCTCGAACACGCCGTCCGGAGGGGGAGGCGGCAGCGGCAGGCGGAGGACCGCGAGAAGACCCGTGTGCGTGTCGCCCCGGACGACGGCGTCCGACTCGAGAAGGCGTGCGAGCCACGAGACGTTCGTCGCGACGCCGAGCGCGATCGTCTCGCGGAGCGCGGCGACGAGGCGCCGCAGGGCCTCCTCGCGCGTGCGGCCCTTCGCCACGATCTTCGCGAGCATCGGGTCGTAGTGGACGTCCACGGCCTGCCCCGAGGTCACCCCCGAATCCACTCTCACCCCCGGGCCCGAGGGCTCGACCCACACGTGGAGGCGACCCGCCTGCGGAAGGAATCCGGCGTCGGGGTCTTCGGCGTAGACGCGCGCCTCGATCGCGTGGAAGAAAGGAGCCTTCGGGAAGTCCGGGAGCCTGCCGCCGCCCGCGATCTCGAGCTGCAGGGCCACGAGATCCACCGAGTACGCCTCCTCCGTTACGGGATGCTCGACCTGAAGCCGCGTATTCATCTCGAGAAACCAGAACGCGCCCGAGGGTTCGAGGAGGAACTCGACCGTCCCGGCGCCGACGTAGCCCACCGCGCGGCCCGCCTCGACGGCGGCCCTCGAGAGCCGCGCGCGCAGATCGGGCGTTACGGCGGGCGACGGGCACTCCTCGACGACCTTCTGGTGCCGCCGCTGGAGCGAGCACTCGCGCTCACCGAGCGCGACGACGTTTCCGTGAGTGTCACCGAGGATCTGGACCTCGATGTGCCGCGGCGAATCGAGGTACTTCTCGACGTAGACCGTCGAATCCCCGAACGCGGCGAGAGCCTCGCGGCGGCAGGAAAGAACGGCTTCGGAAAGTTCGGCAGGGGTCTGCACGACGCTCATTCCCTTGCCGCCTCCGCCCGCGGACGCCTTCACGATCACGGGGAAACCGAGGGAAGCGACCGAGGACAGGATTTCTTCGTCTTCGGAGTTCTCGATGAGAACGCCGGGCACGACGGGCACGCCTGCCGCCCTCATCCGTTCTCTCGCAGAAATCTTCGATCCCATGGCCTCCATGGCTTCCGGAGGGGGCCCGATCCAGATCAGCCCCGCGTGGAGCACCGCGCGCGCGAACGCCGCGTTCTCGGACAGGAAACCGTAGCCCGGGTGAACCGAGTCGCAGCGCCCCTCCTTCGCCGCTTCGAGGAGGCGGGGGATCGAGAGGTAGGACTCGCGCGCGGGGGCGGGTCCGATCCGGCAGGACGTGTCCGCGAGCGCGACGTGCCGCGCGTCCCGGTCCGCGTCCGAGTACACCGCGACGGACTCGATCCCCGCCGTCCGGCACGCGCGAATCACGCGCACGGCGATCTCGCCCCTGTTCGCGACGAGCACGCGGCCGGGCCGCGCCGGAGGGCTCACGGCTTGTTCTGGGACGGGTCCGCCGCCCAGGACGGTTTCCTCTTTGCGAGAAACGCCGCGAGGCCTTCGCGCCCCTCCGCCGAACCCCGCCTCTCGCCCATCCGCTGAATCGCGAGCGTCGTGGCCTCGCGGATCGGGAGGGAACCGGCTGTCCGCGCGAGCCTCTTCGCCTCGGGCACGGCCTCCGGCCCTCCGAGGAGGATCGCGTCGAGGATCATTTTCGTCGCCGCGGCGAGATCTTTCTCCGGCACGACGCGGTGCACGAGGCCCGCCCGGAGCGCGTCCTCCGCGGAGACGCGCTCTCCCGTCACGAACCAGGCACGGGCGCGCGATTCCCCGACCTTTCTCACGAGGTACGGAGAGATGACCGCGGGAATGACGCCGAGTCTCACCTCCGTCGTCCCGAAGACCGCGGTCTCCGCGGCCACGACGACGTCGCACACGGCCAGGAGGCCCGTGCCGCCGCCGAGAGCCGCGCCCTGGACGCGCGCCACGACGGGCTTGTCGAGCTCGTCGAGTGCCCGGAAGAGTGACGCAAGCTCGGCGGAGTCCCTGCGGTTCTCTTCCATCGTGAAGCCCGACACCTTCTTCATCCAGTCGATGTCGGCGCCCGCACAGAAGACTTTGCCCGCGCCCGACATCTCGACCACGCGCGTCGAGGCGTCCGCGGCCAGATCGCGCAGCGCCCGCTGGAGCTCGGCGACGAGCGGCCCGTCGAACGCGTTCCGGCGCGCGGGCCGGTTGAGGATGAGGCGCGCGATCCTCGGATCGGAGGCCCGTTCGAGAAGAACGCCGGATTCCGTCATCGCGTCACCTCCACGGAGCCTGGCAGATCGAGGGGCACGGTGAGCACCTGGTCCCGCCCGACGCGAAGAGACACGCGGGCGACGAGCCGGCCCGCAATGCGACCGCCGCCCGCCATCGCGCCGCCGACGGCGGACAGGAGGTCGACGCTGGACGCCGCGATCGGCAGCTCGACCGCGTTATCGCGGCCCGCGTGGAGGCGAAGCCCGTGACGCTCTCCCTCGGCAATCTTCCGGTCACCCACCCAGATCGCATAGACGAGGTCCCTCACGTCGAGGGGGAACGAGAGCGGATTGAAGATCGTCGCGGTGGCCGTCCCCTGGACCTCCGTGAGAGTCATGCCGGTGAAGCGGGCGCCGGAGAATCCGGCGAGCGCCGCGCCCATCGGACCCGACGCGCGGAGATCCGCAGTGCCGATCTTCAGGACACCCGCGGCGCAGACCGGGAGCTTCGCGCCCTCGCGCCCTGTCAAGGAGCCGTTCAGCGTCACGTCGAGCGCGACCGGATGCAGGCCGGACAGGACCTTCTGTGGAATCTTCCCGAGGTCGAGGTCCACGAGGAAGACGACCGAGTTTCCGGCGGGGGCCGGCTGCGCCATCGCCGTGAGGGAAGGCCCGAGGGGGAGGGGCGTGTTCGCGACCGCGATCTCGCCCGCGAACGTCTGCCGTCCGCCCTCCGGGGCGTAAGGGAGCGTGGTCCTCAGAAACGCGGTGACCTTCGTGCGGGAGAGAGAGGTGATCTCGAGAACGTCCACCGTACCGCACGGCGTGCGGTCGTCGGCCCGGAGCGAGGCCGCAGCGAAAAGAACGAGACATGTCAGGGCGGCGGCGCGCATGCCTACATCCGGAACACGCCGAAGCGTGTTTCCCCGCGCGGCCCGCTCGCCGCGGCCGAGAGCCCGAGGGCGAGCACCCTCCGCGTCTCTTTCGGATCGACGATCCCGTCGTCCCACAGGCGCCCCGTCGCGAAGTAGGGATTCCCTTCGGCTTCGTATTTCTCCAGCGTGGGCCTCCGGAATGCGGCCCGCTCCGTGTCGCTCATCTTCGGGGTTCCTTCCCGCACGCGCTGCTCGTCTTTCACCGTGGCGAGAACGTCCGCCGCCTGCTCGCCTCCCATGACGCTGATGCGCGCGTTCGGCCATGTCCAGAGAAACCGCGGCTGATAGGCCCGCCCGCACATTCCATAGTTGCCGGCTCCGAAGGAGCCTCCGACGAGGATCGTGAACTTCGGCACGGCGGCGTTCGCGACCGCGTGGACCATCTTCGCGCCGTCCTTCGCGATGCCCCCCTGCTCGTACGCCCGTCCGACCATGAAGCCGGTGATGTTCTGGAGGAAGACGAGCGGGATCTCGCGCTGGCAGGCCATCTCGATGAAGTGCGTGGCTTTGAGCGCCGACTCCGAGAAGAGGACTCCGTTGTTCGCGAGGACGGCGACCGGAAACCCGTCGACGTGGCCGAAACCCGTGACGAGCGTCGCGCCGTAGCGCGGCTTGAACTCGTGGAAGCGCGAGCCGTCGAGGAGGCGTGCGAGCAGCTCGCGCACGTCGTAGGGCCGGCGGAGATCCTTCGGAACGACGCCGTAGAGCTCCTCGGCGGGATAGAGAGGATCCTCCGGCGCGACGCGGCCGCGCCGTTCCTCGGAGCCGCTTCCGAGATGCGCCACGATCTCGCGGACCTTCTCGAGCGCGTCGGCGTCGTCCTCCGCGATGTGGTCCGCGACGCCCGAGAGCCGCGTGTGGACGTCCGCCCCTCCGAGCTCTTCGGCCGTCACGTCCTCTCCGGTCGCGGCCTTCACGAGCGGCGGGCCCGCGAGAAAGATCGTGCCCTGGTTCCGCACGATGACGGTCTCGTCCGACATCGCGGGCACGTACGCGCCGCCGGCCGTGCACGAGCCGAGAACGGCCGCGACTTGCGGCAGCTTCGCGGCGCTCATCCGGGCCTGGTTGTAGAAGATCCGGCCGAAGTGATCGCGGTCGGGAAAGACCTCGGCCTGAAGCGGGAGGAACGCGCCGCCCGAATCCACGAGGTACACAGCGGGAAGGCCGTTCTCGAGCGCGATCTCCTGGGCCCGGAGGTGCTTCTTCACGGTGATCGGGTAGTACGTCCCGCCTTTCACGGTGGCGTCGTTGCCGACGATGACGACGTTGCGGCCCGAGACGCGCCCGACTCCCGTGACGAGACCCGCGGACGGCGCCGCGCCGTCGTACAGACCCCAGCCGGCGAGCGGCGCCACCTCGAGAAACGCCGTTCCCGGATCGAGCAGCCGCTCCAGCCTTTCGCGGACCGGCAGCTTGCCGCGCGCCACGTGCCGCGCGCGTTCCTTCTCACCGCCTCCCTCGCGCGCCTTCGCGAGTTCCGCGCCGAGACGCTCCGCGAGCACGCGATGATGCGCGGCGTTCTCCTGGAATTCGGCGGACGACGGCGAGACCTCGGAAACGAGGACTTCGCTCACGCCCGCTCGCCCGCGAGGCGGCGGATCGCGTCGACCGTGGCTCCCGTCGTGGTTCCCGGGAGGAAGATGTCGCGGACTCCCAGGGCCTTGAGCGCGGCGATGTCCTTCTCGGGGATGATCCCGCCCACGACGACGGCGATCCCCTCGCCGCCCCCTTCCCGGAGCGCGTCGATCACTTCGGGAACGAGGACGTTGTGGGCGCCCGAGAGGATGGACAACCCGACGACGTCGACGTCCTCCTGGACGGCGGCCGCCGCGATCTGCTTGGGAGTCTGCCGGAGGCCCGAATAGATGACCTCCATGCCCGCGTCGCGGAGGGCGCGCGCGATGACCTTCGCGCCGCGGTCGTGCCCGTCGAGGCCGGGCTTCGCGACGAGAACGCGGATCGGCCGGTCGGTCATGCGCGCGATTCTACAGGGACACGCGGTGTAAACTGGACTTTCAAGAAATCATGCCGCGCCTGGGCGACCTCCTCCTCGAAAAGACCCTCATCACGGAAGAGCAACGGCATCGCGCCGTCCTGAGGCAGGCCCGCCAGAAGGGACGCATCGGAACCGCTCTGCTCGAGGAGGAAGTTTCCGAGGACGTGATCCTCCACGGGCTCTCGGTCCAGCACCGCGTGCCCCTCGCGTCTCCCGACGCGCTCGAGCTCATCCGCTCCGACGTCCTCAGGCTCGTACCCGGCCGCGTCGCACAGCGTCTGCATGCGGTGCCGTTCCACAAGGACGGGCGAAGTCTCGCCGTCGCGATGCGCGATCCGGGCGACCTCCCGGCGCTCGACGAGCTCGGCGCTCTCACGGGATTTCGGATCGCCCCCCACGCGGCGCTCGAGGTCCGCGTCTACGCGCTCCTCTACCGCTACTACGCGGCGGACGTCGATCCGCGGTACCTCTCGGCGGCGGCCTTCCTGAGGGAGACCCTCCCGCCCCCCCCGGCGGACGCGGACGAGCCCACGCATCCGAGGCGTACCCCGCGCCAGAACAGCAGGCCCGAGCTGAAGGCCGTTCCGCCGCCGCCGCCCGACCTCATGGCGCCGTATCCGCAGAGGACGCGTCGGTTCGACCAGGGAGACCCATGGCAGACCGGCACGGACCTTTCGCCCTCCCCCGCCGCTCTCGCGGCCACGGCGCGGCACATGGAGTCCGAGATCTTCGAGGATCCGCTCGAGTCGCTCGACCCCGAGCCGGACTCGATGGAGTTCCCACGGCGGCTCGAGGAGCCGACGGGCGCCGGCGGCGCGCAAGGGTCTCCCCGGAAGTCCGGAGAATTCGCGGAAGCCGCCGAGACCGAGGGAGACGCTCTCTTCATCGCGAGGCTCGGCGCCGCCGCGAACCGCGAAGACATCGCGGCCGCCGTCCTCGAGGAATCGCGCAAGCACGTGAAGCGCGCGGCTCTCTTCATCGCCCAGTCCGACCACGTTCGGGGCTGGGCCGCGCGGCCGAACGCGCCCACACTCGCGTCGTTCCGTCTTCCGGACAGCGAGCCCTCGGTCTTCGCGACGCTGAGGAACACCGAGGGCTTTTACGTGGGGCCGCAGCCCGACCTGCCCGGCACGGCCGCGACGCTCCAGGCGCTCTCCTCGAGCGGTCTCGGACTCATGGCGGTCGTCCCGGTCAATCTGAAGGGAAAAACCGTCCTCTATCTCTACGCGGAAGCGGATTCCGACGAGAAGCCCCCCTCCGTGCCGGAGCTCAAACGGCTCGCCGCGATGGCCGCGACCGCGCTCGAGATCGTCCTCCTGAAGCGGCGCCTCGGCCGCCTCTGAGAAGAACGTAAGCGCCCCAACCGAAGCGATTTGAACGAGATGGCCGAGGACAGGTAGACTCCCCTCACGTGATCAAGAACGACATCATCAACGCGGTCGCGGAGGCGGCCCATGTGCCGCGCCAGAAGGCGACACAGGCAGTGGAGACGATCATCGACGTCCTCCGCCAGGCGCTGTCCCGGGGCGAGCGCATCGAGCTGCGCGGATTCGGTGTCTTCCTGGTCAAGCCGCGCAAGCGCGGGATCGGACGCAACCCCAAACGTCCCACCGAGGAAGTCCAGATTCCTCCCGGCTTCACGATCCGGTTCAAGCCGGGCAAAGAGTTGCGCGACATGACGGGCCCGCCCGAGGAATCCGCCTCGCACAAGGTCGGCGGCAAGGCCGAAGCCAAGGCCGAAGCCAAGGCCGCGACGTCCGGCACGCCCCCCGCCGGTCCGCAATCCTGATCGCATGAACGACCTCGGGGAGCCCGCTTCGGCCCAACGGCCGCGGCCGAGGGAACGTTGGTGGCTGCACGGGCTGCTGTTCGGGCTCACCCTTCTCACGACGACCTACGCGGGCGCGCGGTTCGCGATCAACTTCAGGCCGGGGATCCTTCGAATCGACGAGGCGCCGCGCCAGATCCTCGCGCACCTCCTCGAGGGAGCGGTGACGTTCTCTCTCCCGCTTCTCGCCATCCTCGTCGCGCACGAGATGGGTCACTACGTCGTGTGCCGCCGCTACGGGATCGACGCCTCGCCTCCGTACTTCATCCCGTTTCCGCCCCAGATCTCGCTCGTCGGGACGATGGGAGCCTTCATCCGCATCCGCGAGCCGATCCGCGACAAGAAGCAGCTCTTCGACATGGCGGTCGCGGGACCGATAGCGGGATTCGCCGTCGCCCTGCCGCTTCTCGCCTGGGGCGTCACGCACTCGCGCGTCAATCCTGCTCCCGTGCTCGGCGACGGAACGGTGATCTTCCAGTACCCCATCCTCGTCCAGCTCTTTCAGAAGATTCTCGTCGGCGCGACATACACGAGCGTCGACGTCATCGAGCATCCCGTCTTTCTGGCGGCGTGGTTCGGGCTCTTCGTCACGGCGCTCAATCTCCTCCCGCTCGGGCAGCTCGACGGCGGGCACGCGATCTACGCCGTCTTCGGCCGGTTCCAGAGGGTCCTCGCACTCCCGCTCGTCGCCGTCCTCGCGGTCCTCGGCCTGAAGTGGCCCGGGTGGTGGGTGTGGGTGCTGTTCACGCTCTTCACCGGCCTCCGCCACCCGCCGGTCGTGAACGAGGACGAAGCCCTCGACGACAAGAGAAAGCTCGTCGCGGCCGCCGTGCTCCTCATCTTCGTACTCTGTTTCGCCCCGGTCCCGATCGACATCCTGTAAGGGACGGCGTTCGTATGCGCCTCTCAGAGGTCGCGCGGATAGAGCTTCGGCGACCCCTCGAGCGTCACGGCCGCGAAGTCGCGCACGTCGAGCGTCGCGATCGCCTCCGCCTTCAACCTCTCGGCGACCGCCATCACGACCGCGTCCACGAGGCCCAAGCGGAGCGCACGGTGCTTCCGGCAGATCCGCCACGCCTCCTCGAGGTCGCTCTCGCCGCCGAGGTCAACCGCGAAACGCCCTTCGGCGAGGTCTTCCAGAAATTCTTCCTCGACCCTCTGTCCCAGGCGCTTTCCAACGAGGTAGTCCACTTCGGGAAGGATGGCCCAAGGAAGAACCCAGGCGTCCGGATCGGCCTCGAACAGCTTTCGAAGAGGGCGATGATGCCGATCACGCGAGTCGATCAGCGCGTAGACGGCGCCGGTGTCGGCGACGATCATCAGGAACGGCCGAAACCGGCGAGGAGCTCTTCGGCCCGACTTCCGCCGTCATCGCTCTTTCCCCGTCCGGCTCCGAGACTCTTCGGGAGCCGCCTGCGCCCGTGGCGCTTCGCATACTCGGAGACGGCCTCCCGCACCAATTCGGCTGGCGCGCGTCCCGCCTCCCGGGCGATCGTCTTCAGCTTCCGGTAGTCCGCCTCGTCCAGATAAACCGTCGTCTTGAGCGACATATGGTAACCATATAGTGCTCTCGACCGCTCGTCAAGACGGCCGCGTCCGCCGCAGCGCCCCGAGCACCTCGCCAACCTCCGGCGCGCGCAGAGCCGTCGCGAACGCCAGGAACGCGGCCGCCCCGAGCGCCGCGACCGAAGCGACCCAGCCAACGCGCAGCGGAAGGCTCCAGATCATCCGGTAGGGCACGAGCCTCGCCGAGACGGCCCAGACGACGGCCCCCATCGCGACGCTCGCGAGCGCGAGCCGGAAGAGCGACGCGAGGACCGCGCCCCCGCCCATGGCGCCGAGCCGCCTGCGGAGGAGGGACAGCAGCACGAGGAAGTTGATCCAGAAGCCCGCCGCCGTCGCCAGCGCGACGCCCGCGTGCTGCATCGGCCCCGCGAGCCACACGCACAGCACCCAGAAGACCGCGAGGTCGCACGTCGCGACGAGGACGGGCGTCCGCGTGTCGTGGAGCGCGTAGAACGCCTGCGTGACGATCTTCACGCCCGCGGCCGCGTAGAGGCCGAGGGCGAAGAAGACCACCGCGAGCGCCGTCTTCTCGACGTCGAAGACGCCGAACTTTCCGCGCCGGAAGATGACGTCCACGACCGGTGTCGCGAGGAGCATGAGGCCCGCCATCGAAGGGATCGTCACGAAGCCGATGAGGCGCAGGGCGAACGCGACGGTCGCCTTGTAGGACGAGCGGTCCTTCTCGAGCGCCTGATCCGAGAGAGACGGGAGGATCGTCCGCGTCAGGGACACGACGAAGCCGCCGAGCACGAAGTCCACGATGCGAAACGCGTAGAAGTTGTAGGTCACGAACGCGTCTCCGAGGGCCGCGAGCGTCCGGGTCGAGATGACGAGGGCGATCTGCCCCACGCCCGCCCCGTAGAGGCGCGGAGCGATCTGGATGGCCGTTCGCGACACTTCCGGGTCCTTGAAAGGAGACCCCGCGAAGCGCAAGCCGAGCTTTCGAACCGCCGGCCCCTGGAGTGCGACCTGCAGGACGCCTCCGAAGAGGACGCCGGCCGTCAGCGCGGCCAGCGGCGGCACTCCCGCCGGCGCGAGGAGCCACGCCGCCGCGACGATCGCGAGGTTCAGGGCGATCGGCGTCGAGGCGGACAGCTGGAAGCGCCCCTTCGCATTCAGGTAGGCCTCGAAGAGCGATGCGACGGAAACGAGGAGGATGTACGGGAACATCCATCGCGTCAGCCGGACTGTGAGCTCGAACTTCCCAGGCGTTGCCTTGAAGCCTTCGGCGAAGAGGGCGACGATCGGGCCTGCAAAGACGATCCCGATCGAGACGAGGCCCACGAGGATGCAGACGAGCAGGACGAGCATCCGGCCCGCGTACGCGCCCTCTTCGCCCGGACGCTCGCGCTCGACCTTCTTCGCCATCGGGACGAACGCCCCGGGCAGCCCGCCCTCCCCCACGATCGCGCGAAACGTGTTCGGAAGCCGGTACGCCGTGTAGAACACGTCGGACGCGGCAGAGGCCCCAAGGAACCGGGCGATCGTCGCGTCCCGCACGACGCCCGCCGCCCGGGAGACCACCGTCCACGCGGTGATGCCCCAGGTGGACCGGACCAGATTCCGCGTGTCGTTCAAACCGGGAGGATTGTAGGATCCGCCTCGATCGGAGGACATTTCCATGGCTGGATCCGTGAACAAGGTCATCCTCATCGGACACCTCGGCGCCGACCCGGAGATGAAGGCGACTACGGGTGGGGTGCCCATCGCGCGCCTGCGCATCGCGACCACGGAGACGTGGAACGACCGTGCGAGCGGGCAGAAACAGGAAAAGACCGAGTGGCACACGGTGGTGGCGTTCGACAAGCTGGCGAGCATCTGCGAGCGCTACCTGTCCAAGGGGCGCCTCGTCTACATCGAAGGCGCTCTCCAGACGCGCACGTGGGACGACAAGGAGTCGGGCCAGAAGCGCTACGCAACCGAGATCAAGGCGCGCGACATGAAGATGCTCGGAGGGCGGCCGGACGGCGCGGGCGCATCCGGCGCTTCGGGGCCGGCGGTTCCGGATTCGGCGGCCGGCGGCGGCGACGCGGACGACGACGTCCCGTTCTAGAGGCGGGGCTCGCTCGGCCCGGTACTCCTTGCTCCTTCGCGCGTGAACTCGCTTCGCTCAGACAGCACGCGCGGGCGTCGCAAGGGGCACCGGCGCCTCGCTCGCCCTACTTCTTTTCTTCATCCTTCTAAGAAAATCTGAATTCCTCTTCTCTTCTCTTTTCTCTCGGCTTGGCCATCAGATCGGCGAAGGCCGCTGCCTCTACTGCCAGCTTCGCCCAGGCTTCCTCGGTGAATCGCGGACGCGGCGCGTCCGCGACGCGGCGCCTCAGGGCGGCAAAGCGGGCGTCGCGCGACGGGTCTTCGCCGAGGGCGGCGACGCGGGCCGCGCACTCCTCCCAGAATTCGCTTCGCCCCGACACGATCAGCGCGTCGCAGCCGGCGCGCGCCGCGCGCTCCGCGCGCTCGGGAAGCGTCCCGTCGAGAGCCCCCTTGAGGAGGTCGTCGGCGAGCGAGACCCCCTCGAAACGAACCGGGCCGCGCAGAATGTCGAGCAGCTTCGGCGAAAAGGAGGCCGGCGTGTCGTCTCCGGTGAATCCCGGGTAGGCGCCGTGCCCCACGACGACGCACTCGACACCCCGCGCGAGCTTCGTGAAGGGGGCGACGTCCGTGACCATGAGGTCCACGTCGTGTGCGTCGATCACGGGCCGCGAGACGCGCGTGTCCGTTCCCGCGCGGCCCAGGCCCGGGAAATGCTTGACGCCAGCAGCAAGGCCCCCGCGCGCGAGTCCGTGCACGAACATCATCCCCGAGAGCACGACGTCCTCGGCATGGAATCCGAAGCAGCGCCCCTCGAGGACGACCGCACCCGTGCCCGGCTGGCCCAGGTCGAGGACGGGCGCGAGGTCCACGTCGAATCCGAGGATCCGCGCCGCCCGCCCCATGAGGTACGCGCTCTCGTGCACGCGGTCCGTGCCGGCCGCCGCGCACGCGGCGGACGAGGCGCATGGCGTTCCGAGGAGCGGGCCGAGGGGATCCTCGGTGCCGCCTTCCTGGGAGATAAAGAGAAGGGGCGAAGGAGAGAAGAGCCCTCGTAACGCCTCCAGCAGAGAAGCTGTCTGGGAGGGCGTATGAATATTTTGCTTAGAAAGGAAAATGCCGAGGGGTCGGAGCGCGACGAGCAGCGTCCGCTCTGTATCAAGCAGCTGAGGGCCGCTGAGGCCAAATACGAATCGCGACACGGGTCCGGCAGCCATTCTCCTGCTCCTCTTCTATTCCCCTTCCAAGAAAATCCTTCTCTTCTCTTTCTCCGAAGCAAAGATTTCCGTCTTCATTCTTCCCCCCGCAGCCGATGCTGCAGCGACGCGAGGAGCTGGAGCGCGGCGAGCGGCGTGAGCGAGTCGACGTCAACGCGCCCGATCGCGTCGAGGACGAGCTCGCCCTGCCCGCGGAAGAGATCCAGTTGCGCATTCGCGGGCGGCGGCTCGCCCGCGTGCTCCGCGAGCCGCGGCCGGCCGCCGACGTCCATCTGCTGCCGCTCGAGGTTCCCGAGGATCTCCCGCGCGCGCGCGAGCACGGCCTCCGGGATCCCCGCGAGGCGCGCCACCTGCACGCCGTAGGAGCGGTCCGCCGTCCCGTCCGCGACCTTGCGCAGGAAGACGACCTCGCCGTTCCATTCCTTCGCGGTCATCGTGCGGTTCTTGACGCCGCTCTTCACGAGCGCCATCTCCGTGAGCTCGTGGTAGTGCGTCGCGAAGAGGACGCGCCGCATGCCCGAGTCGTGGAGGTGCTCGGCGATCGCCCAGGCGAGCGAGAGGCCGTCGAACGTCGACGTGCCGCGCCCGATCTCGTCGAGGATCACGAGGCTGTGCGCCGTCGCGTGCCGCAGGATGTGCGCCGTCTCGGCCATCTCCACGAGGAACGTGGACTCCCCGCGCACGAGCGAATCCGAAGCGCCGACGCGCGTGAAGATGCGGTCCGTGAGTCCGATCGTGGCGGAGGCGGCGGGCACGAACGAGCCGGCGTGCGCGAGGAGCACGAAGAGCGCGTTCTGGCGGAGGTAGGTCGACTTCCCGCCCATGTTCGGACCCGTCAGAACGACGAGACGCTCGTCTTCTCCGCCGAGCGCCGTGTCGTTCGGGATGAACGGCTCGCGCGGACGCAGGGCCTCGACGACCGGGTGTCGCCCCCCGTCGACGATCAAGACCGGTTCGTCGACGAGCGACGGACGCACCCAGCCCGCGGCGCGGGCGACGCGGGCGAGAGACACGAGCGCGTCGAAGAGACCCAGCCGGGCGCATGCCGCGAGGATCCGCGGCGCGTCCGCGACGATCTCCGCGACGAGCGCCTCGAACATCTCGTGCTCGCGCGCGGCAAGGCGCGCGTCCGCGGAGCGAAGCTTCTCGTCGACCGCGACGAGCTCGGGCGTGGCGTACCGCTCGACGTTCGCGAGCGTCTGCCGCTTCAGGACGCCCTCGGGGATCCGCGCCCGGGCGGAGCCCGGCACCTCGAAGACGTGGCCGAACACCTGGTTGAACTTCACGCGCAGCGTCGGGACGGCGCGGGCGGCCCGCTCTTCGCCCTCGACGCGCGCGAGAATCGACGCGGACTCGCGGCGCAGCGTCCGAATCTCGTCCACGGCGTCGTCCACGCCGTCGCGAAAGACGCCTCCGTCGCGCGTGTTCAGCGGCGGATCGGCCACGAGGCGCGACGCGATCGACTCTCCGAGGGCGAACGGGACGCCGTCCGGGGACGCCTCCCCTCCCGGCGCGAGAAGCGCGGCCCGCGGCGCGCCGAGGCAGGCCGCGAGTCGACCCGCGCTCACGAATCCGGCCCCGAGAGCGCCGGCGTCCCGCGGCGATCCAGCCCCGACCGCGAGGCGCGAGAGCAGTCGCGGCAGATCCGGGATCTCGCGAAACTGAGAGGCGAGCCGTTCGAGACGCGGCCCGTCCTCGAGCAGCTCTTCGACCGCGTCGAGACGGGCCTCGATTCCATCGCGCCGCCCGAGCGGCCTCTCGACGAGGCGGCGGAGCGTGCGGGCGCCGAAAGACGTACCCGTACGGTCGAGGAGTGAGAAGAGCGTGCCCTTTGGCCCGCCGTCGCGGGCCGACCGGAAGAGCTCGAGATGGCCGGCCGTCACCGCGTCGACGACGAGTCCCTCTTCGGGGGCCTCCGTGCGCAGGGACCTCACGTGGTCGCAGTCGGAGCGCTGCGTCGTGCGCGCGTAGGAGAGGAGCGCCGCGGCGGCGTCCGCCGCCTCGCCCGCGCCCGGAAGGCCGAACGGGTCGAGTGTCGCGGTGCGGAAGTGGCTCTTCAGGAGGTCCACCGCTCCGATCCCGCGAGGCGAGTCGTCCCGGAGCGCCGACAGAGCGGGCGCCTCCGCTCCCGCCGACGCGAGGCCGGCGAGGAGCGCCTCGGCGAGGGCGCGGTCCGACGGGAAGACGACGAGCTCCCTCGGGAGGCGGCGCATCAGCCACTCGACGAGCGCCGTGCGTTCCGGCAGCTTCACCACGACGAAATCGCCCGTCGAGAGGTCGAGCGTCGCGACCGCGGCTCCATCTCCGTTCCACGTGACGGCCGCCATCTCGTTCGGCCGGCGCGCGTCGAGGCGCTCCGGATCGACGATCGTCCCCGGCGTGACGATCCGGACGATCTTGCGGCCGACGAGCGCGCGCCCCTTCGACGGAGCCTCCGTCTGCTCGCTGATCGCCACCTTCCGGCCCGCCGCCACGAGTCGCGCGAGGTACGGCTCGAGGGCGTGCTGGGGAATGCCGCACATCGGCGCCTCGACGTCGCTGTCCTTGTGCCGCGCGGTCAGAACGAGTCCGAGGAGAGGAGCGGCGTACGCCGCGTCCTCGAAAAACATCTCGTAGAAGTCTCCGAGGCGGTACAGGAGAAGCGCGTCTCCCGCTTCCCGCTTGAGAGCCCAGTACTGCTCGAGCATGGGCGTCGCGCGCATGTGGAGCCGGGGATGCTAGCATCGAGCCACGCCGCGGATGCGCATCCTTTCGCTCGACACGGCTTCCCCGTTTCCGTCGCTGTCCGCGGCGGGAGGAAGCGGCGTCGGCGCCGCGCGGGCGCTTCCGCCGAACGCCGCCGAAAGCCTACCGCTCGCGGCCCGCTCCGTTCTCGCCGATTCGGGCTTCGCGGTGACGGACCTCGAGCGCGTCGCCGTCGTCTCGGGCCCCGGGTCCTTCACGGGGCTCCGGGCGGGACTCGCGTTCGGGCGGGGGCTCGCGAGGGCGCGCGCGGTTCCTCTCGTCCTCGTGACGACGTTCGAAGCGGCCCACGAAGCGCTCCCGGAGCCCGGCGATGCCGTCTTCGTCCTGGACGCCGGCCGGGGCGACGTCCACTCGGCCGCACGGAGAGACGGGGAGATCGCCGCGGCCGCTCCGCCACGCCCCAGGATCGAGGTGGAAAGCGACGCCTCCGCGCGCGGGCTTCCCGTGCTCGATCTCGGTCTCCTCTCCCTTCCTCTCGCGGCGGCCGCGGCGCGTATCGCGTCCCGCGGGCAGGCTCTCCCGGGCGCCCTCCTCTACGGAAGACCGAGCGCGGCCGAGGAGAGGCGCACCGCGTCCGAGGCGCGAGGGGCGAGGGACGCGTCCTGAGCGCGCTCCCCGAGCCCTTCACCTTGCGGGACGCGCACCACGTCGACCTCGACGGCGTCGCGATGCTCGAGCGCCTCTCGTTCTCCGTTCCCTGGAAACGCGAGTACTTCGAGGTGGAAGTCGGCGCTCCCTGGCGGTTCAATCGGGTCGCCCTTTCGAGCGGGCGGCTCGCCGGCTACGTCTTCTGCGCGTTCGCGGGGGGCGAGGTGCATGTGAACAAGATCGCCGTCGCGCCGGAGTTCCGCCGGCAGGGCGTCGCCTCGGCGCTCATGGAAGAGGTGTTCGCGTTCTGCGCGCGCGTGAACGGGGCGGAGATCTTCCTCGAAGTCCGGTTCTCGAACGCTCCGGCGCGTACGTTTTACACGCGGATCGGCTTCGCCGAGGCCGGTCGCCGGGGCCGTTACTACCTCGACGGGGAAGACGCGCTCGTGATGGTCCGGAAAACGGGCGGTCCGAGACGTCTTGACGGGCCCCCGGCGATGAAGGGAGACTCCGGTCGATGATCCAGTTCATCCAAGGAGGTGGCGATGCAGACCCTTACGGAGGAGATCAAGCACGAGCTCGAGAGCCAGAACGAGGAGTTCCGTTCCCTTCTGCGTGATCATCACGATCACGAGAAGCGGCTCGCCGAGCTCGCGAGCAAGACGTTCCTCTCGACGGACGAGGAAATCGAAGAGAAGCGCCTCAAGAAACACAAACTGCACCTGAAGGACCGGATGGAAGAGATCGTGCGCGAGCACCGCGCGCGCGTCTCGGCCCACTAAGGCGCTTTTGGGCGAGAGCCCTCCTTCGCCGCGTCGCGGCGTGCGCCGGGGGGTGTACGTGCTGCCCGCCCTGTTCACGGTGGGCAACGTGTTCTGCGGCTACCTGTCGATGGACATGGCCGTGAGAGGCCGCTTCGACTATGCCGCGATGCTCATCTTCGCGGCCGCGATCCTGGACGGTCTGGACGGCCGCGTCGCCCGCTGGGCCGGCGCAACGTCGGCCTTCGGCGAACAGCTCGATTCGCTGGCCGACGTCGTTTCCTTCGGAGTCGCCCCCGCGTTCCTCGTCTACCGCTGGGGGCTCATCGACTTCGGGCGGGCCGGTCTCCTGGTCTCTTTCCTGTTCGTCGTCTGCGGCGCGTGCCGCCTCGCGCGCTTCAACGTCCAGATTCACGTCGTCGACAAACGCTACTTCGTCGGCCTCCCGATTCCGTCGGCCGCCGGGGCGCTCTGCGGGCTCATCTGGGTTCTTTCCGATTCCCCGCGCTACGAGATCAAGGCCGCGTTCCTGGTCGTCACCGCCGTTCTCTCGTGGCTCATGGTTTCGACGTTCCGATACCGATCGTTCAAGGACGTCGATCTCAAGTCGCGCCGCGCGGTGCTCATCGTCCCCTTCTTCGTCCTCGTCTTCGGCCTGTTCTGGGTGCTGCGGCAGTACGCGCTCGCCTCGACGCTCTCGGTCTACGCCGCCTCCGCCCCCCTCGTGCGGCTGTTCGGCCTTGTCCGCGGCCGCCCACGGGACCCCGCGGCATGACGGACCCGCGCACGGGCGGCCCCACTTTTCCGGTCGCACTCGTCGAACCGACGACGCTGCTCGGCCGGGACGTGCGCGCCGTCCTCACCGAACGGGCATTTCCCGCCTCCCGGGTCCACCTCTTCCACCAGACCGGTGGCGAAGGCGGCGTGCTCGCGGCCGACGAGGACGAGGTCGCCTTCATCGCACCCCTCACGCGCGACGCGCTCGAGACGTGCCGGATCGCATTCCTGTGCGGCCGCCCCGACGAGACCGCGCGTTTCCTCGCGACGCGAACGGACGACGCGCTCGCGATCGATCTCTCGGGTGTTCGCAACGGGCAGCCGCTCGTCGTGCCCGCCGAAGACGGAAGCGCGGCGCGCCTCCCCGCGGGATCCCTCTACCTCACGCCGCACCCCGTGGCCTTCGTGCTCGACGAGGTCGTGCGGGCCGTCGACGCCGTCTCCCCGGTCGTGGGCGTCACGGCCGCCGTCGATCGCCCGGTGAGCGAGCTCGGCAAGGCGGCGCTCGACGAGCTCTTCCAGCAGGCCCTCGCGCTCGCGACCTTCCGGCCGGTGCCGAAGGAGGTCCTTGGAACGCAGGTCGCGTTCAACAGCCACGCGCCGGCCGACTCCGCGGACTTCGAATCCCGCGTCGCGGGTGACCTCGCAATGCTCCTGCCCCGCGAGATTCCGCTCACGATCCTGTCTGCCCGCGCCGGCGTGTTCCACGGGCATCTCCTGAGGGTGGAGCTGCGTCTCGGTGCCGACGCACCGTCGGGAACGGAACTCCTCGAAATCTTCCGCGCGAGAAAGCAGGCCTTCGACCTCGCCGACCCGGAGAACCTCTCGGGTCCCGTGGAGTCGGCGGGGCGCGACGAGACTCTCGTCCTCAGGGCCGAATCCGCCGGACGGCGCGTCACGCTCACGCTCGCCGCAGACCACCTCCGGCGGGCGGGGGCGCTCCTCGCGGTGCGCCTCGCCGAGCAGGCCGCGAAGGAGCGTGGCTGGCTCGGCGCCGCGGCCGAACCCTCCTGACCCGTCCGCTCAGCGCCGACGGCCGTGGTGCGCGGTGCGCGCAGTGCGCGCCGGCGCGGCCGAAGCGGACGGCGCGAGCGAGGCCTCGACTTCGGTTCCGTTCGTCGTTTTTCCGTCCGGCTGCGTCAGGTGCCAGCTGAGGTAGACGCGGGGATGCGGACCGGCCACCCGGATCGTCCCCGAGTGGTTCGTCTCGCCCGGCACCCAGATGTTCTCGAACAGCCGGCAGACGACGGCGCGGCTCGAGCTCGTGATCTTCGAGCCCTCGGCCGCGGACGTGCGCTGCTCGTACCGGTCGAAGTCGCCCGCCTTTACCGATGCGACGACCCCACCGTCGACTCGGACCTGGACCCAGCTGTTGTAATGCGAGAGGTCCGTGGGTGTCGGCCCGATATTCGTCGCGCGAAGCGTGAATTCAGTCTGGCCGCGCCCCGCGCCTTGCGGCAGTGCGTCGACGACAAGCCGCGGCTCCATGGACTTTCCCGTCAGGAGGGCCCGGATGGCCGGATAGCCCACGAGATAGCCGTCCCGGGGCACGCCGCCCACGAGAAACGTCCGGCCCCGGAAGTTCGGGATCGACCACCGTCCCGCGGCAGCGAGGAATCGCAGTCCTTCGCCCATCGTGGGGAACTGAAACCGCGCGTAGCCCCCGTCCGGCGAAAGCGTCGAGCCCCTCGCGCCCGCCCGCGGCTTGAAGGTGCAAACGGTGCCGGGCTCCGAAGAAAAGAGCTGACCGAAATCGAAGTCGAGCGCGCGGTCCTCGGAGAACGCGTCGATCGCCCCGTCGGGAAGGAGCCTTCCGGCAAACGTCGAACCGTCTCCCGTTCTCCCGTATCCACCAAACGCGATGAGGAGGCGGAACGGGAGCGGAAATTCCCGCGCGACCTCTTCCGGAAGCTCGCTCACGATCTGTCCGCCGAGCTCGGGGCGTCTCCCGAACGCCAGGACGAGGGCCTCTCTCGCCACGCCGTAGAGCGGCTTCCACCGCTCCGGCTTCGCGACGGGCGGAAGCGTGACGGACACGGGCACCGAAAGCGCCCCGTGCACGGCCGCAAGAGCCGCAGCCAGGTCCTTCGCGATCTCGGGAGAAGGCCAGAGGTGGAAGTGAATTCCTTCGACCTGCCCCCAGCTGCGGGCGTCCGCGAGGATCTTCGAGAGACTCCGTGCCCACTCCGCCCCGGCGGCCGCTCCCCGCCCCGTGACGGACGACGCGGCGCCCTCCTCGGCGAGCACGGTCAAGACGAGCGGCCGCTTGAGGGGCGTCGGCGGGGGCGGAAGAGCCGTGATGGCACCGGAGCGGGACATCGTCGCGGCGGGGACGTAGAGGCGCGTGACCCGCATGGCCTCGAGCTCGGCGTCGACATCGTCGGGGACGAACGCCGGCGCTTCGGCGAGGAACAAGGCGTCGCCGCGCGGTGTCGCGGGCGTCGTGCCCGGGCCCGGGGCGGGCTCCTCCCTCCGGCAGGACGACGCACCGGACGCGAGAAGCGCAAGGCCGAGAGCGGCCGCGACGCACCGGCTGGCCGTACGGTCCCTCGCGCCCGAGTCGCGCCGGCGAGAGGCCGGAGGAATCACGAGGACGATGATAGCGCGGGCACCGTGAAGCCGACGATGAGTCCGCCGCCCGGCCGCGGATGCGCGAAGACGATTCCCGCGTGCCTCTCGGCCGCGCGGCGAACGGCCGCGAGGCCCATTCCGGACCCGCGCGACTTCGTGGAGAACGTCGGATCGAAGAGCTGCCTGGCGGCTCCCTCCGCGATTCCCGGGCCATCGTCGGCGCACGTGAAGCGGACCGCCGCGCCCCCCGCGGGTAGCGTTGCATTCTCGGCGGAAAGGCGGATGCGTCCCCCGGACGTCCCGATCGCCTCGACGGAGTTGACCACGAAGTTCATCAGGGCGTCGCGGACGAGAAAGGGATCCGCGGCGAAGGCCCGGAGGTCTTTCGCGGTGTCGACCTCGATCTCGATGGTCTCGTGCGCACGGAAATCGGAGGCCACCTCGTCGAGGAGAGACTCGACCGCCGCGCGATCGAGGACGCGACGTTCCACCGCCGCGGGGTCCCCGAACCGCCCGAGACGCCCGATCCGGTGCGTCAGGATTCCCACCTGCCGGAGGATTCCGGAGGCGACCTCCCCGAAGGCGCCCGGCGGAGGCGTCTCGTGTCGCGCCTCGAAACGTCCGAGCCTCTCCGCGGCGAGGCGAATCGGCGTGAGCGGGTTCTTGATGTCGTGCGCGATCGAGCGGGCCGCCTCCACCCACGCGGCGAGCCGGTCCGCGCGGAGGAAATCCGTGAGGTCTTCGAGGAGCAGAAGCACGCGCGTGCTCCGCTCTTCGCCCGGGAGCGTCACGATCGCGACGCGAAAGAATCGCTCTCCGAGGGGCCCCGGGATCGTCGCGCGGGTCTCGAACGGCGAGGGTAGAGCCGCGGCTTCCTCGAGTGCCGCGCGGAGCGGCTCCCACCCCGCGCCGGCCAGCCTCTCGCGCAGGCTTTCCCCGGGAAGCAGCCGGTCCGCCGCGGGATTCGAGAGGAGAACGGTCCCATCGTGGCGCCGGAAGAGGAGGACCGCGGCCGTGAGGTTTCCGAGGAGCCCGAGTGCGGACGCGCGCTCCTCGGCGAGCGAGGCCGTCCGTTCCTCGACGCGCGCCGACATCTCGGTGAACGCGTCGATGAGGCGCGCCAGGTCCACGTTCGCGGGACGCACGAGCGGCGGCAACGGCCGCCCTTCGCCGACATTCGCCGTCGCCGCGATGAGCTCCTCGAGAGGCCCCCCGAGCGCGAGGGCGGCCCGTCCCCCGAGACCCACGGCGGCGAGAGCGACTGCGACGGAGAGCAGCAGGAGGGCGTCCGCGGCGGACCTTACGGCTTCGTCCTCGGCCACGACGACGGCGAGAGCTTCGCGCCGGTCGGACGAGACCGATTCCGCGGCCTCGACCACGCGCGGGGCTCCGGGAGCGAGCGCTCCGCGGGAAGAGAACGCGGCGGGGCGCCCCTCCGCGAGCTCCTGTGCGACGGGGGCCGCGAGCATTTCGCGCGCGATGCCCGCCGCGACGGGGAGCGCGCGCGAGGCAGCCACGAGCGTTCCGTCCCGGTAGCGAAGGAGATCCCAGCCTATGACGCCCGCCGCCCGATTGAGCGCGGCCTCCGCCGACAGGGCGCCGCCCGCCTCGTCGCTCTCGAGAAGGCGCCGGCCCTCGGCGACGACGTCGCGCGACCGCCGCGCGGTCTCCCCCACGGCGTGCCGCTCGAGCGCGACACGGACGAAGACGACGCTCAAGGCGAGTGGGAGAGCGCCAAAGACCAGCACGAGCGCGACGAGCCGCGCACGGAAGGTCGCGAAGAACCGGCGCGGGAGCCGGATCGAGGCCGGGCGGAGGGGCCAGCCTCTGAAGAGGAACGGGACGATGAGGAGGAGCGCCGCCTCTCCGGCGGCCACGGCGGCGCCGCTCACGGTGAGCGGCGATTCCGCCGGAGCGGCGAATCCCACGAAACCAGACGAGGAGGCCAGGACGCGCACGCGCCGCAGGCCCTCGGACGTCTGAACCGTCGCGACGGCCTCGCCCTTGCCGCGGGCGACTGCGAGCACGGCCGCCGGAAGCTCGACACCCTCGCCGCGGGCCCCCGTCATCCTTCCGCTGGCGTCCCACTCGAGCCTTTCGACGGCGACCCGGTCGGGCACGTCGCGGGAAGCGACCGCCGAGAGCAGAGGATCCCGATCCGATTCCCGCGGCCAGGGTACGTGCAGAAACGCAGACGGAAATCCGGCCGGAATCACCGCGGGGAGAACGAGATCGCTCGCCCGCCGCCCCGGATGAATGACACCGAACGACGACAGGGTGGCTCCGAGAGGACTCCGGATCGTGAGCGTGTCGCCGAGCTCGGGAAAATTCTCGTCGGCGCCGCGCACCCACAGGGCGCGCGCGAGATCGTCGGGATTCGTGCGTTCGCCGGCGGGCATCCACGGCTCGAGTGCCGGCGCGGCGACGCGCTCTTCGAAGCGGCGCACGGCTTCGGCCCGCGCGCGGGAAACGTCGCCTTGGGAGAGCGACTCCGCGCGCGCGATCGCGTCGTCCGCGTAGCGCAGCCGTCCCTCGGCGAGGCCCGAGGCGAAGAGAAGCGTTGCCGAAGAAAGGACGAACACGGCCGTCGCAACCCGCGCGAGGAGG
Source organism: Thermoanaerobaculia bacterium (assembly GCA_038214715.1). GTDB lineage: Bacteria > Acidobacteriota > Thermoanaerobaculia > UBA5066 > UBA5066 > Fen-183. The sequence goes on along the minus strand of JBBQRP010000014.1, from coordinate 73,781 downwards.
TCCGTCTCCGGAGTCGGAGGGATCCGGCGGGAGAGGGCCCGCGCGGACGCGAGGGACGCCAGCGCGAGGAGCGGAGCGTGCCAGAGTGAACCGCCGGCTGCGAGGGACGCGACGAGGGAGACGAGCGCGAGCGTCGCCACGAAGGACGGTCCGCGCTTCGCCGGAGCGTGCCGCAGAAGGAGCGCCGCTGCCGCGAGACCCGCCGTCGCAACCGCCAGAAGACCCGTCTGCGCCAGGAAGTCCGGCAGTCCGCGCGGCATGAGGCTCATCGTGTCGAAGAGGTCCGGCGCGATCCGCGCGGCGCCGCGCCCGAGGATTCCGGGGAGGAGTGCGAGCGCGAGCGCGGCGAGGAGCTCGAAGGCTCCGGGGCCGGCCGCGCGGCGGCCGGCGCGCCGGATGAGGGCCCTTGCGAACACGAGCGCCGCGAAGCCCGTGAGGAAGACGTCCGCGGGCGTCGCGAAAAGGCCCAGAACGGCCGCCGGGTCCCAGCCCACGGCGAAAATACCGGACGCGCCCCGAGGCGTCCCGAGGAGCAGCGCGAATCGCGCCGCCACGATTCCGATCTCGAGACGCCGCGTCGAGAGGCCGAGGGCGATCGCGAGAACGGACAGGAGAATCGCGGGGACGAGACCGCGGGCGCGCGCCGTGTCCTCGTCGGCGACCTCCGGGCGGGCCTGCTCGACGGAGAGCGCGAGAAGACGATCCCTCCGGTCGGACGCCGTGAGGCGGATTCTCAGGCGTGTCGCGCCGTTCCGAATACCCAGGAACTCGATCGGGTCGGGGCGCAGGATTCCGGTGGGATAGCGGCGCGTCACCACGAGCGTTCCCCGCGCACCGCGGTCGCCGCGCGGGGCCACCCACCCGAGAGCCGCCCGCGTGACGTGAAACGAGGTGACGAAGCCCGTCGCCGCCGTGCCGCGTTCGGCTTCCAGCCCCGCGGCGTCGCCCGCCCACGCCACCGGACGGCTCGTCCGGTCGAAGAAGACCGCGCCCCATCCCGGTCCTTTCGGCAGCGAGTCCCCGAGGATGGAGAAGAGCCGGGCCGGTCGGACTTCCGCGCCGCCCCCGTCCGCGATCGCCGCGAACTCCGGTCCCGCCTGGATCCGGTCGGCGGTTCTTCGAAGCGTATCGCCGTCTCTTTCGAGGGCCTCCTCGACCCCGGAAAGAAAGATCGCGGCGCGCGCCTCCCGGGCGCCGGCCGAGACCGCCGCGAGCCGTGCGGCGAGCGTGCAAGCGAGCGCGGCGGCCGCCGCGACGAAGAGGCCCGTGACGAGGGACCGGCGGACGCGAAACGTCGGCGGCGCCAAGGCCGTCAGCGCGCCATCGGAATGGAAACCCCGTGGCGCCGTGCCGCGTCGATCGCCTCGGTGTACCCGGCGTCGGCGTGCCGGATGATCCCCATGCCCGGGTCCGTTGTGAGCACGCGTTTCAATCGGGCCGCGGCCTTCGCCGTCCCGTCCGCGACGACCACCATGCCGGCGTGGATCGAATACCCGATCCCCACTCCGCCCCCGTGGTGCAGCGAGACCCAGGTCGCACCGGCCGCGGTGTTCAGGAGCGCATTCAAGAGCGGCCAGTCCGCGATGGCGTCGCTGCCGTCTTTCATCGCTTCGGTTTCCCGGTTCGGAGACGCCACCGAGCCGCAATCCAGGTGGTCGCGGCCGATGACGATCGGCGCCTTGACGCGCCCGGTCCTCACGAGCTCGTTGAACGCGAGGCCCGCGCGATCGCGCTCCCCGTAGCCGAGCCAGCAGATGCGGGCGGGCAGGCCCTGGAACGCGACGCGCTCCCCCGCGAGCGTGATCCAGCGGCGGAGCGCGTCGTTCTCGGGGAAGAGCCGGAGGATTTCGCGGTCGGTCTCGGCGATGTCCGCAGGATCGCCGGAGAGCGCCGCCCACCGGAAGGGCCCCTTGCCCTCGCAGAAGAGCGGGCGGATGTAGAGGGGAACGAACCCCACGATGTCGAACGCGTTCGCGACGCCGGCCTTCACGGCGCCCGCCCGGAGGTTGTTGCCATAGTCGAACGCGACCGCGCCGCGCTCCTTGAGCGCGAGCATCGCCCGGACGTGCGCCCCCATCGACGCGATCGAGCGCCGGATGTACGCGCCGGGGTCGTCCGCGCGCAGGCGGAGCGCGTCCTCGTACGGCAGGCCGTGCGGCACGTACCCGTTCAGCTCGTCGTGTGCGGAGGTCTGGTCCGTCAGGATGTCCGGGACGATTCCGCGCTCGAGCAGGCGCTCGAGGAGGTCGACCGCGTTCGCACGGACGCCGAACGAGCGCGCGTCGCCGCGGTCCCGCGCGGCGAGCGCCCGGTCGATCGCGGTATCGAGATCGTCGACGCGCTCGTCGACGTAGCGTGTCGCAAGCCGCTTGTCGATCCGCGCCCCGTCGACGTCCGCGACGAGGGCCGTCCCGCCGCACATCGTGGCCGCGAGGGGTTGCGCGCCACCCATGCCGCCGAGGCCGGCAGTCACCACCAGCCGACCGGCAAGAGACCCGTCCTTCGATCCGAGGTCGCGCCGTGCGGCCTCGGCGAACGTCTCGTAAGTGCCCTGCAGGATTCCCTGGGTCCCGATGTAGATCCAGGAGCCCGCCGTCATCTGGCCGTACATCGTCAGGCCGAGGGACTCGAGGCGCCGGAACTCGTCCCACGTCGCCCAATGCGGCACGAGGTTCGAGTTCGCGATGAGCACGCGGGGAGCGTCCTCGTGCGTCCGGAAGACGCCCACGGCCTTGCCGGACTGGACGAGCAGGGTCTCGTCGTCAGAAAGAGTCCTCAGGGACTCGAGGATCCCCTCGAGACACTCGGGGTTCCGCGCCGCCTTGCCGGATCCCCCGTAGACGACGAGATCCTCGCGTCTCTCCGCGACTTCCGGGTCCAGGTTGTTCAGGAGCATCCGGTAGGGCGCCTCCGTGAGCCAGGAGCGGCACGTGAGCGCCGTCCCCCGCGGAAGCGCGGGCGGCGAGAACGCGGGAGCCGCGGGTCGGGGCATGAGCGGCATGTTAGCCGGGAAGCGCGGCGCTGACGCGCCGCGTCAGCTTCCGCTTGACATTGTTTACGCGTCGCGTTATATTTACCGCATGAGTGAGACCCGTCGCATCGTCCGCTACCGCAACCGAAAGCTCTACGAGGCGCGCGAGCGCCGCTTCGTGACACTGGCCGACCTCGCGAAAGCGGTGTCCCTGGGCGATCACGTTAAGGTCGTGGCGGCGGATTCCGGCGAGGACATCACGGCTCGCGTTCTCTCCCGGGCGCTCGCCTCGAGCCGGACGCCGGTTCTCGCCTCGGCCGATACGCTCGCCCGACTCCTCCGGGCGGGAAGCGAGGCGGCGGAGACCGTGGCCGGAGCCGTGGAGCGCGTCGGGGGAACCCGGGTCGCCGAATCCCTCCGCCGCGCCGCGCGCCCCGAGGCTCTCGGAAAAACGCTCGCCCCTCTGACGAAGAGGCTCGAGGGCGCCCGCCAGGACGTCGAGAAGATCGTCGGCGGCCTCGTCGAGAAGGGCCGCCTCACGTGGGAAGAAGGAACGCGCCTGCGCGAGGACGTCGGACTCGTGTTCCGCGAGAGTCTCGCCGACGTCGTCGGCAGCGTGCGCGATATCGCGGCGCGTCTCTCGCCGAGCACGCAGCCCGAGCTCGCGAAAGAAATCGAAGACCTGAGGGCTCGCCTCGCGCAGCTCGAGTCCCTCGCCCACAGCACGTTCCCGGCCGGGATTCCCCGGCCTTCCAGGCCGCGTCGGCCGCCGGCGCGCTCCCCCAGACCCCGCATCAAGGTGTCGATCCGAAAGCAGAACAGGAAAAGGAGAACCGCATGAAAACCACGTCCAGGAAATCCGCCTCGAAACTCCCGTTCACCGTCCCCGCGCCCGTCGAGAAGGCTCTCAAGAACGCCGGCAGCCGCTTCGACGCTCTCAGCGTCAAGGCCCGGAGCGTCGCGACGACGACCGAAAAGAAGGTCAAGGTCGCCGCGAAGGACTTCAGGAAAAAGAGCCAGGCCCTCGCGAAGGATCCCCGTGCATTCGTCGAGAACGTGATGGAGTCGGGCCGGGATCTCGGCCAGAAGCTCCGCGCGAACGCCGGGAAGGTCGGCGGCGACGTACAGAACCGCGTCCAGAAGGCCGGCGCCGAGGCCGCGCGCCGCGCCGAGGGAGTCGCGAAGAACGTGACCGAGACCGTCGGCACCGCCGTCGAGAAGGGTCTCCATTCCCTCAACGTCCCGACCCGCAAGGAGCTCCGCTCCCTTTCGGCGAAGGTGGACGGACTCGGAAAGAAGATCGACGCGCTGAAGTCCCGCAGGGCCCCCCGCGCGGCACGCGCCTCGCGCTGAACCGGCCCCTGAATCGGATAGACTGAGAGGCGCCGCCCGAAAGGCGGCGCCTTCTTTTCAAGAAAACTGATGGCCGCCGAACGCCGACAGCCCGGGCCCGAAAGGCTCGGGAACGCTTACTCCGAGCGCGCCTTCAAGCCGTTTCCATCCCCCATCCGGAAGCGTCTCGGAATCGTCTGTGCCGGAGGAGGCGTGACGGGCGCGATCTACGAGATCGGCACGCTCGCGGCCCTCGAAGACCGGCTCGAAAACGTCTCGATCAACGACTTCGACGTCTTCGTGGGCGTCTCCGCGGGCGCATACATCTCGGCGCTCCTCGCGAACGGCGTGACACCGGGTCTTCTCTTCCGGAACGTGACCCGCTCGGCAGGCACGCGGACGGACATCGACGATCTCGCGCTCTTCCGCCTGAACATCGGCGAGATCGCGGGCCGGCTCGCGACGGCCCCGTTCACGGTGCTCGACGCCGCGTGGGACTTCTACAAGAACCGCCGGGAGACCACGCTCACGGACCTCGTGCAGTCGCTCGGACAGCTCCTGCCGTCCGGCATCTTCCAGAACGAGGGGCTCGAAGAATGGATGCGCACGTGGCTCTCGCAGGCCGGCCGCACGAACGACTTCCGCCTCCTCAAAAAGTCGCTCCGCCTCGTCGCCGTGGATCTCGACACCGGAGGGACGACTGCCTTCGGCGCACCGGGGCACGAGGGCGTTCCCATCTCCCAGGCCGTGGCGGCCTCGTGCGCGATCCCGGGCCTCTACCGCCCCGTGCGGATCGAGGGCGTCGACTACGTCGACGGCGGCGTGCGAAAGACGGCGCACATCTCACTCGCTTTGAGGGAGCGGTGCGGACTCACGATCTGCGTCAACCCTCTCGTTCCGATGAAGATCGCGCATTCCGAAAGCGGGATCCGCCGATTGGGGCTCGAAGAGGCCGGTCCGCTCCGGAGCCGCGGGCTCACGACGATCCTCGACCAGACGTTCCGCGTCACGCTCCACTCGCGATTGCGCTATGGCCTCACGCGCTATCGCCGCGAGGATCCCGACGCCGACATCGTCGTCTTCGAGCCGAGGCCGGAGGAGCTCCCCCACTTCATGAGGAACATCATGCGCACGTCGGGGCGCATCCGCATCGCCGAGTACGCCTACCGCTCGACGATGGCGCTCCTCGACTCCGATTTCAGGCGCTTCCAGCGCCTCTTCGCGAAGCACGGACTCACGCTTCGGCCGGCCTGCGCGCGGGACCTTTCGCGCGTGAAGGTTCACGGCGACCGTGCCCGCGAGCGCGTCTCGACGCGTCTCGCCGCGTCGCTCCTCGCCCTCGAGGCCGACCTCGACCGCATGAAGGCGGTGCGAGGCCGCTGACGCCGCCAAGTCGCTACTCGCCCGTGAAGACGTTGCCCCGGCGCGAGAGGCGCGAGTCGATCATGGTCTGAAGCGTGGAGCGCACCTGGTCCGCGAGCTCGTTCACGATCATCGGGCGGTCCGCGATCTCCGGTCCGTGGCCGAAGACGATCGGCTTTCCGACGTCGATCCACCACTTCGTCGGGAGAGGCAGTACGCCAAGCGGTCCGAGGAGAGGGAACGTCGGGGTCAGGGGAAAATACGGCAGCCCGAGCGGCCTGCCGATGAAGTCGAGCCGTGCGAGATTCGGGTGAATCTCCTCGGCTCCGACGACCGACACCGGAATGACGGGCGCGCCCGTCTGGAGCGCGAGCCGCACGAAGCCGCCGCGTCCGAACCGCGCGAGCCGGTACCGGTCGCGGAAGAGCTTGCCGACGCCCTTCACGCCCTCCGGGAAGACCCCGACGAGCTCGTCGCGCCGCAGGAGGCGTTCCCCGTTCTCGGGGCAGGCCCGCACCTCGCCCATGTGCCGGAGCCACGGCTGGAGGAACGGAAGCGTCGTGAACATGTCGAGGACGAGCATCCGGGCCGTGCGATGGGCGGCGTGGTCGCGGGCGATGCCGCGCTTGATCATCGCGCCGTCCCACGGAAGGACGCCCGAGTGATTCGCCACGAGAAGCGCGCGGCCGTTCATCGGGATGTTGTCGACGCCCGAAAGCGTCACGCGCCACCAGACGGAATAGAGGAAGTCGAAGAGCTCGATCCATGGCCGCGCCGCCACCTCGTCGTAGCCGAAGTCGTCGAGCTCGAACGTCCGCGAGCGGTTCCGAAAGAGGTTCCAGAGGTCGACGGCGGCGCGAGGCGACTTGAACTCCGGATGACCGTCGAGAAAGCGCGCGGCCTCGCCCAGCATCGCGTGAAGGAAATCCTCGGGGCTCGCGGGCAGAAGAGACGGAGTGAATCCCGGGTCGCCCCCATGAGCGGGCGGCCCGGGCGGCGCGGGCGGGGCCGCGTGGGGCGCAGGGCGGCGGCGGGCGCTCACGACACCGCTCCCACCGAGGCGCTCGCCGCGCTCGCCGCGCCCGGCAGGGCCCGCGGGTGGACGCGCCGCTCGAACTCGTAGCGCGCGGACCGCGCCGCCTCCGCAACGGCGTCGAAGTCCAGGAGGCGCCCGGTTCCGAAACGAGCGCGCGCCGTCTCGAGCACGACCTCGAGCGTCGTGTGCCGCGGCGCGAAGCCGAGGAGGCGCCTCGCTTTCGCGTCGTCGACGACGCAGAGATAGCGGAAGTAGTGCGCGTGGACTCCCGGCATCACGCCGACGCCGAGGAGCCACGCCGCCTCGTAAAGCGCATACGCGACCGGGTGGGGTACGGGCACGCCGAGAGAGCCGAAGAGCATGCGGATCGACGACAGCGGCACGACGCCCTCGGGGGCGATGTTGAAGACGCCCTGCGCCTCCGGCCGGTCGAGCGCGCGCACGAGCGCGTCGATCGCGTCGTCCGGGTGGAGCGCCTGAAGAAGTGGGTCGTATCCCATGAGCTGCCACGAGAAGGGGGCCGCGAAGAGCCGAGCCCGGTAATCGCGCACTTCCGGGGAAAGGAGGGGAACGAACCTCAGAATCTGCACCCGCGCGTCGGGATGGCGCTTTACGTGCGCGCGCGCGTGGTTTTCGGCCTCCACGAAGTCGCGCACGAAGCGGTCCTCCGCGTCCGGCTGCAGCGGGTGGTCCTCCGTGAGGAAGTTCGGGTTGTCCCCGCGCGCGCCGTAAACGAGGGACGTCGAGCCCAGGAGGATGCGGGGGACCTTCGCCTCTCCCGCGGCGGCGAAGACGTGGAGCGCGCCGATGGAGTTCAGCTCGTGGGCGTAGGTCGTCTGGCGGGACGGGCTCCTGAGCTGCGCGAGATGGACGATCGCGTCCGGCCGCTCCTCCTTGAGGAGCTTGAAGAGCGTTCCGTCCGCGAACGGAAGGTTGAGATCCAGGAAGCGGTGCCTCACGTCGGGCAGGTCGGCGGGCGGGACGAGGTCGAATACGACGACGTCCCGGTCACCGCGCGCGACGAGAGCGCGCACGAGCCGTTCGCCGAAGAAGCCGGCGCCGCCGGTGACGACGACCTTCTCCCTCCGGGCCGTGGATTCCCGCACCTTCGGGAACCGCACAACGCGGCCACCGGCTCCGGCCCGGCGCAGCCGCGAGGCCTTGCGCTCGACCGCGCCCGTGTCCGCCTTTTCCGCCATCTCGCTCCTATCCCTTTCGCCGGGAGGGCTTGCGGGCCGCCCGCTTCGCCGCCGGCTTCGAGGCCGCGGCCTTCAGGGAGGCGAACTCTGCCTCCATCTCGCCGAGACGCTTCTCGAGTTTCGAGAGATCCCGGCGGGTCGCGACATTCATCGCCTTGAGGCCCTCTGCGACGCGCTTGTCGACCTCTTCCTTGGCGGCGATGCCCTTCTTCAGGACCTCGATGAACGCCGGGTTCGCCATGAGGTTGTTGGAGATCTCGGTGAGAAAGCCTTCGCCCCGGGCCCGAAGCTGGTCGAACAGGGAATCGGACATGCGCTCATCCTTCCGCGGAGGCGCATCAGGCCCCCTGCTAGAGTGCCCCATTATGCGGCCATTCCGGGACGAGGACGAGTTTCGGAGAGTCTTCGATCGTCTCTTCGACGCGCTCGGCAGGGACCCTTCGATCGGCCCCCGGCTCGCCGCCACGAAGACTCCCCAGCGTTTCGTTTTCGCAGGGACGGATCTCGTTCTGAACGTGACGTACTGCGAGGGGAAGGCGGTCCGGAACCGGCAGCATCTCGCCTGGGTCTGGGGGGACGCGAAGCGGTCCTGGGAGCCCGCCGTAAGCATGACGATGGCGCCGGCCGTCGCGAACCGCTATTTTCAGGGCAAGGAAAACATCCCCCTCGCGATCGCGCGGAAGATCATCGTCATCGAGACAGGCGATCTCGGGCGTGTGCTCGATCTCCTCCCCGTCGTCGCGCCCTTCCACAGGAAGTGGATCGCGATCCTCGAGTCCGAGGGGCTCGGGCACCTCCTCGCATAGGCTGCGGCCGTGCGACCTCCCCCTCTTCCCGCGAGCCTCGTCGCGCGCCGGCTTCTCGTCGTGTCGGGCAAGGGAGGCGTCGGAAAAACCACCGTCGCGGCCGCCCTCGCGAAACTCGCCGCGGATGCGGGACGAAACGTCCTCCTCGTCTCGACGGACGGGCGCGGAGACGCGGCGGCCCTCTTCGGCAGGGAGGACTCCGGATATCACGAGGCGCGGCTCGCTCCGCGCCTTCACGGACTCACCGCGGACTTCGACGCGCTCCTCACGGACTTCGTCCGCGAGGTCGCTCCCGTCCGGCTGCTCGCCGACCGGCTCCTCGCGGTGCCGGCGTTCCGCTTCTTCACGCGGGCGACGCCCGGTCTCCCCGATCTCCTCCTCCTCGGGAAGATCCGGGAGATCCTGAAACGGAAGAAGACGTCCGCGCACGGGAGCCCCGTCGACCTCGTCGTCCTCGACGCCCCGGCCACGGGCCACGCGCTCTCTCTCGTCGCACTCCCCCGAACGCTCCTCGCGACCGTGCCCGCCGGGCCCGTGAGGAAGCTCGCCGAATGGCTCGACGCGCTTTTTTCGGAGTCCCGGGAGTCGGCTCTCGTCGTCGTTTCGGCGCCCGAGGACTTCGCGGCGCGGGAAACGGAGGAGCTGATCGCAGGCGCACGCGAGAAATCCGGCCTCGCGACGGCTCTCGTCGTCCTGAACCGCGTCGGGAGAGGGGGAAGAGAAAGAGACGAGATTCCGCTGAAAAGGGGGACCGGAAATGCACTCGTCGAGATACCGGAGATCGAGGCGGACGAGTTGGAAGAGGAGGGGGGGATTCCCTCTGAGCCGAATGGCCCCGTGACCGCACAGGCCAGGCAGTTTTTCTCGGCTTTCCTCACCACCTTCGAAGAAAATCTCCTCGCGATCTCTCGAGAATCCAACCCGAAGCGCTCCGGCCGCGCCCCTGCTCGGGAAAGCAAAGATCCCCTCTTTCCCACTTTTGCCTTTGCGCACCCGCTCGACCTGCGCCCCTGGCTCGACGAGGAGAGGCTCATCGTCCTCACCGGCCCGGGAGGCGTCGGAAAGACGACCCTCTCGGCCGCGCTCGGGATCGCGGCGGCCCGCCGGGGGCGGCGCGCGCTCGTCCTGACGGTCGACCCGGCCCGGCGCCTCGCCCAGGCCCTCGGCCTCTCGGAAGCGGACGCGAAATCCGGGCACCCCACCGAGGTGGGCGTTTCCGGAATTCCGAAGGGCGGGCGCGGGCGGCTCTTCGCGCTCCAGATCGATCCGAAGGCGACTTTCGAGCGGCTGCTCTCGCGCACGGCAAGCCCGGAGGCTCTCGCGAGAATCCATCGAAACCGCCTCTATTCCGGCCTCGTCGATTCCCTCCCCGGGGTCCTCGAGTACATGGGCGTCGAGGCCCTCCACGAGCACGCGGGGGATCCCGACGTCGACCTCCTCGTCCTCGATACGCCGCCCGCCGCACGGGGACTCGACTTCCTGGCCGCGCCGGAGCGACTCGTCACGCTTCTCGAGAACGACGCACTGCGATTCTTTCTGAGACGGGACGGCTTTTTCGGCCGTGCGTTCTCGGAGGCGTCGCGCGGGGGTGCCGCGCTCCTGCGAGCCGCCGACAAGGTCCTCGGCCTCGGCTTCCTCGCTGACCTCGCCGATTTCTTCCGCGCCTTCGACGGCCTCTACGACGGCTTCAAGGACCGGAGCCGCGAGGCGACCCGCCTCCTCGCGGGGGGCCGCTACCTCGTGGCGACGACGCTGGACTTTTCCGCGCTCGCGACCTCCATCGAGCTCGCCGCCGGACTGGAAAAACGCGGTGCGCGCCCGGGACTTCTCGTGAACCGCGTGCCCGTCCGAAGAACACCGCCTGCGCGGCTGCCCCGCCCCCTCGACGCCCTGCCCGCGCTCGCATTGGCGGAATCCGGCGTCGCTCCGGACGACCTGCCCTCGGCGCTCGCGTCGTCGCTCGCGGACTAATCGAGCGGCGCGAGGAGCCCGTCGAGATCCCGCGCGAGGACCGTCCGGGCGCCTTCGATCGCGGGTGCGGCATGGCGGTCGGAATCCCAGAACGGCACGCGCGCGCGCACGAGCCGGTGGAGCTCCTCGAGCGGTGGCGACGTGGCGAGCGGCCGCCTGAGGTCCAGCGCCTGCGCGGCCGCGAGCAGCTCGATCGCAAGAACCGTCTCGAAAAGATCGACGTTCCGCTCGAGCTTGCGCGCCGCAATGGGGCCCATCGACACGTGATCTTCCTTGCCTGCCGAAGTCGGGATCGAATCGACGGACGCCGGGAAAGAGTTCGACTTCGCTTCCGAGACGAGGGCGGCAGCCGTCACGTGGATCATCATGAGGCCCGAGTTCAGGCCGCCGTCCTCCGTGAGGAACGCGGGCAGGTCCGGAGAGAGCGCCGGGTTGACGAGCCGCTCCGTCCGGCGCTCGGACAGGGACGCCATGTCCGCCGCGGACGCCGTGAGGAGGTCGCTCACGAGCGCGACGGGGGCCGCGTGGAAGTTTCCCCCGGAGACGAGCGTGCCCGTGTCCGCGAACACCATCGGGTTGTCGGTCGCGGCGTTCATCTCGATCTCGACGACGCGGCGCGCGTGGGCCGCGGCGTCGCGGGCCGTACCGTGGACCTGCGGGATGCAGCGGAGCGCGTACGCGTCCTGCACGACGCCACAGTCGTGGTGGCTCTCCCGGAGCGGGGAATTCGCGAGGAGACCTCTCAGGTTCTTCGCCGAGAGGATCTGCCCCGGATGCGGCCGCGCGGCGTGAATGCGGGCGTCGAACGCGGCGTCCGTGCCCTTGAGCGCGTCGAGCGTCAGCGCCGACACGAGGTCCGCCGCCTTCAGGAGCCTCAGGTAGCGGTGGAGCGCGAGCGCCGCGAGGCCCGTCGTGAGCTGCGTGCCGTTGATGAGGGCCAGCCCCTCTTTCGCCTCGAGGACCGCGGGCGAGAGACCCGCGGCCCGGAGCGCCTCGAGAGACGGCAGGAGCTTTCCCTTCCACTCGACCTCGCCCTCTCCCACGAGCGCGAGCGCGAGATGGGCGAGAGGAGCGAGGTCTCCCGACGCGCCGACGGAGCCCTGCTCCGGGACGACGGGGTGGATTCCCTTCTCGAGGCACGCGAGGAGAAGCTCGAGCGTCTCGCGTTTGACGCCTGAGAATCCCTTCGCGAGGCAGTTCGCGCGCAGAAGCATGACGGCCCGCACGGCGGGAGCGGGAAGGGAGCGTCCCGTGCCGGCCGCGTGGCTCCGCACGAGGTTGAGCTGGAGCTTTCCGAGCTTTTCCCGGGGGATCACGACGTCGGCAAACTTCCCGAACCCGGTCGTGACCCCGTAGACGACGCGGTTCTCCGCGACGGCCCGGTCGATGACGGCGCGCGCCGCGTCGACGCGGACGGCGGCGTGGGTCGCAAGCGCCGCGGACGCCTCTCCGCGCGAGACCGAAAAAAGATCCTCGAGTGAAAGAGAATCCCCGTCCAGCTCTACGACGCGCGCCACGATGCTGCATTCTCGCATCGTGCGATGCCCTCAGGATGCCGTCGCTCATCCTTCTGAGAGAATCTCTCTCGGGGCGTTACAATTCAAAAGTGACGCCCATCAAAGGCTCTGCCCTCGCCGTAATCGGCGGTCAGTGGGGCGACGAAGGTAAGGGTAAGGTCGTCGATCTCATCTCCCCGTCGTTCGACCTCGTCGCCCGCTACCAGGGCGGCCACAACGCGGGCCACACCGTCAAGTTCCGTGACAAGCACTTCGCCCTGCGTCTGATCCCTTCCGGAATCTGTCGCGACGGGGTCATGAACGTCATCGGGAACGGTCTCGTGATCGACCCGCGCGCCCTTCTCTCGGAGATCGATTCCTTGCGCGCGGCGGGAATCACGATCGGCGACAACCTGCTCGTCTCCGATCGCGCGCACGTGATCCTGCCCACGCACGCGCTCCTCGACGGCGCGCGCGAGAAGGCGCTCGGCGGCGCGAACATCGGCACGACGTCCCGCGGAATCGGTCCGGCGTACGAATCGAAGGCGAACCGCAGCGGTATCCGCATGGCCGACCTCGTCGACCCCGACCGCTTCCGCGCGATCGCCCGGCCCGTCGTCTCGCACCACGACGCCGTCCTGAAGCATTTTTACGGCGTCGCGGGCGCACCCGTGGAGGAAACGCTCGAGATCTACGTCGAGTGCGGGCGGAAGCTCCAACGCTTCGTGACCGACACGTCCGTCTACCTCCACGACGAGCTCGCAAGGGGAAAGAAGCTTCTGTGCGAAGGCGCGCAGGGCGTCATGCTCGACGTCGATCACGGGACGTACCCGTTCGTGACGTCCTCTTCCTGCGCCCCCGGCGGCGCCTGCACGGGCCTCGGCCTCCCTCCCTCCGCTCTGGGCGCGGTCGTGGCCGTCATGAAGGCCTATACGACCCGGGTCGGCTCGGGCCCGTTCCCGACCGAGCTTCACGACGACATCGGCGAGCGGATCCGCAAGCGCGGAAACGAGTTCGGCACCGTGACGGGCCGCCCGCGCCGCGTCGGCTGGTTCGACGCCGTCGTCGCGCGCGCCGCGGTGCGCGTGTCCGGCCTCGACGCGATCGCGCTGACGAAGCTCGACGTTCTCGACGACCACGACGAGATCCGCATCGCGACCGGCTACGTCATCGACGGCAAGGCCGTGTCGGCCGTTCCGGCCCGCGCGGACCTCTACGAGCGCGCGCAGCCCGTCTACCGCTCCTTCCCCGGCTGGAAGACGTCCATCGCGGGAATCGAAACGTGGGAGGGCCTCCCGGCGCGGGTGCGCGAGTACGTGACCGCGCTCGAAGAGATCGTGGGCGCCAAGGTCGGCCTGCTCTCGACCGGAGCAAAACGGGAAGAGACGATCGTCCGGCCCGGCACGGCGCTCGACGGCTGGCTCAAGACGAGCGTCGGACTCCCGGCCTAGGAGCGATCGCTCCTGTTACACTCCGCCGCCGGCGGGCCGTTAGCTCAGTTGGTTAGAGCACATCCCTTTTAAGGATGGGGTCCTGGGTTCGAGTCCCAGACGGCTCACCATTCAACCCGCTCTCCTTGAGCGGGTTACCGCCCGAGGGCAACCTCGCGCCGGATCCGTTCACGGCGAAGAGTTCGTGCGAGGAGTTCGTGCTCTCGGAATTCGCGCGATTCAGAGCGTCGGCGAGGCCCCTCATCGCCGTCTCGTTCGGCCGTGCGTAGCGGGCTGTCATGGCGGGCGTCGTGTGCCCGAGGGCCTTCTGGATCACCTGAAGCGAGACGCCCTGGCTCGCGGCCGTTGAGCCAAACGTGTGCCGGAGGTCGTGGAACCGGAACCGCCGTTCGATTCCGGCGAGCTGCTTCGCGATCTTGAAGGTACGCTTCAACGTGATCTCGGTCGTCGGCGTTCCGTCCTCGGTCACGAACACGAGGGCGAGGCGGTCGGTCTCGTTCTGGATCTTCACGACGCGGCGGTCCCCTGCCTTCGGGCGCCGGCGCCAGCATTCCTCGAGCGCCGTGGCGCACGCCTGGGAGATCGGGATCGTCGCCTCTTCTCCAGTCTTCCCCATCAAGACGCGGATCCAGCCCTCTCGCCGGTTGACGCTAGACCACTTCAGGCCGAGAAGGTCGCTCCGGCGGAGACCCGTCTCGAGCGCCACGACGAAGAGAGACTTCATCCACCGGAACCGCTGATAGTGGTACTCAGCGGCGAGGCTCTCGGTCGGGCCACCACGCCGCTCCCCGTTCGCGAGCTCGACGACCTTCCCGAAATGGCGCCCATCGGGAAGGCTCGCCCGGAATCGCTTCTCGTCGTCGAACGCGGCGAGGAAGCTGGCGCGCTCGGCCGGCTCGGCCTCGAGGCGGAGCATCTCCTCCTTCAGGCGCGGGAGGCGGCGCTTGATCGGGTAGACGAGAATCACTTCCCGCGCGACGGCGTCCCTCAGAAACTTCCGAAGGAACGAGAGCGAGCTGTTTATCGTCCTGGCCGCGTACCCGGAGGAGCCCGGGCCGCGAGCCCCCGGCGCCCTCAGTACCCCGACGAAGTCGCCGACTTCGGCGTCGTTGATCTTCTCGAGGAGGAGGCCGCCCAGGTGCGGGAGGATCCGCGCCGTCATCGCGGACTCGATCGTCTCGACGCCCTTGTCCGAGAGCTTCTTCTTCATCGTCGGCCAGTGCTTCTCGTAGTACCAGCGGAGCGTCCGCTCGGCGGCGGGCGTTTCGCCAGCGACCTCGTCCGCGACCGCCTTCCGGAAGGCGTGGTACTTCGTCGTCGCGTCGATGACGTCGCGGGCCTCGACGGTCGAGCGTCGACGCTTCTTCCCCTGCGTACCGGGCACGCAAACCTCGAAGTGCGCGAGCTTCTCCTTCACGTCGTAGCGGAAGCCGGGAAGGCGCTTCATCGCCCCTCGATTCCGTCGACGAAGCCCTTTCGGTGATTCATGAACTACGCCACTCGAAATCTGTTTCGTTGACCGTCAGGGCTATCAGGATGAGGGAAGACGGCGAGAATCTTTTTGACCTCGTCGGGCGTTAGTACCACACGATCCTTCGTTCCGCGCCACACGCTCAGCATTCGTTCGTACTGGCCGAAATCAGGAAGGTGGCTGTTAAATCCGTCCGACCCGCTTGTCTTGAGCCATTCCCACTTCCCGTCTTTTCTCAGGAACTCCGCATAACACGCCTTCGACGATTCGTTATTGCCGTCCCACCCCGGAAACGAAATATCCTTCTCGTCGATTCCATCGCGCTGCTCTGCGGAGAAATCCTTGAAGGCGCGCTGCATGCTCGAGTACATGTCGAGCGTGTCGCGCACTTCCTTCGTTTCCTCCACACTCATCTCGTCGGAGAATCCCTGAAAGGCTTGGTGATACTCGATCACGTACCCCCACTCGAAGACGTGGGCCAGCTTTTCGTAGAACTCTCGTTCTTCTGGTTTTAAGAGGGCAAGGATTCGATACTGGTTGACGAGCGCCAGTCGCTCCGTCTTTGTCAGGTTCTCTTCGGTCATCTACTCCTCCTTTTTCGTCGACTAATTATTACTCTTGCCTTGCATGGGGACACGGTTCATCGCCCCCTCCCGAGGATCATCTGCAACAGCGTCCGCCCGACCTTCCGCTCCCTGCCGCTCTCGCTCGTCGGGACGCCAGTCTGCCGCGCGAAGCGCCCGAGCAGGGCCGAGATCCCGAAGGCGCGGCGCCAGGAGAAGGAGAGGCCCGGGAGGAGTCTCACGCCTCCGCCTCGTGCTCGACGATCACCATCTTCTTTCTCGCCGCCTTCGCCCTCTCTTCGTCCCGAGCTCGAGCGCGCTCCGGGTTCTCCCGGTCGTACTCGTTCCAGTTGACCAGAAGCGCGGCGCCCTCCTCCGCCTGGACTCGCTCGCAGTAAGCGATCGCCTCGGGCGACGTCCCGATGCGCAGGAGATCGGCGGCGGTGAGCCGGCTCAGGACGTAGCAGACCGCCACGTCGACCGCCGCCCGAGCGAGTTGATCGTCTTCGTCCTCGATCGCCGGAAGTCTGTCGAGCGTCGTGCTGATGAGATCGCTCATGGCGTCCGTGGTCTTCCTGAGATGGGCGTCTCCGAGTCGGGCGAGTGCGTCGGCTGAGTTCATGCTGATTCCTCCTCCGATCAGTCTAGATTTATTCGATGGAATAAATCAAGGTCGTTTTCGGCGCCACGATTGAAAGGGGCGGTAAAGGGCCAGCGCCGCCGAGAGAACGTCACCCCGGCCGGCGCCGGGGGCCTCGTGACGCAGATCCTTCACGTAGGCATTCAGTTCCTCGACGAGGTCCGGCCGGAGCCCGATCGTGACCTGTTTTCGGCCGTGGCCGTTCTTCCGTGGGCGGCCTCGCTTTGCCTTCGCCTTCTTCTGAATCACGCTTCCTCCCTGTCTTCGCTGTACGGTGGACCCGGCATCCCTGGCGGAAGCCGTCGAATCCAATCCTCGGGGTCCTCGGTCGGTTCGACCACGGGCTCCGGCCCCTTCTCCTCGCGCCGATGGGCCCGACTCTCGGGCCGGTTGTCTAAGTCGATCGAGCGGCGGGTGGTCATGGCGTTGGTCTACTTGAGGATGGTGGGGAGCACGAGACGACACCTGACGACACCTGGGACTGAAGGAACCTCCGGGCGGCGTGTCCAATCCAAGCCGCTCGAAAGTCTCTGCATGGTTCCTTTCGCCCCGGGCGTCAGAGCACCCGACGACCGACGTACCGGGTCGCGCGGAGAAGAGATCGCCGTGGTTGCAAATAGATGATCTTGTAACGGCCAAGCGGTATGACTGGCAAGAAGAGGATCGTGAACCAGACGCGAGCATCGATGCTCCCGCACGTGGGACACCGAGTGCGGGATTCCCAGAAGGCGGTGCCGATGCCGTTCACTCTTCGCGTGCTGGGGGGCGACTTGGCCGAGGTAGCCGAGAGGCAGAGATCGCAAAAGCGTGGAACGACGGCGCCGAGAGTCGGCTTGAAGCCGGGAGGCGGACCCTCCGTCCACGCAACGGGATCTTCGTCGTTGTTCAGCGCCATTCTGACGGATCCTACCGCTCGGACCTCGGCTCACCCTCTGCAATCCTGACGTTGTTGCGGCATAGCCTACTCCTCGGGAGGGTGCGGTATCACTGCGGGAGCCATCCCCCGAAGGAGAAGCCCGATGAGAGGTCGTCTGGGTCTCGTCGCAATCGTCGGAGGCGTCGCGTGCTCGTTCTTGAGCGGCTGCACCAGCACGAGCTTCACGCGCACCGGGTTCGACCCACCACCGCCGCGCCAGCCGGGGCCGTGTTCGGCAGTTGTTCTTCAACGCTTCCCAACAGACCGGAAGTACGTCGAGATCGGGTTCTGCACTACTTCCGTACCCGGCGGAGGTGTGATCACCGACAACACACCAGACGCGATTAACGAGCTTCGAATTTGCGCGTGCACGAACGGTGGCAACGCGATCTTGTTTCAAGGCGAGGGTGAGGCGGGGGTTCATACCGGTTTCGGCTACTCGCAGCAGCGGGTAAAGGCACACGCAAGTGTGCTGTTCGTGTATCCGAAGGAGCAGTAGGCCTGACGCCGGGTCTTCCGCGCTCATCATCAGGCACTCCGCGGGTGTCCGAACCGTTCGTGCGCACGGCCGACGGGCTTCGGCCGGTTCGCGACGGTGAAGAGGCCGGAGGCTCTGCGATAGGCCGCCCGAGGCTCCGCCCGCGGTGGAGTTCCCGGGGGCGGCCGCCGCGTTCGTTCTCATCTGCCGACCGGCAGCCGAAGCTCGGTAAACTGGCCGGGAGCCTGGCGCGCGCTGTACGCCCGGAAAATGTCCGCGACACTCGGCGCGCCGACCGCGTTCTCCCCGTTGAGGTTTCGGAGTGTCCCGAGGTGCTGCGCCAGAAGGGGGCGCCGAGCTTCGGCGACGGCCACGAGCTCCGCGATCTTGTCCGCGAGCGCGATCTCGTTCGCGCGGCAGGCCGCCGCGTCCTTCGCGTTCTGTTCGCGCGTCTCGCGATCCCGCTTCGCCCGCTGAAGGGAGGCGAACTTCTCGTCTGCGATCCGCACGTCACCGCTCTGCGCGGCGGAATACCGCTCGTCGAGCACCGCCGCCTTCTCGCGCAGAAGCGCCCGCTCCGTCAGGAGTCCGTCGAGCTTTCCGGACGAGGCCGAGCGGACGGCTTCGTCGATCTCCGCGACGCGGCGACGAGCGGCGGAAGCGTCCGTCGCGTGCGCGTCCCGTGCCGCCGTCGCGGCCTCCAGTTCGGCCCTCGCCTCCGCGAGGGCCTTCGCCTCGTGCGCCAGGGCGGCGGCTTCGGTCGGGTCGGAGTCGGTGACGAGTTTCAGAGAGGTAGCGTTCATGTTCATTTTCCCTTTTCCTTTTAGCGGCGCCGCGCGACTTGCGCGACCGCTTGTTTTCTTTTCGCGATGGCAACGCCTTCAGGCGTCAGGTGCGGCATGAGTTCGTCGAAAGCCGTATCGCCGGGCTCAGTGTGAACTGCGTCGAGAGCCTCCCGGATGGCGCGCGCGTTGCGCATCGGCATCGGGACAGCCGGGCTCGCCGCAAGCTGGTTGTAAGCCTTCGCGATTCTTTCGCCCTCGGCGATTGCCTTCTGACACAGGCCGTGCGCTTCGAGGACTTGCTGCTTCAGAAAATCAGCCGTCGCCGTGGCACGTGCTGCCTTCTCGACGAGAGCGGTCTGCACCATAGAGGACTTGAAGACGGGGTTCTGAATCGCGCGCGCGCGGGCTTTCGCCATGACGAGCGTCCATCCGACACGCTCTGCCGGCGACTTGATGTACGTCTCGATGTCGACCATGAGGCGATCGGCCTCCCTCTCGGTGAAAATGACGTAGGGCGCCTCCGCGTCGTCGGCGGAGGCCGGAGACGACGACCCGGCGGCCTTCTGAAACGGCGCGCCCTCGGCGGCCTCGATCCGCCCGAGTTCGGCGATGAGGGCGGCCCGTTCCTTGAGTAGCGGGCCTCGGTCGTCAGGCCCGACATCGTGAACGAGGTCATCGAGCTGCGCTACGCGGGCACGCATCGCTTCGGGGCTCTGGTTTCGCGGAGCGGGCATTACTTCCTCCGGGGGAGCGCCGGGGCGGTCTGAGGCGAGAAGACGGACTGGCCAGGGCGGTGCAGAGTGTTGCCGGGGGCCGTGGGATCGGAGACCGCGCGAACGTTATCGACGAAGCCCTGCGCGCCGCGGGTGCTCGCCACCATCGAGGTTGATGGCGCCGGATCGCGGGGAGTCGTCGCGTGGAGGCTCGGTGCGGGGAAATTCGGTCCAGCCGAGGGGCCTCCGGTGGGGTTGTCGCGCGACGGGTAGAGCCGGGCGGAGGTCCCCGTGTTCGCGGTGTTGACACGCGACGGGTCGAACGGCTGCGACGGACGATCTCCCATCGCGGAAGGAACGTTTGCGCCCCCAGCGGGGCGCGAAACGTCGGGGCGGCCGGGGTTCCGATCGGCCGCGCGAGGGTCGACGTAGGGATTTTTCGAAGGCATGACTAGCTCCGATGCGGCGCTAAGGCCGCGAGTTGTGCCGCGTCGCTTTTGCGACCCTGCGGCGGGTGGATCGGATTCCGGCGCTCGAGCCGGCGTTGAGAAGAAAAAGGCCGCGACGGGAGGAGCCTGCGCACGGAAGAGGGCCTCGACGGAAATTCCAAAGCGTCGACGCCTACCCCGTGCCCAATCAGCACGGGCCCCCGCTCGCTGGGCCGGTCATTGGGACCGTTTCCCCCCGTCGCGGACAAGTAGTTCGTCATCAGCGCCCGCCCCGCGAAGCCCGATAGGCGGCGCGAGCCTGGAAATCAATCGCACTCTGCCTGGCCGAGAACGCCAGGTCGCGGCGAAGCATGTCTTGAGGGGTCTCGCGTGAGACGCCGCCCCAACTGACAGGCCGGGCACCGTCGTGTTTCTCCGCCCACAACGCGACGACTTCCGGCGGCGGGCTCTTCCGATCCGCTTCGGTCGGAAAACCAAGTCCGCCATCGGCCGTCAAAGGCTCGCCGCCGACGCGGTCGCGACCGTAAGGCGCCTCGGGACCGACAAGCCACGCGCCTGAGACGGGCTCGGGATCGACGATGGCCTCGGACGGTGCGCTCGTCGAGTGTGCCGTGGCGGACTCGTGTAGGCGCATGAGTTCGAGCCACGCGCCATTCGCCGCCTTCGCGCGGCCGGCAAGCGCGATCAAGAGCGAGTCGAGAAGGTCGGGACTGTCGCTCGGGTCGACTACCCGCGTTCGCCCCTGCGCGTTGATCTCGTACCGTTCGGCGACGAGCTCCGCCTTCAGGCCAGCGTGCTTCGGGAGCCGAATCAGGCCCGCCTCGAGGAGCCCGCGCAGGTGCCACGCGACTTCGGCCTTGCGGTTCGTGAAGCGCGTTGCGTCGTTCGGCTTATCGCTCGCACGGAAGCGCTCGACGCCCCCGAAGTCCCGCGCGATGGAGTCGGCGACGCCCTGTCCGATCCCGACGCAGTCGATCCGCAGCCGTGTCGCGCCCGCGTTGCGAACAAGTGCCAGCGCTCGACCCTTCGTCGTCTGCGTGTCACGCTCGTGCCACGACTCAATACGCTGGAGGCGGTATCGGCCCTCGGCGTCAGGGCCGGCCAGGAGCGAGAGCGCCGTCGCGTCGCCCGCGACCGATCCCGCGACGTCGAGACCGGCAATCGGCGGCATGTCGACATCGAAGCCCGCATCCATCGCCCGCTCGATCCACCCAAACGGATACAAGCTACCCTCGGCGTCGTCGATGTAGCGGGCGAGAGCGCGGCTCTGATACTCGGCGCTGTTCTCGCCCCATTCCTCGAGCCGACGCTGCTTCCATTCGACCTTGCCCGGCAGGCCCTCGTCGATCAGGTCGTCGATCGTCACGACGGCGCGGATGACATCGGCGCCGCCCTTGATGTCGCGATTAAAGAAGGGCCCGGACGGGAGCGACGGCGTCGAGATCCAGACGTCGAGCGTCTCGGGTGCGTCGAGAAGCCCCTCGGTCGCCTCGAAGACGCCGGGCTCTACCGCCTTCGCCTCGTCGACGATCCGAACCGCGGCGACGGTCGAGTGCCGGCCCTCGAGGTTCTGAGGCCGGTCGCTCGCGACGCCGACGAGATCCCACCCGGGCGCGAGCTCGAGGGACGTCGAGAGAAGACGGCCGAGGCCGGCCCGAGAGAGGAGCGAGCCGCCGTAGAGCTTCGCGATCTCGACCCAGAGCAGCGACTCGACGGCCGCCCACGTCGGCGCGGTCGAGATTCCCCGGCAGAACTGACGGGTAGTCGTGAACCACAAGCCGAGACCGGCCGCGAGAGTCGTCTTGCCGGCCCCGTGCGCCGTCCGGGCGACGACGCGGACATGCTTCTCGCCCGCCCGAAGGTGAACGGCGATCTCTTCGAGGATGTCCTCCTGCCATCGGCGCAACTCGATCTCGAGGACGTGGCGAAAGTAGAGGGCCGGTTCGTTCCGGGTCGCGGCCAGGAGCGTCGCGAAGTCTTCGGCGTTGGGCGTCGTCAAGCGTCCTCCTCGTCGGGCGTCGGTGGGATGAGCTGAAGCGGCGCGCCAGGCGCCTCCAGGGCGGGCGTGTCGATCACGAGGCCCACGGGCTCCATACGCGCCACGGTTGCCTCTGTGACGGCGCGGAGCTTCGCCGCGAGCACTCCTGCGAGGTCGCCGAGTCCAGCGACGTCGACGCTCTGGCGCGGTTTGCCCATCATCATCTCGAGCAGCCACCGGATCGTCTCGAAACGAACGCGATCACTCTTTGAGGACAGGAGCCGCTCGAGCGTCGGCTCGGCGTGCTTCTCGGCGAGGCCCCGGAGGAGCTCGGCGCCCACGACGGTGCGCCGATCGCGGGTGCCTTTCGGCCTCCCGCTGCTTCCCTTGTCGAATTGCCCGGACGGGCGCCGCTTCGCAGTCATGCCGCCCGCCGATCTGCCCGACCGGGCACTAGTAATTCTTCAGAAGAACACTTGCGCTTTGCCGAAAAGGGCTTTACCTTGGGCTCATGGCAACACAAAAGGCGCTCTCGTATCTTCGGGTTTCGGGCCTCGGCCAGGTTGACGGTGACGGCTTCACCCGGCAGGCCCAGGCGATCGCGGCCTTTGCCCGCCGGGCGGCCCTGACAATCGCCGACACGTACAAGGACACGGGCGTCAGCGGCACGACCGACCTCGAGGACCGGCCCGGACTGGCGGCGCTTCTCGACCGCATCGAGTCGAACGGCGTCCGAATCGTCGTCGTTGAGCGGGCCGACCGGCTCGCCCGCGACCTCATCGTCTCCGAGACGATCCTCGGCCAGTTCCGCGAGCGCGGCGTGAAGGTTTTCGACGCCGAGGGAGTCGACCTGACCGTCGCCGACGGCGATCCGACGCGCACGCTCATCCGTCAGGTGCTCGGTGCTGTCGCCGAATTCGACCGGCGCGTCACCGTCCTGAAACTCCGGGCCGCTCGCGAGCGCATCCGGCGCGCGACGGGTCGCTGTGAGGGCCGCAAGCCTTTCGGCGACACGCCCGGCGAGAAGTCGGCGCTCGACCGCATCCTCGCTCTCCGGCGCGGCCGGCGGGCTCACCCCGGGCTGAGTTTCGAGAAGATCGCGGCGACGTTGAACGCGGAAGGCGTCCCGACGAGGACCGGAACGGCGTGGGCGCCCGCCACGGTGTACGGCATCGTCCGGCGCCAGAGTCCGCGGCTCGCCCGCGGCTGAGGCGCCACGTGCCTTCTGCGTGACCGTGGGAGGCGGTTTCGGCGCCTTCCGTTCGCTTTCAAGCCCATGTTTTCGGGCGGCTTCGGGCGGGAATACCTCCCTCTTCCACCACACACAGAGGGAAACAAGGAAAAGAAGGAAGAAGGTAAAGAAGGAGAAGTAGTAGCTTCTTTTCCTTCTTACCTTGTTTCCGGTATCCGGGAAAGGGAAAGAAGCTTTTTGGCTCACGGCTTCCTCCATGTCCACGATCCACGGCCCTCTTTGCCTTTCTCGCGTTCGATTAGGACGCCCATTTTTTGGCCCGCATCGCGAACGGTCTTGAACGACATCCCCTTCGCCCTGCACTCCGCCTCGAGCTCCTTCGACGGGACCGGCCCTTCCTTGAGGGCGCCGGCAAGCCACTCGGCGGCGTCAGTCCCGGCGCGCCTCCCGCCCTGCGTGTCGATGGCGCTTCTGAGGAGGGTGTCAGCGCGGTGCTCGTTCGTTCTCGGCTCCCAGATGGCCCGTGCCGAACCGTTCGGCGTTCCGCTGATCCGAAAGGCCAAGGATGGCGGCATGGCGCAGAGGTTGGCCTTCGTCGCGGCCACGATGCGGCGGTTCTCGTCGTCGGGATCGGCCGCGAATAGGAAGGCGGAGCGGGCGGCTCCGATGATGCCGATGGAACCTCCGCCCCGGTACAGCGACTGCGCGACCTGCGACTTGTTCAAGTGCCGCACGCCGATGGCGGCGAGCTTGAGTTCGTCGAGCATCTGCGCGAACGGGCCCAAGGTCTCCTTCACGTCCGCATCCTTGTGGGCGTCCTTGACGCCGAGGAAGCCCATGAATGGGTCGATGACGAGAAGAGCGGCCCCGGTCTCGGCGACCTTCTTCTCGATGACCGCCATGTCGCGCTTGAGCGACGGGAAGAGCTTCTGCCCCTTCTCACCCCGGACGAACTTCAGGACATGCACCCGGGCGGGATTGCCGCCCGCCGCGTCGAGGCGTGGCCGGATCGTGTCAGCTAGTCCGTCTTCGCTGCTCAGGAGGATTACGTCGGACGGGCCAAATTCTCCGCGTCCGGGCAGTTCGCTCCCGGTCGATACGGCGGCGATGACGCTCGTCACGGCGAAGCCTTTCCCGAGTCCTGGGTCTCCATCCCAGAGGGTCAGCTTGCCGAGCGCGAGACGGCTCGGCTGAAGCCAGGAGACCTGCTCGGGCGGGACCTCGGAAAGACGGACCCACTCGCCGCCGTCTTGGATCTCCGCCTTCTCGCGAGGCGTCGTGTACGCCTCGTCATCGACGAGCGAGAAACCCGGACTCACGTCGGCACCTGGTCTGCCGATTCCGTCGCGAGACGCACGAGATCCACAAGCTCCCCCTCGAACGGCACGGGCGCTGCGTGGTACTGAGCCCACCCGGAGAGGACCGCGAGAACCACGAGACGATGGACGCCGCAGCCGAGGAGGTGCCGCGCGAGGCGTATGACTACGGCATTCCGGTCCTCGAAGGAGACGCGCAGGGCGTCGACCAGGAGGGAGCCTCGCTCCGTCTCGAGATAGTCGGCACCGTTGACGCAGACGGCCTCGATGAACCACTCGGGAGTGAGGTCGCCGACCACCTCGATCGCGATGCGGCGTCTCATTCGTTGGGCTTCCTCAAGTTCCTCGAGGGTCGGCTGTTCTTCGACCTCGAGCGCAAGAATCTCCGCGAGGATCTCGTCGCGTTCAGCGTCCTCCGCGATCGGGCTCACCCCGGGGGCGTCGGCTGCGGGAGACGCGTTCAATTCACGCCGCCCGTCGGCTCGTCGGCCTGCTCGAGGAGCTCGACGCAGAGTTGCGCCGTCGTCAGCAAACGGAATATGAAATTCGCCTCGCCGACGCGCTCGATTTCATAGGCGTACTCGGTGTCAGTCGGGATGAGCGCGACGACGCACGCTCCGATGGGGATTCCGCCGAGAGAACGGCGAATCTCCATTGGGAGAGCATTCAGCCGCTCGACGGCGCGACGGGAGAGCTCGGCACGAGATGCGGCTCTCGCGTTCACGCTGCGCCTCCGATCGTCTCGGGCAGCGGCGCCAGGCCTTTCGCCTCGAGCCACGCGGCGACGCGCTCGGCCGGGTACACGACGTGTGTCGCACTGACGTGGATCGCGCCGCCTGGCCCCTGTCCCCGCCGGTCGCTTTTCGCCTGCGATGAAGTTTTCTTTGCGAGATGCTCTGCAAGGCGGCGACGGGAGACGTAGGTCACGGGCGGCTCCGTTCGGCGATCGTCCGAAGCGCTTGCTCGATCTCGCCCGGGCGCCCCTTGCCGATGAGCCGCTGAACCTCCGCCTCGGGAATCCGCACGCCGCGCTTGCCGGTGCGGACGGTCTCGATTTCGCCGCGAACGATCGCTGCACGAGTCGATGCGTAGGACTCCCCGCGCATCGCGGCGACTTCTTCGATTCGAAAGAGCCTGTCTTGCATCGCGTCCCCTTAGTGCCAGCGCGTGCTTAATCGCGACGCGCTTGGTCAGAAGGTAACGCCAGAAATACGCCGAAAAGAGGGGAACTAATTCGGCGCTATTTCTTCTTCAGCGCCCACAGGAGCCGCTTTGCGTCGCGAAGCAGATCGCCTCGGGAACGAGAGCCAGAAGGCGAAGGGGCGGCTGGTATTTCGATCTCGCCGATCGGAACGTCTTCCAAATCCACCGCAAGAATCTGAACGTCGCGCCAGCCCGACTCCAGAACGACCATCGCGGCCGCGAGCTTCAGCGACGGGCCGCGACGGGAGCGGTGCCCGACGATTGCGGCGGCGACGTCGGCCCGGAGCTTCGGCCACGCCTGCTTCTTGAAACGGATGACAAACTCGCCCCTCCCGGGGAGAACCAGGGGCGGCTCAAAGCGAAAGACGACCGCGCCAGCGAAGTCGGGCCCCGGGAAATTGTGTTCCTCGAGGAAGGACTGAACCTTCTCTTCCGGCTGGGGGCCGCGGGGTAAGCGCCTGTTCCACTCCCGAAGAAGCCCCTCGATTACGGCGAGCTTGCCGCGTTGCAGTTGCCGCCTCCAACGTTGAGCGCCGGACCGCTGCCTCGGGCCGCGGCGTTTCTCTGGGGACTTTTCCTTGAGCGCATCCCTAAGGACCTGCGCTTTCTTCGAATCGGGCAGCGCGTGGAATTTCTCCATCGTCTTCGCCCAGGTCTCTTGACTAACGTCGTCCGGATCGAACATGGCCTCGTCCTCCCCGTCCTCCGTGAGAAAGATCGCCGGGCGGCACGCAGGGGACGAGGTTCCCGCTCACCGTGGGGAGCAACTCCCACGGCTGCCGCCGGCGAAGAGAAGTCTACGATCCGTTCCAGTCCTCGAGCTCGGAGTTCGTGTTGGAGTTCGTGGTGCCTGTCTTGGGGTGTCCTACGGCGTCCCGGACGGCTCCTCCCCTGACGTAACCCATTCCGTCTTCGTTGTCCCGAGTCGTCACGGGTTGGGCGGTCGAGCTTTTAAGGATGGGGTCCTGGGTTCGAGTCCCAGACGGCTCACCATTCACTTCTCCCCCGGTGGCATCGTGATGCCCGCTGTCGCGCCGCGCTCGCGCTCAGGCGATCTCGCCCACCACGAAAACGTCCAGGTGCTACCGGCCGTGGCGAGGGCGACGATGATGCGTTTTCCGCCGGTCGCGCTAGAATCGCGCGCTCCGCGGATGCCCCCATCGTCTAGCGGCCCAGGACGCCACCCTTTCAAGGTGGAGATCGAGGGTTCGAATCCCTCTGGGGGTACCACACTTACCGCTCCGAAGGCCCGCCTCGCGTCCATCGAAGTGTCTATTAAGGGCCGGTCAAGGGCCTCAAGGATGGCCCGCATAGCCGCATCGCGGGAGGGCCGCGCATAGCGCTCGGTCATTCGGGTAGAGCGATGGCCCAGGGCCTTCGCGATTATCTGCAGGCCGACGCCACGAGAGGCCAGGCGGCTCGCATAGGTATGGCGGAGATCGTGAAGCCTCAAGCGCCTCGTGATGCCGGCGAGCGCCTTCGCGGTGACGAAGTAGCGGCTCAGCGTTGGGATTGAATAGGGCATCCCCTTCTCGGTCGTCAGGATCTCCGGACGCTTCAAGGATCGCCGTCTCTTGCACTCGAGAAGCGCCTGTCGGCAGAGGGCCGATATCGGGATCTCCACTTCTTCCCGCGTCTTCTGCATCACGAGCCGGACGCATCCCGTCTGAAGGTCCACGTTCTCCCACCGGAGCCCGATCAGGTCTCCCCTGCGGAGGCCGGTCTCTAGAGCGATCACGAAGGCCGGCTTCGACGCCCGGAAGCGGGCGAAGTCCTCCCCAACGGCCTGGCTGTCTCCTCGCGGACCAGCGCCGCGAAGCGGAAGGCCCGGCGTGAGACCGCTCCCTTGGCCGATCCTCGCGAGTCTCCGCCTCGCCGTTCGTTGGTTCCGTGCGTTGCGGAATCCCTGCTCGTCGTCGAAGACCGCGAGAAACCGAGCCATCTCCTCGTCGGAGAGCTCGAGGCGAAGCTGGATCTCCTTCTCGCGAGGCAGGCCGCCACGAACGGGATAGACCGCGATCAGTTCCCTAGCTTCCGCGTCCCGAAGGATCCGACGCACGATGGAGAGCGTCCGGTTGATCGTTGAGTGAGCGAGGTGCTTCTCACCCTTCAGGAACGTCACGAGGTCCTCGAGGTCAGGCCGGCGAATCGCCGAAAGCTTCCTGCCGGCGAGCGTGGGCATCACGTAGCGCTCGAGAGCCTCCTCCTGCATTTTGGCCGTGGATGCGCTCACTCGGGCCTGAAGGTTCGGGAAGATTTCCTTGACGTACCGGCTAAGCGTCCAGGGCTTGATGTCATGAGCGGTTCCCCGCTGCGTTTCTTCCCGAAGCTGGCGCCAGACCGCGAGCGCATCGTCCTTCGACTCGGCGTGAATCGTCCGGCGCTTGCGGGCGGTGCCTGCGGTTCCGGGAACGTAAAGGTCGATCTTCGCGACCTTCCGTCTCGGGTCCCACTCAAAGCCGGTGACGAACTTCCTTTTCAACCGGCGGCCTCCACACGCATTCTAGATTCGATCACGTGTCCTTCGGTGCTCCGCTGCCGCTCAGCTTCGAAGCGTTCCACTTCGGCGAGCGGGTAGAGGATGAACGTGGCGCTCAACGGGTACCACCCACGAGGGCCCTTGCCCAGCCTCCGCCACTTCCCGAGCGTGGCCGTCTTGAGCCCCCAGCGCTTCGCGAGGGCCACCGCAGAGATGCTCTGCTCGCCAGCGGGGCGCTGTTTGGCAGCGTCGTCGATGGTCTTCAAGCCACGTCCTCAAGGACGCCACCGCACGCACCGCAAGAAACCACGGAGCGGCCGGCTAGGTTGGCCCGGTAGCTGGAGCCCGCAGGGTGAGGGCACGGCCGCGTTTTGCCTTCTCCCTCTCTCTCGTGAACAGCGTGAACAGCAACCCCTTTTTCCCCCTGTTCACGCTGTTCACCCTGTTCACCCTGTTCACTACTCTCTCTCTGTTCATGGTGTTCAGTAGTAGTAGAGGAGTAGAAGGTAGGGACGTAAGTGCCGGTCTTCGGGCCGTACCTAACGTGTCCTTCTTGTCTAAGTCCTTGCAGGAGCCGACGTACCGTCCCACGATTCTTTCCGATGGCCTCGGCGATCTGTTTCGGTGTCATGCCCGAGGAACCATCGGCGCCGCACCCGTTCCGGAGCGCTTCCGTGATTTCTGCCCTCTCGTGGCTCATCCGACCTCCCGATCCGCTGTTCACCCAGAGATTTTCTTGCGTGAACAGAACAGCAATTTCCTGCTCCTCGATGTCCCGCCCGGTCACTTTGAGGACGCCCTCCCCCTCGCCGCGAGGGCGCTTCAGGACGAGGACCGAGTCGGCGGAGCCTGTCAGGCCCAGGGAGCCCGTGACCTCGGCCAGGAAGTCGTCCGCCTCCGCCTTGCGCGTGTGCGTCAGCACCAGGAGCGAGACGCGGCTGTCGATTGCAAGCTTCTGCAGCTGGTCCCCGGCGGCCGAGTCCTCCGCGTACACGTCGGCATTCTTCCCGCGCTGGGGCTTAACCCGGGCCAAGGTGTCGATGATGACGAGCCGGGCGTCGGGATGCACCGCGAGCCACTCTGATATCTGAGTAACCCCGCCAGCATTCAGGCGCGGACACGAGAACGCGACGTGAAGCGTCTCGGGGTGTGTGGTGTGTCCGAGCACCTTCCGTATCCGCACCTGTGCGCGGCGTTTCGAGTCCTCGAGGGCCAGGTAAAGGACCGGGCCCTTCTCGCACTCGCGCCCGAGGAAGTCCTGTCCGAGACAGACGGCAATCGCGAGCTGGAGGCCCATCCACGACTTTCCGGTCTTCGGCGCTCCCGCGAGGAATGAGAGACCCTCGACGATCAAGCCAGCGCATGCGAAGCGCGGCTCCGGGAGGTTCATCGCGCCTAGCTCGGAGGCCGTGAACGTCTCGAGGGCTCGCGGCTTCGCGAGCGCGTTGCCCGCCTCGGGTGCGCACCGGGCCCTCGCCTCTTCGTACGCATCGGCCGGCGGCTCCTCGCGGTGAGGAGGCGCAGGCGTTGTGCCTCGCGTCTGTCTCGGCGCGTACTTCGCCCGCAAGTCCTTCCACCCAAGGCCGGCGCACCCGTTGTGCTGGCACTTGAACCACAGAGTCCCGTCGCTCTTCTGACCGCACGCCGCACTCGTTCCGGTGTGATCGGAGTTGAACGGGCACGGGTCCAGCGTGTAGAGGCCGCCGCCCTCCCACGTTTCCCGCGACGCGTCCGGGAAGTACGTCGACATGAACGCCTCGAAGATGAAGTTCCCGGGCCGACTCGAAGGCGTCGGCGGCGTCGGATTCGGCTTCTTCTCGGCTTCGGCCAGCGCGACAAACTCCTCGAGGAGCGCCTGCGGGACGGGCGTTGTCGTTTCGGGCATCTCGACGAGGCGGCTCATCCGATGCGGCCTCTCCGCCGTGGAGTCACCTTTGCGGACGAACGTGCCGTAGAGTTTCGTGATCCTCGCCGCGTTGTGGACGGTGGTGTCCACCTTCACGGTTGCGGTGTCGAAGAGCAACGCGAGAGCCTCGAGAACGCGCTTGACGAGGCCGCCGTCGTCAGCGGGGAGGTCGATCGGGTAGAGGAGGTGCCATCCGTTTCCGCTGTCGGCGAGGATCGGCTCGGACCATCCGAGTTCGCGAAGGTGCGAGCGGACGGCCTTCATAAGTTCGAGTGCGAGGAAGTGCTCCTCGTCTGTGCTCGAGATCCCAGACGGCCGCAGCGGATCGCCGTCGATTAGGATCCACAGGCGTCGCGAAATGTCCTTGTCTGACGTGCCCGCGCCTTTCTTTGTGGCCGGCTGTATGCGATTGACGGACCGCGCCAGGAGCGCTGGCGTCACCGGGTTCAACGTGATGTAGGCGGCCTGGAACTGCGCGTCCTTCAGGGCGTCGGCCGATGCGACGGCGCTCTCGGTGGAGTCGAAGAATCCGAACGCCGTCGCCATCCGCTGGTCGGCGTGTCCGTTGTATCGGACGCCACGCGCATCGGGCACGCGGAGCTCGAACACATCACCCGGCGCGTGAAGTAGGCGCAGCGCTCGCTCGACCTCCACGGGGTCGACCGCGTTCAATTGGCCGCTCCGAGGTCGGCGCGAATCAAGCTCGTGACGTTTTCAGTCACGCCGCCCGCGTGCCGAAGATGGATCTCTTCTCCACCGTGGACCATCGTGGCCAAGATTTCGCGAACGGTCGGGCCGTCGACGAAATAGGCCTTCGCGACGGGATCGCCGTCACCGCGGACGATGACCGCCCATGCGGACGGGAGCAGGAAGATTGCGAATCCTGAATCCGCGAGCGACGCTGAAATCGTGGCGCGATCCTCCGGGCCGAGTGCCGCGAGTTCATCTGCGGCGGCAAGGGATCCCGCCCGAGTGATCTCGCGCTGCGCGGCCGGGGTCACGAACGCACCGACGCCGCGACTTCGAGCGCCTTTCTCTTTCGTGTTAGGAAGTCGACCGCGTTCGACAACGCGACGCAAGCGTTAACCGAAACCATTTCGCGCTGGCGTGTCCTCGATGAATCGATTCGCCAGCGGGCGGCGGCCTTCGCGGATCGAACAAGCCGGATCGCCTCGTTTACGCCATCGATTTCCCATACCGCGCGCTCGGCTCGGGGAAAGGTTGTCGGATTGACGTGGGGTGTCGGAGCAGTTGATAATTGCATGTCGCTCTGCCTTCGCGCCCGTGCCACCGGGCGCTTTCGTTTTTCTAGAGTTTCTTTGTGGGTGGGCCGTTGAGTGATCCCGCTAGGCGGTCCGCGAGGTCATCGCCTGACGGCGGGAACGCCTTCAGGGCCAGCCCCGCGCACGCGAGCGCGTTTGTGATCTCAGGGACGGTCCCGACAGCGCAGGTCAGGCCGAGGAGGATCTCCCGGAGGCGCAGAACGGCCATTGCCACGGCTTCGGCGCGCTCCGGCTGAGGAAGGGGCCCGGCTCGTCGGCGGGTATGCGGGGCTCTTGTTCGGCCGGCGCGTTCCCGAGTGATTGCCGACTCTTCGGCGGCGGTGGCTTCGAGTTCTGCCGCCGTAATCGCGATACCGAGCGCGGCGAGATCCGGGGCGTCTAGCCTCGTCATGCCGCGCCTCGCTCGAGTGACTTGCCGCTGTCAGCGTTGCTTCGGTGGGTGCGACTCTCGATCCACTTGGAAAGATCTTCGTCGCGATAGGCGACCCTGTTCGGCGCGATTCTTACGAAGGGCGGACCGTCGCCCCGGCTCCTCATCGCCCGCAGTGTCTGGCTCTTTAAACGCAGAAGGTCGGCCGCTTCGGATGTGAGCTTGAGTCGCCCCGTCGTCATCGTTGCACCTCACCCCGATAGACTGCGGGGAGAGGCGCCCTGAGTCGATACGCGGGACCCTGGTTAGGGCGGACAGATCGATTCTGTCCGGCTCTCGTGGTGTGTTTTAGGCCTTTTGCTGGACCCTCGACCAAAGTTGGGAAGTCTTGTCAGGGTCCGCGATCTCCAGCAGGACAAGCTTCGTTCCACACCGGGGGACGATTCCCGCTGCGTGCAAGGCGTAGAGAATTCGCTTGAAATGCTTTCTGTTAGCTTCGTTCGTCAGGCGGTGCGCTCTCTCGGCTTTTGTCTCGGGCGCGGTCCGGCGACGTTTCTTGCCCGCGCTATGCCGCTCGAAGTCGCGCTCAAGCTGCGTCAGCAGATCTTTGAGCAGGCCGTCGTTTTTCTTTTTTTGTTTCTTTATCTCGTGACTGAGTAACGCTTGCGGCGAGGGGCGGCTGCTCAAGACAAGGCCGGGATCGCCACCGATAAGGCTTAGGTGTGCGGCGTGACCCGCCCAGTCTCGGGAAAAGGAAGTCTCTTCGGATGGTTTCTCGCCCTTAATGATTGCCTTCGCCCACGGAGATAACTCTCGTCGAACGGGTTTAGGTCGTGTGGCGGGTTTAGACCGCGTGCTCCTGCTAACTCGCTTTGCGCTTCTCATAGCCCGCTCCTCCCGCTCCTCCGAGGAAAACGGCCACGGCGGAAGAGCGGAGCGGTCGCCCTTGTCGGCCACGGAGCAACCCGGGGCCTATCCGCCGGACCTTCTGTTTCGGTGTTAGCTCGCGAGAGCGTGCGCCGCTTCGGCCTCGCGCTGCCGCCTCGTCCAGTCCTCGCCGGCGCCGCGCCCCGTCGTCCGCGCGAAGCGCCCGAGCAGGGCCGAGATCCCGAAGGCGCGGCGCCCGGAGAAGGAGAGGCCCGGGAGGAGTCTCATGCCTCATGCCCCTTGCGTGCCGCCTCGCTCGCCTCGTAGCGCCTCGCACCGAGAATGAAGGCCTCGGCCGGTTTGCGGGTCACGTCGTCGAGCGCGTTCGAGATATCGCTGCCGGTGCTCCCACCGATCGCCTCGGCAAGCCGGTTGCACGAGTCGTAGGCGAGCGGGTCGAGCCCGAGCGCGAAGAGCGCCGTCTCGGCCAGGGCGTGGATCACCTGTTCGACGTTCTCGAAGCCCCCGGCCCTCTCGAGGCGCCCGATCGCGATCTTCTGCTCGCCTGAGAAGCGGTCCCAGAGCGGCCGGTGGAAGCGCGACAATATGCGGTCCTCGGGGTTGGACGGACGGGCGTTCACGGTGGGCTTCGTCTTCTTCAACGGCACTGCTTTCAGTTCTGCGGATGTTTTCATAGCTTCCTCCTTTTTCCTTCCGTTACGTCTTCGACGAGCGCATTTAGCCGGGTCAGGTATTCGGTCACGCTTAGCCGGTACTTCTTGGCCATCCGCTTCATTCCATCCTTCTCCGCCCGCGTCACGCGAATCTGAACGGTTTCCCCTTTCGTGAGTACCTGCGCAAGCCGATCAGGCGAGATGCCCCTAAGCGACTTCGCGAGGCGGTCGAACAGGACCTTGTCTTCTCGACTCAAGCTGCCCTCCTCATCTCCACCCTGCGGAGAACGAACGAAACGACTTTGGCGGACCATCCGCCACCATTCTTTGCGGTGATGTTCCGGCTCTCGAGCTCGGCGACGATCTGGCGAAGCGAAAGCCCCCTGGCGCGTAGGCGTCGCATCGTCTCGAGCGCGGCCTGTTCGCGTTCGTTCTGGACGAGCCGCTCACCCTCGAGGTCATAGCCGAATGGGATTCGCCCCGAGATCCTCCGCCCCTGCCGGCGAAGGTGCGCCATCGCGCCGCGGGTTCTTTCGGAGATGAGGTCCCTCTCAAACTCAGCCAGGACGGCGAGCATCCGGAAGACCATCTTCCCCGCTGCCGAGGTCGTGTCGATCTGCTCTGAGAGGCTCACGAGGTCGGCGCCGGCCTTTTCGAGGCGCTCGGCAATAGAGATTGCGTCCTTCGTGCTCCGGGCCAGCCGGGACAGGCTGTAGACCACGAGCACGCCCTTCCGGCGACATACGTCCGCCAGCGCCGCCTGTAGTGCTGGTCGGTTCGACGCCTTCGATCCAGACAGGCCGGCGTCCACGTGAACGGCTACCAGTTCGCCGCCCGAAGCCTCTGCCCACGCCCTTAGACGGGCCTGCTGCGCTTCAAGGGAGACACCATCGGCAACCTGGCCAGCCGTCGAAACCCTCGCGTATCCGACCACCTGTTTCGCTGTAGTGCTTCTCATGTAGTGAATGTAGGCACTACAGAAGGAGAAAGCAAGGGGAAAGTGTTACCGAGGGAACGGACGGTAACGGAGTGAGCTCGTGGGAGTAACCGCGCGGCCTTCTCGGTTGCTTCTCCTAATGCTTCCTGCAAATTTGCAGGAAGCTTGATTCGCCCGCCCGCACGTTGCCGTTCCTGCGCCTCGGCCTCGTAGAACGGCAGCGCGTTCACCCGCACAGCCGCCTCAATCCGCGTCGAGGAGATTGGAGTCCACAACTGTGGACTGTGATGTGAACGAGCCTAGTGGTCCTTGTCTACGGTTCTACCGCTTCCGCCGACGAGATCTGCCACTCAACTGACTGCCCGGGATCGGGGATGAATCCGACATCGGCCGTACATTCTGCAGCGGTGATCGGACGGATATCCGCGAGAAGGCGATAGCGGCGCTTGAGGACGATGTTCCGAGCCGCTCCTCGGATCGTGAGATCGACAACCAGTGAGGACAGATGGTGCCGCGATCCGTTATAGATGTGGGCCTCGATGAAACCGATCTCGGAGACTAGAAGCGTCCCGGCTATCTTCGCCAGATCGGCCGACGGTACCCCGTAGGGAAGTGCGTCACCCTCTGAAACAGGTGTCCAGCGATTAGACCCAGTCATGACGGCCGACTGGCCTGAGATTCGGTTGGTGCGAATAAATCTCTCTGCGCCCGAAACGTTCGCGTGGTCATATCGAAACCGAAAGAGCCAGACGAGGGTTCCCAGCGCGACGACCGCGATCGCAATACCAGCGAGCACTTCTGCTCTTCGGAAAACCGGGGTGCCTCGGGTTGCAGCGGGAGAAGCGGTGATCGGGCGTGTTGGGACGGTTGGACCGCTATCGCTAGGCAACGCGGAAGGTCTCTCGGCCCTCGGTGCTTCGGCATCCAAGAATCTGATCGATGTCGGGTTAGCCCGTGCTATCGCCTCCATTAGTTCCCTAAGTGAGTCGATCGCGGCCTGCAACCCGGGGCTATGTTTCGGCTCTTCCGCCATTCACCGAAGCCTATAACGATGCACGAAGGGAACCGGCGGACGGTTGTAAGTTAGCTGCCGTCCGCCGCGTCCGTCCTACATCAACAGCCTCATGAGCGCCCGGCGCGGGTCGTAAGCCTTGAGGTAGCCATCGCCGCTATCGTCGGGCGGTGGCGTGTAGGGATCGCCCTCAGTGCCTCCCGTGATCCCGCCATCGTCCGGGGGGACGTAGTTCGGGTCAGGGTTGGGGAGCACGTCGCCGCCCTCGGTGCCGCCCGTGATCCCGCCGTCGTCCGGCGGAACATAGTTCGGATCAGGGTTGGGGAGCACGTCGCCGGAGAGTGGGTCCCAATAGGGCTCGGCCGGGTCGTTCGGGTCGTGAACGACTTTTCCATTCGGGTCGTAGACCTTCCCCGTGTTCGGATCGACCCAATACTGTTTTCCGTTCGGATCCGGATCCGTCTTGAACGCGCCGGCCGGAACGTTAGTTGGGGGGGATCCACCTCCGCCGCCGACTCCCGGCTTCGCGTCGGGCTTCGGCTTCCCCGCGCTCGCATCGGGCGTAGCCTGGAAGCCCTGATTGTTGAAGGACGTGCCGCCCTGATGCGACGTGTCCTCGCCTCCGCTCAGCCCCGCGAGGCCGGAAGCGCCCGACATCTCGCCGAGGTTCTCGGCCGTCGTCATCCCGAGAAGCTGCTGTAGCGCGTTCTGCCCGAGCTCCTTGCGGCGCTCGGCTTCGTTCGAGAAGTCGATGGTGTTCTGCCGCGCCTGATCGGATGCCGTCTGCGCGGCGCTGTTGTCGAGAGACGACATCGCGCCGGCGTACCCGGCCGCGTTCCCCGACGAGGCCAGATGGTTCGCCATCTGCGCCTGTGCGGAGCCCTTCTGCGCCGCCGTGGCCTCGGCCGCACGCTCGGCAATGGCCTGTTTCTCGGCGTCCGAGTAGCCGCCGCCGTTGAGCATCTCGTTGATGACATCGAGGAGCCCACCGCCGCCCGAGCCATCCGCGGGAGGTCCGCCGCCGGGAGGAGGGCCGCCCGGAGGAGGGCCTCCGCCGAGAGGAATGCCCCCATTGTCGGAAATCGGCGTGTGGATGGGTCGCCTTTCGCCCGGGACGGTGCCGGGAGGGTTCGTATCGCCGCCGCCCGGACCCTGTCCGGCGCCCGGGCCGATGGTCATGCCACCGGGGGCTCCGAGTGGGGTCATCTCGGTATGCCCATCGGGAAGGATCGTCGTTTTGCTCGTGACGGGTGTTTCGCCGTGGGTGCCGGCGCCGGGAGAGGTCGCCCCACCGGGTGCCCCGCCCGGAACGTCGTCCGATACTGCCGCGCCAGGCACGGAATACCTCGAGTAGTTCGGCTGATCTGGGCCGTGGTATTTAGTCGGGCCACCGTCGCCGCCACCACCACCGGAGCCAGTCGGAACATCGGGCGGAACGTAGGCCGGGCCAGCCGGAACGTCCGGCGTTCCCGCGCCCGCCCCCGGCGTTGGAGCGGGGCCGGGGTTCTGTGGGTTGACTTTGGGGGTAGGAGCGTGCGCCACGGGGTGCATTCCGCCCACAGGAGGCGCTCCACCGCTCGGTGGCGCACTAGCTCCCGGCATCATGTAGCCGCCACCCGTCGAAGCACCCGGCCCCTTGTTCCCGTAGAGGAGGAGATTCTTCAGTCCCGCCGAACCCTGGTACTGATTCCTGTACTGGTTCTGAAGGTCAAGAATCGCTTGCGGGTTGAAGTACTTCTTTGTGGTGGAAGTCGATCCACCCTGTGTGGTGGTTCCAGAGGACCAGTTGCCGGTGCCGGGAAAAAGTGCGCTCATGGTAGTTCTCCCTCGTCCGGCACGCTGTCGGCGGTCGGACTCTCCATTGAATCGAAATCAACGACCACGGCATCGAGGACGCCGCCCATTAGTGCTCTCTGCCTATTCGCCTCAATCTCGGTCTCCAGCCGCGTCTGGGGCGAGACGAAGCCCTCGAGCATGTCGTCGAGGTTCACGATGTTGACCGTGATCGCGGCTTCCTGTTTTAGGTTCACGTCACGCGCGACGGGCCCCTCGGTGCGGTCGAGAATCTCTTTCAGTGCTGCGGTGCCGTTGCGCGCGTCCTGATCGCACGCGTTCAGGAACCACCCGATTGCCGCGTGGTCGGCGCCTCGGAGATCCCGGCCCCGGGAGGCGATGAACTTCGAGACCGTCTCCTCGGGCGTCGCTCCGCGTCCGTTGAGAAGCTGCCTCGTCGCGTCCGTGATACGCCGGAAGTTCTTGGGGAGGCCAGCAGGATTTCCGGACTGGCCGGGCTTGAAGCAATGCCCCTCGAGCGAAGGCGGAACAGGGCGGAGGTCGCTCACGACTTTTCGTCCTCGGGCTTGGAAGTGTCTATTGAGTGTCTATCCGGCCCCTCTGCGGACGCCCTATGCTCACCCCGGACGACCCCTTCCGAGGGAGGCGCGCCAATCTCCCCCGCTCTAGCATTGACTCCCCCGATAACCCCGGACGCCTGTGGATCTCCCGGAGGCCCTTTCAAGGTGGAGATCGAGGGTTCGAATCCCTCTGGGGGTACCACTTAACCGGAGTCGGCGTCTCTGGGGGTCCGGAGCGGCGGCCTCGCGCGGGCGGCTCGTCCTGATCTCCTCTTGCTTTCCTCTTCCGAGGTGAAAGAATCCGCCCTGCTGCGAGGTGCGGCATGTCGATAGTCGACATGGGATGTCTTCTCTGCGGCGGATCCGCGCTGGGAGCCCGGAGCGCGACCGCCGAGATCGAGCTGCGTTGCCCCGTTTGCGGAACGTACACGATTACCGTTGGCGCCGTGAACACGCTGCGGCAGAGCCCGGCTAAAGGGGCGCTCGTCCGCGCCGAGGTCGAGAGCCGTCACGCAGCCGGCGAGGTGATGCCCCGGGTCGACATGGAGCTCCTCGACGCCGCGATGAAACCGGGAGCCTGACGCGCTATCCTTTTCCCTTCGAAGGAGATGACGCGATGGGTCTTTTCGGCGGCAAGGGAGACGCGGCGGGAGGAATGAAGCCCGGCTTCCGGGATTTCAAGTGGGGGGACGTACCCGCCCCGCGAATGGAGGTCCTCGACGAGCACGCCGACTCGAAATTCTGCTGGATCCCCGGAGACGATCTCACGTTCGCGGGCGCCACCGTGGACAAGATCGTCTACGAGTTCTTTCAGAACCGTTTCGCGGAGGCGTACATCGAGATGGCCTCGGAGAGCGCGGATCGCATCCTGAAGGACCTCTACGCGGGATGGAGCAAGCCCTCCCAGCCGAACAAGTTCATCGAGGACTTCATCTGGCAGAACAAGGCGTCGGGTCCGGAAGCGACGACCGCGATTTTCAGCCGCAACCCGAACACGCGCGGCGCGACGCTTCGCATCCTGAGCAGCTACATCCAGACGAAGAAGACCCTCGCTAAGGGAAAGCCTCCCGCGCGCTGAACGCCCACGCGTGGCGAAGCCTTCGGGCTATTTCGTGTTCGTGCAGGGACTCGCGTCCACGACCTTCGCTTCCGAGGCGCCGAGGAGCTTCCAGTCGCCCGCCATGCTCGTGCTTCCGTCCGTCACGTCCCGACGGTCCGGATTGACGCGCGCCCCGCGGACGCCGGGCGGCGCCTGCACGATCGTGTGAAAGCTCGTGGTTTCGCCGGACGGAAGGATCGTGACGTCCGGACTCGTCTGTCCCGACGACAGGTACGCCCCCCGGTTGTCGAGGATCGTCACGAGAAGAACGATGCCGCACGCGGTCTGGTACCCGGTGTTGCGGATCGTGCCCGACACGCGCACGCCGCCCGTCTGGTCCACGACGCCGTCGTTCGAGGCGCTGACGACACGCACGTCCGCGGCGCTCACCCCATCCGGCGGCGTCGACTCCGGGCCCGGCGGCGGCGTCTCGAGACCCGGCGCCGGAGTGCCGGAAGGCCGAGTTCCAGCCGTTCCCGCGGCAGCCGCTCCCGCGGCCGCAGGCCCGAGCGTGATCGAACGCGGCGTGCCCTTCGTTTCAGCTCCCGTCTTCAGGTGGCGCTCGCGCGCGACGTCCTGAAGCGTGCGAGGCCGCGTCAGACCCCGCGCGACGGGCGTCGGTGTGGGGGCGGGAGTGGCCTCAGGAGCCGGAGTCGGAGTGACAGCGGCCGTCTGGAGGAGGACCCCGAAGGCAAACGCCGCTCTCAGATACATTCGTCGCTCGCGTCGATGACCTCGACCTGGACTCTGCCGGCACGCGCCCAGTTCGTCGCGGATCGGCCTGAGGCGAGAGGATCGGGGCTCCGCTCGCTCGATCCGCGCAGACCCACGGGAACCTTGACAGACCCGCCGAAGGTCACGGAATCGCCGACGCCCACGACCTTCAGATCCGTCGTCGTCTCCCCCGTCGAAAGCAGCACGCCGTGATCGTCGTAGAGCCTCAGAAAAATCCGGACGCGGCAAAGGGGAATACGCCCGGTGTTGCGGACGGCACCAAAAACGGACAGCCGTCCGTCGGCCACGGCCCCGTTGTCCTCCACGTCCTCGACGCGCAGCAACGCGCAGCGGCGCGCGGCCGACGACGACGGAGGGACGGGCTGGGATGTGCCGGGAGCCCCGAATTCCGCCTCGGGCGTCACGGGGGTCGTGACGAGGGCCGCACCGGTCCCCGTGAGGCGGCCGAGCCGGCGCTCTTTCGCGAGATCCGAGAGCGAGCGCGGGCGATAGGGGTCGGCCGCGGCGACGGGCGTCGCCGTGGGCCCCGCAGGGGACACGGAAGCGGTGGGCGTCAGAGTCGGAACCGGCGTCGCGGACGACGACACCTGGGCTGCGAGGAGAAGGACGAGAGCGGGGACCACGACCCGATTATCCGACAACCGCCCGCACGACGAGCTTCACCCCGAATGTCCTCTCGAAAAAGCGGCCTTTTTTCTTCAAGGCCCAGAGCTCGAGATCGAGGGGCCCGCGCGCCAAAAGGGCGAGGTGCAGTCTCTTTCCGCGCAGGGTGGCCCGGACCTTCCGGACGAGGCCTCGGTGCGTCCGGTCGAGCGCGTCGGCGGCACGGAGGATCGCGGCGAGCTTCTCGACGACGGGCTTCTTCCAGGGATCCAGCGTCCGGAACGCCTCGTGGGTCTCTCCCGGCACCGATTTCCGGTGATACCGCGCGAGGAGCGCGATGAGCTCGACCTCGTCGCGCGTGAAGCCCTTCAGGTCGCCGTGGAGGATGAGGTAGTGCGAGTGATGGTGGTGGCGCGCGTACGCCACGGAGAGTCCGATGTCGTGAAGAGCCGCCGCGTACTCGAGCCACTCGCGCTCGAGCGCCGTCAGCTGGTGGAGGCCGTGCGTCTGGTCGAAGAGCGACAAAGCGAGGTCCTTGATACGCGACGCGTGAACGCCCGGCAGGCCGGACCGCCGCGCGAGGCGCGCGACCGAGTCGCGCCGGATATTCCGCTCGACGGACCGACCACCCGTCGCGGGCGCCGGCGTCTCGAGGACGAGCGCGTCGCGCAGGGAGCGGTCGGAAACGAGCAGCGTCTCGACGTCGAAGGCACGGAGCAGCTCCTCGAGAAGGATCGCCCCGGCCACGGCGATGTCCCTTCGATCCGCCTCGAGCCCGGGGATCCGGATCTTCTGGCGCGCCGTCGCCTTTCCGAGCAGCCCCGCGATGCGCGCGACGTCCTTGCGTTCGAGCGCGCGGTGGCCGGTCCCGGCCGGCGACCGCCCGCTGAGCTCGCCGGCGATCGCCGCGACGGCGAGGATCGTGCCCGACGTCCCAGCGGCAGTCTTGATCTTCGCCTTGCGCACGGGCTTGCGCAGGCGCGCGAGCCGGCTCCGGATCGCCCGGCGGAGGCGTCTCTCGTCCTTCGCCGCGAGCGGCTCGGACGAGACGTAGAGATCCGTCAGGCGCACGGCCCCGAGGTCGAGGCTCTCGGCGAGGAGGATTCGGTCCCCCTTCGCGACGACGACCTCCGTCGAGCCACCGCCGATGTCGAGGACGAGGAGCGGGTCGCACGAGGGCGGCAGCTCCGAGCGCACGGCGCGCGTGATGAGGCGCGCCTCCTCTTCGCCGGAGATCACGTTCAGGCGGAGCCCGGTCTCCTTCCTCACGCGCTTCACGAAGTCGTCCCCGTTCGCGGCCTCGCGGACGGCGCACGTCGCGACCGCAATGATCGCGGAAGCGCCCGCCGCGCGCGCGAGCGCGGCGTAGCGCGCGAGGCAGTCGATCCCGTCGGCCATCGCCTCCTCGGAAAGCGAGCCCGACACGAGTGTCTCCTGCCCGAGCCTCACCATCTCCTTCTCGCGCAGGATCTCGGTCCAGTGTCCGGGCTCCGCGGCGTCGCGCCGCGCGACGAGGAGCTTGATCGAGTTCGAGCCGACGTCGATCGCGGCAATGTTCTTAGACGCGGCCATCCCCTGGAACGGTATCGCAGCTTTGTCAGCTCGGGGTAAACGCCGTTTCTTCGAGCGCTGACCTCGCACGCCCTGGCGAAGGCGGATACCATCGTCGCACGGCATGGGAAACGAGTGACGCGTGGCCTGGTCTTCCTGCTCCTCGTCCTGGGTGCCGGTACGCCGCCCTCGGGCGCGGATGAAGCGTGCGGGCCGCTCTTCACGGTGGAACGCAACCTCAACGCGAACATCGTCGTCTATGCGGCGGTTCGCGGCGCCGACGGCCTCCT
The DNA here is from genome assembly GCA_038214715.1 of Thermoanaerobaculia bacterium. GTDB lineage: Bacteria > Acidobacteriota > Thermoanaerobaculia > UBA5066 > UBA5066 > Fen-183. Next base: position 32,293 of record JBBQRP010000014.1, on the reverse strand, counting down.
CGACCCGAAGAAGCCGGTCCGCGTGTACTGGCTCATGAACGCGGAGGACGGCCGCGAGCTCGGCCTGAATTTCTTCGAGCGAATCCGGGCATTCGGCGTCGACGTGACGGGAGCGAAGGATCAGGGCACCTACGCGCTCCGACTGAAGGCGTTTCCGGGCCGGTCCGTGATCCTGAGAGAGCGCGGCCGGTGCGCGGAGGTCGTCACCGAGATCGACGGCAGAAGCGCCATTCTCGGACACGTCTACGTCTCGGCCACGAAGGGGATCTTCCCCTCGGTGAGGTTCGTCGACATCTTCGGCACGGATCCCGAGTCAGGACTCCCCGTGACGGAACACATCGACACGGGCGGCCGGACGCGCTGAAGCGGTCCGAAGGCTTCCGCCGAGCCGATGTGTGTGCGTTCCTTTCTTCATCGTCATCGATATCGCGTCAAATGCTGCATCTGAACACACGGAAGCGCGCCGAATTAACACCGCCCACGCTCACCGTTCATCGCGCTCAGGGAGACTCCCCGCGGAAAAAGGAGGGGTCTTCCATGTTGAAACGGACTTTTGGCGTCCCTAGCGTCGCCTTCGCGGTCGCGATTGGCGCTCTTCTCGTCCTGGCTCCGTCGGCGACGGCCCAGGTCACGCCCGCGGCCGGCTATGTTCCGCCGGACGACAAGCCCGCCGTCAAGGTCGGCTTCACGATGTTCGCGGACTACACGTACACGGACTCGCCAACGTCAAAGAACGCCGACGGGAGCGAGTACAACCCGAACTCCTTCAACGTTTCGCGGACGTACATCAACGTCACGGGCCAGCTCCACCACCTGCTCTCCTTCCGAATCACGCCAGACATCACACGCGAGACGGGCGCGGGCAGCTCGCTGAACGGCAGCCTTACGGTCCGGCTCAAATACGGCTACGCCCAGTTCAACATGGACGACTGGCTTCCGAAGGGCTCCTGGGCGCGCCTCGGCCTTCAGCAAACGCCGTACATCGACTACGCCGAGGGCATCTACCGCTACCGGTTCCAGGGCACGATCATGGTCGATCGCGACGGCTTCATGACGTCCTCGGACTTCGGGTTCTCGAGCCACGTCTCGTTCCCTAACGACTACGGCGACATCCACGTGGGCATCTACAACGGCGACGGTTACAACCATGCCGAGGCAAACGACCAGAAGGGCTTCCAGATCCGGGCCTCGCTCCGGCCGCTGGCCGGAATGGCGATCGCGAAGGGGTGGAGGATCACGGGTTACTACAACTCGGACCGCGTCGCGAACGACCAGAAGAAGGACCGCTGGCTCGTCGATACGACGTTCGCGAATCCTTACATCAACGCGGGCTTCACGTACATCGAGGCGACCAACCAGGCCTCGCCGGGCTCCGCCGAGGTCAAGCCGAGGGACTTCTCCATTTGGGTGACCCCGCGCACCCCGATGGGTCTCGAGGGGCTCATCCGCTACGACGAGCTCAAGCCCAACAAGGACCTCGACCCGAAGACGAAGCGCCTGATCCTCGGCGTCGCGTACTGGTTCGAGTTCGGGCACGGCGTGCGCGCCGCGGTCATGGCGGACTACGACCGCGAGCAGTTCGACAACGTCACGCCCGCGAAATCCGACAACCGGAAGTACGCCCTTCACACGTATCTCAATTTCTGAAGAAAACGAAGACGAAGATTCTTTGAATGAAAGACTTACAGGGTCGCCTTCACGCCATCTTCATGCGGCACCCGCATCGTGTGGGCGTGAAAGACCGGCCCGACGACAGGAGACGAGAGGAAACATGAAAACACCACTCAAAGCAGCTCTTTCCGCGGGTCTCTTCACGCTTCTCGCCGGCAGCGCGCCCGCCCAGGCGCAGAAGACGCAGATCAACGGCGCGGGGGCGACGTTCCCGTTCCCAATCTATTCGAAGTGGTTCGACGAGTACCACAAGAAGCACCCGGACATCGAGATCAACTATCAGTCGATCGGCTCGGGCGGCGGCATCCGCCAGCTCACGAACGAGACCGTCTTCTTCGGCGCCTCGGACGGGCCGATGACGAACGAACAGCTCGCCTCGGCGCCCGGCACCATTCTCCACTTCCCCACGGTCCTCGGCGGTGTCGTCCCCGTCTACAACATCCCGGGCGTCAACGCCGAGCTGAACTTCACCGGCGCCGTCCTCGCCGAGATCTACCTAGGCAAGATCACGAAGTGGAACGACCCGGCCATCACCAAGCTCAACTCCGGGGTGAGCCTGCCGGGAACGGATATCGCGGTCGTTCACCGTTCGGACGGCTCGGGCACGACGTACATCTGGGTCGACTATCTGTCGAAGGTTTTCCCGGAGTTCAAGAAGAGGGTCGGCGTCGCGACGTCCGTTAACTGGCCGGCCGGCATCGGAGGCAAGGGCAACGAAGGCGTGGCTGGCCTCGTAAAGCAGACCCCGGGCGCCATCGGCTACGTAGAGCTCGTTTACGCGATCCAGAACAAGATCTCCTTCGCGGGCGTCCAGAACATGGCCGGAGAGTTCGTGAGGTCCAGCCTCGAGTCCGTAACGGCCGCCGCCGCCGCCGCGACGGCGGCGATGCCAAAGGACTTCCGGGTGTCGATCACGAACGCGCCCGGAAAGGGCGTCTACCCAATCTCCTCGTTCACGTGGATGCTCTTCTACGAGAACCCCAAGGACAAGGCCCGCGCGAAGATCATGGTCGACTTCTTCAAGTGGGCACTGACGGACGGCCAGAAGTACTGCGCCGACCTCGGGTACGCGCCGCTCCCGAGGGAAGTCGTCGCTCTCGAGATGGACGCGCTCAAGAAGATCAAGCTCTGACCCTCGGCGCACAAGGAGCACCGGATGCCTTCGGCCCCGCCCCGCCAGCGAGCAAGCAGAGACCTCGGCTTCCGCGCGGGGACGGGGTTCTTCGCGGCCCTCGTCGTCCTTCTCGTCGCAGGGATTGCTTTCGTTCTGTGGAAGGAATCCCGGCTCTCGATCGCGAAATTCGGCTTCAGCTTCTGGAAGACGAAGACCTGGGATCCCGTCGCCGGTGAATTCGGGGCTCTCCCCTTCATCTGGGGCACGCTCTACTCCTCGTTCCTCGCGCTGGTGATCTCGACTCCGGTCGCGCTCGGGATCGCGATCTTCCTCTCGGAAATCTCTCCGCGTTTCCTTCGCACGCCGCTCGCGTTCCTCACCGAACTCCTCGCCGCGATCCCCTCCATCGTGTACGGACTCTGGGGCGTCTTCGTCCTCGTCCCCCTCGTGCGGAAGCTCGAGACGACCATGCCGGAGGGGCTCCGGCACACGGCACTCTTCTCGGGCCCGCCCGTCGGCGTCGGGATGCTGGCGGCGGCGCTCATCCTCGCCGTCATGGTCATTCCGTTCACGTCCTCCGTCGCCCGTGAGGTCCTCAAGGCCGTCCCCGCGACTCAGCGCGAGGCCGCTTACGCGCTCGGCGCGACGCGCTGGGAGGCAATCCGGGTCGCGATGCGCTACGGCCGGACGGGAATCCTCGGCGCGATCATCCTCGGCCTCGGGCGCGCGATCGGCGAGACGATGGCCGTCACGATGGTGATCGGCAACAGTCCGACCGTCACGTGGTCGCTCTTTGCGCCCCAGTACACGATGGCATCCGTGATCGCGAACGAGTTCACGGAGGCGGCCGACGACCTCTACCTCTCGGCCCTGGTCGAAATCGGTCTCGTCCTCTTCGTCATCACACTCCTCATCAACGCGGCGTCGCGCTTCCTCATCTGGAGCGTCAACCACGAGGTCACTGCCCCAGCTCCGAAGGCCGCGACCGGGCCGGTCACGGAGCCGGCATGAACCATACGTTCCGGCGAAAGCTTCTCTCGAACATCGTCGTCGGGCTCTGCGGCGCGTCCGTCGTCGTCGCTCTCGTTCCCCTCTTCTTCGTCTTCTTCTACGTCGTGAAGCAGGGGTTCTCGTCCCTCAGCTGGGACTTCTTCACGAAAATGCCGAAGCCCGTCGGCGAGGCGGGCGGCGGAATGGCAAACGCGATCGTCGGGACTTTGATGCTCATCGGCCTCGCGTCGGTCGTCGCGATCCCCGTCGGCCTGATCTCGGGGGTTTACCTTTCGGAGTACCCGAAGTCGCAACTCGCGACCGCCGTTCGCTTCACTGCGGACGTCCTGAACGGAATCCCCTCCATCGTGATCGGGATCTTCGCGTACGCCCTCGTCGTCCTGCCGGTCAAGCACTTCAGCGCGCTCGCCGGCGGCGTCGCCCTCGGCTTCATGATGATTCCGCTCATTACGCGCACGACCGAGGAGCTTCTCAACCTCGTGCCAGGGACGCTTCGGGAAGGGGCGCTCGCCCTCGGCGCGACGCGTTCGCGTGCCGCCTTCACGGTCATGCTCCCGGCGGCGCTGCCCGGCATCATGACCGGGATCCTCGTCTCCCTCGCACGCATTTCGGGTGAGACCGCACCGCTTCTCTTCACGTCCTTCTCGAACCGCTTCTGGTCGACGTCGCCGACGCAGCCGATCGCGTCCCTTACGGTCCAAATCTATACGTACGCGATCTCGCCGTACGACGACTGGCACCGTCAGGCCTGGGCGGGCGCGCTCGTCCTCGTTTCGGTCGTGTTTCTCTTCTCCGTACTCGCCCGCGTCGTCACGCGACGCCTCGAGAGGATGCACCGCACATGATGGAAAACGCCGTGACCGACACCGCCGTCAATCGTCCCGCGCCGCCCACCGCGATCGCCGTCCCGCCGGCGGAAGCGGCCGTCTCGCTGACGGTCCGGATGGAGGCGCGCCACCTGAACTTCTTTTACGGACCAAGCCAGGCGCTCCACGACATCTCGATCACGATCCGCGAGAAGTCCGTCACGGCGTTCATCGGTCCCTCGGGCTGCGGAAAGTCGACGTTCCTCAGGTGCCTGAACCGGATGAACGACATCATTCCGAACACGCGCGTCGTCGGGGACGTCCTCCTCGACGGGCAGGACATCTACGGGTCCGACGTGGACATCGTCGGCCTCAGAAGACGGGTTGGGATGGTCTTCCAGAAGTCCAACCCGTTCCCGAAGTCGATCTTCGACAACGTCGCGTATGGCCTCAAGATCAACAGCGGGCTCTCCGGCTCGATGCTCTCCGAGCGCGTGGAGTCGGCGCTCGTCCGCGCCGCGCTCTGGGATGAGGTGAAAGATCGCCTCCGCACGTCGGCGCTCGGCCTCTCGGGCGGGCAACAGCAGCGCCTCTGCATCGCACGCGCGCTCGCAGTCGAACCGGAGGTCCTCCTCATGGACGAGCCCTGCTCGGCGCTCGACCCGATCGCGACCGCAAAGGTCGAGGAGCTGATGTTCGCCCTGAAGGAACGCTATACGATCGTCGTCGTGACCCACAACATGCAGCAGGCCGCGCGCGTCTCCGCCGAGACGGCCTTCTTCATGCTCGGCAAGCTCATCGAGTTCGACAAGACCGAAACGATCTTCACGAAACCCCACGTGAAGACGACTGAGGATTACATCACCGGGAGGTTCGGTTGATGACGGCGACGGGAGGCGCGGCGCGACCGCGGATCGTCGTCGTCGAGGACGACGAGGATCTCGCGTTCACCCTCACGTACAACCTCAAGAAGGACGGGCGCTACGAGGTCGAGCGCTTTCCCGGCGGCCTCGTCGCGCTCGACGCGCTACTCGCGCGGCCGCCCGACCTCGTCGTCCTCGACCTGAATCTCCCCGACGTAGACGGCCTCACGATCTGCCGCGAGCTGAAGAAGCATGGGGAGACGCGCCGGGTGCCGATCCTCATGCTCACGGCGCGCGTCGAGGAGCGGGACAAGCTGCTCGGGTTCGAGCTGGGCGCCGACGACTACGTGACCAAGCCCTTTTCGATGAAGGAGCTCATGGCGCGGATCTCGGCGCAGCTCCGCCGCAATGCTCTGCCGCAGTCGCCGGATGACGTCTACGACGACGGGCTGCTGAAGATCGACCGCGAGCGCCACACCGTGGAGAGCGAAGGCGCCGCCGTGCACCTCACGAAGAAGGAGTTCGACCTCCTCTGGCTCCTCATCCGGAGCGGAGGGCGCGTGGTCTCGCGCGAGACGATCCTCTCGCGTCTCTGGGACTACGCGGCCGACATCGAGACGCGCACCGTGGACGTCCACATCCGCTCCCTCCGCAAGAAGATCGGTGACCACGTGATCGACACGGTCGTCGGCGTCGGTTACAAGTTCGCGAAATGAGCCGGATCCTCCGCCGCGCGGCGCTGCCCGCGCTCGCCGGCCTCGTCCTCGGCGTCGTCTTCGCGCTCGTCCTCGGGCGCGTCCTCGACGACGCGGTGCGCGAGCGCAGCCGCCGGGATCTCGTTCTCACGCTGGAGCGGCTCGCACCCGAGTTCGAGGCCGAACTGAAGGCGCGCTCCGCCTCGCCCGACCGGGTCGGCCTCGCGGCACGGCAGGCCGGAGCCCGCCTCACGCTCATCGAGGCGGACGGAACCGTGATCGCCGACAGCGAGGTGCCGCCGGAACACATCGAACGCGTCGAGAATCACGAATTGCGCCCCGAGGTTCTCGCCGCGAAACGCGGCCTCGTGGGCTTCGGCGAGCGGACGTCCGCGACGGTCCTCGAGCCCTTCGTGTACGTCGCGCGGCGCGTTGGCGGCGAGGCCAGCCCGGTCGGGTACGTGAGGCTCGCGGTCAGCCAGAACGACCTCGACGCACTGGAGGCGCCGTTCCGCCGGACGTTCCTCCAGGTCTCCGTGCTCGCCGGCCTCATGGTCGCTCTCGTGGTCACGTTCATCCGGCAGCGCCACGCCCGGGACCTCGAGAGGGTTCGCTCGGGCGTCGCCGCGGCCGCGGCCGGCCGCCACCCGGAGCCGCCCGCGGGCGGCTCCGAGGAGACGCAGGAAGTCTTCGTCGCGCTCGCGCGCTTCGCGCGTCTCGTCTCCGCCGAGCGCGAGGGCAGCGAGAAGGCGCGCCTCCTCGCGCGGACCGTCTTCGAGCAGGTTCCCGTGGGTCTCGTCGTCGTGGACCGGACGCTCGCGCTCCTCGACGCGAATCCAGTGGCCCTCGCGCTCTTCCACGCGCCGTACGGCGCCTCGCGGCATGCGCTCGTGGACCTCGTGCGCGACCCCGCGACGCTGCGGCTCTTCGAGGCCGGGATCCGCGGCGAGGCGCTGGCGGACGACACGGCGGTCCTGCGGCTGGGCGGCGAGATCACCCCGGAGCAGGTCCTCGAAGTGAACGTCCGCGCGGTGAAGCAGAGTCCCGCCGCGGGCGAGCCGGCCGCGGTCGGCGTCGTCCGCGACGTCACGGAGCGCGAGCGCACGGAGACGATGCGGCGCCGCTTCGTCTCCGACGTGTCGCACGAGCTCCGGACGCCAATCGCCGCGATCCGGGCCGCGGTGGAAACGCTCGCGGGTGAGAACGAACTGCCTCCCGACCTCGCGCGCCTCATGAGCATCCTCGAACGTCAGTCCTCCGAGATGGAGGCGCTCGTCTCGGACCTGACCGATCTCTCCCAGATCGAGTCCGGCGCCGTGACGCTCTCTATAGAACCCCTGCCTCTGAAGCCGCTGCTCCTCTCGGTCGTCCGCGACCTCGCTCCCGCGGCCGAGGCGCGGGGCGTGACCGTCTCCGTCGAGGCCGGCGAGCATCTCGAGCTCTTCGGAGATCGGCGGCGCATCTCACAGGTTTTCCGCAACCTCGTGGACAACGCGGTGAAGTTCTCCCCTCCCGGCCAGCGGGTGGACGTCCTCGCCGAGGGCGGTGCGCCCGACGGCTCTGGCGGCACCTCCCCGATCGTGGTCCACGTGGTGGACCGCGGCATCGGAATTCCGCGCACCGAGAAGGACCGCATCTTCCAGCGCTTCTACCGCGTCGATCCGTCGCGCGCGAAGTCGGTTCCGGGCACGGGTCTCGGCCTCGCCATCGTCAAGCACCTCCTCATCCTGCACGGCGGCGCGATCCGTCTCGACTCCGAGCCCGGCAAGGGAAGCCGCTTCACCGTCACACTGCCGGCAGCGTCCATGGCGGACGTCGCCCGGGAGCGCATCAAGGAGACCCCATGAAGGAACACTTTTCCGAGAAGCTCGAGAGCCTCCGCCGCCAGCTCATCGGGATGGGCGCGGAGGTCGAGAACCAGATCCGTCTCGCCGTGGAGGCGCTCGTCGAATCGGACGCCGTGAAGGCGCGGCGCGTTATCGAGCACGACAAGGTCATCGACCAGATGGAGATCAAGAACGACGAGGACGCGATCGACCTCCTCGCGACGCAGCAGCCCGTCGCGGGAGACCTCCGCCTCCTCGTCTCGTCGCTCAAGATCAACGCAGACCTCGAGCGGATCGGGGACCACGCCGTGAACATCGCGGAGGCCGCCGAGCGCATGTCCCGCTTCCGTCCCTTCAAGCCGTGGATCGACGTCCCCTACATGGCCGAGATCGCCCGCGGCATGCTCCAGGAGGCGCTCGACGCCTTCGTGAGGAAGGACAGCGAGCTCGCGCTCGCGGTCTGCAAGCGGGACGACATCCTCGACGAGAAGAACAAGTCGATCATCCGCGAGCTGCTGACCTACATGGCCGAGAATCCGGCTCTCATCAGCGCGAGCATCGAGATCATGAGCATCTCGAAGAACCTCGAGCGGGTGGGCGACCTCGCCACGAACATCGGCGAGGAAGCAATCTACATCGCAGAGGGCGAGGTCATCAAGCACAACCTCCAGCCGAACCGCGGCGAGCACGCGGTCCCGAATCCCGAGCGGAGCTGACGAGAAGCTGGGGACCAAACTGAAGTTCAGCGGCCTCCGCGCGCTCTCAGTTCCTTTAGCACCCGCAGATCCTCGTGGTCCTTTGGGCGCCCCGCCGCTTCCTTCATGGCGATGAGGTCGTCGAGCGTCACATCCGCAACGTCGTAGCCGAACTCGGCGAGCGCGCCCAGCATGGAGATCATGAGCTTTTCGAAGCGACGAAGCCAAAAGCAGCTGACGACGAGAGAACCAGGTCTGGCCGGGGACGCCGCTATCATCGGACGCGATGGCTCTCCAGAGTTTTTCGATCGTTCCCGGCACGTGGGCCGTCTGCCGGCTCCCGGCGGGCGCCCCGCTCCCTGCCTGGGCCACGGCACCCGGTGCCTTCACGTCTGTCACGCGAACATCGGGCGAGCTTTCCATCGTGTGTGAAGAGGCGCGCGTTCCGCCGGCTCCCGCAGACAACAGCCCGGGCGTCGGGGCGTTTCACGTCGAAAAAGGCTTCGGGCTCCTCAAGATCCACGGCCCCTTCGCACTCGACATCGTCGGCATCCTGGCCGCGTTCGCTAAACCCCTCGCAGATACCGGCATCAGCATCCTCGCAATCGGGACGTTCGACACGGACTACATCCTCGTGAAAAGGGGACAGGCGGCCCGCGCCGTCACCGCGCTGACCCAGGCGGGACATACGCTCGTCGAGGATTGAGGCTGAAGCGAGCCCTTGGTTTGGATTCCCATCGGCGAGCGCCCCGAAGACGGGTCCGGACCTCGCGACGCGGCTCAAGGGGCGGGCCACCGCCCGGCTGAGCACCGACGAGATCCTCGCGCTCACCCGTGGCTGACACCCTCGTCGACAGCAACGTCCTGCTCGACGTCCTGACGAACGACCCGCGCTGGTTCGCGTGGTCCGCGGAGGCCCTTTCGCGCTGCGCCTCTGAATCAACGCTCGTCATCAACCCGATCATTTACGCCGAGGTGTCGATCGGCTTCACCCGAATCGAGGATTTGGACGAAGCGCTCGATTCCGCGCAGTTCGACAGGAGGTCGTTACCGTGGGAGGCGGCTTTCCTCGCGGGGAAGTGCTTTCTGAAGTATCGGAGACGTGGAGGCGCGAGAGCCTCGACGCTTCCGGACTTCCACATCGGCGCCCACGCCGCGATCGAAGGGCTCGCGCTTCTCACGCGTGATGCTCGCCGCTATCGCTCGTACTCTCCAACGCTTGCGCTGATCGCCCCTCGCGAACGGTGAACGTTGCCATGGTCAAGGTGGATCTCCTGAGGGCGCGAAGCTGTGAAATCCGGTTCTGGACGAAGCGGGGATCCCCTGGTCGGCGTCCGGGCGTTCGCTCGACGTTGCCCGGCAGTTATATGACGACAGGACGAAATGGTGAGATGGGGAGGGATGCGAGTCCCACTGGGTCATGAATGGTCCTCTTCCCGGATGCGAATGCACGGCGGGTACGAGCGTCTGCTACACGACGAGAACCTCGGTGGAAGCCGGCCCTTTGCTTTCCCGGCACGCGCGATTCGGCCAGCGGCCTGAGCCGCGCGAACACATTCGTAAAAGCGTGGGCTATTAGTAAGGACAGGCGGGGGCGGGCCTTTGACCCCCATGCCCAAAAGATTTCCTTCGTCGACCCAATTAGACTCGAGAAGGTTCCAAGAATTGGGAAGAACGCGCCTATAACCCGTGCAGACGCACTTCGCACAGGGCTGGCACGTACCCAGTCAATTGGTCAGTTATTGGAAATTAGTTGTCAGCCGCCAATCGGTCCGGTTCCGCGGCAACAATCGAAAAACAGAGCAAAAAGGGTTTCAAACATGGCGTCCTCCTAAAAATGCTCAACTGAGCAAAGTACGAATTGGTCACTTCTGAACTTGGTCAGAGGTGGGCTATATACACGGACAGACGGGGGCACACCTTTGACCCCCTTCGATGAAGAATTCTTTTGAGGTACCCAGTACATGGCACCCCGCCCCCTGAATTTGAACTTTGTCTAGATAAAGATCAGTTTCCGTTCGCCACTAGTTTGAACGGCCTGTACGCTGCCCGCGCACCGCGGTCCCGCCCCTCGACGAACCGGGCGATATGGGCGAGGAATTCGTGGTTCACGGTCCGGTTTTCCACGGACTCGAAGAGTTCCCGGAGTGCCTGATCGTGTCGGAGGGATTCGGCCTCAGGCGACATGCTCAAGCGCTCGACCCGATCGAGCATGTCCTGTTCGCGCCCCATTCGCCCCAGGCACTCCGCAATTCGAAGTTCGGCGCACAGCACGTCGACGGATAGATCGAGAGACCGAGCTTCCTGGCCGATTCTCTCGAAGAGCATCAGGGCTCGCGCCAGCTTTCCCGACGCTAGATCGATCGAGGCAAGGCCCGTTCGAATCATGAGAATGCTGACTGTCATATCGAGGCGTCTCGCCATCGATAGCGCCTTCGCGTAGGTCGACTTGGCCGCGTCGAGACGGGACAGACGAACAAGAGCGTAGCCGCGGTTCACGAGCAACTGGGTGTATGACGCGCCGTCGAGTTCCGGGTGGAGGTTCGTAAGCGCTCGGTCGAGGAAGGTCAGGGCGGCAGCCGTCTTCCCCTGATGCACGAGGAGAGTTCCGATGGCGGCTTCAGTGCGACCCATCCAACTTTCCTGACCATAGAGCTGGAATTCGGAAAGTGCTCGTCGCAGCAGTTTCCACGCGCCTCGCTCGTCATATTCGAAGCTTGCTGCCGAACCCTCGAAATAGTCCGCCAACGCCAAGGCGAAGCTGTCTTCGCCCGCTTCGACGAAGTTCAGCCTCGCGCCCTGAGCCGCGATGCGCGCTTCGCTCGGCTTGCCGAGGAAGTTCAGCGCGTTGGACTCGAGAAGCCCCGCCTCGCCGAGCACCTGTTCGCGGCACACGGGCTGTGCGGGGCCCTTCTCCTTGAGATATGGAAGGCTGCGGGTGGCATCAGCGACGGCCCTCGCGAACGCGACGTAACTCGCCGGGTCGCCGGATGTCTTCGGCATCGCCAGCTGGCACGCGTACAGGTACGCATAGCCGCGGCTCGGATCGGACTCGATCCGTGCGAGCACTTCCTTTGCCCTCTCGAGCCCTTCTTCCGACGCGACTTTCACGATCTCGGCGGCGATCTGGCGGCCGTCGTGGGCGAGGCGGCCGAGGCGGTCAGTGGGGCGTTTGTTCGTCTTGAACTTGAGGAGGAACTCCTCGCGCTCGTCGGTTGGCGCGTCATCCTGAGGCAGCTCGTCGAAGAACGCGTCGAACTCTTCCTTCATCTCGCGCGCCCTGGACAGCGTGCGGATGTCTGCGAGGTGCTTCCCGCAAGGCGCGCAGCCCGTGGCCACGTGCGCCTTGACGTGCGCGTTGAGCTCGGTCGTTCCCTCTGTCAGCAGCTCGAAGAGCTCCCACTGCTCAGGATGATCCGCACCGGAGGCCGCCGTGCCTCGGAAGTCCGCGCTCACGCGAGCACCTTTCGCATCTTGTCGAGGCAGCCCCAGATGCGCTTCCAGACGGTCTTCTTGGAGTAGCCCGTGGCCTTCGTCATGTCGGCCAGGCTGTATTCCTGCCCGAAATAGAGCCGCACGATGCGCTTGCACTTCGGGCCCGCGCTGCGAATCGCCTTGTTCACCATGCGCACGGCTTCGAGGCGCGCCGTGACCTTCTCGCACCCCGGATCGGCCACGTCCATCCCCTCCGGGAACTGCTGGACGCTCCGTTCCTTCGCCATCGCGATGTTCAGGCAGGTGTTGAGGAACGCGATCTTCACGTAGCCGATGGGATCCTTCACGCGCGGATCGCGCGCGAGGACGCGCATGTAGACGGTCTGGACGGCGTCCTCGGCCTCTTCGCGGCTGAAGTTGTATTTCCTCACGGCGAGACCGATGAGCTTCGGCCGGAGAACATTGTTCAGCGCGGTCCAGTCCCACTCGCCGGGCGTGACGCCCGCGGCTTCGGACGTGACGTCGTCCGAGGCGGGAGGTTCGTCGGAAAGGACGGCGCGCAACAGGGACGCTTCGGCGAGATCGGACATCGACCCGCCACCCGCGAGTGCCGGCGTCAAACCCATTCCGCCCGTCGTGTTCCACGCTGCCATGGACACTCCACTGGCTCACGCCCGGGTTTCGCTGAGCCTCCGGCGAGGTACCCGAAAGTGAACCTGGCGCAATTCTGTCATAAAAGTCGCTCTGTCAAGCGGAAAATCGATGGTTCCTTGCTGAAAAGCGACCGTTGTCCGAAAATCGAAAGTCCCGTGGAAATCGTCTAATCTTCCTCGAATGACTGCTTCAGGAGCCTCCACGAAAGGAGCCGTCCTCCTCACGGGCGCCACGGGTTATCTCGGAGAAAGACTGTTGCCGCGCCTCGTCGCATCGGGTAGGAAAGTCCGGTGCCTCGTCCTCCCCTCCGATGTAAAGGACCCGAGTCGTTCGTTCCCGTGTGAGGTCGTGCGAGGTGATCTATCTGATTCGAAAGGCCTTGCATCCATAATGGACGGCGTCCAGACGGTCGTTCACAGCGCGGCGCTGATGCCGCCGAACGATCCCGCCAGGTTGCGCAGCGTCAACGTGGACGGCACCCGCATGCTTCTCGGCCTCGCTCGCGCAGGAGGCGCCTCCAGATTCATCTACCTCTCTGCAGTTTCAGCCATTTACCCGATCCAAAACGCCTACGGGAAGTCCAAAGCAGACGCCGAGGCCCTCGTGGCTTCTTCGGGGCTGGACTTCACGATCCTCCGCCTGACGATGCTCTATGGCGCCGGCGGAGGGCTCCATTTCGCGAAGCTGGTCGGCCTGATCGAAAGGATTCCTCTCTTTTTCCCGGTGCTCGGGCCTGGCCGGGCCAGGCTCCAGCCCGTCTACGTCGACGACGCCGTTCGGGCCGTGGAGATCGCGCTGGCGTCGCCGGCGGCCGTGGGAAGGACGCTCGACGTCTCGGGCGCCTCCGTGGTGACGTTCAACGAACTCGTGGACGCGGTCTCCGCAGCGATGGGGCGACGCCACGTCCGAGTTCACGCTCCGCTCTGGCTCTGCCGGATCGCGGCCGCTGCCTCCGAGCGGCTTATGCCGGGCTCGTTCCTGAGCCGCGACGCGATCGTGGGCCTGACGCAGGACGCGACGCTCGATCATTCCGCGCTGGTCCGGGAGTTCGGCTGGCAGCCGCTCGATCTCGCGAGCGGCCTCGCACTCTACTTCGGGAAGGCGACCGAGGGAGACGCGTCCCGGGCGGCCGCCTGACGGACACTCCGTTCGACGACGGCTTCCCATCTTCAATCGTCTAACGTCGGACTCTCACTTCGTAGCGCCCGTGGACTCCGGCCGGCTGGAATTCGCGGCTCAGGTAGGCATCGAGGAGCCGGGATCCGCCTGATGACGGTGAGGCCTCGGCGATTACCGGCTCGCGCCACAGGACAACGACGCGCACGTGCTTCGCTTCGAGATCGCGGACGATCTCCTCCTGAACCGCGAGAGTCGTGACGACACCGGGGTGAAGGTTGTCGTAGCGCGTCGCGTTCGGCCGGTCCGCCGCGAAGTAAAAGAGAGCGGGATTCACGCTGGTCACGTCGTGCCGCGAGTTTCCGCAGAAGATGCTCTCGCCGGGCACCGTCCGGCGGGAGACGTCCGCGGCGCTCAGAAGGAAGTCGGGATCGGCGCCGGTCAGCCCTCTCGATCGGGCGCGAAAGGCCTCGTCCGTCCCGGGCGGGAAGGCGCTCTCGGGTTCCGCTGGATTGGCGGCGGCCGCGAGGAGCACGAGAAGGCAGGCCGAAAGGGCGCCCACGCCGCCGTGCCATGTCCGGAGCCGGCGTTCTCCCGGCGCCGCGACCCACCAGGCCGCGAGGACGAGGGCGATCGCGAGGGGCGGAAGGAGATGCTCGCCGTCGGCGCGGACGCGCGCCGTGAGGAAGAGCCCGAGTAGCCCGAGACCGAGAAGCACGGCGCCATCGCGCGACTCGCGTCGCCGGCAGAGATCGACGGCGAGAAGAAGGCCGGCGACCGCGAAGACGTAGACGAAGAGCGGCGTGAGCGTGACGAGGATCTCCCGTGCCGGAGCGCTCCTCACGAGGAGGTCCCACGCGTGCGCGCCGAAACCCGTGACGGACAGGCCGCGGACCTCTTCGAATCGCGTCGCGGGGAAGACGATCGCCTGGCTCCACGCCTCGTGGGCCGCGCCCTGAAGGAAGAGGAGAGCCGGTAGGGGAAGGAATGCCGCGAGGGCGGAGGCCGCCGCCACGAATGCGTTCCTTGCGCGCTCCCGCGGCGGGGCGCCGCTCTTGACGAGAACCGAGAGAACGAGAGCGCCCAGGGCAGCCGCGGCGAAGTCCTGTTTGAACCATGCGGACGCCCCCGCGAGAGTTCCCGCGAGAACGAGCCAGCGCGCGCGAGGGGGCCGATCGAAGAACACGAGGCATGCGGCGAAAGAGGCGACACAGAAGAGGAGTCCGAGATCGCGCGGACGGAGGGACGTCGTCTGGCACGGCGAGAGAGCGAAGAGAGTCGCGGCGGCAACGGAGACCGCGCGGCCCGCCCGATCGCGCGCCAGGAGGAAGACGAGGCCGGCGCTCGCCGCGAACACGGCCGCGTCGAGCCCGCGCTCGACGGCGAGCGAAGTCCCGAAGATCCTGAAGCACCCGGCCAAGAGCCACGCCGTGCCCGGCGGATGAAGGTGCCAGAAATCGAAGTACGGAACCTGCCCCATGATCACGCGCCACGCGGCGCCCACGACGATTCCCTCGTCGTACAGGCTGTCGATTCCCCGGCCGGGCGCCGTGAGCCGCAACACGACGGCGCCGCACACGACGGCCAGCGCGAAGGCGGGATCGCGCCACCGGGTCGCGACGAGCGGACGGGAGTCAGGCAGGCGGAGGAGAATACCTTTCCCAGGGATCACGTTTCTCGACGACACGGCCTCTCTGACGCTCGACGAAGACCGCGGAGAGCGCATCGTCCGCGTCGAGGCGGGAGCGCGGAGGGGCGCGTATGATGGGTCCCGCGCCGGGATCGCGACCTCGCGACACGGACGCACCGGTTCTCTCGACTTCCTCGATCTCGTCTTTCGGCGTCTTACTTCCATGGAGAAGGCAGCCAATGTCCACAGTCTCTCCCCTTCCGCAGCGAAAGATCACCCACCTCACGCTTCAGGCGAAGAAGGACCGCGGCGAGCCAATCACGATGCTCACCGCGTACGACTTCCCGACCGCGTGCGCCCTCGACCGGGCGGGCGTGGACTCGATCCTCGTCGGGGACTCGCTCGGCATGGTCGTCCTCGGCTACGACACGACCCTGCCCGTGACGATGGAGGACATGCTCCACCACGCGCGCGCGGTGTCCCGCGGCGCGCGAACTCCGCACCTCGTCGGCGACATGCCGTTCCTGTCCTACCAGACGTCCGTCGAGGACGCCCTTCGAAACGCGGGACGCTTCCTGAAGGAAGGAAGGATGAACGCCGTGAAGCTCGAGGGCGGGCGAGAGATCGTGCCGGCCGTCCGCGCCATCGTCGCGGCCGGAGTCCCCGTCGTCGGCCACATCGGCCTCACGCCGCAGAAGGTGAATCAGCTCGGCGGATTCCGCACCCAGGGGAAGTCCGTCGCCGCGGCGCGCACGCTGATCGAAGACGCGCACGCCCTCGAAGAGGCCGGCTGCCACCTGCTCGTTCTCGAGGCGATCCCGGACCGCCTCGCGGGCCTCATCACGCAGCGTCTCGCGATCCCGACGATCGGCATCGGCGCGGGCGCGGCGTGCGGCGGACAGGTGCTCGTGACGCACGATCTCCTCGGCATGACGGACGGGTTCACGCCGAAGTTCGTCAAGCGCTACGCGAGCTTCGGCGAGGAGATGGGCCGCGCCTTCGGCGCCTACATCGAGGACGTCTCGCACGGACGCTTCCCGGAGGCCGCCCATTCGCAGCCGCTGGACGAGGACGTCTTTCGGGCGCTCACGCGCGAGAGCGAGGCGCGGATTTCCCGCTGACGTATTCCAATGAACGTCCTCACGACGATCCGGGAGGTGCGCGCGTTTCGCGCGCGTGCGGGAGGCTCGCTCGGGCTCGTTCCCACGATGGGCGCCCTCCACGCGGGACACCTGTCGCTCGTGGAGCGCGCGCGGAAAGAGAACGAAAGGGTCGCGGCGACCATCTTCGTGAATCCGACGCAGTTCGGTCCGAACGAGGACCTTGCCGCGTATCCGCGCACACCGCGGCTCGATCTGGAGCTCCTCGACTCCCGCGGCGTGGACGCCGTCTTCTGCCCGGCACGGGAGGAGATCTACCCGAAGGGCTTCCAGACGTTCGTGACGGTCGACGGCGTGAGCGCGCCGCTCGAGGGTGCGAGCCGGCCCGGCCACTTCCGCGGTGTCGCCACCGTCGTCGCGAAGCTCTTCAACGTCTTCGGGCCCACTCGGGCCTACTTCGGCCAGAAGGACGCGCAGCAGGTCGCCGTCATCCGGCGCATGGCCGAAGACCTGGCGTTTCCCGTGGAGATCGTCGTCTGTCCGATCGTGCGCGAGGCCGACGGCCTCGCGATGAGCAGCCGGAACGCCTATTTGACCCCTGACGAAAGGCGCCGCGCCCCCGCGATCCATCGCGCGCTGGAGGCGGGCCGGACCGCCTTCGAGAGCGGCGTGCGCGACGCCTCGGCGATCCGGAGCGCGGTCTCGCGCGCCCTTTCGACGGAATCCGCGCTCGAGGAAGACTACGTGTCTCTCGCGGACCCGGACACCCTGGCCGAGATCGTCCGTGTCGAAGCGCGGTCTCTTCTGTCCCTCGCCGTGCGCCTCGGCAGGACCCGGCTCATCGACAATGTCGTCCTCGGAGGCGCCTGATGCTCCTCGCTATCGACGTCGGGAACAGCAACATCACGCTCGGTCTCTACGACGGCGAGACGCCGGGGCCACGCTGGCGGCTCGCGACGGTCCAGAACCGCACCGCGGACGAGTACGGACTCCTCCTCGACGACCTGCTCGATCACGCGGGACTCGAGACGAACGACGTTCACGCCGTCGTCATGGCGTCGGTCGTCCCGCCTCTGACCAGCGTCCTCGAGGAGGCTTCGTCGCGCTACCTCGGCCGCGCGCCGCTCGTCGTCGACGCGGGCGTGAAGACGGGCGTACGCATCCGTTACGACGAGCCGAAGCAGGTGGGCGCGGACCGCGTCGTCGACGCCGTCGCGATCCGGCACCTCTACGGAGGTCCGGCCTGCTGCGTGGACTTCGGCACCGCGACGACGTTCGACGCGATCAGCGCCGAGGGCGACTACCTTGGAGGCGCGATCGCGCCCGGCATCGGCATCGCGGCCGACGCCCTTTTCCAGCGCGCGGCCAAGCTCCCGCGCGTGGATCTCGTGCGCCCTCCGACGCTCATCGGGAAGACGACCGTTCATTCCCTCCAGTCGGGCCTCCTGTTCGGCTACGTGAGCCTCGTCGAGGGCATGGTCGAAAGGTTCAAGAAGGAGCTCGGACCCTCGATGAAGACGATCGCGACCGGCGGGCTCGCCGAGACGGTTGCCCGGGAGACGACGTGCATCGACGTCGTCGCGCCGTGGCTGACGCTCGACGGCCTGCGCATCATCCACGAGATGAACGCGGGGACCCTGTGAGCGTCCTGCCCGTTCTCGCCGGAAAGAGAATCCTTCTGGGTGTCAGCGGGTCGATCGCGGCGTTCAAGGCCGCGGATCTCGCGAGCCGGCTCACGAAGGCCGGCGCCCGCGTGGACGCGATCCTCACGTCCGCCGCGGTCCGCTTCGTCACGCCGCTCACGTTTCAGTCGCTCACGGGACGCCCCGCTCTCACGGATCTCTGGAGCGCGGAGGCGCATGTCCTGCACGTGGGCCTCGCGGAGGGAGCGGACCTCCTCGTCGTCGCACCTGCCACGGCGGACATCCTCGCGAAGCTCGCGCACGGCCTCGCCGACGATCTCCTCACGGTAACGGCCCTCGCCGCGCGCTGCCCGCTCCTCGTCGCGCCCGCGATGGACGCGGGAATGTTCGGGCATCCCGCGGTCGAAGCCAATCTCGCGATGCTGAAGGCACGCGGCGCCATCGTTCTCGGTCCCACCGACGGCCGGATGGCCTCGGGCCTCGAGGGACCAGGACGCATGATCGAGCCCGAGGAGATCCTCGGCCACGCGAGGCTCGCGCTCGGACGGCACGGTCCTCTCGAGGGCAGACGCATCGTCGTGACGGCCGGCGGCACGCAGGAGCCGATCGACCCCGTGCGCGTGATCGCGAACCGCTCCTCGGGAAAGCAGGGGTTCGCCGTGGCGCAGTCGGCACTCGATCGCGGCGCGACGGTCACGCTCGTGACCGGGCCTACTTCCCTGACGACGCCCGTCGGAGCGTTACGCGTCGATGTCTCGACCGCGCAGGAGATGGCGGACGCCGTCCTCGAGGCGTGCGCCGGCGCGGACGCGCTCGTCATGGCGGCCGCGGTGGCGGACTTCCGCCCGGCGCGTCCCGCCGTGAAGAAACTGAAGAAGGCCGCGGGCCCTCCCGTCATCGAGCTCGAGCGGACGACCGACATCCTCGGCGTCGTCACGGCGGCGCGCGCGCGACCCGCGTGCGTCGTGGGGTTTGCCGCCGAGACGGGCGACCTCCTCCTGAACGCGCGAAAGAAGCTGAAAGAGAAACGCCTGTCTCTCATCGTCGCGAACGACGTGACGCAGCCGGGGGCGGGATTCGGCTCCGACGAGAACCGCGTGACCCTGATCGACGACTCGGGAGCCGAAGAGCTCCCTCTGCTCCCGAAGGCGGAGGTCGCCGGCAGAATTCTCGACCGCGTTCAGGAGCTTCTGCTCCCTGCCTGAGGGCGCCTCACGCTCTCGTTCGTCGCCGTCCCCGGGGAGACTCCGCTCGAGCGGCGGCGGCAACGAATTCTTCGAAGGCCTCCGCAAAGCCCTCGGCTCGACTCCAGCGGCGGACGACTTTCATGTCCACGTCGTTTCGCCGGGCGATCCAGAGGGCGACGCGCAGGCTCTGCCGATCCCCCCAATGAAAAAACGCCGCGAGGCGGTCGCGGCACGAATCGGTCGGCGAGAGCGCGAGAAACCTATGCGCCCTGACGCGGAGCTCGACGGGGGTGATGCGAACGTCGCTGCCAACGGCGAGAGGACCTCTGGGAAACTCGACGAAGAACCGCGTATCGGCATGCACGAATCGATCGCCGTCCCTTCGAAAGCCCACCTCTCGGAGTATTTCGTCCAGACGGGCCTGTAACACCGCTCTCGTGAGGATCAGGTCAATGTCCTCCGACTGGTAAACGCCGCCGCAGTGAAGGCTCGCGCACGCGCCGCCGACGACCACGGCCAGGATGCCTTCCGAACGAAGGGCGCTCGCCACGATCGCGGTGACCTCGCGAAGGGAGGATCGTCCGGAGATTCTCAAAGCGGTTTGCCCGTGCGGCGCGGCCTGCGGCGTATCGACTCCACGCGCCGTCGCAGCTCGTCCTCCGACTCCGACAGTCGCATCAGATAGCGCTGCAGTTCGTCGCGCGCGAAGTAGCGGGGATCGAGCCGGACGACGCGCGTCCGCCCCATCGCCCGGGTCGCGACGAGACCGTCCCTCTCCAGGCCGAGGATCGCCTTCTGAACATTGAAGAGAGACGACTCGAGCAGCCTCGCGAGCTCGCTGGGGTAGCTTTCCGCGAGGAGGCGCAAGGCGACCAGGACGCGCGTTCGCGTCCTCCCGCCAAATGGAGACGAAGTTCCTACCCACATAAGGTGGTGATATCACCACCTTTATTGGTCACTGTCAAACGATGGGCTTAGAATCATGCTTCCCTCGTGGAGGTGACGTATGGCTCCTTCGACTTCCCCCGCCACCGCGTCCGGATCCTCCCGGGGCGCCTCGTCGGCGTCGCACCCGGCGCACGTACCCGTCCTCTCGAACTTCATCGGCGGCATGTGGGTCGACGCCCGAGCCTCCGGGACGGTCGACGTCTTCAACCCGGCGACCGGCAAGGTGATCGCAAAGACGCCGCTTTCGACGCGCGGCGACGTGGACGCCGCGGTCGCGGCCGCGAAGGCGGCATTTCCGGCCTGGCGCGCGACACCGGTCGTCGAGCGCGCGCGCACGATGTTCGCGTTCAAGAGTCGCCTCGAGGAGCACTTCGAGGAGCTGGCGCGGATCGTCACGTTGGAGCACGGCAAGACGCTGGACGAGTCGCGCGGCTCCGTGCGGCGCGCCATCGAGTGCGTCGAGGTCGCGTGTGGCATGCCGTCTCTCATGATGGGCTCGGGCCTCGAGGACATCTCGCGCGGCATCGACTGCGACGTCCACCGCCAGCCCGTCGGGGTCTTCGCGGCTATCGCGCCGTTCAACTTCCCCGCCATGGTCCCGCTCTGGTTCCTGCCGTTCGCGGTCGCGACGGGGAACACGTTCGTCCTCAAGCCGTCCGAGCTCGTCCCGCTGTCGCAGAAGCGCATCTTCGAGCTCCTCGAAACCTGCGTGCCCCCCGGGGTCGTGAACGTCGTGAACGGCGGCGTGGACGTCGTGAACGGCTTCTGCGAGCACCCCGACATCCGCGGGGTCTCTTTCGTCGGGTCGACGCCCGTCGCAAGGCACGTGTATCGCACCGCGACGAACGCGGGAAAGCGCGTCCAGGCCCTCGGGGGGGCGAAGAACTTCATCGTCGTGATGCCGGACGCGAACATGGACAAGTCGATCGGCATCGTGTCGGAGTCCTGCTACGGCTGCGCGGGCGAGCGCTGTCTCGCGGGCTCGATCGTCGTGACGGTCGGGAAGTCCCACGGCGACGTCAAAGAGCGGCTCGTCGCGGCGGCGAAGTCCATCCGCGTCGGCGACGGCGCGGATCCAGGCGTCTCGATGGGGCCCGTGATCCGCGAGAGCGCGCGGCAACGTGTCATTTCCTACATCGAGAAGGGCCTCGCGGAGGGAGCCGAGCTCCTTCTCGACGGGCGCGGGCACACCGTGAAGGGCCGCGAGAAGGGCTTCTTCCTCGGGCCGACGGTCTTCGACAAGGTGGACGCGAAGTCGTCGATCGGCCGCGAGGAGATCTTCGGTCCCGTGCTCTCGATCATGAACGTGCCGGACCTCCCCGCGGCGCTCGAGCTCCTGCACGCGCACCCACAGGCGAACGCGACGTCCATCTTCACGTCGAGCGGA
The DNA here is from genome assembly GCA_038214715.1 of Thermoanaerobaculia bacterium. GTDB lineage: Bacteria > Acidobacteriota > Thermoanaerobaculia > UBA5066 > UBA5066 > Fen-183. The sequence goes on along the minus strand of JBBQRP010000014.1, from coordinate 10,512 downwards.
AAGTCCGCGCGCGAGTTCGCGATGAATGCGCCCCCCGCGATGGTCGGCGTCAACATCGGCGTCGCGGCTCCGATGTCCTTCTTTCCGTTCGGCGGATCGAAAGAGAGCTTTTTCGGCGACGTGAAGGCCCACGGGAAGGACGGCGTCATCTTCTACACGGAACAGAAGGTCGTCATCGAGAGGTGGTTCTGATGCCGCGCAAGGTCGTCGTCGGACTGGTCCAGACGCACAATCCCGTTTCCGACCCGAAAGCCTCCGTCGCGAAGGTTCAGAAGGCGGCTCTCGCCGCGACGCTCCCCTTCGTGCACGCGGCGGGCAAGAAGGGTGTCCAGATCCTCGGGCTCCAGGAGATCTTCAACGGCCCGTACTTCTGCCCATCGCAGGATCCACGCTGGTACGACGCGGCGGAGAGCGTTCCCGGCCCCACGACCGAGGCCGTCGCGAAGGTCGCGAAAAAATACCGGATGGCCGTCGTCGTGCCGGTCTACGAACGTGAGGACGCGGGTGTCTACTACAACACCGCCGCCGTGTACGACGCGGACGGCTCGTACCTCGGCAAGTACCGGAAGAACCACATCCCGCATACGTCCGGCTTCTGGGAGAAGTACTTCTTCAAACCGGGCAACGTCGGCTACCCCGTCTTCGAGACGCGCTACGCGAAAGTCGGCGTCTACATCTGCTACGACCGCCACTTCCCCGAAGGCGCCCGCGCGCTGGGCCTGAACGGCGCCGAGATCGTCTTCAATCCCTCGGCCACCGTGGCGGGCCTCTCGCAGTACCTCTGGAAGCTCGAGCAGCCGGCCCACGCCGTCGCGAACGGCTACTTCGTGGCGGCCTCGAACCGGGTCGGCACCGAGGCCCCCTGGAACATCGGGCGCTTCTACGGAACGTCCTACATCGTGGATCCGCGCGGCAACTTCCTCGCGACCGCGAGCGAAGACAAGGACGAGCTCGTCGTCGCGACGTGCGACCTCGACATGATCGAGGAAGTCCGCCGCACCTGGCAGTTCTTCCGGGACAGGCGGCCGGAAACGTACGAGGCGCTGGTCGCGCTCTAGACTTTCCTCTTCCTCCTTCGCCCTCGGCCTATACTTGTGACTGCAAAGTGTGTCCATGAACGGGCTTCCCGAAGGGCGTACGGTGAGACGTGTCCTTGCGGCCTTCGCTGCGGCGGCCTTCGTGTTGTCGGCGGCCGGCCGGGCCGACGCGGAGAGGGTCGTCGACGAGCGGATTTTCCGGGCGCTCGACGGGCCGCTCGGGCCCGACGCCCGGGTGAGGACGGGGCTCCTCACGCTCGAGGACGGCGCCGAAGTGACGCTCGAAGTCACGCCGTTCCAGCCCTTCGCGCCCGGCGCCCGCGTCGTCATCCACGGGAAGCTCGGCGACTTCCTCGCGCCGCTGCCGTCCGACCGCTGGTTCACCGGACACGTCGCCGGCGATCCGGAGTCGGTCGTCGTCCTCGCGCGGGGGCGCGGCATTCGCGGTCTCGTGATGTCGGACGGGCGCGTGTCCACCCTCGCGCCGGAGCGCCACCCCTACGGCGACGGGCCCCCGGGCCGGACGCTCGTGCGGACTCTGGATCCGGAGACCGACGTCCCTGACGCGATCCGAAACTTCACGTGCGGGACGGATTCGCTCCCCGTTCCTCCGGAAACGAGACCTGCCGCGGCGGCGGGCCGCCGGGCCTTGAGCAGCGTCATGTACTCCGCAGGAATCGCCGTGGAAACGGACTACGAGCTCTACACGAAGTTCAATTCGACGTCGAACCTCACGACTTACGTCGGCGACCTCTTCGCGTACGTCTCGGCGGTGTACCAGCGCGACGTCCTGGTCACGCTCCAGGTGAACTACCTGTCGATCTGGACGACGGCGGCCGACCCGTGGAACGCGACGAGCGACACGAACGCCGCGCTGTCGGAGTTCGTCACGTACTGGAACGCGAACCGCAGCGGAGTTCCCCGGTCGACGGCGCACATGCTTTCGGGAAAGGGGCTGGGCGGCGGCATCGCCTACGTGAGCGCCCTCTGCAACAGCAGCTTCGGCTACGGCGTGAGCGCCAGCCTCGCCGGCGTCGCTCCGACGAACATCTCGACGACGTACTGGGACTTCATGGTCGTCGCGCACGAGCTCGGGCACAACTTCGGCTCGCCTCACACCCACTGCTACGTCCCGCCCGTGGACCACTGCTACTCGGGCGAGGGCGGCTGCTACTCCGGCGCCACGAGCGTCCCCCCCGAGAAGGGGACGATCATGAGCTATTGCCACCTCCTCGGAAGCTACTCGAACATCAAGATGTTCCTGGGCGTGACGGGAGAAACGAGTCAGGCGGTCACGGCGAAGATCCGGACGTACGTCGAGGGCCACACGTCCTGTTTCGGCACGGTCGCGGGACCGGTCATCAATGCGATCGTCCCGAACCTGGGAGCCGCGGCCGGCGGCACGGCCGTCACGGTCTCCGGAACGGGGTTCCTTGCAGGCGCGACGGTGACGATCGGCGGGGTGGCCCCGACGAGCGTCACGATCGTGAACGCGACGACGATCACCGCGACCACCGGCGCGCACGCGGACGGCATCGTCGACGTGACCGTGAAGAACCCCGGCAACCAGGGCTACACGGCGGTGGCGGTCTACACGTACGGTACGGGCGTCACGCCGACGCCGACGCCCACGCCGACCCCCACTCTGACACTCACTGCGACGCTCACCCGCACGCAGACTCCCACGCCGACGCCCTCCTTGACGCCCACACGCACTCCGACGGCGACGCCCATTCCCACCGCGACGCCGACCTCCCTGCCGACCGCCACGCCCACGGCCGCGCCCACTCCGACCCGGACGCCGACGGCCACGCGGACGGCGACTCCCACGTTCACGGGAACCCCGACGCCCACGCGCACGCCGACGACAACTCCCACGTTCACGGGAACCTCGACGCCCACGCCCGGGCCGGGGACTCCCACCATGACGCCGACGATCACCCCCACCCGGACCCCGACGCCGACGGTGACTCCCACACAGACCTCGACGCCGCCCCCGCCGACGCCGACGCCCACGCCGTCCGCCACGCCGACGCCGACCCCGACGCCCACGGGTTCGCCCTCTCTCGGGACGGGGCTCTACCCCCTCGCGCCCTGCCGCGCGATCGACACCCGGAATGCGAACGGACCGCTCGGCGGGCCGGCCCTCAGCGGAAGCGCGTCACGGACCTTCTCGCTGACGGGTGTGTGCGGAATCCCTGCCTGGGCCAGGGCCGTCTCGGCGAACGTCGCGGTAGTCAACCCTACAGCCGCAGGCGACCTCACGATCTATCCCGCGACGCTGCTCGTCGCGCCTCCCACGTCGACGATCAGTTTCCGGTCCGGCAGGAACCGGGCGAACAACGCGATCCTCACCCTCGCGTCGGACGGCACCGGCCGGGTGGTCGTGAAGAACAACGCGATGGGCGCGCTCTACCTCGTCGTGGACGTGAACGGCTACTACCGCTGACGCTCCGCGCGAACTCCGAAGAGCACCGGGAGATTCTGCTTAGAAGGCAAGAGGGCAATCCCCTATTCACCTTCTGAGAAATTCTTCGTATTCTCTTCCTCCCCTCGGAGGTCGCACACATGAGCAAGCTGTTGATCAAGGGTGGGCGGATCGTCACGGCCGTCGACGACTACAAGGGCGACGTCCTCGTGGACGGACCCGCAATTTCCGCGATCTTCGCGCACGGCCAGACCCCTTCGATCGACGCCCCAGTCGTCGACGCGACGGGAAAGCTCGTGATCCCCGGCGGCATCGACGCACACACGCACCTCGACATGCCTTTCGGAGGGACCACGTCGGCCGACGACTTCGAGTCCGGCACGATCGCCGCTGCGTACGGTGGCACGACGTCGATCGTGGACTTCGCGATCCAGTACAAGGGCCAGACGCTGCGCGAGGCACGTGACGCCTGGATGAAGAAGGCCGAAGGCAAGGCCGCGATCGACTACGGCTTCCACATGATCATCACGGACCTGCCGGAGTCCGTCGAGAAGGAGATGGACGTCCTCGTGAAGGAGGGCGTGACGTCGTTCAAGCTCTTCATGGCCTACCGCGGCGTCCTCATGCTCGACGACGGCTCGATCTTCCGCGCGCTCCTCAAGACCGGCGAGAACGGCGGCACGATCTGCATGCACGCGGAGAACGGCGACGTCATCGACGTCCTTGTGCGCCGCGCGCTCGCCGAGGGGCACACCGCTCCGAAGTGGCACGCGCTCACGCGGCCGCCCCGCGTCGAAGCCGAGGCGACGTACCGGGCGATCTGCCTCGCGGAGATGGCGAACGTTCCGCTCTACGTCGTCCACCTCTCCGCGGCCGAAGCGCTCGAGAAGATCGCCGAGGCGCGCGACCGGGGCCTTCCGATGCACGCCGAGACCTGCCCGCAGTACCTCTTCCTCTCGTACGACAACTACGAGGAGTCGGGATTCGAGGGCGCGAAGTACGTCATGTCGCCGCCCCTCCGCGCGAAGGGCAACGAGGAAGCGCTCTGGCGCGGGCTGAAGATGAACGACCTCCAGACCGTGTCGACCGACCACTGCCCGTTCTGCATGAAGCAGAAAGAGCTCGGCCAGAACGACTTCTCGAAGATCCCGAACGGCGCGCCCGGAATCGAGACGCGGATGTCGCTCCTCTGGGACGGCGGCGTCGTGAAGGGGCGCATTTCGCCGAACCGTTTCGTCGAGCTGACGTCCACGTCGCCGGCGAAGATCTTCGGGCTGTTCCCGAAGAAGGGCACGATCGCGCCGGGCTCGGACGCCGACATCGTCGTCTTCGACCCGGACCGGAAGATCACGCTCAGCGCGAAGACCCTCCACCACCGCGTGGACTACACGCCCTACGAGGGCCGCGTCGTCCAGGGCGCGGCGGACGTCGTGATCTCCCGCGGGGAGATCGTGGTCAAGGACGGAAGGTTTTTGGGAAGACCCGGGCGAGGAAATTTCCTGAAGAGGAAGCCCCGCTGAGCGGTGTAGCCATTCGTTCGGCTCGATCCTCGCAACGGTACGCCAGATGTCGACACCCAGAGCGCTCCTCGTTGAAGACGACGGCCCGACGCGGCAGTTCATCAGAGATGTTCTTTCAGGCCTCGAGATCAATCTCGTCATCGCCTCGTCGCTCGAACAGGCAAGGACCGAAGCGAGAACGCAGGTCTTCGACATTCTCATCGTGGACAGAATGCTCCCCGACGGGCGCGGACTCGATTTCATTCGAGAGCTTCGGGACAGGGACAACCGGATGCCCATTCTGGTTCTTACGGCTCTTCGCGACGTCGGCCAACGCGTCGAGGGACTCGAGGCTGGAGCAGACGACTATCTTGGAAAACCGTTCGCGCCACTCGAGCTCAAGGCGCGGGTGCGAGCTCTCCTGAGGCGGGGCTATCGGACGCCACGACGCTTTTCGATCGGCAGGCTGCACATCGACAGGGACCGCAGAGACGCGTTCGTCGACGATTCAGAGCTCCCCGTGACGGATCGCGAGTTCGCGCTCCTCGATCGTGTCACAACCAGTCAGGGTGTCCGCAGGGACGAGCTTCTGGAGGAAGTCTGGGGCGAGGCGACGCCCGAGACGAGTGCGAGCCTCGATGTCGTCCTGTCCCGGTTGCGCCGCAAACTATCCGAGCGCGGGCTGGATGGAGCGATCGAGACCGTGCGCGGCTACGGGCTGCGATGGCGGGGGGGGCGCTGAATGGCTAGGCCGACCATCGCCGGTCGCCTGGCAGCGATCGGAGCAACCACCGCTGCGATCACGGCAATCGTCAGCGCTGTCATCCCGCTGTTGCTCCTCGTCTTACGGCTGTCCGCCGCGGACGCGCGCACGGCCGATCGTCTGGCGGCTGCCATCGACTCGAGCCTCGCGCGAGAGCGGGCGGAAGAGACGACGCTCGAGCGCGCGGCCCGGAACACTGTCGATGAGTCGGCGATCGACGAGATGCGGATCGAGGTGTGGGGGACATCGGGCCTCATCGCGGCGCGCGGGCCGGGTGCCCAGATCGGCCCGGGAAGCGGCGCTTCCGACCCGCGCCCGCGTCGCGAGAGAAGCCGGCTCGTCGTGCGGCGGCCGAGCGCGACCGGGCTCGTCATCGCCGTCGCCGTGCCGATCTCGTTCTCGCCGTCGTTGCGCCGCGAGATGGAGTACGCACTGCTCCTCGGTGTCGTCCCGCTCTCGATCCTCGCCGCCGTGATCTCGATACGCCTCGCCCGGCGGGCGCTGGCGCCACTCGGGGCGCTCGCCGCGGATGTCACCAGGCGCCGTCCGAATCGGACGTGGGAGCCTATCGTGCCTGCCTCACAGGACGCCGAGGTCGTCCGTCTCGCGGACGCCCTCAACGAAACCGGACAGCGCCTCACGGAGGCGCTCGCGGCCGAGCGCGAGTTCGCGGCATACGCAGCCCACGCCCTGCGGACGCCGCTGACGCGACTCGCAGCGGCAGCCCGCGACGGGACCCCGCCGTCCGGCGGGACGCTGGAGACCCTCCGCCGCCTCGTCGAGAGCCTCCTCGTCCTCGTCCGAACCGGCCCCCGGCTGGACGAAGCGGGGGCGACCGTGAACCTCGCCGACCTCGTCCGGCAGGTCGCAGCCGCGCACGCGGCGAGCGGCCGGGCGTTCACGGTCGAGGCCCCGGACGAGGTCCTGGTCCGTGGCGACGACGAGCTGCTCGTCGCAGCGCTCGAGCACCTGGTCGAGAATGCTCTCGCGTACGGAGTGGAAGGCTCCCCCGTGCACCTGACCGTGGCCGAGACGGGGGGCAACGTCACCGCGTCGGTTCGCGACGAGGGCCCCGGAATTCCCATCGGAGAGATCGAGCGCATCTTCCAGCCATTCGTGCGCGGCGCGACCGCGGGAGAGACCGATGGGAGCGGGCTGGGACTCGCCCTCGTCCGCCGTATCGCAACGGGGCACGGTGGCACGGCTCGCGCGTCCTTGGTCGGCACCGGAACCTGCTTCGAGCTCGTCCTCCCGGCCTGGCGACCCCGATAGCTGATATAGAGGCCGGCGCTCGATCGGCCATGTCGCTTCGCCCGACGGATAGGCTACGTTAAGGTGCGGCGGTCCATCCTTCCTTTGTGCTCGGTCTCGTCCCCGCCGCCGCCCTCGCCACGCCGTCCCACCCGACGAGCATCGCAGGCGCGATTCGCCGTGTTCTGTTGCTGTTGCTGGTTTTCCTCGCGACGCCTAACGGGGCGAGCGCCGCGGGCGGGGCAGTGACGCTCGAGGACGCCCTTCGCGAGGCGCGCACGGCCAACGCACGGCTGCCGCTACCGGCACTGGACATCTCGATCGCTCGGGAAAAGAGGACGGAAGCGAGGGCGGAGCGCTGGCTCAAGGTCGCCGCCGAGGGGGACTTTGTCTACGCTCCATCTGGCAGCTACGACCCTGTCGTCACGAACCTGGGGAATTCTCGCCTCCAACTCGTTGCCCGGCATCCTTTGTTCGATGGGGGCGCACGCCGATCCACCGTCTCGCGGGCGGAGGCCGATCTCGACCTGGCGGGCGCGCGGTATCGGATCGTAGAGCGGGACCTCGATCTCGAAGTGCGGGGCCGCTTTGCCGAGCTGCTTCAGGCTCAAAGCGAGATCGACGTGCGCCGCGAGGGGCTCGAGAGGCTCCGGACATACCAGACTTCCCTGAAGAGCCGCCAGGCGGCGGGCCAGGGTATCGGAGCGGACATCTTGAAAACCGGCGTGCGGACCGCCCTGGAAGAGACGAACCTGCTCGAAGCGGAGAGGCGGCTCGATCAGACGCGTCTCCTTTTGAACGAGCTGATGGGCCGCGGCCCGACGGCTCCGCTGTCGGTGGTCCCCATGCCGCCTCCGGAGCCCCGGCTGCCTGACCTCGAAGACGGATGGGCGGGCGCGCCCGACGTCGCTGCCGCCGAGGCGGAGATCCGTTCGGCCGGCGCCGCGGTCTCCCTCGCGAAGTCCGAGCAAAAGCCCCACCTGTTTCTCAGCGCCGACATGGGTTTCTGGGGGTCGGATACCTCGCGCCTCGTTCCCCTCGATGTGAAGTCGAGCAAGCCCGACGCGACATTCGCCGATCGAGTTCTGAGAGACGCCGGGTACTCCGTCGGCTTGACGTTCTCCTGGCCCCTGTGGGATCACGGTGCCGCACGGGCCCGCGTGGCTCAAGCCGAGCTCGGGCTCGAGCGCGCGAAACGCAACCGCGATCTCCAGGCCCGGAGCGCCCACGCTCAGTGGGAGGGGGCGCGATCCACGCTGCGCAGCCTCGACCGCCAAATCGAGATCCTGTCCCGCTCCGCTCCCGAAGCACGCGACGCCTATCTCGACGCCGAGAGTCGTTACAGAGGCGGCTCTGCCACCGCCCTCGAGGTGCTCGATTCCTACGCGACCACGGTGGATGCTTCTGTGCGGCTCACGGAAGCCACGGCGCGCTATCGGATCGCGCGGGCGCTCGAAACCCGCTGGGGAACGCCATGAGAAAGCTCGGTTTGCTGATCCTCGCGGTGGTCCTGGCGGCCGGCTGCGGCAGAGAGCCGGGGGCCGTTTCGGGCCCGGCTGCGCAGGATCCAGCGGCCGCCACACCGGTCCGGATCGCCCCGCTGACCCGCACCACGCTCTCGGTGGTCGTCTCCGCGCCCGGGCGCACCTCGGCGCTCACGGAGCAAAAAGTGCGTGCCCCCTTCGCGGGGACGCTGACGGAGCTGCTCGTCGCGGACGGGGACACCGTGTCGCGCGGGCAGGTGCTCGGGACGATCGTCTCTCGAGACAGCGAGGCCGCGCTCTCGGGCTCCCGGGAGATGGTCCGGGAAGCGAAGAGCCCCGCCGAGAAACGGGACGCTGAGCGCTCACTCGAGCTCGCGCAGATGAACCTCGTCCGTGCGGCCCTGCACGCCTCGGCCGCCGGCACCGTCGTATCGCATGCGGCGAATCGAGGAGACCGTCTCACCGAGGGTCAGGAGATCCTGACGGTCTCCGACTGGGGCGCGATCGTCTTTCTCGCCGAAGTCCCGCAGTCGGACCTTCCGGCGATCCGGCCCGGCCAGGGCGCCGTCATCGAGCTGGGGGGGCGGCCTCAGGCGATTCCCGGTGTCGTGTACGCCACGCTCCCGGCCGCCAACTCAGCGGATTTCACCGCGCCCGTGCGCATCGATTTGCGCGGGGCCTCCGCCCGGCTTGCGGTCGGTCTCTCCGGCACTGCGCGGATCACCGTGGGACAGCGCCGCGAAGTTCTCGCGATTCTGGATGCCGCGATCCTCCGCGATGACGTCACCGGGGTGTCGCGCATCGCGGTCGTCGAAAAGGGGCACGCCCGGTGGATCGTCGTGACAACTGGCCTCGCGGAGAAAGGAAAGACGGAGATCACGTCGGGCAGCCTGAGCGAGGGCCAGAAGGCCATCGTCTCGGGCCAGGTGGGACTGCCCGAAGGATCTCCGGTCGTCATTCAACCGTGAAGCTGATTCACCTCTCGCACGAACGTGCCGCAGCGATTTTCGTCCTCGTGGGTGTCCTCGCGGCGGCGGGCGTGTTTCTCGCCATGCGGCTGCCCTCCTCGATCTTTCCTTCGGTTACCTTCCCGCGCATCAAAGTCATCGCCGACGTGGGCAACGAGCCCGCGGCCCGCATGATGCCAACGGCTACGCGACCGCTCGAGGAGGCTCTTCTCCGGGTGCCGGGTGTCCAGCGGGTCCTCTCGACGACCTCGCGCGGCTCGAGCGAGATCAGCGCCGAGTTCTTCTGGGGTACAGATATGCAGGTCGCCCTCCAGAGGGCGCAGGCGGAGGTCCAGCGAATCCGCCCGGACCTGCCCCATCAGGCGCGCGTGGACATCGAGTGGATGAACACCGCGATCTTCCCGATCCTGGGCTATGCGCTCGTCTCCGGCACCCGCTCCGAGGCCGACCTCTGGGACCTGGCGCAATACACGCTGAAACCGGAGCTGATCCGAATCGCCGGCGTCTCCCAGGTGCAGATCCAGGGAGGCCGCAAGCGCGAGTTCCAGGTGCACCTGAATCCAGGCGCCCTTGCCGCGCGGCGCCTCGCTGCGGCGGACATCGTCTCCGCCGTCCGGAAGAACAACCTGATCGCCTCCGCGGGCCTGATCGAATCCAATCACGAGCTCTATCTGTCGCTCGTCAACGGGCGCACCGACACGACAGCGGCGCTGTCCGGCATCACGGTGCCCGTGGCCGGCGGTGGGGTCCCGGCGCGGCTCTCCGACCTCGGGACGGTGTCGACCGAAGACGCGGTCTCTTACATCCGAACAACGGCCAACGGGCACGCTGCCGTCCTCGTGAACATCATCCGCCAGCCCGACGCGAGCACGCTGGCGATCGCGCGCGGCATGGACGACCTTTTCCGGCGCAAGCCCGACCTGATCCCCAAAGACGTTCATTGGCAGACGTTCTACGATCAGGCGGAGTACGTAAGGCACTCGGTCAACGGAGTCCGTGACGCGATCGTCATCGGCGTCTTGCTGGCCGGCCTCGTTCTCTTCGTGTTCCTCCGAAACTGGCGTGTCACCCTGGTCGCCGTG
>JBBQRP010000013.1:0-119788 GCA_038214715.1 Thermoanaerobaculia bacterium | reverse complement strand
CGACGTGACGCGTACGAAGCAGCGCTACACGCTGTCGCACCTCGCGCATGACGTGAAGGACCAGGCCGGTATCGGCGAGCCGATGCGGGACTGGTTCCCGCTTTCGGCCTCGGGTCCGTTCTCGGATCTCAAGGACCTCCTCGGCGGGCTCGAGGGGCAGTGGGGCTCACTCAAGTGCGGCTGCCATCCGAACTGCGGCATCGCGACGATGATGCTGGTCAGGCCGGATACGGGCCAGGCCGTACCGCTGACGCAGATCCTCGACGCGGACCGGCTCCTGCGCGACCTGATCGTGGTCACGGACGCGGCTCGCGGCCGCTTCCTCACGATCGTCCAGACTGCGCTCGCGCTCGCGCGCAACATCCGCCCGGCGGGCGTTCCGAAGAACCTCGGCGTGTGGGAGACGCTCAAGGTCATGGACGGTCACACGGGTAAGGGAATGGGGATCGCGAAGCAGGCCCGCTACCCGTGGCGCGTCCTCCTCGTCGCGGGGATGTGGTTCCAGGACCTTTTCAACTACGACTTCCGGCGCACCGAGATGTGCATCATTCCCTACGGCACGCAGCTCGGGGAGATCTCCTTCTGCGCCTACAACACCGGCGCCGGCTGGAGGAAGATCGTCGAGGAGATGCACCAGAGCGCGACGCTCGCCGAGTGGTACAAGGAAAAGGGCCGCCACCCGGTCTACGCGCACGGCAAGCGGGTGCCGCTTCCGTCCTTCACACCAGCGCCGGTGCCGTCTACGCTGCCCGTCTTCGAGCCCGCCGCGGCGCGGACGGGCGACGTGCCGCTCTCGCCGATGCTCCCGAGCTACGGCGCCGCCTCCGGCAAGTAAGCGCCTCGGCCTCAGCCGCCTCCCGACACCGACACGACGACGAGCGTGAGATCGTCGTCGGGCGGCCGTGCGCCGCGGAACGCGTCCGCCTCTGCGAAGAGCGCGTCGATGCATCCCTGCGCGTCCTCCCGCCCCGCGGTACGGAAGGCGTCGCGCACCCGGTCGTAGCCGAAGAGGTCGCCGCCCTCGGACTGGAGCTCCGGCAGCCCGTCGGTGAAGAAGAGGAGCCGGTCTCCGGGAGAGAGCGCGACCTCCTCCTCCCGGTACGCCGCGCGCGCGAGCTGCCCGGCTGGCGGCGCGTACATGAGGACTTCGTAGACGCTCCCGTCGGCGGCCCGGAAGTGGAGCACGGGCGGCATGCCGCCCGCGGCGATACGCGCGCGCCCGGGAGAGAGCGCCGCGAGCGCGAGCGCCATGTTCATCCTCGGAAGGCGCAGGCTCCTCACGCCGTCGCTCACGCGCCGCATCTCGGCGTCGAGCGCACCGCCGGTGTCCCCCGTCTGGAAGAGGGTCTTGGCCGAGACGACGACGAGGCCGGCCCTGACGCCGTGGCCCGTTGCGTCGCCGACGGCGAGGCGCAGGTCCCCGCCGGCGTCGATCCGCCAGTCGTAATAGTCGCCGCCGACCTCTGTCGCCGTGCGCATCCCGAACGCGAGGACGAAGCCCGGAACGTCCGGCGGGGCGGCCGGCAGCATCGACACCTGCAGCGCGCGCGCCTCCTCGAGCTCCTGCGTCTTGCGCGCGTTCTCGGCCTCGAGCTTCGCGCGCGCGACTTCGGCCCGGGCCCTTTCGTGCGCGGCGGCAGCGAGGCTCATCGTCGTGCGGAAGGCGCTCATGACCGCCGTGATGCACAGGCCGATCAGGAAGCTCAGGAAGACGACGGGGCCGTTCGAAAAGAGGTTGAAACCCGTCACGACGCGGATCAGGACGATCGAGAGCGTCACGAGCGTCGTGAAGACGGCGAGGGTTCCGAGGAGCATCGAGCGGGCGACGGAGCCGGGCGGGCGCGCATCGTCTGGCCGGAGAGCGAGCCACGGTCCGAGCGTCTCGAAACCGCCCCACATCACGGCGCTGAAGACGACCGAGACGAGGATCCCGCCAGCGAGCTGCGGCACCATCCCGAAGATCCTGAGGAGCAGGCCGACGGCCGCACCGAGCGGGACCGCCTTCGCGAGCGCCCGCAGCCCGGCGCGAAAATCAGGCGGCGGCAGCGCGCTCATGCGCGGAGGGCGGCCTCCGCCAGCGCGACGAGGGCCGCGGCCGCCTCGTCTGGCTGCTCGAGGGGCACGAGATGTCCCGCGTGCGGCACGGTGACGAAGCTGACCCACGACGCTTGCCCCGCAACTTCCGTCATCGCCTCGGAATCGGCGGGCGGGGCGATCGCATCTTCGTCGCCGACGACGACGAGGAGCGGTCTGTTCCAGCCTGCGAGCACGTCGAACCCCTCGTCCCGAAGCGCGAGCCCCGCGAGATCGGCGGCCGCGGTTTCAGGCGGCGTCGCGAGGATCATCGCGCGGGCGGTCTCTTCGGCCGGCCTGCCCTTCGAGCCTCGCGCGAGGAGCTTCGGAAGCATCGCCGAGAGCGCCGCCTCGATCCCGTCCCTTCGGATGGCCTCGATCGCGGCCTTGCGGCCCGCGCGGGCGACGGCGTCGTCCCCGGAGGCCTTCGTGTCGAAGAGCGCGAGGCCGCGGAGGCGGTCCCGGAAACGCGCTCCATGTCTCTTCACGATTTCAAAGGCCACGTAGCCGCCCATCGAGAGGCCCGCGAGGAGGAACGGCTCGCCGGAGGGAAGGGCGGCGTCGATCTCTTCCGCCACGTCGTCGGCGAGAAGCGACATCGCGTGCACGGGGGCCACGGGCCGGAGCGAACGTCCCCGCCCGCGGAGGTCCGGAGCGAAAACGGATTCGACGTTCCCGAGCGTCCCGTTCGCGGCGCGCTCGCCGAGCGGTATCCAGAGCCGGTGATCGAGGGGATATCCATGAAGAGCGACGAGGTGCATGGTGGGATCTTAAGGGGCCCGCACGCGGCGCCACGTCGCGTTCCCCGCGGCCGGTCCGTCGGGCGCGGTCTCCGCCTCGAGGAAGGCGTGGACTCGCGTCGCCTGGATCCGCGAAGCGTCCGCATCAGGGGGCGAGACGAGGACCGGAAGGCCGGGAGAGGCGCGGAGCGCCGCGACGAGTCGCGCGTCGAGCCCTTCCTTGTTCAGGCAGTACCAGAAGAACGGGTTCACGTAGAAGCCTCCGGGCGCGAAAGTTCCGGTCAGCGGATAGAGCGCCTGATGGGAGTCATAGACGAGGAGCTCTTTCCCCGGCGCCACGCGCGCCTTTACGGCGCTCGCGAGGGCGCGCGTCCCCGAATCGTCCCATCGAAAGACCGGTCCGCCGCGCGCGTCGACGAGGAGCGGTCCCGCGCCGAGAATGCCGACGACGAAGAACGCGAGGAGAAGCGAACCACCGCCGGCGGCCTCCGCCATGCGACGTGCCGGCGCGCGGCGACGGAAGGCCCGTCGGACCGCGACGGAGGCGACGAGAGTCGCGCGCGACGCCACAAGCGCCGACAGGGCCGTCATGCCGCCGAGGTGGAGGAGTCCCCAGCGAGGCCACGCCATTCCCACGCATCCGAGCGCCGCGAGAAACGCGGGGGAGCCGAAGCGCGCCGGAGAGAGCGTTCGCGACAGCAGGGCGAGCGCGGCGAACGGCAGGAAGAGCCAGACGGCTTCGAGGAGATCCGCGCGAGCCGGGGGCACCGCGATCTCACCCGAAAGACGCGAGAAGGCCGGCAGGAGAAAAGTCCAGCGCACGTGCGCGAGCGTGCGGAACGCGAGGGCCCAGAGGAGCACGAAGGAGACGTACGGAAGCGCGACCGCGCCGGCAAAGCGCGCGGCGACGAGTCCCCGCCTGCGGCGATCGAGAACGAGCCACAGAAGCGCCCCGAGGGCGCACCAGGCGAAGGTCTGTTTGATGAGGATTCCCACCCCGAATACGAGCCCCGCGGCGACGAGGGCGGGCGTTTTCCCTCCGCGAGCGAACCGCTCGAGGAGAAGAACTCCCGCTGCGGCGAAAGGAGCGAGAAACGGCTCGGGCCAGAGCGCCGGACCGTCCGTATAAACGGTCAGCAGGAAGAGGAGCGGCACGCCGGCGAGGAGACCCGCCGCCGGCCCGGAGCGGCGGAGGGGCCGCGTCCCGATGGCGACGAGGGCACCCGACGCGGCGAGGGACAGCGCGGGGATCGCGCGCAGGAGCGTCGCCGTGAACCCGAAGGCCGACCCCGCCGCCGCCGTCAGCAGGATCAGAAGGGGCGTGTGGGGAAAGAAGATGGCGTCGTAGAGCCGCAGACCGTGCGCGACGAACCAGGCGGGCGTCACGATCTCGGGCCAGGCGGTGACGGAGACGAGAAAGGGAAACGCCGCCCCGAGAAGCGCGCCGACGGCGCCGAGCACGGCAAGGGGGACGGCCGCGCGGGCCGTTCTCAATCCGGCCGGTACGTGACGCGGTTGCGCGTCCCTTCCCACACGGTGACCTCCTCGAGCCGCGCGCTTCCCGTGAGGAGCCCGGCGCTCGCAATCTCTTCGGACACCCAGAGAGCCACGTTCTCGGCGCTCGCGTTCTTCCGGTCGAACGGCGGTACCGTGTTGAGGTCCCGGTTGTGGAGGCGGGCCGCGAGCTCTTTCACGAACGCTTCCGTCGGCACGAAGTCGACGGAGAGGTCGTACGCGCCGAGGCGATCGACCGCGAGCGCAACCTCGATCTTCCAGGAATGTCCGTGGGCGGGCTCCGGCCCCCCGGCGTAGTCGACGAGATGATGCGCCGCCTCGAAGGTCGCGTGACAGCGGACGGTCCAGCGCATGCCGGCAGTCTACGTCTGAAGGACGGTCTCGAGCCGCGTGACGCGGATCCCGTGCTGGCCCTCGGGCGGGACGCCGTATTCCTTCTCGAGGAACTTCTTGGGCGTCGTGGCCGCCTGCCCCATGAGCGAAAGGCGCTCGGTCCTCACATCTCCGTTCGGAAGGATGAAGGAGTACACGGCCTCCGTCGCGGAACGCCCGAGAGACTTCGCCCCCTTCGGAAGCTCGACGAAAGACGTGATGCGGAGCCCGCCCGGGAGCCGCGCGTTCACGGCCGCGACATGCGCCTCCGAGAGCACGTCGAGGACGTCGACGTCGAAGAGCTCGTGCTTCGATTCGTGGCCGAGAGGGAGAGCCGGGCCCATCGACATGCGGAGGTGCGGGTTGTAGCCCTCGGTGTAGCGCACGGGAGCTCCGGACGCCCGCAAGGCGCGTTCGAGCACGTCCATCGTGTTGCGATGCGAGAGGTAGCGGGCGTCCCCGACCTTCTCGAAGGTGAAGCGATACGACCGCGCCGTCTCGGCGAGCGGCACGGCGAGCGCGCCTCCCGGAGAGCGCCGCTCGCGGAGCGGCAGAAGATCGGGCGTCGCCTTCATTCGGTAAGCGGCGCCCTTGGCCTTGTCGGTATAGGCGGAGGGGAGAGAAAGAGGAATTTCTTCTCCCCTCTTACCTTCTAGGAAATTCCCGGGCAGCGCGCTCTTCGCGGCGCTCCCTTCCGAAGCAAAACTGAATTCAGCGGGCAGCGGAGCCGCCAGGACGATGTCCTCGCCGTTTCCCGGGACGCCGCACGCGTAGCAGTGCCCCCACTTGCAGTCCTCGATCTCCATCTCCTTGAGGGCCTTCTTCCACTCGACGACGAGAAAGGGCTTGCGGATGAAGGCGTCCACGACGTCCCAGGGGAGCGTTTCCTTGAGGTCCTTGTCGCGCAGGTGCCGGGACTTCGGGACGCCCGCGGCGTCGAGCGCCTCGTTCCAGCGCTCCCACGAGAAGTGCTCGCTCCACGCGTCGAAGCGGCCACCCCTCTTCCAGACCTCGAGGATCGCGCGGCCCATGCGCCGGTCGCCGAGCGAGAGCATCGCCTCGATCTCGGCTTCCTTCGGCTCGTGCCACGTCATCTTCGCGCCCCTCACGGATCGGAACCTGTCCTTGAGATAGGTGAGCTTGCGATTCAGGTTCTCGACGCCGTCGAACGCGAACCACTGGAACGGCGTGAAGCTTTTCGGCACGAAGGAGCCGACCGACACGTTCACGGTGGGCTTGACGCCGTGCTTTTTCCCCTGCGCGAGGATGTCTCTCACGAGCGTCACGAGCTCGTCGAGATCCGGATCGGTTTCCGTCGGGAGCCCGATCATCGTGTAGACCTTGATCATGTCCCAGCCACGCGAGAACGCGACGTCGGCGGCCTTGACCATGTCCTCGTTCGTGAAGGTCTTGTTGATGACGCGGCGCAGGCGGTCGGAGCCCGTCTCCGGCGCGAACGTGAACCCGGACTTGCGAACCTCGGACACGGCGTCCGCGAGGCCGACGGAGAACGCCTCGGCTCTCAGCGACGGCAGCGAGATCGACACCTTCGTCTTCGCGAGCTCGGGCGCGAGGCACGCGACGAGCGGCTCGATCTGCGAGTAATCGGCCGACGAGAGCGAGAGAAGCCCGACCTCGCTCCAACCTGCCTCGTTGATGAACGCCTTCGTGGCCTTCGCCACATCGGCGGGATCCAGCTCGCGCACGGGCCGGTACCAGTAGCCGGCCTGGCAGAAGCGGCAACCCTGCGTGCAGCCGCGCATGATCTCGAGGCCGAGCCGGTCCTGGATGATGTCGACGGACGGAACCATGGGCTTGTCGGGGTAGACGTCGGCCGACAGCTTCTCGACCCAGACGCGATTCGCCTTCTCCGGAACTCCGGGCGCGTTCGGCTTCGTCGAGACGACGCGGTCGCCGTCGTAGGCGAGATCGTAGAGAGACGGCACGTAGATGCCCGGGCAGGAGGCGAAGGCGAGGAGGCGTTCTCTCCGCGGGAGCTGCCGGGTCGCCGCGACTCTCTCGAGGAAGACGGGGAGCGCCTCCTCGGCGTCGCCGATCAGGAACACGTCGAAGAAGTCCGCGAGCGGCTCGGGGTTCGCGGTGCACGGGCCCCCGCCGATGACGATCGGATCGGCGTCGACGCGATCCGCGGCGAGGACCGGGATGCCCGAGAGGTCGAGCATGTTCGGGACGTTCGTGTAATTCAGCTCGCTCTGGAGCGAGAAGCCGAGGACGTCGAAGTCCGACACCGGTGCGAACGACTCGACCGAGAACAGGGGTACCTTTTCGCGCCTCAGCACCGCCTCGAAGTCGACCCAGGGGGCGTACGTCCTCTCGCAGGCGAATTCCGGCAGGCGGTTCACGATCTCGTAGAGGATTTTCGTGCCCGTGTGGCTCATCCCGATCTCGTACGCGTCGGGGAACGCGAGGCAGACCGTCACCGACATCGCGCCGAGGTCCTTGCGCGTAACGTTCCTCTCCAGGCCGAGGTAGCGCCCGGGGCGCTCGACGGCGAGGAGGAACGGCTCGAAAGCGGGTCGGACGGACTCGTAGCGCACGGTCTTCTCCAAGCGGGGCAGTCTAGCGGATCGACGAAAGGCGGCCCGCTCAGGCGCTCTCGACGAGACCGATGGGGCAGCTCGCGCCCGTGCCTCCGAGGCCGCAGTAGCCGTCGGGATTCTTCGCGAGGTACTGCTGGTGGTAGTCCTCGGCGTAATAGAAGGGAGGTGCCGGCAGGATCTCGGTCGTGATCGTCCCGAAATTCGCCTTGGCGAGCCCCCTCTGGAACGCCGCCTTCGATGCCTCTGCCGCGGCGGCCTGACCGTCGTCGAAGGTGTAGATCCCGGAGCGGTACTGCGTGCCGGCGTCGTTCCCCTGACGCATGCCCTGCGTGGGGTCGTGGTTTTCCCAGAAGGTCTTCAGGAGCTCGTCGTACGAGACCTTCGCGGGGTCGAATACGACGAGCACGACCTCGTTGTGTCCCGTCTGCCCCGTGCAGACCTCGCGGTACGTCGGGTTCGGAGTCGACCCGGCGGCGTACCCGACGGCCGTGGAGAAGACGCCCTCATGCTGCCAGAACTTCTTCTCGGCTCCCCAGAAGCAGCCCATCCCGAAGAGGGCCCGCTCCGTCCCGGGAGGAAACGGCGGTTCGAGGGGATGACCGTTGACGAAGTGTTTCTCGGGCACGGGCATTTTCTCGGACCGGCCCGGCAGGGCGTCTCCCGGCGCGGGAATCAGGAGCTTCGAGGAGCTGAAGAGCATGACGCCTCCGTCGCGTGGGGAACGCCCCGAAGGGCTCGCCTTATTCCCGGCGGACCCGGGGCGGCGGATTCTGCTCCTCGTCCGCGCAGAAGAAAAGTGGTTCGTCGAGAGAATCCGGACACCCGCCCCGGTGGATTGACTCGCCGGAGGCAGCGGCCTAGATTGCCGTTCGGATGGCACTCGACGACAAGGTCCGCGCGTACCTTCGCGAGCTCGGCGCCGCGCTCAACGAGGCGGTGTCGTCGTCGGACAAGGTGCACGAGATTCTCGCGAAAGTGAAGGCGGAGGGATATGGGGTCTACCTCGTCCTCGACGCGACCGTCGCGCTCGAGAAGCGCGGGCGGCGCTCGTCCGCGGCGCTGCCGTCCATACGCCGGGGCGCTCTCCAGGCGAGCCGTGCGGCCGGAGACGGCGAGGGCGCCACGGTGGAACGCGCGGTCTTCCAGATCAACGTCAAGGACCTGAGCTTCCTGCGTTCGGTCGGAATCGATCCGACCCGGCCCATCCGCTCCCGCCGCCGCCCGCAGGCGGCCGTGACGATCCGGTCCACGATCGCGAAGCGCTGACGGGACCCTGCCGGCGTGCAGGACCTCCTCGGACTCTCTCCTCTCGACGTTGCGCGCGCGATCCGCGACGTCGCCCGCGAGCCCTTTCGGGCGGCACAGATCTCGAAGTGGATCTACGAGCGCCGTGCCCGCGCGTTCTCGGAGATGACGAATCTCCCGAAAGGGATGCGGGAGGCCCTCGCCAGGGAATTCGCCATCGGTCTTCCGGACATCGTCGCGAGGACGCCCGCGCCCGACGGCACCGAGAAATTCCTGTTCGAGCTCGCTGACGGAGCGCGCATCGAGGCCGTCCACATCGTGGAGTCGAAGAAGACGCCGTCGTGGACTGATCCCGAGACGCCTGGCGCGTCGCGCGTGACGATCTGCCTCTCGTCGCAGGCGGGGTGCGCCGTCGACTGCGCGTTCTGCGTGACGGGCCGGATGGGCGCCGGCCGCAATCTGACGGCCGGCGAGATCGTCGGGCAATACCTCGTCATCGCGAGGGAGAAGGCCTTCGGCCCGCACGAGGCGAACGTCGTCTTCATGGGAATGGGGGAGCCGCTCCTGAACGTCGCGAACGTCGTGCGGACGCTCGATCTCCTCGAGAACGAGGTCTCGCCGAAGCGCACCACGGTTTCGACCGCGGGGATCGTTCCGGGAATCGAGACGCTCGCGGGACGCCCCCGCCGGCCCAACCTCGCCGTCTCGCTCTCGGCCGCGGACGACGACACGCGTGCGAAGCTGATGCCGATCAACCGGACGTACCCGATCGCGGCGCTCCTCGCCGCGCTCAAGAGGTGGCCTCTCGAACGGGGGCGGCGCATCACGTTCGAATACGTCCTCATCGCGGGCGTGAACGACGCGGTCTCTCACGCCGTGAAGCTCGCCGCGCTTCTCAGGCCGCTTCCGTCGAAGGTCAACGTCATCCCCCTGAACGAATCGAAAGAATGGCTGCCGGGCTTATCGCGGCCGTCGGACGCCACCGTGAACGCGTTCGCGAAAGCGGTCGCGGACGGCGGAGTGCCGGTGACGGTACGCTGGTCGAAGGGTCTCCAGGCCGACGCGGCGTGCGGTCAGCTGAAAGGGCGCGACGAGCCCGTTCGCGCTCGTCCTTCACGGACGCCCTGAACCGGCCTCCCGGGACCGCGTGCTCGCCCGTGAGCGGGAGAGGCGGAGGGGTGACGCTCAGGAAAGCCGGACGATTCCCGTCAGGATCCGTCCGGCCGCCGCCCCGTCCCGGCGCCAGGAGGGAAGATTGGCCGCGGCGGCGTTGCAGACACCGGACCTCCGGATGCGTGCCGCATCGACGCCGCGCTTGCGGAGCGTGGCCTCGTTGAAAGCGGCGACGTCGACGAAGGCCTTCCCGGCTGCTCCGGAAAGGACAGCGCCTTCCGGGGCCGCGCCATACGCCTCGACGAGCGCCGTGACGACTTCCTCTCCGACCTCGTAGCGGTCGCGGGCGATCGACGGGCCGAAGGCGGCGTAAAGGTCCGCCGGGCGGACGCCGCGGACCTCGAGTCCGTCGAGCGCGGCGTCGAGAACGCGCGCGGCGGTGCCCCTCCAACCTGCGTGAACGGCCGCGATCCAACCGGTGACGGGATCCGCGAGGACGATCGGGACGCAGTCGGCGGAGGCGACGGCGAGGAGGACGTTCGGCTGGTTCGTCAGGATGGCGTCGCCGGTTCCGAGGATGCCGCTGCGGCGCTCACGCGCCTTTTCTTCGAAAGTGAGTGTGACGCGGCCATGGACTTGTTTGAGGCGAAGCACTTCGGAATCCGGCGCGCCCAGGGAGCGCGCGAGGGCGCGGCCCGCGAGATCGGGATCCAGGGATCGAGCCGTCAGCGCGCCGCGCGTGAACCCCGCGGCGAATCCGGCCGCCTCGAAGAGGGGCAGCCGAAAGACGGCCCCGCCCTCACCCTCTTGCTCCTCGGCCTCCACACCCACTCTTTCATTCTAAGGAATCTTCTCTTCCTCTTAGAATCCCGACGTCTTGAAGAACGACTTGCTCCGTCTTCCCCGGAGCCTCCGGTCGCCCGAGGCGATCCAGCGGTTCCTCGACGAGGAGATCCGCTACAACAAGGAGAAGGACGGCGAGACCGCCCGCTCGCCCCGCCTCGTTCTTGCGACACGCGAAGCGCACTGCTTCGAGGGTGCGCTTCTCGCCGCCGCGGCTCTCTCGCGTCTCGGCCATGCGCCCTCGGTCGTCCAGCTTCGTGCGGTGAGGGACGACGACCACGTCCTCGCACTCTATCGGGAAAATCCGGGCGCAGGTGGGCGGGGGGCGGGCGGATGGGGGGCCGTGGCGAAGTCGAACTATTCCGGACTGCGCTTTCGATCGGCCGTCTATCGCTCGCTCCGCGAGCTTGCGATGAGCTACTTCGACGTCTACTTCAACCTCGAGGGCGAAAAGAGCCTGCGGGCGGTCGGGCGGCCCGTGAACCTCTCACGCTTCGAGAGGCACGGCTGGGAGACGACCGGAAGTCCCCTCTGGGACGTGAGCCTGCATCTCGCGACGCGCCGCTTCACGTCCCTTCTCCGTCGCGGACAGGCGCGGACGCTCACGCCGATGGACCGGCGTCTCTTCGACGCCGGCCTCGTCGGAACGCTGACCTGACCCCGCCCCGGCGTCAGAAGCGGTACGACACTCTGATCGGGCGTAGAGTCGTCGAGGTTCCCGCTGACGTCAGGGTTCCGGCGGAACCGCGGGCGGCTGGAACGGTGCGATCGCGTTCGCGTAATAGCGCAGGAGCGGCAGCTCCTGTGGCACCGCTTCGAAGAGGCCGTTTCGCACGGCGACGAGATGGCGCGAGAGGAGCATCCTCAGGCCGAAGGTCACGGCGTAGTCCTGGTCCTTCCGCGGAACGTAGACCTGCGCTCCCGCGGCCTCGAGGGCGCGCCAGCGGGCGAGAACCTCGGATTTCAGCTCGATTTCGCTGAGCGCGCGGCTGGGCGCGGCCGTGAAGACGCCCGCGACGAGGGAGACGGGGAGCACGGGAACGATCCGCGCGATGCGCCCCATCAGCTCGACCGCGAGCGCGTGAACGGCGTCGAAACGCTCCTCGCGCGGGACGGTGGCGAGGTCGAGGCCGCGCGTGGCGAGCCACTCTTTCGTCGAGAGCGGCGTTCCGAAGCTCACGCACGCGTACCCGAAACGGTGCCAGTCGTTCGTCGCGAGGAGCCTCAGGTTCTGGCGCACGAAGCGGAGCGTTCCACGCAGCGTGTCCTTCGAGGACGACTTCCCCTGCGCAGGCGAGCGATCCTGGATGAGTGTGCGGTCCTCGAGCACGCGGTCGTAGTTCACGCCCACGGGAACGAAGACAAGATCGCGCGTACCGCCCGGATCGAATCCGCGGAGCATGTAGTCGAGGAGTCCGAGCTTCGGGGGCCGGAGCGCCCCGTCCTTCGAGAGCCCGCCCTCGGGGTAGACGGCCTGCGGTACGCCGTGCGCGGTCGCCATCGCGACATACCGCTCGAGGACGCGGCGGTAGAGAGGATCGTTCGCGTCGCGGCGGACGAAGTAGGCCCCCGTCGCGCGAACGAGGCTCTGGATCGGCCAGATCCGGGCCCACTCGCCGACCGCGTAGCTCAAGGCCGTCCGCTCGGCCGCGAGATAGGAGAGGAGGATGTAGTCCATGTTGCTGCGGTGGTTCATGACGAAGACCACCGTCGAGCCGTCCGGGATGGCGGCGAGCCCCGCGTCGTCGGCCGATCCGATCCGCACGCGGTAGAGCGTCCGGGCGAGCGCGCGCGCGACGGCGTAACCGGCGCGGAAGTAGATCCAGGCGTTGAACGCCGGAACGATCTCGAGTGCGTAGCGGCGGACCCGCTTCTGGACGTCCTCGCGCGGAGTGCCCGTTTCCGTCGCGAACGATTCGGCGGCCTCGAGGACTTTCGGGTCGAAGCGAAGCTGGTCGACGAGGACCTCGCGCTTCGTGAGCTTGAACGACGGGATGCGGAGCGGGAGCCGAGTGTTCAGCTCGTCGATGACGCGGTTCGCCCGGCGGCGCAGAATGGCGCGCACGGCGGGCCGGAGGAGGCGGTCGAGCAGCGCCCAGCCCGCGAGGAGGACCAGCACCGCGAACGCCCAGACGGGGAGGGAGACCGTCGCTTGCATGGGGTTGGGGACCGCGCGATTGTGTCAGAGGGCCGGAGTCGCGGTCTAATCGGGTTCATGAAGGCACTCGCGCTCGTTGCGGCGCTCGTCGCGTCTTCCGCCTCGGCGCAGATCGTGCCCCAGCCGGCGGTGCCGGGCGACGCGGTTCTTCGGGAGTTTCGGTTCGCGAGCGGCGAGACGCTCCCCGGGCTGAAGATCCACTACGTGACCTTCGGGCGGAAGCTCGAGGACGCACACGGACACACGACGAACGCCGTCCTCATCCTGCACGGAACGGGTGGCTCGTCCTCGCAGTTTCTCGTCCCGAATTTCGCCGGTGTGCTGTTCGGTCCGGGCCAGCCACTCGACGCGTCCCGCTACTTCATCGTGATCCCGGACGGCATCGGCCACGGTGGTTCGAGCAAGCCGAGCGACGGATTGAAGGCGAAGTTCCCGCGCTACACATACGACGACATGGTGAATGCCCAGCACCGCCTCCTGACGGAGGCCCTCTCCGTCGACCATCTCAGGCTCGTTCTCGGGACCTCGATGGGCGGGATGCACGCGTGGGTATGGGGCGTTACACACCCGGTTTTCATGGACGCGCTGCTCCCGCTCGCGAGCCTGCCGAACGCGATCGCGGGCCGGAACAGAATGTGGCGGAAGATGGCGGCGGACCTCATCCGCGAGGACCCCGAGTGGAAGAACGGGGACTATCTGGCGCAGCCGAGGGGCCTCAAGGGAGCGCTCTCCCTCATGCTCCTCCTCTGGGGAAGCCCGCTCCAGTGGATGCACCAGGCGCCAGAGCCCGCGGACGCCGACGCCGCCGTGAAGGCCTACATGGACGAGCGGCTTCGGAAATCCGATGCGAACGACCTGCTCTACGCCCTGGAAGCCTCGAGGGACTACGACCCGTCCCCGCGCCTGGAGCGGATTCAGGCGGCGCTCCTCGCCCTGAACTTCGCCGACGACGCGATCAATCCTCCCGAGCTGGGGCTGCTGGAGAAGGGCGTCGCGCGCGTGAAGAAGGGCCAGGCGGTCGTCTTTCCTCTCTCCGAGAAAACGAAGGGACACCAGACGCACACCTGGCCGGACCTCTGGAAAACTTACCTCTCCGAGCTCCTCGACCGCTCGAAGAGGTAAGGGTTGCGAGGCCGCGCGGGATCGAGAGCCGCGCGCCGGAATCAGTCGTAGATGACGCGCTCGTGGGACCAGTGGCCCGGGATGTACCGGTAACCGCCTCGGACCCTCTGGTAGCGGGGGGAGACCCAGCGGACGTGGGCGCGCGGCGGCTCGCTCCAGCGACCGTCGTTCCAGGCCCACTGCTCACCGGTGTAACGCCAGTAACCCTTGACCCACACGTGATGCGGACCCGGGCGGGCAATTACGACCTCGTGCCGCCGGGCCGGAGGGCCCGACGGAACGATCCGGACGTGGAGGTCCGGAGGGGCCGGGAGGCCGGGAGGCGGCGGAGGCATCGGTTGAGACAGCGCGGTGCCCGCAACGGGCACTCCGGTCGCCAGCACGAGGAGAGCGGCAGACAAGGTGAAATGGCTGGTCTTTCTCATGCCCGGAGCCTTGCAAGCGCGAGGCCAGTCCGGCCCGGGAAAATCATCGAACGGCCTGAAGTGCGTGCGAGAGGCGCGAGAGGCCCTCTTCGAACGCGTCGGGCGGCGGGAGAAGGCTCAAGATCACGAACGCCTCGAACGGGAACTCGTAGAAATAGCCCGGCTGCACGAGGACGTCGTGGGATGCGAGGAGGTCGAGGACGAGGTCTTCCTCCGGGCGCACCGCCGGCACGCGCAGACACGCGGCCCATCCGGCGCGGAGGGGGAGAGCCGTGACGCCCCCTCCCTCGGGGAAGGCGGCTTTCAGGGCGCGGTCGTTGCGCAGGACGCGAGCCCAGATGGCGTCCGTGGTGCCGCGTCCGTATTCGAGGAGCCTCGGGAGAGCGAGCTGCACGGGTGTCGAGACCGAGAGGTAGGAATCCGCGATCCACTCGAGACGCTCGACCGCCTGCTCGAGGAGGCCGGCCGGGCCGTTCGCGAAGATCCAGCCGAGCTTCAGCTGCGGCAGGCCCGCGGCCTTCGAGAGCCCGCCGAGCGAGAACACGAGTGCTTCCGGGGCCGCTACCGCGGCCGCCACGCGGACGTCGCCGGGCCGGTCCGAGTAGCGATAGTCGACGAACACCTCGTCGGACACGACGGCAAAGCCTCGCGCCTTCGCGAGCGCCATGAGTCCGGCGAACTCGGCGCTCGAGAGTGAGGTGCCCGTGGGGTTATTCGGGTTCACGACGACCACGGCCGCGACGCGCTGCCCGTCCGCCTCGGCGCGCGTCACCTCCGCCTCGACGGCGTCGGTACGAAACGCGAATCCGTCGTCGCTCGCGAGCGCGTACCTTCTGAGGACGAGGGACTCGAGCTCGAGGAGGGCGTCGAGCAGCGGGTAGGACGGCGCCGGGACGAGGACGGCGTCGCCGGGGTCTCCCACGAGCTTGAAGATCCAGCCGTACGCCTCGCTCGACGAAGCCGTCAGGACGATCTGGTTCGGAGGGGCGAGCACGCCGTGCAGGGCGGCGTAGTAGTTGCTGACAGACGTCCGCGCGCTGATCAGCCCCTTCGGATCCGGTGCGTACGAGAGCCCTCGTGGGTCGGAGAGGGCGGCGAGAACGCGCGCTTCCGGTGCCGAGGAGGCGCCGTCGAAGAGGTCCGCCTCTCCCGACCGCAGCCCGACCGCGGTCGGGTTCGAGACTGTCAGGTCGAGGAACGGACGCGTGCGCGCCGCGAGGGCGCGCGTCAGGCGGTTCACATCGCGGGGCGCCGGAGTCCGGTGCGAGAACATCGGGACGGCGCCGGCTCAGCGCCCGCTCACGAGGTCCTCGAGTTTCCAAGGGGAGGGCGCGCCGCCGAGATAGCGGTGGAACCAGTCGAGGTGTGCGGCGTAATAGAGACCCATCTCGAATGCGCTCGGCCAGTGGCCGGACTTCTCGAAAACGATGAGACGCGACGGCACTCCCCGCATCTGCAGGTCCGTGAAGAACTCGAGTGACTGCGTGTACGGCACGCGAAAATCACGTTCGCCGGTGATCACGAGACACGGAGTCCGGAAGGCGCTCACGAACTCCGACGGGCTCTGCGAGCGGTAGAGCGCGGCGTTCTCCCAGGGCGCGCCCTTGAGGTCCCACTTCGGGAACCAGACTTCTTCGGTCGAGGAGTACATCGCGCGCAGGTCGTAGACGCCCATCATGGACGCCAGCGCCTTGAACCGCGTCGTGTGTCCCTCGAGCCACATCGTCGCGTAGCCGCCCCATGACCAGCCCATGGCGCCGATGCGCTCCGCGTCGACGAAGGGAAGCTCGGCGAGCGCGTCGGTCACCTTCTGGATGTCCGTCATCACGCGGCCGTTCCAGTCGCCCGAGATTGCCGCGGTGTAGGCCTGCCCGAAGCCCGTCGAGCCGTGCGGGTTCGGGAACGCCACGACGTATCCGGCGCCCGGGTACACCTGCCAGTCGCCGCGGTAGGAATCGGCCCACTGCTGCTGGGGGCCGCCGTGGATGTTCAGGATGAGCGGGTATTTTTTCGCGGGGTCGAATCCGTGCGGCTTGACGATCCAGACCTGGACGGGCTTGCCGTCGGCGCCCGGCACGCTCATCTCCTCGGCCGGGCGGATGTCCACCTCGCTCTCGAACGCCTCGTTGTGCGTCGTGAGGCGAATGCCGGCGCCGCCAGCGCCGGGTGAGACCGGAATCCGCCACAGCTCGGGCGGGCTCCCGATCCGCTTGCGTGCCGCGACGGCGAACGAGCCGTCCGGCGCGAGCGCCCACCCGTCGAGGAGGCCCACGGACGAGACGGCGCGGAGCGCGCCCGTCGCGAGGACGATCTCGTAGAGCGGCGTCCGGCCCTTCACGTCGGCCGTGAAGAAGATCCGGCTGCCGTCCTTCGAGAAGTCGAAATCACGCACGGTGTCGTCGAAAGCGGCCGTCAGGTCCTTCTCGGCGCCGGTCGCGAGGTCGCGCAGGATGATCCGGAGCCGGTCGGACTCGTAGCGCGGCGTGAGCTGGCGCTTGAACGCGAGGAACTTCCCGTCGGGCGAATAGCGGGGCGAGCCGTCGTATCCCTTGTTTGCCCCCGTGAGGTTCTTCGGGGAGGCGGGGGCGGCGGCGGGCGCCCCCACGGGAACCGTGAAGACGTCCGCATTCGTCGAGAGCGCGGCGTCCGCGTCGCGGTTCGAGGAGAAAGCCAGCTCGGATCCGTCCGGCGACAGGTCGAAGTCCTGTCCGCCGCCCACGGAGAAGACGGGGGAGTCGAAGTCGCCGGGCGTCAGATCCCGCACGGCCTTCCCGGCGTCCGTCTCGCGGAGGTCGAGAAGGAGCACGTGCGCGCGCCGGCCATCCTTCCACTCGGTCCAGTGCCGATAGAGGAGGGTGTCGGCGAGGTGCGCCTTGATCTTGTTCCCCTCGCGGGCGTCCGACGCCTTCCGGTTGCACGCGGCGTCGGCACCGCAGTCAGGGTAGACGTCCGCCGCGAACACGATGAACCTCCCGTCCCGCGAGAACGCGGGGGAGTCGACGCCGCCCGGAAGCCGTGTCTTCTGCTCGGCCTCGCCGCCCGTGAGCGGCAGGAAGAAGACCTGGGGCTCGCCGGTGCG
Organism: Thermoanaerobaculia bacterium; assembly: GCA_038214715.1. GTDB lineage: Bacteria > Acidobacteriota > Thermoanaerobaculia > UBA5066 > UBA5066 > Fen-183. The sequence goes on along the minus strand of JBBQRP010000013.1, from coordinate 102,542 downwards.
CGTCGAGACGAACGCGAGGGTCTTCCCATCCGGCGAGAAGAACGGGTGGTCGTCGTTTCCGCCGGGCGACGTCAGCGCGCGCGCGTTCTTCCCGTCGGCGTCGACGCGCCACAAGGCGACCGTCTTCTTCTTCGCCTTCCAGTCGTTCGTCGTGACGGAGTAGACGACCATCTTGCCGTCGGGCGAGATCGTGGGTGCGCCCACGATCTTCAAGCGGTAGAGATCGTCGAGCGTGAACGCGCGCCCGGAGGGGTTCGCGAGCGTGGGATAGGCGAGGGTCAGGAGGAGGAGGGTGGCGGACCGTTTCAGCATGCGCCGAGTCTATCGGCCCGCGCGCTTCCACGCCCTCCTCTTCAGCTCGTGAGTCCGTCCTTCTTCTTGAGGATCTCGTTCAGGAACCAGCGGCTCTTCTGGTGCACCTGCACGAGGCGCGTGTAGAGGTCGGCCGTGCCGATGTCGCCGCCGTCCGAGGCGACTTCGGTGTCTTCATGCAGCTCGTCGATGACGAGGTCGAGCGTCGCGCGCGCCTCGGCGATCATCTCCTCGAGCGACAGCTTGCCCTTCGAGGGCTTCACGCTCGCGTTCGGGAGGTAATCGGCGGGGTCGCCCAGCGGGGCGCCGCCGATCATGATCGCGCGCTCTGCGAACTCGTCGATCGTGTCGTACACGAGGGTCGCCTGCTCGTCGAGCATGAGATGGATATCGCGGAAGAGCGGCCCGTAGCTGAGCCAGTGGTATTTCTTGTAGTTGAGATACGCGACGAGAGCGTTTGCCTGCTGACGCTGGAGCGTGGCCACGATCGCGGACGACCCGGCCTTCTTTTTCTCTTTCTTCGACATCAAATCCTCCAGCCATAGACTAGACTGAGTCCAATCTAAATGCAATCCCCTTCAGGGGATGCCCTCTCTCCGCTTCAGGATTTCTTGATGAGTCTCACGACCGCGACGAGGAGGACCGCTCCGACGACACGAATCAGAAAATCGCCGAGGAGCCCTCCACCGAGCACGAACCGGCCGAGCAGGACTCCGCCGATCCAGCCTCCGGCGATTCCGAGGAGGATGTCGACGAGGAGACCGTAGCCTCCTCCCTTCATGATCTTGCCGGTCGCCCAGCCCGCGAGAGCGCAGATGGCGAGTTCTACGATGAGCCACATCGGGTGATTCCTCCGTAAACCATCCTATCCCGGCATTCCTGTTACATTCCCGCCTTCATGGCAGACCAGTACATCTTCACGATGCAGAACCTCCGGAAGGTCGTCCCGCCGCAGCGGGAGATCCTCCGGGGCATCTACCTCTCCTTCTTGCCGGGCGCCAAGATCGGCATCCTGGGGCTTAACGGCGCGGGCAAGTCGACGGTCCTCCGCATCATGGCGGGCCTCGACAAGGAGTTCACCGGTGAGGCATTCCCGGCCGAGGGTACGCGCGTCGGGTTCCTCTCGCAGGACCCGCAGCTAGACCCGAAGAAGACCGTCCTTCAGAACGTCGAGGAAGGCGTCGCGCCGGTCAAGAAGCTGCTCGCGCGGTTCGATGAGCTGGGCGAGAAGATGGGCGAGAGCCTGCCCGAAGCCGAGATGGACAAGGTCATGTCGGAGTACGCGAAAGTCCAGGACGCGATCGAGGCGGCGAACGGCTGGGACCTGGACCGCACGCTCGAGACGGCGATGGACGCGCTGCGCTGCCCTCCGCCCGACGCGGACGTCACGAAGATTTCCGGCGGAGAGAGGCGGCGGGTCGCGCTCTGCCGGCTGCTTCTCGAAAAGAACGACATGCTCCTCCTCGACGAGCCCACGAACCATCTCGACGCCGAGTCCGTCGCGTGGCTCGAGCAGTTCCTGAAGGAGTTCCCGGGGACCGTCGTCGCCGTCACGCACGATCGCTACTTCCTCGACAACGTCGCGGGCTGGATCCTCGAGCTCGATCGCGGCGCGGGCATCCCCTGGAAGGGCAACTACTCGTCCTGGCTCGAGCAGAAGGAAGCCCGGCTCGAGATCGAGGAGAAGACCGAGAGCGCCCGCCAGCGCTCGCTCAAGCGCGAGCTGGAGTGGGTGCGCATGGCGCCCCGCGCCCGGCAGGCGAAGAGCAAGGCCCGGCTCCAGGCGTACGAGCAGCTCGTGTCGGAAAGTGGCGTCGAGGCGCGCGGCGAGACGAACGAGATCTACATTCCGCCCGGTCCCCGCCTCGGGGACGTCGTCGTGCGGGCCGAGGGCGTGAAGAAGTCGTTCGGAGACACGCTCCTCTTCGAGGATCTGAGCTTCGACCTTCCGAAGGGCGGGATCGTCGGGATCATCGGACCGAACGGGGCGGGCAAGACGACGCTCTTCAAGATGATCATGGGAATCGAAAAGGCGGATGGAGGAAAGCTGCGGATCGGCGACACCGTCGTTCCGAGCTACGTCGACCAGAACCGCGAGAAGCCCGACGCGAAAAAGACGGTCCACGACGAGCTCTCGGGCGGGCAGGACCTCGTCATGCTCGGCAAGCGCGAGATGCCGAGCCGCGCGTTCTGCGCGATGTACAACTTCAAGGGCGCCGACCAGCAGAAGCTCGTCGCGAACCTCTCGGGCGGTGAGATGAACCGTCTGCACCTCGCGCGCACCCTCAAGAGGGGCGGAAACCTCCTGCTTCTCGACGAGCCGACGAACGACCTCGACGTCGACACGCTCCGCGCCCTCGAGGAAGCGCTCCTCTCGTTCGGGGGCTGCGCCGTGGTCATCAGCCACGACCGCTGGTTCCTCGACCGAGTCGCGACGCACATGCTCGCGTTCGAGAGCGACAGCAAGGTCGTGTGGTACGAGGGCAACTATCAGGACTACGAGGCCGACCGCCACAGGCGGCTCGGCGCCGAGGCTGACAAGCCGCACCGGATCAAGTACCGGAAGTTGGCTGGCTGAACGGTCAGGGCTTCATTTCGACTCCGCGGCGACCTCCTCGCGGATTCGCTGAGCGAGGAAGACCTTGAGGAGCGACTGATAGGGAACGTCCTTCTTGTTCGCGAGGAGCTTAAGCTCCGCGAGCATGGACTCCGGCAGCCGCAGCGAGATCGTGCGCAGAGACGGCTTGAGATTCGGGAAGCGGGCTCGAGCGCCCGCGGACCAGTCGACGAGACCTGCCGAGTCGTGCTTCGCCCAGAACGCGCGCTCGGCTGCCTCACTACGGAAGGCCGGGATTTTCTTCTTCTTCTTCTTCTTCTTCGTGCTCATAACGCTTCCTTTCCCGCCCGCTCATGTCTCGCGCCGAGATCACGCGGACGAGGTTCCTCCGGATCGTGAAGACGACAAAGAGCCTCCTCCCGGCGTCCGCGCGTCCGAGCGCGTAGTAACGCCTCTCCGTGCCCGAATGAGTCGCGTCCTCGGCGACGAGGAGCGGCTCGTTGAAAAAGACCTGCTCGCATTCCCAGAACGGGACGCCGCGGAGCTTCCAGTTCTTGTCGAGATTTCCCCGGTCCCAATCGAAGCCGACGCAACCGTCAAAGGCTGATGCCACGAAGCCATAGTGTATATCGCGGACATATACGTCCGTCAACGGGTAAAGCGCTTCCGATCAGGGAGCGAGTGCGATCACGGCGAAGGTCGCGCCCTCGCGGTCCGTCAGGAACGCGTAACGCCCGACTTTCGGAATGTCGTCGGGTTCCCGCAGAGCCTGCGCGCCGAGCTCCCGAGCGGCTGCGACGGTCGCGTCGCAATCGGCGACGCGGAAATACACGATCCACCCCGGCGGCATCGCGGTGGCTTCCTTTGGGATCTGCGCCATACCGCCCACCGGCCGCGGCCCCTTCCAGAGCTCGGTGTAGGCCTGCGGCCCGGTTTCCTGTTTCTTGATCGCCCAGCCGAAGAGGCTCGCGTAGAAATGGCCCGCGGTGTCGAGGTCCGACGTTGCAAGCTCAGTCCAGCACAGCGTACCGACCTCGCCGACGACCTGCGCTCCGGGATGGGCGCGCGCCTCCCAGAGGCACAGGGTGGCACCCTGCGGATCCTTCATGACGACCATGCGCCCGTTGGGGCCGACGTCGAACGGCGGCCCGAAGGTCGAGCCCCCGAGGACCTTCACGCGCAGCGCGGCTTCGTCGGCGCTCTTCACCGCGGCGTAGGAGTTCCAGTGCGCGACGAGGCGCCTCTGCCGCTGCGACTTCTGAAGGACGTAGAGCGCGGCGACATCCTTGCCCATGCGCCGCGCGGTCGTGTAGGCGGTCCCGTCCGAGGACTGGTCGTCGAACGTCCACCCGAAGAGCGTTCCGTACAGGGCCTTCGCGGACTCCGCGTCGGTCGTGGCGAGCTCCGGCCAGCAGAACGTTCCGGGCTCGTGCTGGGTGACCTCTCGCATCGATTACCTCCGGGGGATGCCGGATCATAAGGGCGCGCCGGGCGGGGCGCCCGGGAGCGCTCAGGCGCGGGCGGCGAGCCGAAGGTCGCGGAAGAAGCCCTTGACGAGAGCGGACGCCACGTGCGTCCGGTACACCGCCGTCGAACGGAGGTCGTCGATGGGCGCGATGTCGCGGCGGGTCGCCGCGTCGAGCTCCTCGTCCGAGACGGAGCCCAGGCTTTGCGAGAGGCCGAGCGCGCGGACGGTGGGGAGGGAAACCGTCACGGGGGCGACCGAGGCCATCCCGAATCCGCACCTCACGCCGCGGCCGCGCTCGACTTCTGCTACCGCGGCGAATGCGACCTTGGAGATCGCCTGTGCGGCGCGGGTCCCGACCTTCCGCCACGCCTGATGAGCGCCGGTCCTCGGGAGCGAGAACTCGACGCGCACGATGACCTCGTCCGCGGCCCGCCGCGTCGTGCGGTAACCCGTGAAGAACCGGGTGAGGGGCACGCGCCTTTCGCCGTGGATGCTCGCGAGGACGACATCCGCGTCGAGCGCCATCAGGGCCGCCGCGCCGTCGGCGGCGGGAGAGGCTCCCGAGAGGTTTCCGCCCAGCGTGCCGCGCGCCTGGATCTGGACGGCTCCCACCTCGCGGGCCATGGAGGTCAGGACCGAGGCACGCCGCGAGAGGACGGGGTGGCCCCGGATCTCGAGGAACGTCGCGGCGGCGCCGACCGTGGCGACCTCCTTCGAGACCGTGATTCCCCGCAGCTCGGCGAGGCGCGAGACGTCGAGGACGAGCGGCAGGTCCTCCGGATCGTCGGGAGAAGCGAGGCGGCGGCCCACGATCCAGTCCGTGCCGCCCGCGAGGAGGATGGACTTCTCGTTGCGGCCGGCCCGGGCGGAGAGCGTCCGGCAGAGCTCGGCGAGGCTGGCGGGGCGTTCGAACGGGTAGAGCGTGAGCTCAGCCGGGTTCATGCTCGGCCTGCTCCTTCGCCGCATTGCGGATCGACTCGACGATGCGCTGGTAGCCGGTACACCGGCAGATGTTCCCCGCGATGCTCTCGCGGATCTCGCCTTCGCCGGGCTGCGGGTTCGCGGCGAGGAGCGCATGGGCGGCCATGAGGATGCCGGGCGTGCAGATGCCGCATTGCGCACCGCCCTCCTTCACGAACGCCTCCTGGAGAAAGGAGAGTCCGTCTTTCCGGCCGAGGCCCTCGACCGTTTGGACGGTCCGCCCGTCGCACTGGCCCGCGACGACGAGGCACGCGTTCACGGGAATTCCGTCGAGGAGCACGGTGCACGAGCCGCACTCGCCTTCGCCGCAGCCCTCCTTCGTGCCCGTGAGCCCGAGCGGTCCCCTGAGGATGTCGAGGAGCCGCGCGAGGGGAGGAGCGTCGAGCGTACGGGAACGCCCGTTCACGACGAACGTCAGCCTCACGAGCCCGCCTTCCGCGCCGCGAAGAGGTCTTCGGGAAGGAGGGGCAGGTCGTCCCGCACGATGCCTGTCGCGTGCTCGATCGCGGCGGCGATCGCGGGCGCGCCTCCGTCCATCGGCAGCTCTCCGATGCCCTTCGCGCCGCCGCCCGGACCCTTCGAGTAGGGATCCTCCACGAGAATCGTCGTGAACCGCGGCGCGTCGAGGCTCGTGGGCACGACGTAGTTCGTCATCCGCGGGTTCAGGATCCGTCCGTTCTCGAGAACGAGCTTCTCGTTCAGCGCCCAGCCGATCGCCTGGAGCGTCCCGCCTTCGATCTGGCCCTTGCACATAACGGGGTGGATGGCCTTGCCGACGTCCTGCGCCGCCCAGAAGCCGAGAACCGTCGTTTCGAACGTGTCGAGGTCCACCTCGACCTCCGCGATGTCGCAGCCCCAGCCGAAGACGGGATAGGCGTCGCCGCGGTACGTCGCGTCGTCCCACACGAGCTCCGGCGGCGTCTCGTACGTCTTCTCGGAGACCACCGTTCCCTCGCGCGCGATGAGGCGGAGCGCGGCGTCGTCGAAGGAGCCTCCCAGCCCCTGGCGGTTCTGCTCGATGCGCGCGAAGAGGTCGCGCGCGGCGTGCTCGACGATCGACCCGACGATCATCACCGTCCGGGACGCGACGGTCGGACCCGAGTCCGGAACCGTCGCGGTGGACGGGATCGCGAAGTCCACGCGGTCCATGGAGACCCAGAGCGCCTCGGCCGCGATCTGGCGAAAGACTGTCTCCGTTCCCTGCCCGATGTCCGTCGACGCCGTGCGGATCGTGAAACGCGGCTTCTTCTCCGCGAGGAGCCGGTACATGTCGATCGCGACGCGGCCCTTCAGAGTGCGTTCGCCCGACCCCGTGAAGCCCGCGCCGTGAAGGAACACGCTTGCACCGATGCCGCGCGCCTTCCGGGGCGCCGGGCCGCCCGGCGCGGGGCGGCGCAGCATCGCGGAGACTGGGCGCGCCGCGGCGGCGGGCCCGAGCGCCGCCCGCTTCCGGTCCCAGCCGCTCGCGTTTCGGGCCTCCTCGACGCACTGCTGAACGCCCACCGATTCCCTCAGAAACTGTCCCGTTGGCGTCGTGTCGCCGACCCTCAGGAGGTTTTGCTCGCGCAGCGCGAGCGGGTCCTTCGAAATCTCGCGCGCGATGCGGTCCATGTGCCGCTCGATCGCCCAGATCGTCTGGGGCGCGCCGAAGCCGCGGAAGGCGCCGTTCGGAGGAGTATTCGTCGCGACGGCGACGGCCTCGATCGCGACGTGCTCCCACCGGTACGCACCGGCCGCGTGGAGTGCCCCGCGCGAGAGAACGACGGGCGTGAGCGTTACGTACGCGCCGCCGTCCATGACGATCCGGATCGACACCGCCGACAGGTTTCCCTCCCGGTCGCAGCCGGACGTGATCGTCACCTCCGCGGGATGCCGCTTCGTCGTCGCCTCGATGTCCTCCTGGCGGTCGTAGATCATCTTCACGGGCCGCCCGCTCTTCTTCGAGAGAAGCAGCGCGTGCAACGCGAGAAGAGTGGGGTATTCCTCTTTTCCTCCGAAGCCGCCGCCCGTGACGGCCTGCGTCACGTCCACGTGCGCGTCGTCCAGGCTGAACGTGCGCTTGACGCCCTTGTGGACGTAGAAGGGGCACTGAAGGGATCCCACGAGGTGCGCGCCGCGCGCGTCCCAGAACGCGAGCATTCCCTGCGGCTCGACGTAGAGCTGCTCCTGGTGATGCGTGCGGTAGGTGCCGGTGAGGCGCACGGCGCACTCGGCGATCGCCTTCGCGGCGTCACCCTTCGCGATCCGGTACGTCGCGAAGATGTTGTCCGGGCCGTGGATCTGGGCCTTCCGCCCGAGTGCGTCCGCGACGGACAGGACCGGGGGAAGCGGCTCGATCTCGGGCGTCAGGGCGCGCAGCGCCCGCGCGAGGAGGATCGGGCTCTCGGCAGCGACGAGCGCGATCGGCTCGTAGGTGTGCCGCACCTCGCCCGACGCGAGGACGGGCTGGTCCTCCTCGATGAGCGCGACGACGTTCACGGGCACGTCCTCGGCGGTCACCACGGTGACGCCCGTGAAATCGAATCCGGGATCCCGCCGGATGCCGACGAGCCGGCCGCGCGCCACGGGACTTCTCAGCGTCGCGCCGAGCAGGACGCCCGGCCGCGTCAGGTCGTCGACGTAGCGCGCGGTTCCGGTTACCTTCGCGGGTCCGTCCGAGCGAGGGACGCTGCGTCCGACGAGCGCCATCCGTCAGTCCGCCGTGACGTCCCGGAGAGCGGCGCCGACCTCGGTGAACCGGAACGTGAAGCCGAGCTCCAGGGCCCTTTTCGGGATGACGCGCTGACCGTCGAGGACGACGCCGGCCATCTCCCCCATCAGAAGGCGCACGGCGGCCGCCGGCACACGCGCGAAGCTTGGCCGGTGAAGCGCGCGCCCGAGGGCCTTCGCGAACTCGTCCATCGTGACCGGGTTCGGCGCCGTTCCGTTCAGGGCGCCGCTCGCGCCGGCGTTCGCGATGGCGAAGGCGTAAAGGGACACGAGGTCGTCGCGGTGGATCCACGACATCCACTGGCGGCCCGTCCCGATCGGGCCGCCGGCGAACGCCCGGAAGGGCGGGAGCATCTTCGCGAGGGCGCCGCCGTCGCCCCCGAGAACGAGGCCGGTGCGGAGCCGCGCGACACGTACACCCAGGGCCTCCGCCTTCCGGGCGGCGTCTTCCCACGCGACGCACGTCGTCGCGAGAAAGTCCGTTCCGGGCGGACTCGTCTCGTCGAGGATCTCGTCGCCGCGAGCGCCATAAAAGCCGACGGCCGCGGCGTTCACGAGAACCGCCGGCTTCACGGAGGCGCGGGCGATCGCCGCGCACAGCTTCCCGGCAGCCTCGACGCGGCTTCCCACGATCCGTTCCTTCGCCGCCGCCGTCCAGCGCTGGCCGACGTTCTCGCCCGCGAGGTTCACGATCGCCCCGGCGCCGTCGACCCAGGTTTCCCAGGCAGCTCCCGCGGCCCACGAGACGAGGCGGACCTTCGGGTGGATGTGGTCGCGCGAGCGCGAGGCGTCCCGCGTGAAGAGCACGACCTCATGCCCTTTCGCGACGAGGTGCTCGGAGAGCCTCGAACCGATGAACCCGGTTCCGCCCGTGACGATGACGCGCATTCCCTTCTCCTTGCGCTCCCATCGTACCCAAAACGCGGCGCCGTATAGTCGGGACGTGATGGACCCGCGTTTTGCGGCAGGCACCGCCCTCCTTCTCGCCGTGGCCGCGGGCACCGCCGTTACCCAAACGATTGCCGTCGGGGCACCCGAGGTGGACGCGCGCGAGCTCGTGAGGCGCGTCGTGAGGAGCCAGCGCCGCGTCGAAGCCGCCTTTCAGGGAGCGACGTTCGATCAGCGAGAGGTGAAGATCACGTGGGGGGCGGACGGCCGCGCGAAGGACGTTTCCTCCCGTCTCTACTACGTCCTCTCGGGCGACGGCGAGTCGGAGGGCTCACGCGAGCTCTTCGAGGTGGACGGGCGCCCCGCGACGGACGACGAGAAGCGAAAGGCCGGGGAAGAGGACGAGAAGAACCGCAAGAGGCGGGTCGTCGAGAAGGCCGCGCGCGAGGCGCGGCAGGCGGACCGGGTCGCCGGCGACGAAGACGATCCGTTCGTGGGCCGGCGGCGCCTCTCGGAGCTCATCGGGCGCTTCGTGATCCGCGTCGCGGGCGAGGAGACCGTCGAAGGCCGCCCGGCTTACGTGCTCGACTTCTCCCCGGATCCGGCGGCTCCGCCCGCGAAGGGCCTCGGAGATCGCGCCCTCCAGGCGCTCGCGGGGAGGATCGTGATCGACGCGGTCGATTTCCAGGTGCGCTCCGTCGTCGCGCACCTCACGAAGCCCGTGAAGGTGGCGGGCGGCATCGCGGCGAGCGTGAGAGACGCCGAGATCCTCTACACGGGCCAGCCGCTCGGGGGAGACCTCTGGTTTCCCTGCGTCGTCGAGGTGCACCTGACCGGGAAGACGGCGCTCTTCTTCCGGCTCGACACGTCGTTTCGGTTCGAATTCGCAAATCTGAGACGGTTCCGCGTGGACACGGAAACGGACGTCCATCCCGCCGCGAACCAGGGGAGCGCTCCATGACACCTACCCGCCGCCGCACGATCCTCTTCGGTGCCATAGCCCTCTTCGGCACCTCTTTCGCCTGGGCGTACTGGCGTTCGCTCGTTCCCGCGACGCATTCGGACCACGACCACGGGATGCTGAGCCTCGACGGGGGCGGACATCTCTACGTGAAGACGCGCGACGGGAAGCCGCGCAACCTCGTGGGGCGGCCGGGAAAAACGCTCATCATCCACTTCTTCTCGACGGGCGCCGCGGGCGCCGCTTCGGAGCTCGGAGGAATCTTTCGGACGCAGGAAGAGATGAAGGCGGATCCCGGTGTGGAGTTCGTCCTCATCGCGCAGGACCGGGACTTCGCGACGCTCGACGCGTGGCTGAAGCAGAACGGGCTGACGCCGCCGCGGCCGGAGACGCTCGTGCTCGATCCCGACGGGGACGTCACGGGCAAGATCAATTCGAAGCGTCCTCTCGAGACGATGTTCTTCACGGCGGACGGGAAGCTTTCCTCGCAGGCGCGCGGCCGGCTCGAGTGGCCCGACGGCGCGCTCTCGCACCTTGCGCGGGCGCAGGGGGGAGAGGCAATCGAGTAAGGCCGCACGATTCGATCGAGTGAGGATCGGAGGCGCTAGTTCTTCGCGGGTTGAGGCGCCGGGTCCGCCGACGCGTGATCGGCGGCGTACTTCCAGACGCCATCCTTCTCGACCGCGACGGCGCACCACGTTCCGACCTCGGTCGTCGCCGCGCCACCGGCCTTCGGCACGGTCGTCACCTTCCAGTGGCCCCAGCCCGTCGAGATGTTTCCGGCGGACCGGTAGTGGTTGTCCATGATGACCGCCTCGGTCACCTTGACGTCCTTGAGCCACCCCGCGTACGCCTCGGCGATCGCCTTCTTGCCGTTGATCGCGCCCGAGCCGGGAAGCACCAGAACCGCGTCGTCGGCGTAGAGAGCGGCGGCCGCGGCACCGTCGTTGGCGAGCATCGCCTTGGCCCACGCGCCGTCCACGGTCATGAGCCCGTGCCGGGGCGCCGCATCGGCCGCGAGAGCGACGCCGGCCGCGAGAGCGACGCACGCGAGAAAACACGCTGCACAGATCTTCTTCATCGAATTCTCCTCGTCAGATCTTTTCCGGTCGGTGTCGAGATCCTACCTCAGGCGGTTCGCCGGCCGGACTCGCCGAGCGTGATGAGGACGACCGCTCCGACGATCACGGCGGCGGCCACGAGCGTGCGCGCTCCGACCTCCTCGCTCGCGAGGAGCCAGCCCAGGAAAACGGCCACGACCGGATTCACGAACGCGTACGTCGAGACGAGGGCGGGCGACGCGGCGCGCAGGAGCCACACGTATGCGGTGAACGCGACGAGCGAGCCGAAGACGATGAGGTAGGCGACGGCGGCCAGCGAACGACCCGAGACGAGGGCGGGCGAGAACCGGCTCCACTCGCCGGTCGCGCCCGACGCGCAGCCGAGGAGGACGCCGCCGGCCAGCATCTGGAGCGCCGTCGCCTGCAGCGGCGAAGCGGGCGGGGCGAAGTTCCGCGAAAGGAGAGAGCCCAGCGCCCACGCGAACGCGGCGAAGAGGATCGCCGCCGCCCCCGCCGCATCCGCACGGGAGCCCGAGAGACCGCCCGCGGGACCGACGAGGAGGATGACGCCCGCGACGCCGAATGCGACGCCGACGAGGGCGCGGGCGGAAGGCCGTCGGCGCTCCGCGGGAAGGGTGGCCTGCAGGAGGACGATGAAGAGCGGTTCAACGCCGATGAGGAGGGCCGCGAGGCCGGACGGGACGCGCTGCTCGGCCCAGACGACGCCACCGTTCCCGCAGAGGAGCATGAGGCCGCCCGTGAGGAACGCGGGCGGGAGGTCGCGGGCCGCGATGCGCGGCGCGCCGCGATATTTCACCCACGCGAGCAGCAGGGCTCCCGCGAGGACGTACCGGACGGAGGCCATCGTGAACGGCGGGATCGTCTCGATTCCCCAGCGGATCGCGAGGTACGTCGAGCCCCACACGACGTAGATGATCGCGAGGGCGAGCCAGACGCGCGAAGCGCTGGGGGAGGCGCCGGACGGTTGCACGGACGCAGCCTAGACGAGCGGCCTTGCGCCGAATCCCGTCCGCCCAACCAACTCACGGCGCGACCATCGCCTCCCACACGGCGCGCGACATCTTCCGGGCGGCCTCGATGACGCGCTTGCGTCCGGCTTCGTTCGCGCCGAAGTCGTTTGCGAGAAGGACGAGGATGTAGCGGCGTCCGTCGGGCAGGCGGACGACCGCGGCGTCGTGCTGCGAGGTCGAGATGCTTCCGGTCTTGTGCGCCACGACGGCGCCCGACTGGGGGTGGAGCCCCGCGGGTATCTCCTCGTTGAACGTCTGGCCCGCAAGGATCTCCCAGGCCTTCCTTTTCGCCTGGGGCGACAGCTTCGGCGACGTCACGGCGGCTTCCATGATCGTCCCCATTCCCGCCGCGTCCGTCTCGTTGTTCATGCCCTTTTCGTAGGCCTTCGTGTCCTCGACGCAGCGGCGCACGTGGACGGTCGGCGCCCCCAGCTCGTCCGTGAACTTCTGGACCTCGCCGGGCCCGAGAAACGTCAGGAGGATGTTCGTGGACAGGTTGGACGAACGCACGATCATCTCGTTCGCGAGGAACTCGATCGTGGCGGTTTTCCCGAGGTACGCGGCCGTCGGCCCGTCGTTGTCCTCGAGACCGATCGAGAACGCAGAGCCGTCCACGAGGCTCTTGAACTCGTTCTTCACGGGGAGCGTGTCCGAGAGCGAAACCGTGCCCGCATCCACGCGCCGGAGAAGCTCGAGGAGAACAGGGGTCTTCATCGTGGAGGCCGCGTGCATTTCCAAAGAGGGATTCTTCGAAAGTGAAAGACCCGTCGAGAGGTCCTTGAACCAGATACCGAAGCGCGCCCCGCTGCCGCGGGAGATTTCTTCGAGTGAGACCCGAAGCGCGGCCAACTTCGATGCGTCCAGGCGCGCCCCGCCGCTTTCTTCACCCTTCAAAGAAATCTTCTCTTCGTTCCCCTTCAATCTCCTCGCATACCGAAACAGTGGCTTCAGGAACGGACTTTCGAAGGGCGTGATCTGGACGCCCGGCACGTTGTGCCGCGTGGACTGCAGGACCGTCCCGTCGCCGACCCACATCGCCTCGTGGTCGATGTTGTCCTCCGTGCCGAAGAAGAGCAGATCGCCCGGCCGAAGCTTTTCGAACGCGACCGGCACGAGCTGCGGGTCCTGGAACGCCTGCTCGTAGCTGTTGCGCTTCAATGTGACGCCGTGCTCCGAGAAGATCCTCGTGACGAGCCCCGAGCAGTCGAAGCCGAGGGGTGTGGTGCCGCCCCAGGTGTAGGGCGCGCCGAGGAAACGTCTGCCGAACGCGATCCAGTCGGAGGGGGATTTGAGGGGGAGCGAAAGAGAAGAGGAAGACGAAGCGGGATTTGCTTTGAAAGGGAAGACGGAGACGTCGCGCGCGGCGACGAAACCGATGCGCGCGTCCGGGAGGCGCACCCTCACCCACGAGTAGACGTCGGTCACGTGATCCGCGGCGGCCGGCTTGCCCCCTTCACCTTCTAAGAAATCTTCAACCAGCGTGACCCCCACCGGAGCCGTGAGGAGCGGCTTCTGCTTCGTGAAGGACGGATTCGCGTAGACGTGCGCGAAGTTCGACGTCACGTGCACGAGCCTGTTCGCCGGCGCGTCCGCGCCGGCGCCCCGGCGCAGCGCCCGCTCGGGGATCCAGGCCACAGTGCCGGCGGCCGTGCGCACCTTCGCGAAGCCCGTGGCGTCCTCGAGGACGGTCACGCGGTCGCCCAGAATGGCCTGGTCGTCCACGCCGGACGTCTCGTCGGGCCGGACGTAGAGGTCCTGCACGGCGACGGTGACGACCGCCGTCTTCGGCGAAGGGGGAGAGAGAGAGAAGAGAAGAAAGGCGGCAGCAAAAGCGTGCATCCCGGGATTCCACCATAATCCGGCCATGACGCAGCCATCATCCTCCTCCCTGTCCCGACGTGGACTCATCCTGTCGTCCGCCGCCGCCGCCGCCGCGTCCGCGCTGCCCGAGGCGCTCCTCGCGCGCGCACCCGCCGGCCCGTCCCCCGCGTCTCCCGCGGTCTCCTACCGGGCTCTCCCGCTGAAGCTGGCGCACACGTGGACGATCGCGCGCGGATCCGCGGACACGAAGACGAACGGGCTCCTGACGCTCACCGCGGAGGGGGTCACGGGTTACGGTGAGGCGGCGGCCAACAAGCGCTGGAACCAGAGCTTCGAGACGTCCGAGGCGGCGTTCGCGAAGGTGAAGGCGGCCGTGGCCGGACTCTCGCCGTGGGAGCACCTCACGTGGCTCGAGCGCGCGGAGAAGGAAGCCGGACCCGACAGCGAAGTCGTGGCGGCGCTCGACATCGCGCTCTGGGACTGGAAAGGCAAGAAGCTGAACCGGCCCGTGCACGAGCTCCTCGGGATGCCGAAGGGCCGCATGCCGATCACGACGTTCTCGATCGGCATCGACACACCGGAGGTCATGAAGCAGAAGGTCAAGGAGGCGGCGGCGTTTCCGAGGCTGAAGATCAAGATCGGTCTTCCAAACGACGAGGAGAACATCGCCGCGATCCGGTCCGTGACGGACAAGCCGATCACCGTGGACGCGAACGAGGGCTGGACGACCGTCGAGGAGACGAAGAAGAAGATCGCGTGGCTGAACGGCGTGAAGCCGATCTTTCTCGAGCAGCCCATGCCTGCCGCGATGGATGGCGAGATGGCGAAGCTCAAGGGCCTCGCGACGTTCCCGATCCTCGGCGACGAAGGGGTTCTGCACGCGTCCGACGTGGCCGCGAAGGCCGGGCTCTTCGAAGGCGTGGTCCTGAAGCTCGCGAAATCGGGCGGCGTCACACGCGTCTACGAGATGTCGGCCGTCGCGCGCGCCGTCGGGCTCAAGTTGATGCTCGGCTGCATGATCGAGTCGTCCGTCGGGATCGCCGCGGGCGTCGCCGTGGGTCCGCTCTTCGACTGGCTCGACATCGACGGGAACCTGCTCCTCGCGGCGGATCCCTTCAAGGGACTTTCGATCGCGGACGGGCGCTGGTCTCTTCCCGACGCGCCGGGTCTCGGCGTCGTCCCCACGGGAGCCTAAAAGCCCCGAAAAAAGCCGCGGTCAGGTCCGGGGCGCAACCACGATGACGGGGCGCTCGCCCGAGCGCGTGAGCCCGCGCGAGCGCAGGAGGCGGTGGTCCGCGCGCGCGATCGTTCTCTCGAGCGACTCGCCATCCTCGCGCGACGCCCAGCCCAGAGAGAACGGGATCAGGAGCTCGCGGTCGGCCATGAACTTGAGGCGCGTTCCCATTTTTTCGGTGGCCGAGGCATCGGCGCCGTCGAGGAGCATGAGGAACTCGTCGCCCCCCATGCGCACGGTGGACTCTTCGGCGCGGGACGCGCGCATGAGGAAGCGCGCGACGCGATTCAGAACGGCGTCTCCCGCCTCGTGGCCGAACTCGTCGTTGTACTGCTTGAAGTGGTCGATGTCGACCATTACGCATCCCCAGGAGCCGCCCGCGTCCCGGTGGCGCGTGTCGAACTCCGTGAGGTACCGGCGGTTCCAGCACCCCGTGAGCGGATCCCGCAGGGTCTGGTCGAGGAGCCGGTCCTCGAGGTGTTTGCGGTCCGTGATGTCGATGAGGATTCCCTGGAAGTAGATCTCCTTCGTGTCCGGATCGACGCAGCGGTACGCGGTGTCGATGACGGTGCGGACCTCCCCGTCCGCGCGCCGGATCTGAAACTCGAAGTCGCGGACGGCCCCGTCGCGCTCGAGGACGATGAGCTCCGTCGCGCGGCGCTGGGGCTCGACCAGAAAGTGGGCGCTGTCGTGCTTTCGCGCCTCTTCGAGCGACGAGACGCCGAGCATCGCGAGAAACGCCGGATTGCCGTCGACGATCCGCCCGCCAGCGTCCGTGACGTAGATGCCTTCGCGCAGGTCGTGCACGAATCGGCGCAACGCCTCAGCGTCGTCGAGACGGGAGAACCGGCTTGGCATGGTGGCGGCGCATCCTATAACGGCGATGGTCCGGGGGCGTCAAGGCGCGTGAGGGGAAACCGACCCGCTGTTCAGTCTTGAGGAGAGGGCGAGGCCCCGGCGGACGACCTCGTTCCACGGGAAGAGAGCTCCCGGATCGTTTTTGCGGTCCGGTGCGATGTGCTGGTGGCCCGCGATCCACGGCGATTCGAGGTCGAACATCGTCGTGAGAACGCCGACGAGCCGGACGACCGTCTCGATCTGCGCGGGCGTGAAGGGATACCGGTTTCCGTCGCCCGTGATCTCGACGCCCACGGACGTGCGGTTCAGCGCCATGCGGCCATGGAGGAGCGACGGTCCGGCGTGCCACGCACGGTGCTCGAGGGAAACGAACTGCACGAGGCGCCCGTCGCGCTCCACGAGAAAGTGAGAGGACACACGGCTCTCGGGTTTCTCGAAGAGGGCGATGCACTCCTCGTCCGTGTCCTCGGCCGTGTGGTGGAGGACGAGCGCGGAGAGGGGCTCGATCTTCCACGGCATGTAGCCGTCCCACCACGAATTCGGCATCGGGATGAGGCAGGCGTCCGTCTCGTCGCCCCCCGCCGTGCGCCAGAGATCCCAGAAGCGGCGGTCCGTGTCGCGGAACACGCGGTCGAGGTGGAGGGCGCCTGGGTTCGCGCGGGCCTCGGCGAGCGTCGTTTCGGCGCGCGGGACCGCGGGCCGGAGCTCCGGCGGGAGGGGAGGCTCGACGACGGGCGGCAGGTCGGGCAGCGCCGCCGACCACGCGTTCACGATCGCGGCGGCGATCTCGCCCATCGCCCGGACTGCCGTGGCGGGTGCGCCTTTCACGTCCGGGATCCGGTCGAGGAATGCGACGAGGACGAAGCGGCCCTTCTTCGTCGTCAGGATGCCGCTATCGTTCCTCACGCCTCCATAGCTGCCCGTTTTTCCCGCCCAGGAGGTGCCGCTTTCGTCGAGGAGGAGCCGGGGAAGGCGGTCGTGCGAATGCTGGGTCGCGAGAAACGTCGCGAGAAGGCGGTCTCCCGCGGCGCCCGTGAGGGAACGCGTCGCGAGACGCCGGTAGAACTCGGCCGTATCGCGCGGCGTCATGCTCCCGAGCGGCGGCCACTTCGGCGGCTCCTGTCCGCGGTTCGGGATGCGGCCGACGAGGCGGATGCCGGGAAAACCCAGGGCGGCCATGCGGGCGTTCACGGCGTCCGCGCCGAACAGGTCGATGAAGCGGTCGGCCGCCGTGTTGTCCGAGATCGCGACCATGAGCTGGAGGAGATCGCGGTTCGTGGGCGTCAGGCCGGGATCGAACTCGTCGAGCATTCCCGAGCCTGCCGCGACGTTCTTCGCCGTGAGCTTCCAGCGGTCCGTGAGGTCGAACCGGCCCTCGCGCTCGAGGGCGACCGCCTCGGCGAGGAGCGCAATCTTGATGACGCTCGCGCCCTCGAAGGCCTCGTCCGCGTCGAGCTCCAGACGGCGCCCGCTCTCGACGTGCAGGGCGACGAGCCCGACGTGCGCCCCGCTTTTCGCCGCGAGGGCCGCGACGCGGCGGGCGAGGGGTGTATTCGCGGGCAGCGTGTGCAGCGAGGCGGGAACCGTCGTGCAGGAAGAAAGAGATAAGAGAATGCTGCTGAGGAAGAGAGAAAGAGGAAGAGGAAGAGGAAGAGAAGATTTTCTTAGAAGGGGAAGAGGGGAGGGGAGGGGCCGCCGCATCGCTCGCCGTTCTAACATGGGCCCATCACAAGCGAGCAAAATCCCCCCCCTCCCCGCCTCGTTGCCCTGGACGTCTTCCGCGGCCTGACCGTCGTCGGGATGGTGTTCGTCAACAACCCGGGGGACTGGGGCCACCTCTACTGGCCGTTCGACCACGCGGAGTGGCACGGATGGACGCCGACGGATCTCATCTTCCCGTGGTTCCTCTTCATCGTGGGTGTCGCGGGCGTGTTCTCGCTCGAGAAGCGGATGGCCGGCGGCGCGGACCGCGCGGACCTCGCGCGGCACGCGTTCCGCCGCGGCATGACGATCGTCCTCGTGGGCTGGCTCATGGTCCTCTACCCGTTCTGGCCGTTTCTCGAGCGCCTCTCACGCCTGCGGATCCCCGGCGTCCTGCCGCGCATCGGCGTCACGTTCGTTCTCGGCACGTGGATCGTGCTTGCCGTCTGGCGCAAGCGTGTCGCCGGCGTCGCGGCCGCGGTCGTCGCCCTTCTCGCCCTCCACACGTGGATCCTCCTCGGCACGGGTTACGACCTGACGCCGGCGGGCAACGTGCAGCGCGCCGTGGACCTCGCCGTCCTGAAGGGCCACCTCTGGAAGAACGCGCAGGGCTGGGATCCCGAGGGGATCGTTTCCACGCTGACGGCGATCGCGACGATGCTCACGGGCACGCTGACGGGCTTCTTCCTCCGGGGCTCCTCGAGCGTCCAGGCGAAGGTCGCGCGCCTCCTCGCGTGGGGTGCCGTCGTGACGGCGGCAGGCCTCCTCTGGGGCCGGTTCCTCCCGATCAACAAGAATCTCTGGACGGCGTCCTACGTGGTCTTCACGACCGGCGCGGCGCTTCTCACGCTCGGCCTCTGCCTGCTCCTGGTCGACGTCGGCGGGTGGAAACGCCCGTTCGCGTTCTTCACGACGTTCGGCACGAATCCGCTGCTCGTCTTCGTGCTCTCGGGCCTTCTCGCCAAGACGCTGGGCCTCGTCAAGCTGACGGATGCGGCCGGTAAAGTCGTTTCCCTCCACGCGTGGATCTACGGCCGGGCCTTTTTCTTTATCGCCGATCCAACGTGGCGCTCTCACGCCTTTGCTCTCGTGACGATTCTCTTCTGGTGGGCGATCCTCCGGGTCTTCGAGCGGAGAGGCTGGTTCTGGAAGATCTGAGTCAGCCGGCGGCCAGGATGCGGTGCGGGACGTCCGACGCCATCCGGCGGGCCGCTTCGGGCGGGATGCCGAGCGACACGGCCCGGCTGGCGCAGTCGCCGAGGAGCGCCGTCGAGCCCGCGAGCGCGCCTGAGGCGTTGCGCGCGGCCCCGTCCTTCACGTTCAGCGTCTCCCCCCAGACCTCGTAGTCGCCGTCGGCCAGGCCCGCCGCGGGCATTGCGTCGCTGATGAGGGCGATGCGGTCTTCTCCCTTCACCTTCAGGACGAGTCGCAGCATCTCAGGAGCGAGGTGCTGCCCATCCGCGATGACGTCGACCGTGACGCCGTCCGTGACGAGGCCCCATCCGACGGGCCCGATGTCGCGATGGTGGAGCGGCTTCATCGCGTTGCCGAAGTGCGTCATATGCCGCGCGCCGGCCGCGAGGGCCGCGTCGAGAGTCGCGACGTCGGCCTCCGTGTGTCCGATCGAGACGACGAAACCCCGTCTCACGAACTCCTTCACGACCGCGAGGCCGCCCGGAATCTCCGGTGCGAGCGTCGTCATCCCGCGCCCGGGAGCGCTCGCGGCGACCTCGAAGAACGTGCCGGTCGCGCGGGCGTCCGTCCCGTCGAGGAAATCCCTGCTATGCAGGGCGCCGCAGCGCGCCCGGGACACGAATGGGCCCTCGAAATGGATCCCGAGGGGCATCGCTCCCCGGCCATCGCCTTCGTGGCGTGTGCGCATCCATGCGGACAGACGGCCGACGGTTTCGGCTGTCTCCCGGAGCTGCTGGGGAACGAGCGTCGGCAGGAAGCCCGCGACGCCGCGGGACGAGAGGCTGAGCGCCAGACGGTCCATGTCGGCGGCGGACGCGGTCAGCACGTCGACGCCGAACGCGCCGTGGATGTGGAGATCCACATAGGCGGGAACCGAAGAGGAATTCTCTGCTCCCGAGCTCATCCGCGGCCTCTGTCAGGGGGCTGGCTCAGCGCTTCCGCCACGTTCGAATTCTTCTTGGAAAGGTGAAGAGCGGCCCCCTCGGCGTCGAGGTTCCATTTCGCCGCGATGAGTGCGGAAGGCAAATGCCAATTAACCCTTCTAAGAAAATCTTCGGCTTTCTCTTCTTCTATTCCGCCGAGTCGCGCCACGATCCTTTTTGCTCTCTTCCTCAGCTTTTCATTCGTCGGCTGCATCGCGACCATCTCGCCCTGGTAGACGAGACCGCGCCTGGCCATGACGGCCGTCGAGAGCATGTTGAGTGCGATCTTCTGGGCGGTCCCGGCCTTGAGGCGGCTGGATTCGGCGAGGACCTCGGGGCCGGTGTCGAGAAGGATGCCGATGTCGGCGAGCCTCTCGAGCGGCCCGTCCGGCCTGCAGACGATCGCAACGGCGAACGCGCCCGCCCTCTTCGCCTCCTGAAGGGCTCCGATCACGTACGGGGTCGTCCCGCTCGCCGCGATCCCGACGACGGCGTCCGTACCTGTCATCCCCGCCCCCAGGAGGTCGCGGGCGCCCGCGTCCGCGTCGTCCTCCGCGCCCTCGATCGCCTCGAACATCGCTTCCCGGCCGCCCGCGAGGAGCGCGACGACGAGTGAAGGGTCCGTTCCGAACGTGGGCGGCAGCTCCGCGGCGTCCAGCGCCCCCAGCCGGCCGCTCGTTCCCGCCCCCACGTAGAAACACCGCCCGCTCGTCTCGAGACGGTCCGCGATCGCGTCGGCGGCGCGCGCGATCGCCGGCAGCGCGGCGCCGAGAGCGTCCTGGATCGCCCGGTCGGCGTCGTGGAGCCGCGTGACGAGCTCGAGCGTATCGCTCACCGGTTGACCCGCTCCAGAGAGAGAGCGAGACGGGCCGCGCCCATCTCGGGCGGGTACGCCGCCGGCCCGACGCGCGCGAAGGGAGCGACCCGCCGGATCGCGTCGATGAGAGTCTCCGTCACGAGCGTGCCGGCCGCGAAGACCCCTCCGATCGTCGCGACGGGGAACGCGTCGTTCTCGAGTCCCAGCTTCCGCACGACCGTGACGACGTCGAGAGCGAGCTCCCGACCGGCCTCCTCGAGGATTCGCCGGGCTTCGCCGTCGCCGGCGCGCGCCGCGGCGAGAACGACGGGAAAGTAGGCCGCGACGTCCGCGGCGCCGCCTTCGGAGCGGTAGATCCTCTCGAGGAGCTCGGGCAGTGACGAGACGCCCCCTGTCGAGAAGAGCAGGGGGCGGATGGCGGTCGCCGGGCCGCGGCCGTCGATCTCGCGCACGACGGCCACGAGACCCGCGCGCGCGATCGCGTACCCGCCGCCTTCGTCGCTCAGGAGGGGACCGAACCCTCCGGCGCGCGCCGTGGCTCCCCCCTCGGCCTGGCCGAAGGCGATGGCCCCGGTGCCCGCGATGATGACGACGGCCGGCGCGTCGACGCGCTCCGAAGAGGCTCCCGCGAGGGCGACGTGCGCGTCGCTCGTGAGGAGGACGCGGCCAACTCCGAAGATCGTCTCGAGGGCGTTCTGGAGCGGCGTTCGATCCTGGATCGAGTCGGCGCCGGCGAGACCGACGACGACGGCTTCGGGGGAAGCTCCCGTGAGATTCGCCGCGCTCAGCGCGTCGGAAGCCGCTTCCTCGACGGACTCCACGACCCGCAGGAGGGGCCGCGTGGCGGCATTCGCGGGACCCGAGGCGCCCCGGCCCAGAGGGACGAGGTCCCGCCTGCAGGCGACGGCCCGAGTCCGGGTGCCCCCGCCGTCGATTCCGAGGAAGAAGCGGTTCACGAAGTCAGCTTAACAAGGGCGACCAGATTCACCCGCATCAGTTGCCCGGAAGCCGAAGGAGTCTAGATTCGCACCATGACCGTGGACGACGATTGGAAAACCCATTACTCCCACAAGATCGTGACCGCCGAGGAGGCCGTTCGCACCATCCTCCCCGGGCGACGGATCCTCATCGGCTCCGGGGCCGGCGAGCCCGGGCGCCTCGTCGAGGCTCTCGTGTCGCACGCGACGCAGCTCCGGGGCAACGAGATCGTCCATCTCATGACGCTCGGCGCGGCTCCCTACGTCGCTCAGGGTCTCGAGGAGCGCTTCCGCCACATGGCGTTCTTCATCGGCTCGAACGTGCGGGGCGCCGTCCAGGAAGGGCGCGCGGACTTCCTGCCCGTCTTCCTTTCGGAGATTCCGCAGCTCATCACGAGCGGGCGGCTCGGCGTGCACGCTGCCCTCGTTCAGGTGAGCCCGCCCGACCACCACGGGTTCGTGAGCCTCGGTGTTTCCGTCGACATCGTGCGTGGCGCCGTCGACACCGCCGACATCGTGCTGGCCGAAGTGAATCCGAACATGCCCCGGACGCTCGGCGACTCCTTCCTCCACGTGGATCGCATCGCGCACCTCATCCCCGTCGACGACCCGCTGCACGAGCTGAAGCCCGAGCCTCTCGACGAGGTCTGCCGGCAGATCGGGCATCACGCCGCGCAGCTGATCCCGGACGGCGCGACCATGCAGATGGGAATCGGCCGGATCCCCGACGCCGTCATGAGCGGCCTCGGCGACCGCAGCGACCTCGGGATTCACACGGAGATGCTGTCCGACGGCGTCATGGCGCTCGCGAGGGCCGGCGTGATCACGGGCCGGAAGAAGACGCTCCTCCCGGGCAAGATCGTGACCTCCTTCATCATGGGGACGCGCGCGCTCTACGACTGGGTGGACGACAACCCGGCCGTCGAGATGCGGCCCTCGAGCTTCACGAACGACACGTTCCAGATCGCGCGGAACGACAAGATGGTCGCGCTGAACTCCGCCCTTGCGGTCGACCTCACCGGACAGGTTGCGGCCGACTCGATCGGCGGGCGCTTCTTCTCGGGCATCGGGGGTCAGGTGGACTTCATCCGCGGCTCGGCCCGAAGCAAAGGCGGAAAACCCATCATCGCCCTCCCGTCGACCGCCAAGAGCGGCGCGATCAGCCGCATCGTCCCCGTGCTCGAGGAAGGCGCGGGCGTCGTCACGAGCCGTGGCGACATCCACTACGTCGTGACGGAATACGGCGCGGCGGACCTGTGGGGCAAGAACATCCGCCAGCGAACCGAAGCGCTCATCGGGATCGCGCACCCGGACTTCCGGGGAGACCTCCTCGCGTGCGCGAAGGCGCGGAAATACGTCTTCTGCGGCTGACCCGCGCTAACCTCCCGCCGTGCGCCGCCGGGTCCCGCCGTTTCTCGCACCTGTCCTGCTGCTCTTCGCCGCCTTCGCCCTGAAGGCGGCGCTGCTCTCGCGGTTCGGCTCCCATCCGCTGCTTCAGCCGGAGGGCAACATGGACGGCGGCGTCTACACCCGGCTCGCCGCGGAGGTCGCGCGGGGCGACCTTCTGCTGCGCGGACCGGGCCCCGTGCCGTTCTTCGTCTCGCCTCTCTACGTCTACTTCCTCGCCGCGGTCCAGGCGCTCTCGGGGGGCTCCCTCCTTGCGGCGAAGGTCGTCCAGATCGCGCTCGGGACGGCAGCCGTCGGCCTCGTCTGGGGGATGACGCGCCGGCTTTTCGACGACCGCGCCGCGCTCGTCGCGGGAGCGCTTTACACACTCACTGGCGTCGTCTCGTTCCACGAGATCCTGATCCTGCAAGCGGCACTGGATCCGTTCCTCGCGGCGCTCGCGTTGTTTCTGCTGGCGGATGCGCTCACCCACGGTCGTTCGGAGATTTCTTCGAAAGGGGAGAGAGAGAGTGCCTGCGCGGCAGGCTCGGCACGTTGGCTCGGCGCGGGCGCCGCGTTTGGCCTTCTCGCGCTGAACCGACCGAACGCCCTCATGTGCGTCGCGGCAGTCGCCGCTTCTCTCTTCCTCTTCACCTTCAAAGAGAATCCTCTTCGAACCCTCCGACTTGCTGCGGCATTCCTCGTGGGCACCGCCGCGATCGTCGCGCTGCCGTTCGCCCGAAACCTGATCGTCTCGGGCGAGCCCGTCCTGATCTCGTCGCATGGCGGCCTGAACTTCCTCGTCGGAAACGGACCGGGCGCGGACGGCGTCTACCGCGTTATCCCGGGGATCACGCCCGACATCAGCGGGCAGGCAAGGGACTCGAGGAAGCTGGCCGAGGAAGCAGAGGGTCGCACGCTTTCGGCGCGGGACGTCTCGGCGCACTTCGCGAAACAGGCCTGGGAGTGGATCAAGCGGAACCCGGCGGACGCCGCTCGTCTCTTTCTGAGAAAAATCCACATTCTTCTATCCGGCGACGAAGCTCCGCTCAACTTCAGCTTTCCGTTTTATCGCGACCGCAGCCTCGTGCTGAAGCTCCTCCGTGTCGGGCCGGGCCTGCTCGTGCCGCTCGCGGGCGCGGGCTTCGTCCTCGCGTTTTTCGCTTCCGCCGGCGCGTCGAGGCGCGCTCTCCTCGTTTTCTCGGCCTTTCTTCCGGCGTACGTCGTCGCCGTCGCGCTCTTCTTCGTCGCGACACGCTATCGCCTCCCGCTCCTCGTGGGCCTCGCGCCGCTCGCCGGCGCCGCGGTCGCGCGGGTCCCGGAGGCGCTCGGGACCAGGGGATCGCGCCTCGGGATCGCCGCGGCGGCGGCCGCCCTTCTCGCCGCGGTCTCGCTCTGGCCGACGGGCCTCTGGGACGGCGCCAGCGACGAGGAGATGCATCTCGTCCTCTGGGAGATCGAGAGGGGCGACGCCGGCGCGATGGCGCACGCGGAGGCGGCCGCGCCGGGACACCCCGATCCCGGCCTCTTCTGGTTTCGCGTCGGCCGGTCGTTCGAGGCGGCGGGGAAGACGGACGAGGCGATTGCGGCCTACCGGAGCTCACGCGAGGCGGATCCCCATCGTCCCGAGGCACCGGCGCTCCTCTCGGCGCTTCTCGAGAAGAGGGGGCTGACCCGCGCTCTCGCGGGGGACGCGGCCAGCGCCCGGCCCGACCTCGAGGAGGCCGTGCGACTGGATTCCACGAACGCGGCGGCGTTTCTGAACCTGGCGGCGGTTCTCGCCGAGGCGGGCGAGACCGACCGCGCTCGCTCCCTCGCCCGGCAGTCTCTCGCCCTCGAGCCGGGTTACGGGAAGGCACGGGAACTTCTCGCCGCGCTCGAGCGGATGAAATGAAAAGGGCCCAGCGTTTCCGCCGGGCCCGTCAGGAGTGCGAGGGAAAGACTTCCTAGAAGTCGAGACGTGCCGTAAGCGTGAACCGCCGCGGAGCCGACCAGCTCGTCGGCGTTCCGAAGAGCGCGTTCGGCTGGGACGTTCCCTGGGGGCCGAGCTGCGACGCGGGCGTTCCGTCGACGTAGCCGTCGTTGTACTTGACCTGATTGACGCTCAGGACGGTCTGCGTGTCGAACAGGTTCGCGACGCGTCCCTCGAGCCGGATCCCGAGCGTGGACGTGGGCTTGAACGTGTAAGCCGCGAGCAGGTCGAAGGTCGTCCAGCCGGGGAGGCGGTTCGTTCCGGCAGGCTCGAGGTAGCGGCCGCCCGTGGTGCTCGGCGTGCCGCCGCGGGCCTCCCACGGGGTGCCGCTCTGGTACCTCAGGAAGCCGCCGACGGTGACACCGAAGGGAAGGTCATAGGTGCCCATCATCTTGAAGATCACGGGCCGGTCCTGGCCTAGGTCTCCGTTGCGGTTCGGGTCGGAGCTGTTCCAGCCCGGCTCGTCTTCGAGGAACGAGGACGTATTGAACTGGCCCGTGCCGTAGTCCTCGTCCCAGTTTCCCGAGAGCTTGCTGAACGTGACGTTCGCGTCCGCGTACCAGTGGTCCGCGTAGCGCTTCGTGACGTCGAGGGTCACGGCGCGGTACGTGCGCCGCGCGTCGAAGAAGTTCTTCGCCTGGAAGGATCCGAAGTAGTTCGCGGGGTCGATCGGCGTGTCTTCGAACGCGTTCTTCAGGTTCCGATACTGAAAGTAGACGTCAAAAGAGACGTCCTTCGTGGGCGCGCCCGAGTAGCCGAGGATGACTTCCTGGTTGTACGGGGCCTTGAGGTCGTCCGGGATGACCTTCCCGCCCGAGGAGCCACGGAACTGGGACCCGAGCAGTCCGCCGAGCGCCGTCGTTCCGCAACCCGCAGGCACGTTGCAGAAGTAGGCCTGGTCCTGACGGATCCGGAAGGGAGCGAAGGAGCGCGCCGTGGACTTCAGGTCGAGGCCCGCGTACTCGCCGTACGTGCCGTAGAACTTGTCGCTCCCGAGGAGGTTCGGGTTCCACGTGACGCCGAGGCGCGGCTGGACCTGGTCGCCGAACCGGAACGTCATGAAGTTGTAGCGCGTGTCGGCCGTGACGACCGGCGTGCCGGTCGGGCCGCAGACGCTCCCCGCGGGGCAGACCTGCGCGAACTCATCGCGGTTCGCGAGAACTCCCACATAGACCGTGAAGTTCTTCATGCTCATCGTGTCCTGGATGAACGCCGAAAACGTGCGCGCCTTGGAATCCTGGGTCGGCTGCGACGTGTAGTACCTCGCGCGCACCGAGGGGTAGTTCTTTCCGGTGCCGCAGACCGCCGTCGGGCAGCTCTGGCCGGTGGCCCAGATGCCCCAGCCGTTCGTCGCGCGGACGGTGTCGTTCGTGTCGTCCTCGTAGCCTCCGCCGATCTTGAACTGGTTCTGCGTAGGCCCGATGTCGATGTAGTGGCTCAGGGAGAACTTGATCTCGTTCCTCTTGTAGCGATCTCCCGCCTCCGCGAACTCGGGCACACCCACGTTTCCGCCGTTGCGTGTGGGGTCGCCGTACGCTCCGTAGGCTCCGAGGGTCGCCGGGTTGATGGAATTGGGCTGGAAGGGCGCGAGGACGTTCTGCGCGGCCGACGTGTCGTTCTCCTGCAGCGCGACGTACTTCACGTCGAAGACAGTGTCCTTCGTCGCGAACCAGTCGACCGAGATGTTGCCCACGTAGTTCGTCGTGTCGGCGCCGATCGCGGCGGTCGCCGCGTCGTAGATCGAGTTGAACTGGTCCGTCGACTTCGCGGGGAGCGCCCGGAAGCCGGCGTTCACGAGGACGGGCTGGCCGATGAAGGCGGTCAGCTTCCCGAAGTAGTCGCCGTTGTGCGACTTCGAGTCGGGCTGCGTCGTCGTGACGCCGCCGATCGTCGCGGACTGGCCGGACGTCTTCGCGTCGTAGTAGGCGCCCGAGACGTAGCCGAAGAGCGCGTCCTTCATGATCGGGAACCCGAGGTTGGCCTGCCCGTTGTACAGGCTCGTGTCGGACTGCGTGTCGAACTGCCGGTTCGCCTGGAAGGACGACGGGGACAGGTTGACCTGCACGGTTCCCATCAGCTGGTTCGTGCCCGACTTCGTGACGGCGTTGATCATCGCGCCGGACGTGCGGCCGAATTCCGCCGTGATGCCGCCCTTCTTCACGTTGAAGTCCGCGATGTCGAGCTGGTTCGTGTCGACACCAAGGGAGCCGTATCCGGGGTTCGTGATGTTGACGCCGTCGAGGAGAAACTTGTTGTCTTGCCGGGTTCCGCCCGAGATCGAAACGTAGCCGACGCCGCTCGTGTCGCTCGCCGCGCCCGGCACGATCTTCAGGACTCCCTCGTACGTGCGCGAGAGGGGGAGGTCCTTGATCACGTTGTCCGTGTAGTTGAAGTTGACCTCGGAGGCCTTCTTGTCGATCTCGGAGGCGACGCCGGTAACGATGACCTCGGTCTTCGCCGTCTGGATCAGCGAGAGCTCGAGCTGCGCGTCGTTGTCGACGAAGACTTTCACCTGCTGGCTCGCCGTGCCAAGGCCCTTGAGCTCGGCCGTGACGACGTACGTGCCGGGCAGGAGGACCGCGAACTTGAACGCGCCGCTCGCACCGGAGATGGTGTTGCGGGGAGCCTGGGCTCCGGTCGCTCGGACGAGCGCGCCAGGAACGGGCAGACCCGTGCCGTCCTTCACGACGCCCGAAATGGACCCCGTTTCCGCGGCCCACGCCGCCGTGGTCGCGACGACGAGCACGAGCGAAAGTAGAAATCGAGAAATGAGCCTCATTCCAAATCCTCCTCCTGAAATCAATGAGCCGTGTTAACTAGTCTGAGTTTTTACCACGAAAGGGCAGGTGTGATCGAGTGTTCAACGGCCATCCAATCCGTTGGACCCCGATCCGGACCCCCTTCGCGGATAATCGTTGGGCCACGCCGATGAGCACTTCGACACAATTTCTCGACGGACTGTACGAAATCTTCGCGGCGGCCCGCCCGGGAGGGATGTCGCGCGCCGAACCGCTAATGCTCGCCCGCGCTCTCGCCTTCTCGCTCGCCTTCTCCCTCGCCTTCTCTCTCACCGCCGCTCCCGCCGCGGCGCGGAACGCCGGCGTCGCGAACGGAGGGATCTCGTTCGTCACGCTCCCGAATGCGGAAGTCCGCGTGTTCTTCGCGCCCACGTCCCGGGAAATCGCGCTGCCGGGCCGGACGACTCCGCTCTTCGTCTCCGTGCCCCCGGGCGTCTATCGCGTCGAGCTCACGTTCCCGGGCACTCGGCCCGCGTCGCGAAGCGTCACCGTCGACTCCGGCCACACGATCGCCGTGAAGGTGGAAGACCCTCGATTCGACGTCGAGAAGCTCGTGGACACCCACGTGTCCTCCGCACCCGGTCCCAGGACCGAACTTCGAAACGGCGTGCGCTCCTTCTTTCGTGGAGACTACGAGGCGAGCGTGAAGACGCTCTCGGGACTCGCGAATGCCGGAAACGAGACGGCGCGCCTCTTCACGGCCCGCGCCCTTGCGGGGTCCGCTCTCGCGACCGGGCGCGAGGTTGGGCCGGAGCTTCGGCGGGCGCGGATGTTGTTCGGGGGTCTCCCCGGGCGGGCGAAGCAGAACTCCGAGGGCGTCTCGCCGCGTGTCGTGGAGATTCTCGAGCCGCCGGCGGGCCCGGGGACGGACGGGCGGCCGCCCTGAGTGCCCCGCGGGGCCGCTAGGCGCGCTTCCGTCCGACGGTCAGGTAGTAGACCGGCACGCCCGCCGCGATCACGCCGAGGACCGCGAGCGTCGACGCGCGGCTCTCCGGCTGGATGATCGCGTTCGCGAGGAGATAGAGAACGGACGCGAGGAAGAGCACCGGCACGAGCGGAAAGAGCGGAGCGCGGAAGGAGGGCGCGTAGCCGGGCCGCCGCCTGAGCCGGAAGATCGACGCGACCGCGAGCGCATAGAACGGGAGGAAGGCCGTCACGAATGCGTCCGCGAGCTGCTCGAAACTGCGCGAGAGGACGAACACGACGCCGAGCGAGGCCGTCATCGCGATGGACACCCAGGGCGTTCCCCACCTCGGGTGAATGGACGCGACGGGCTGGAAGAAGAGCCGGTCCGATGCCATCGCGAAGAAGATGCGGGGGCTCGTGAACAGGACCGTGTTGAGCGTGCCGAACGTCGAGATCATCACCGTGATCGAGACGAGGGCGACGCCCGCGGGCCCGAGGACGGCCTGGGCGACGTCGGCCGCGACGAGCTTCGAGACGCGGATCTGCTCGATCGGCAGCACCGCGAGGTACGCGAGGTTCGCGAGGAGATAGATCGCGACGACGGCGAGGGTGCCGCCGATCAGCGCGCGCGGGAGATTCCGCTGCGGGTCCTTGACCTCGCCCGCGTTGTACGCGAGGTCGGCCCAGCCGTCGAACGCCCAGAGCGTCGAAACGAGCGCGAGCCCGAACGCAGCCGGGGTCAGGCTGCCGGCCGGCATCGCGGGCGTGAAATGGCCGCCCGTGTGCGGCAGTCCGAAGGCGAACGCGATGACCACGATGAAGACGAGCCCGCCATACTTCGCGAGCACCGTGACGTTGCTCACGAGCGAGGCGAGGGAAACGCCGCGGATGTTGAAGAAGCCCGTGAGGGCGATCGCGAGCGCTGCGAAGATCCGCACACGCCACAGGTTCCCGGCGTCCTGGGGGTTGATCCCGATCACGCGGAAGAAATACTCCGAGAACACGATCGCGATCGCGCCGAGGGACGCCGCCCGGATCATCACGAACTGCCCCCAGCCGAACAGGAATCCGGCGAGACGTCCCCATCCGTCGCGGCAGAAGATGTACATCCCGCCCGTTTCGGGGAGCGCGCTCGCGATCTCGGCAAGCGTCAGCGCGCCGCAGACCGCGAACAGGCCGCCGGCGGCCCACACGGCGAGCATCGGGAGCGGTCCCGGGAGCTTCGCCGCGATTCCCGCGGGCGAACGGAAGATCCCGGACCCGATCGTGGAGCCGATGACGACGGCGACCGCGCTCCAGAGGCCGATGCGGCGGGCGAGCGCCGGAGCTTCGCCGGAGGATGAGCTGGAGGAGGGGTCGGGCATCCGCGGATGTTACGTCGGAAGCGTCATCGTCCGCGCGCGGCGGCACCGAAGAGAAAGCCGGCGAGCGTCTCGGCCGCGTAGAGTCGCGGCAGGACCGCCATGATCTCGCCGACGCTCGCGCGATCGAGGACGAGCCAGAGCCAGAGGAGCGTTCCGGCGCCGACGACGGCTCCGCGCGCGGCATCGAACGGGTCCGAAACGAAGCGTTTCGCCGCGCCGACGAGGAGGAGGATGCCCGTGAGGAAGAGCGCGCACGCCGGATAGAGGACGAGCACGCGGGCGAGCGGCGGCCACTCGCCGCGCGCGATCTCGCCGGGAGCGACCGCCGCGAGGAGCGGCAGAAAGACCCAGAGGACGGCGAGCGCGACCTTCGCGAGTCCCGAGATGAGGCGCGTGCCGCGCCGCGCGACCGGCGCCGTCCCGCGGCGCGCGGCCCTGAGGTCCTTCGCGGCACTGTTCGTGAGGCCGGTCTCCTTCGCGAGGCGCGAGGGGTCGAGGAGATCCGCGATCGAGAGGCGAAGGCAGAGAAGGCCGGCAAGTCCGACGGGAGAGAGAACGGTTCCTTCGCGCAGGTGCGCGGCCGCCGCCGCGAGGCAGAGTGCGATTCCGGCGAGCTCGAGGAGCCAGCGCGTTCCCTCGAGGAGCCGCGAGGCGGCGCTCTCCCTCCTCCGGCGCGCAAGCGCGCGGTGGACGAGCCCGGCCGCGAACACGAGGACGAGGACCGCCCCGCCGAACGGACGCGCGAGGCCTTCGGGGACGAGGCGGGCCGCGAGAAGAGGGAGCAGGCACGCCGCGAGGAGCGCCACGACGCGGAACGCGCGCACCCCGCGGTCCGGGCCGGCCGCGAGAGAAGAGTAGAAGAGAAGCACGGCCGCGCCGAGGAACGCGAGCGCCCACGTCGCGCGCGAGGCGAGGGGCATTGCGGCCGGGAAAAACGGCGAGGCCGCGAGTTTTCCGAGCGCGCCGGTGCGGTCGAGCACGAGCAGGAAGAAGTCGAAAACGCGGGCCATCGGTCCCCACGATAAGGGAGGTGGTCGACCTCCACCCGAAGTACCGGAAGAGCGCGCTCGACCCTGGTCGTATCAGCGACCGTGCGCCTCACCCGTTGTCATTGTGATTTCGCAAGACGGAACCCGTAGCTGCCGTCACGGTAGTAGTCGACGGTGGCACTGCGGTTCGCGGATCGGCAGGCGGAGAGAACACTGCCGAACTCGCAACCCCTCACGGCCCGGCTGCCGCCCGACGCGGGACCCGAGGGGTCCGTTACCGCCGACGTCGGATAGGTCGCGTACCAGTCCTGGACCCACTGGTAGACGTTGCCCCCCATGTCGTAGAGGCCGTAGGGATTCGGCCCCTTGAGCCCCACGGGGTGGGACCCGCTCCCGACAACGTTCCCGGCCCACCACAGGTAGGGGTCCGCCGTGCTGCACGCGACATTCGTATTGTCGACGCAGTCGAGGGCGTCCCCGAACCAGAAGCGGGTCGTCGTCCCTCCGCGTGCCGCCCGCTCCCACTCCGCCTCCGTGGGAAGCCGGAAGGCGGAAGCTCCGCTGAGCCCCAGGAGCGAATTCAGCCGGTCCAGGAATCCTCCGCTCCCGACGATGTCTTTCCACGAGACGCTCTCGACGGGGCAGCTAGCTCCGCAGCTGGACCAGTAGCTCGGGTTGCTCCCCATCACAGCCTGCCATTGGGCCTGCGTCACCTCGGTTTTCCCGAGATAGTAGTCGGCCGAGATCGTCACCTGGTGCTGCGTCTCGTCGCCGTGGCGGCTCCGCTCGGTGGTCGGAGATCCCATCAGGAACGTCCCGTGCGGGATCTTTTCCAGCACGAGCGGCACGCCTCCAGGAAGCATCACGGTCAGCTCCACGCTGGCGGAGTCCGCCGCTGCGACGATCGCGAAGGGATCGCCCGAGCCGTTGTTGATGACCGAGGCGAAGGAAAGGATCGGCTGGTCGCTCGTGAACTCGAGAAAGAGGTTCGTATCCGTCGTTCCGGAGGCTCCCGGAAAGCTCCCGAGGGAAACCTGCCGGAAACCGTTGGCCGGGAGCGCCGGATAGGTCGTGGTCCCGATCGCGGACCCGTTCCCGTGGCGCAAGGTCGCGGTCACCGTCGCGCCGGCGTTCCCCGGGTTCATGAAGACGACGTTCGTCCGGTAGCCCGACGTCGAAATCGCGCTGAGCGCGAGCTGGGCGAGGATCCCGCCACGCAGGGCCTGCGAGACGTCGATTCCCGGCAGCCACTGCCCCGAGACGGCCCCCGATCCGCACGCGTTCACGTTGTTCACGCTCGACGACACGATGAGCGCTCCGGTCGCATCGAACCGGATGGGCCCGTACGACCCGAGGCCGACCCGGAAGAGCGAGCTGAGGGCGTTGTCGTACGACGCCTGGCTGCGCCCCGAGATCGTGAAAGGCGTCGCCGATTGCGTCATGCCGCTCGACTGGTCGTAGAACGTCGGCGTCACCGTCACGGGCGAGGTCGTGACGTTGAGGAGACGGACGTCCGAGTGGAACTCCGCTCCTCCCGCGCCCGTGCTGTAGGCGGACGACGGCAGGACGTAGGTCTTTGCCTGTGCCGTCGCCTTGCCCGCCAGAAGAACCGCCGCGATGGTGACGGCAGCTCGAGCTGCCAGGCTTCGGCCGAAAGCTCCCATCGTTCTGCTCCTCTTGTTCAACTTCACGGGCACCTCCTGAGCCGATTCCTCGGCTCTCGTCGGCCCCGCATGGAACGCGAGTGGCCGCTACCCGTAAGAACGGAAACGGGAGGAGATCGGGATCATCGACCTGTGGAGAGCAGCGCCCGCGCAGTCGGGTAGAGATCGACCTCGACCGCCGGCAGAGCGCGCAGCGCCGCGCGGACCGCGCGGACGGCGTCGCCTCTCCCACCGGAGGAATGTACGCAGTGCGTGCGCAGCAGCTGTGCCTGAAGCCGCCAGATCGGGGCCACGGGGCGCGGGGCTTCGGCGATCTCGGCGAGCGCGCCGTCCAGCAGGGGCTCGGCCTCGGAGCAGCGACTCGCGCCGACGAGGAAGTCCCCTAGCGAGATTCTCCCTTCGTACGTCGCGTTGCCGCGCGAGCCCGCGAGCTCTTCGCCGAGCCGGAGACTCGCGCGAAAATCCCGTTCCGCGGACCCCGCCTCGCCGCACATTTCCTCGGCGATCGCCACCAGGCGCAGCGCTACGGCCACGTTGGCGGAGGTGTCGCCCTCGCGCCTGCGCTGAATCGCGAGGGCCTGCCGCGCGAGCTCGAGCGCCTCGCGAGGCTTCCCTTCCATCTCGAGCGTCGTCGAGAGGTTCTCCCGCGTCAGGGCTCCCGTGGGCTGGCCGTTGTCCTCCCGGAGCAGCACGAGAACCTCACGCTCGAGCGACTTCGCCTCGGCCGCGTGGCCGGCGTGGAGCAGCGTGATCGCGAGATTGTTCTCGACCGCGAGCGTGTCGGGATGGCCCTTTCCCGAGACGCGCTGGTATCGTTCGAGCAGCTCCCGGAAGGCTGGCACGGCGCCCGCGAAGTCGCGACGGGAGACACGGATGATCCCGAGCATGTTGAGGGCCTCGCCGACCTTCGGATGATCCGCGGGGAGCGCACTGCGAAGAACCTCGAGCGCTCGCTTTGCAGCGTCCTCGGCGGCGTCGGGACGGTGCTGGTCGTCGTAGACGCTGGCGAGCGCGAGCTGGGTCGCGCCGACGAGAGGATGCGCGGGTCCGAGAGCATTCCGCCGGATCGCCAGAGCGCGTTCGAGCGCGGCGGCAGCCTCGTGGTACGTGCGGGTGTCGTCGAGACGAAGACCGAGGTTGTGCAGCGAGTCGGCGATTTCGAGCGCCTCCGGACCGAGCGTTCTCTCGCGGATTGCGAGCGCCCGTCGCAGGAGCTCGATCGCCTTCGCCTCGCGGCCGAGGTCCGACTGGTTGGTCGCGAAATCGTCCAGCCGGCCCGCGGTCTCCGGGGAGCTCGCCCCGAATCGGCGCTCGCTCGCGGCGAGGGCCTCGCGAAACGGCCCCTCGGCGCGGGCGAACTGCCCCTCGTCCTCGAAGAGCCGGCCGAGGTGGCCGAGGCTCTGGATCACGGCCGGGGCGTCCGCGCCGAGGCTCGCGCGACGCGCGGCGAGCGCTCCCTCGAGCAGCGGCTCCGCCCGGCCGAAGTCCGCCTCCAGCCGGTAGAGCTCGCCGAGCTGGTCCGTGCTCGCGGCAACCTCCACGCTCCTGGCGGGAAACGTCTGGCGGCGCAGCCGCAGCGCTTCCTCGAGGAGCGGGAGCGCACGGCCGTAGAGGCCAAGGCCGACGTACGACGCCCCTATGGCGTCGAGCAGGCGCGCGCGCACCGCCGGCTCGCTGGCGAGGTCGGACCGCAGGCGGGCGACGCCTTCATCGAGCAGCTCCTGCGCGGTGAGCGACGCCCCGCGGGTGAGAGTCGGGTCCGAGCCTTCGAACAGCCGCACGAGGAAGGCCGTCACTTCCTGCGAGGCGCGCGCCTCGCGGGCCTTTGCACGCGCCTGACCGAGCGCCGCCCCGAGAGCGCCGACGAGAGCGAGGAGAAGCGCTGCGGCCATCGCGAGGGTCCAGCGATGGCGCGCCGCGAACTTCCCTGCACGGTAACGGACGGTATCCGGCCGAGCGCGGATCGGCAGACTCGCGAGATGTCGCCGGAGATCCTCGGCGAGAGCCGCGGCCGAGGGATACCGGCGGTCGGGTTCCTCTCTCAGGGCGGTGAGGAGGATCGTGTCGAGATCGCCCCGCAGGGCACGGCGGCGCCGGCGGCGGGACCGGGCCGACTCCCCGGCGGCCACCAGGGCCGTGCTGGGCCGGGCCGGTTCCTCGCCGATCACGGCGAGCAAGGTGTCGCCGGGCGCGCCCCGGGCGGAGAACGGGCGACGCCCGACGAGCAGCTCGTAGAGGACGACTCCCAGCGCCCAGACGTCGGTTGCCGTCGTGATCCGCTCGCCGCGGATCTGCTCGGGCGCAGCGTAGGCCGGAGTCAGACGGCGCTCGAGCGTGAGCGTGCCTTCTTCGCCGGCGTCGAGGAGCTTCGCGATCCCGAAGTCGAGGAGCTTGACGTCGCCTTCGGCGGTCACGAGGATGTTCGAGGGCTTGAGATCGCGGTGTACGACGAGCCGGCGATGGGCGTGGTCGACCGCCGCGCAGACGC
Source organism: Thermoanaerobaculia bacterium (assembly GCA_038214715.1). Classification (GTDB taxonomy): domain Bacteria; phylum Acidobacteriota; class Thermoanaerobaculia; order UBA5066; family UBA5066; genus Fen-183. Next base: position 67,482 of record JBBQRP010000013.1, on the reverse strand, counting down.
CGAGGAACAGCTCGATACGCTGGGCAAGAGAGAAGCCGTGCGCCTCGCAGTAGTCCCCGATCGAAACGCCCTCGACGTACTCCATCGCGAAGTACGGGAGGCCTTCGGACGTCACGCCGCCGTCGAGGAGGCGGGCGATCTGCGGATGCTCGAGCCCGGCGAGGATCTGCCTCTCGTCGAGAAAGCTTCTGGTCACCTCGTCGCCCGCAAGACCGAGCCGCGCGATCTTGATCGCGACGCGCTGCTCGAACTGCCCGTCGCAACGCTCGCCGAGGAAGACGACTCCCATCCCACCGCGCCCCAGCTCGCGGACGATGCGGTAGGGACCGAGCTGGCGCCCGATCCATCGGCCCGGAGGCGCGTCGCCGCCTTCGAGGAGGCGCGGGAAGAGCTGTGCGGCACCTCCGTCGAGAGGGGAGGTGGTCTCCGAATCCGCCTCGAGGAGGTCGGCCAGCCGACGCCGAAGTGCGTCGTCCGCCCCGCAGGCGGAGGCGATTCGGCGGTCGCGCTCCACGGGCTCGAGATCCACGACGTCCTGGAAGATCTCGAGGGCGCGGCGCCAGGTTCCGTCCGTGGTCTCGTTCGTCGTCACGGCGATGGGGGCGAGAGTGCCGCGAGCAGGAACGCCCGGGCCGCACGCCAGTCGCGCTTGACCGTGGCGGTCGACGCGGCGAGGGTTTCGGCGGTCTCCTCGACTGACAGGCCTCCGAAAAAGCGCAGCTCGACGACGCGCGCGAGGCGCTCGTTCGCGCCGTGCAGCTTCGCGAGCGCGGTATCGATCGCGATCAGCTCGGTGGCATCGGCGTCGATCCTGGACGCGACGTCCCCGAGCGTCGTGGTCCTCCGCCCGCCGTCGCGCTTGAGGGCCGCCTGCGTGCGCGCATGGTCGACGAGCACCTGCCGCATCGCCCGTGCCGCGAGAGCGAAGAAGTGAGGGCGGTCCTTCACGGGCCCGCCGCGGGCGAGCTTGAGGTAGGCCTCGTGCAGGAGCGCCGTCGTGCGCAGGGTTTCACCGGGGCGCGCGCGCCGGAGCTGCCTGTGGGCGAGCGCGTGCAGCTCGTCGTACAGGGTCTCGAACGTGAGGGGGTCCGGACCCGGCAGACCGGAAGCGGCGTTCGGCTCGGGATCCATAGCGCCGCTCCGATGCTAGCACCGGTAAAGCGGCGGACCCGTGGAACTCGGGCCGAGAGACGCCACGGACGCGGACGACAACCGGCCGCTTGACCAGCCACCGTTTTCGCCGCACCCTCAGCCCGCTTCATGGCCACGACCTACACCGCCCGCGACATCACCGTCCTCGAAGGCCTCGAGCCCGTCCGCAAGCGCCCCGGCATGTACATCGGAGGCGTCGACACGCGCGGCCTCCACCATCTCGTCAACGAGATCGTCGACAACGCGATCGACGAGGTCATCAACGGCTACGCGACGCGGCTCGAGGTCACCCTCTTCGAAGGCGGGCGCGAGATCGAGATCACGGACAACGGGCGCGGCATCCCCGTGGACGTGCATCCGAAATACAAGAAGAGCGCGCTCGAGCTGATCCTCACGACGCTCCACGCCGGCGGAAAGTTCGACCAGGGGAATTACGTCCATTCCGGAGGCCTCCACGGCGTGGGCTCGTCCGTCGTGTGCGCGCTCTCGTCCGAGATGACGGCCGTCGTGCGGCGGGACGGGCACGAGTGGACCCAGACCTACGCGCAGGGGAAGGCCACCTCCAAAGTCACGAAGACGTCCGGAGCGGAGAAGGTTCGGGGCTCCGGGACGACGATCCGCTTCCGGCCCGACGCCGAGATCTTCGGGAAGCTCGTCCTCGACGCCGCGGAGATCCGCGAGCGTCTCGAAGCGAAGACGTATCTTCACCGCGGCCTTCGCGTCGTCTTCGTCGACGAGACCGAGAAGCCTGCCCGGCGCGACGAGTTCACCCACGAAGGCGGCCTCGCGGACTGGCTCACGCGCGTCGTCGCGCAGCGTGAAAAGACGGCGACCGGCGGGGCCTTCAATCTCGTGCGGGAGGGCGAGCCGCGCCTCGAGCTCGCGCTCGTGTGGACGGAATCCACGGAAGAGCACGTGCGCTCCTACGTGAACGGCATTCCGACTCCCTCCGGCGGCACGCACGAGAACGGCCTGCGTTCGGGCGTGACGAAGGCCGTGCGCAACTACGTCGAGACGCACGAGCTCCTCCCCAAGGGCGTGACGGTTTCCGCGGAGGACATCCGCGAAGGGCTCGTCGCCCTCCTCTCGGCGTACGTCCTCGAGCCGCAGTTCCAGGGGCAGACGAAGGACCGGCTCAACAACCCTGAAGTCGCGGCGCAGGTCGACGGCGCGGTGCGCCCCGCGCTCGAAAAGTGGCTGAACGAGAACCCCACGCTCGCCGAGCAGATCGTCGGACGCATCGTCCTCGCATCGCGCGCGCGGGAGGCGAGCCGCGCCGCGGCGCAGCAGGTCACGCGGAAGACGGCGGTTTCCCACAGGTTGAACCTTCCCGGAAAGCTCGCGGACTGCTCGTCGACGGATCCAGCGCAGTCCGAGCTCTTCATCGTCGAAGGCGATTCGGCGGGCGGATCGGCGAAGCAGGGGCGCGACCGCCATACGCAGGCGATCCTCCCGCTTCGGGGGAAGGTCCTGAACGCCGAGCAGGCGAACGCCGCGAAGGTGACGGGGAACAAGGAGCTCAGCGACATCGTCTCGGCGCTCGGCTGCGGCGTCGGCGCGGGCTTCGACATCTCGAAACTCCGCTACGGAAAGATCTTTCTCCTCATGGACGCAGACGCCGATGGCCACCACATCTCGACCCTTCTCCTGACGTTCTTCTGGCGCCACCTGCCGAAGCTCGTCGAAAAGGGACACGTCTATCTTGCGCAGCCGCCTCTCTACCGGATCGACGCGGCGAAGGAGACGCACTGGGCGCTCGACGAGAGGGAGCGGGACGCGATCCTCGCGAAGCTGCCGAAGAACGTGAAGCCCGAGATCATGCGTTTCAAGGGCCTCGGCGAAATGATGCCGGAGCAGCTCAAGTCGACGACGCTGGATCCGCGGCGCCGCCGGGCGCTCAAGGTGACGGTGCCGAGCGTCCTCGAGGTCGAGAAGACGCTCGGCGAGCTCATGGGCAAGGACGCGTCCCTGCGCTACAAATTCATCATGGAGCGTGCGCGGGACGCGGACGACCTCGACGTCTGAGGTCTACTTGCCCTGCACCTGCACCGCGGGGAGCAGGAAGCTGATCGACCCGAGGTTCGCGCCACCCGGGTGAAGCTTGCTGCTGGCGAACAGCTTCCCTTTGCCGCCGTACTCGAAGCTCACTTTGCTCGACGTGTCGAAGTGGATGTCGTGGCCGCGGGACTTGTCTGGCTCCGGCGGTTCAACCGCGCCGGGCACGAACTTCCCCGGAAACTCGGCGAGCATCTTGCCGTTGTGGAGGAGACCGATGAGGATCCCTTGCGTCCCCTGCTGCATGCGGAAGTCGTACTTTCCGGCTGGATATGTCTTGCCGTCCGTCCCGCGAAACGCGGTCTCGATAGGGACGGCCGAAAACGTGATCGTCGGCGGATGAAAGATGGGCCGGAATCCCTCGCCGCGGAGCGCGGGCGCGGCGGCGAGGGCGAGGGCGGCGAGGCCGAAGGCGAGAGTCATCTTTTTCATGTAGGACTCCTTCAGCGCGTGAGCGTCGACGTCGTCGTGTTGTTGCCTTCGTTGCTCTCGGCGACGAGGTTGGTGGCGTCCGCCGTTGCGTCGAAGTGGTAGGTCCCCTTGGGCCAGACGAGCTTTTCCCAAAAGGGCATCTTCGCCTCGAACGTCGCACCGCACGCGAGCGCGGGAACGTTGACGACGAGGGCGTCTGGCCCGGGGAGGAACGGCGGCGCGAGAGCGGAAGGCGGGATGTCGACGCAGCCGCCGCCGGGTCCGGTGTGACCCTCCTTGCGGCATTTCAGGAAGATCCGGCTCGCTCCCGCGTTGCCGGTCCCGATGTTCTTGACGGCGATCCAGCCGTCCATGGGCGTGTGGAGGAGCGGAACGAGGTCGGGTTTGCCGTCGCAGCGGACGGTCAGCGTCGGACGTTTCGGGCCGTCCGGCACGGTGCCCGCCGGACGTCCGCAGTCGAGCGTGATGTTCGCGGGATCCGACAGCCTATCCTCGGGCGTGAGGATGTGGAGTTTGACCCAGCCGTGAAACGGGTGGAAGGCCGGGATCGCGGCGCCGAGCGTCCAGGTCTCCTCGACGAACGCGGCGCTCTTTCCGTCGAACCTGCCCGGCGGGTGAACCGCTGTGTCGTTCGCGCCGTCGCTTCTCTCCCATTTGTACGTGAATACGCCCCGTCCATTGAGGGAGACCTTGCCCCGGAAATGGAACACGGCCGGGCAGGGGCCGGTGCTCGTCGTGGGCACGGCCACGACCTGGACCGAGGAGACGGACAGGGCCGATGCGGGGAGTGCGGCGGCCAGGGCCATCGGCAGAAGCGCGGCGGCGAAACTCTTGATTTTCATGGGGGCTCCTTCCCCGTCAAGATGGGCCGAACGGTCGCCGGGGGCAAGGGCGGCGGGTGGCCGCTCCGCGACGAACGCTGGCCGGGGCGCGCCAGCGAACGTTTTTGAGCTTTGCGGCGTTGACGGGCGTCACCGACCTTCGCGCCGAGGCGCGATGAGCGAGAATCGACTCATGAAGGATCCGGTTCAGCGCTACACGAAAGACGCCCTCACGGTGACCTTCGACCCCCGCGTCTGCGTTCATTCGGGCGTCTGCGTCCGGGGGCTCTTCGACGTCTTCGACGTGAGCAAGCGCCCGTGGGTGAATCTAGACGCAGCGCCCGCGGAACGCGTCGCCGAGCAGGTGAAGAGGTGCCCGTCGGGCGCGCTTCAGTTCACGCGCGAGGCCTCGAAGGGCTGAGCCCGATCGCGTGCCGCAGCGCGGCGAGCGCGCCGAGGAGAAGAGTCACCTCGCGCGATGTGGGTTTGCCGCGGCGGAGAAACGACTCGATCTCGGCCACGACCTCCTTCGAGCGGCCTCGGCCCGGGTAGCCGGCCGAAGAGAGAACTTCCTTGAAGGAGAGGAGGAGACGCCGGACCTCCTTCGAGGCAGCGGGCTGCTCTTCGGGGTTCAGCGTTCCGCGCCTTCGGCGCGGTTGTTCGAAGGGTGAAAGAGGGGAGAGGAAGGACAGCGCGATCGCGACGGACTGCGCGACGTTCAGGGTTGGGAACTCATCGCGCGTCTCGATTCGAAGATGTCCGTCGCATTTTCTCAGCTCTTCCGTCGTCAGGCCGCCGCGCTCGGGGCCGAAGACGAGGGCGACGCGGCGCCGGGCGCGAAGAAGGGAAGAGGAGATTTCCTTGAAAGTGACGGGAGGTGGCAGCCCGCGCGAGACGCGCCCGCGCAGCGACGATAGGGCGATGACAGCATCGCCCCCCGAAACGAGCTCATCCCAGTCCGCAAGGGTCTTCACCCTTCTAAGCAAGTCTTCCGCGCCGGAAGCAAGAGCTAGAGCGTCGGGATGAAGCGCGTCCGCGTGCGGTCCGAGCAAAACGATTTCTGCCCCGAAGTTCTTCGCGGCGCGCGCCGCCGCCCCGATGTTTCCCGGGTTGTGGGTCCTGACGAGGACGACACGAAGCGTCATGGCCTCCAATCGTGGTCCAGAATGGCGCATATGGCAAAGCTGCGTTCCGAAGAAGAGCAGAAAGCGGTCGAAACGATCCTGTGGGCGCTCGGCCACCGGCTCACGCGCCTGAAGGACGAGTACACCATGAAGGCCCAGCGGGGCGAGGAGCCCGCGGGCGTCACGAAGGGCATCGAGATGGCGCTCCGCGAGATCAACGACATGCTCCCGCGCCGCAAGCGCTTCAAGGGCTGAGGGCCTCCCCGGCGGCCCGGCGGGCGCGGCGCCGGCTGAGGTTTCTGCATCATGGCCGGGTTCCGGCGGGTGCAACATGCTGAGGACCGGAGGAAATCCGTGCTCAAGCCCGTCGAGCTGGAAATCGAGCTTTTCTGCCTTGGAATGCGCATCGACGCCTCCTGCGACGTCGACGAGGACGGCCGCCGCATCTCGCGGACCCGCGCGGGCCTCGGCTCCGGCCTCGAACTCCTTCTGCCGTCGCCCCGAAAGAAGATCTGGATCAACGTCCCGGTCGTCGAGCCTTTCGCGGCGAAGTCCCCGTTCCTCCTCGTCAAGAGCGGTAACGGCTACGCGGTGTCGGACACGCGGACCGGAGATCACTACCCGGTCGAGGTGCCGCCCGAGCCGGAGTGGTACTCGTGGAGGACGAAGGGCGGCGCCGAAATGAGCCGGATCGGCGTCCTGCAGGGAACCTACCTCGGAATCTACGTCTCGAACGCGTGCCTCTACTGGAGTCTGCCCGCGTCGCCCGCGTGCGCTTTCTGCACGACCGGCCGGAACGTCGGCGAGGCGGAGGAGTCGCGCAAGAAGGTCGAGGACGTCGTGGAGGTCGCGAAGGCCTCGCGGGACCTTTCGGGCTCGATCTTCACGCACCTGAACACGGGCTATCACTTCGAGGACGTCGACAAGCTCGAGGCGCTGCACGGTCTGAGGCAGTGCGAGCCGTACGTGAAGGCGATCCGGAAAGAGGTCGGCGGCTTCATCGGCGTCCAGGCCGTACCCGTGCCGCGCCGCAAGTTCCGCGAGTACGACGACCTCATCGAGGCGGGGACGGACCACTTCTCGTTCTGTTACGAGTTCGAAGACGCCGAGGTGTTCGCGAGGCTCTGCCCCGGGAAGGCGCAGACGGTGGGCCAGCAGGCATTTTTCGACGCGATGGAGTACACCGCGAAGAAGCTCGGAGCCGGCAAGGTCTCGGGCGAGATCATTGCGGGCCCCGAGCCGATCGACGCCACGAAGCGCGCGATCGACCGCATCGTGAGCGCGGGGGCGTTTCCGACCGTCTGCATTTTCCGTCCCACGCTCGACAGCGCGATGGAGCACGTCGCTCCTCCGCACCCCGACGACATGAAAGAGGTCTTTGCGCATCTCTGGCGGGCGGTCACGCGCGCCGGCCTCCCGGTCGGAATCCTGCCCGGCATCCAGGTCTCTCTCGTCGTGCAACCCGAGGAGGCGGCCGACCTCGTGCCCGACACGTTCTCCTCGAAGCTCTACGAGGCGAAGCTCGCGGCGCTGCGGACGCTCGCGAGGCCCTACGTCGCGTGGAAGCTCCGCCCGCGTGGGCCGCGCGCCGGGGTGTCGCCGTGACGAAGGCCCAGATCGCGCTCGTGAGGAAGAGCTTCGATCGCCTCCGGCCGATTCCTCGCGGGGCCGGGAAGGATTTCTACGAGACCCTCTTCGCGCTGGATCCTTCCCTCCGGCCGCTCTTCTCGACGGACTCGGAGAACCAGGGCGCGATGTTCGTGGTGGCGCTCGGCCTCGCGCTGAAGGGCCTGGACGCGGACGCCGATGTGGACTCCTCTCTCATGGAGCTCGGCCGCCGTCACGTTCTCTACGGTGCGAAAGACACTCACTTCGACGCGTTTCGTGAGGCGCTTCTCTGCATGTTCGCCCAGCGGCTCGGGCCCGACTTCACGCCGGAGATGGCCGAGGCGTGGCGCGCCGCGTTCGACCGCATCAGCGACGTGATGAAGCGCGCCGGCGCGGAAGCGCGGGCCTGAAGCACCGAAAAAATCGTCAGCCCTCTGGTGTCTCCGCCCCCAGGCCGTACTTCTCGATGCGCGAGTAGAGCTGGGCGCGCGTGAGGCCGAGGAGCTTCGCGGCCCGGCTCTTGTTGTGGCGCGATTTCCTGAGCGCCTCCTTCACGTAGTCCCTTTCGAGGGATTCGAGGTCCACGCCTTCGGGAGGGAGGAACGGACCGGATACGGCTTCGTCCGCCCGGGGCGCGCTGGCGCGCGACGGGGCACGGGGGGAGGGCGAGTCCTTTCGTGTCACGGAGATCGGCAGATGCGCGGCCGTGACGAGGCCGCCCTCGGACAGGATCGCGGCGCGCTCGAGCGCGTTCCTGAGCTCGCGGATGTTGCCGGGCCACGGATAGGCGAGCAGGAGATCCTTCGCCTCGCGCGACACTCCGGGGACGGGGCGCCCGACCGCCGGGCCGAGCTCGGCGAGGAACATCTCCGTGAGCGGAAGAATGTCCTCGGGGCGCTCGCGCAGAGGCGGCAGGTGGATTCCAAAGACGGAGAGGCGATAGAAGAGATCCTCCCGGAACTCCCCCTTCTCGATCGCGCGGGCGAGGTCGCGATTCGTCGCGGCGACGATGCGCGCGTCCGTCTTGAGCACCCGCGTGCCGCCGAGGCGCTGGAACTCGCGCTCCTCGAGGACCCTCAGGAGCTTCGCCTGCACGGCCGGGCTCATTTCGCCGGCCTCGTCCAGGAAGAGCGTGCCTCCCGCCGCCTGCTCGATGCGGCCCGGCTTCGCCGCCGAAGCCCCCGTGAAGGCGCCCCTCTCGTATCCGAAGAGCTCGGACTCGAGCAGCTGGTCGGGTAACGCGGCGCAATTGAGGGCGATGAAGGGTCCGGCCGCGCGCGACGAGCTGCGGTGAACGGCGCGCGCGACGACCTCCTTCCCGGTACCGGACTCGCCCGTCAGGAGGACGGTCGTCTCGGTCGGTGCGACCTTGGAGGCTTGCATGAGCACGTCGCGCCAGCTCTTCGAGTTTCCGACGATCCGCCCGAAGCCGCCGCGCGAGGCGAGTTCTTCGGACAGAGCGGCCACTCGTTTCTCCAGCTTCTGGGCCTCGGCCCGCGCCTCGTCGCCGCGGCGCGCCTCGCCCGCGAGCCGTTCGTGAGAGAGCGCGAGCGCCACCTGGTCCGCGACGTGCCGGGCCAGGGGAATGTCGCGCTCCCCGTACGTGCCGGGCGTGCGCGAGAGGAAGTGGAGGCCGCCCGCGAATTGCCACTGACCCTCGAAGAAGATCGGGACCCGGAGGAGGGACCGGATCCCGTCCGCCGAGAGATGCCGGCACTTGTCCGAGTCGGCCTCGATCTCCTCGGCGACGTCCCTCACGATCTCCGTCGTGAAGTCGTTCGCGCGGGCTCTCTCTTCTTTCGAGAGGCGGATCGGCTCCCGGATCTCGGGGAAGCCCGTGCCCGATACGGCATAAACGTTCACGGCGGTTCGATCCTCGTTGAGAAGGCCGATCGCCATCCGGTCGTGCGGCACGATCGGGCGGACGATCTCCGAGATCGCATCGAACACCTCGCGGACGTCGAGGGCGCGGGCGAGGACGGGCGATAGCGCCTGCAGCGCCTCGTAGCGCCTCCGCCGGTCCTTTTCGCCGGCCGCAAGACGCGCGTGGGCCACGGCCATGGCCACGACGTCGGCGATCGGCGTCAGGAGCGCGAGGTCCTCGGCGTGGAACGTGCGCGGCTTCAGGCTCACGAGGGAGAGATAGCCGATCGACCCCGTGCCCGCGTGGAGAGTCGCGCGCAGCATCGCGCGGAGGCCCGATTCGATGAACTCGCGGTCGCGCGGGAACGCCGGGTCGCACGCGGCCGAGAGGTCGTCGATGACGCCGGCTTTCCCGAGAGTTCCGAAGAGGCCGGGCGAGTACTCCGCGCGCGGGACGGTGCGGGCGTAGGCGCGGCGCGCCGCGTCCGAGACTTCGGCCCCTCCGATCGAATAGAGGGAGAACCCGTCGCCCTCGTCGGTGAGCGTGACGGTCATCGCGTCGAACGGGAGCACGCGTCCGGCCTCGATCGCGATCCGGTGGAAGACCTCGGGCAGGTCCAGCGTCTCGCCCGCGACGCGGGCAATCGCCGAGAGGACCGGCACGAGATCGGGCGGGGTTCGGGCAGCGGTCACGGGGCGGACATTCTAGGCCCGAGGCTCGTCTAGACTCGGGCGGAATGACGATTCCTTCGACCGCGCCCGCGCTCGCCGAGGGCGTCCTCCTCGGCCGGATTCCGGACGTCGCGCGCGCGATCTCGTGGGCCGAGCGAGGCGACGCGCGCTTCCCTGGCCTCCTCGAGACGATCTTTCCGCGGACCGGCCGCGCGCGCGTCACGGGCCTCACGGGTTCGCCCGGCGCCGGGAAGTCGACGCTGACGGCGGCTCTCGCGCGCCGTTCGAGGGCGCGCGGGCGGAAGGTCGGGATCGTCGCGGTCGACCCCTCGTCGCCGTTCTCGGGCGGCGCGATCCTCGGCGACCGCATCCGCATGCAGGACCTCTACACGGATCCCGGCGTCCTCATCCGCTCGATGGCGACGCGCGGCCACCTCGGCGGCCTCGCGCGCGCGACGGCCGACGCCGTCGACGTCCTCGACGCCGCCGGCTACGACGACATCCTCGTCGAGACGGTGGGAGTGGGACAGGACGAGGTGGAGGTGTTCCGCCTCGCGGAATCCTGCGTCGTCGTCCTGACGCCCGGGATGGGCGACGACATCCAGGCGATCAAGGCCGGCCTCATGGAGGTCGCGGATCTCTTCGTCGTGAACAAGGCGGACCGCGAAGGCGCGGACCGCGTCGTGCAGGAGATCCTCCAGATGCTGGAGCTCGGCGAGCACGGCGCGTGGATCCCCCCGATCGTCAAGACCGTCGCGACGACGGGCGCGGGAATTGACGAGCTGATCGGAAAACTGGAAGAGCACCGAAGATTTCTGGACGGACCGGAGGGGACGAAGAGGCGTCGTGCACGAACACGGATGCGCATCGAGGGATTGGTGAAGGAAGATTTTCTTAGAAGGGTAGAGGGGCTGCGGGGAAACCGCGGCGGCCTCGAGGAGGCGGCCGGGCGCGTGGAAGCCCGAGTGGAAGACCCACGGAGTGCCGCGCGCGGTTTAGCGGGTCGAATCGAACAAGGCGCTGCCGAAACCCGGATCGCCCACCTCGGCATCGCCGTGAGGTCCCTCGCCGAGGCCGGCGGGTTCTGGGATCTCCTCGGCCTCGTCGAGGAGCACCGCGAGGAGGTCGCGTCGCAGAAGGTCGTCACGTCGTTCCGGGCCGTCGGGGAGTCGCACCTCGAGCTTCTCGAGTCGACGTCTCCCGACGGGCCGATCGCGAAATCGATCGCGGCGCGCGGCCCCGGAATCCACCACGTGTGCCTCGAGGTCGGGGACGTGCGCGCCGTGCTCGCACGCCTCAAGGCCCATGGCGTGAGGCTCGTGAACGAGGAGCCGTTCGAGGGCGCCGGGGGATGCCTCGTCGCGTTCGTGCATCCGTCCGCGACGGGCGGCACCCTCGTCGAGCTGTCGGAGAAAAAGAAGACCGGCTAGTTCGGACGGCCCGGCTCGGCCGCGGGCGGACGGGGAGAGAGGAACGCGCGGGCGTCGCCTCCGACGATCTCGTAGAACCTCTCGGCGTAGCTCGCGACGCTCCCGACCCGCGAGTCCTCGAAGAGCTTCTCGATGCGGTGCAGCGGCACGAACAGCGTCGCGACGCCGAGCTCGGCGTCGGCGCCGGGCCTCTGTTGCCGGGCCCAATCGTCGAACAGGTCGAGCTCGATGCCCCGGAGCGTCACGCCGGCGGGTCCGAGCGCGAGGAGGACTCCCCAGTACTTCTCCTTCGGCTGAACGAGGTGGACGAGGACGAGGGTGCCGGGGTCCATGCTCAGAAGATGACGCGTGTCACGAAGTACTTCGCGGGCGAGATGCGTCCGTTCAGGAGCGCGTCGGCGTCGTCGGGCGTGACGTCGAACTTCGCGGCCGTCTCGCCGGTTGCGGTCGCGAGAACGACCTCCACCTTCTCGAGCGGCTTGCCGGCGGCACGGGACTCCTTGAGGCCGCGGGCCGACGCCATGAGTGCGAGGAAGACCTGCTGTTCGTTGTCCGTCACTGCCGCGACGCGCAGGGCGGAAGGCAGGCCCCCGAGCTTCACGCCCTTCACGTTGCTCCCGTCGAGAGCACGCATGAAAGCGTCGCTGATGACGGGATCGAGGACCACGGGAGCGGCCTCGATCGTCCTCGCCGACGCGCGGGGATGCGTTTCGCGCTCGGTCACGAGCTCGCCGACGCGCGGCTCGGGACGGTCCGAGTCCAGCTTGCGGCCGTTCTTCTTGATGTAATCGGACAGCGACGGCTTTTTTGCCTCGGGGTTCGGCAAAGTCGAGGTGTTGCCATTCGGATCGTCGAGGACGTAGGCCCCGCCGAAGCCCTCCCGGTTCGCCTTCTCGCTCCGCTGCTGGTCCCACTCGTCGAGCGCGAGGGTCTGCGAGGTTCCGAGCGGGGTCAGGTAGAGGAGTCTCCGCCCCTGGACGATGGGCTTCTCACGAGCTTCGATTCGCGCTCCGTCCCGCGTATAGATGACGTACGTCGCGTCGGCCGGGAGCGCGGTGAGGATGGCGGCGGCGAAGGCAGCCGCCGGCAGAAAGCGAGAGAGTGCGGGCGAGGGCATCGGGACCTCCGGGAGCCGCCCGGAAGGACCGGGCGACCGAATGAAGTATAAACGTCGCCGGAAAGAGAAGGCGCAATGTGCTGATCGTCATGGATCGGAGCGCGACGAGCGCGGACGTCGAACGCGTCGTCGCCGCGGCCGAGCGGCTCGGACTGAAGGCGCACCCCATCCCGGGCGCGCAGCGCACGGCGGTCGGCATCACGGGGAACAAGGGCGCGGTCGGACCGGGCGCGTTCGAGTCGCTCCCCGGGGTCCTCGAGGTCCTGCGCGTCTCGCATCCTTACAAGCTCGTATCGCGCGAGTTCCACCCGGAGGACACGATCGTGTCGGTCGGCGGCGTTCTCGTGGGCGGGACGCACGTCGTCGTGATCGCCGGTCCGTGCGCGGTCGAGTCGCTCGAACAGACGGTCACGATCGCTCAGGAGGTCAAGGCTCTCGGCGCGGACCTTCTCCGGGGCGGCGCCTACAAGCCGCGCACGTCGCCGTATGCCTTCCAGGGCCTCGGCGAGGAAGGCCTGAAGATCCTCGCGGCCGCGCGGGAGGCGACGGGGCTTCCGGTCGTCACCGAAGTCCTCGACACGGCCCACGTCGAAATCGTCGCCCATTACGCCGACTGCCTCCAGATCGGCGCGCGCAACATGCAGAACTTCGAGCTTCTGAAGAAGGTCGGCAGGACGGGGAAGCCGGTGCTTCTGAAGCGCGGCATGTCGGCGACACTCGAGGAGTTCCTTCTCGCGGCCGAGTACGTGCTCGCGGAGGCAAATCCGAACGTCATCCTCTGCGAGCGCGGCATCCGGACGTTCACTGATTTCACGCGCAACACGCTGGACCTTTCGGTCGTGCCCGCCGTCGAGCGGCTCTCGCACCTGCCGATCGTGGTCGATCCCTCTCACGGCACGGGCCGGCGGGAAAAGGTCCTTCCGATGTCGCGGGCCTCCATCGCCGCGGGCGCCGACGGGATCGCGGTCGAGGTGCACAACAAACCCGCAGAGGCGCTCTCCGACGGGCCCCAGGCGCTCACGCCCGCGATGTTCGGCGAGCTGATGACGCAGGTCCGTCCGATCGCCGAGGCGGTCGGGAGAACGCTGTGAGCGGAGCCTCGCCGGCCCTCCTCGTCCTCGAAGACGGGCGGCGTTTCGTCGGCCGGTCGGTGGGAGCGAAGGGAACGACGTTCGGCGAGGTGGTCTTCAACACGGGCATGTCGGGATACCAGGAAACGCTCACGGACCCGTCGTACCGCGGACAGATCGTCGTGATGACCGCCGCGCACATCGGGAACTACGGTCTCAACGGCGAGGACGTCGAGTCGTCCCGGATCCAGGTCGCGGGCTTCGCGGCGCGGCACTTTCCGGACCGGTTCTCGAACCAGCGGGGCCGGGAGTCCATCGGCGACGGCCTGCGGGAGGGCGGCGTCGTCGGAATCGACGGATTCGACGCGCGCGCCCTCGTCCGCCACTTGCGAAGCCGCGGCGTCATGCGGGGCGCGATCTCCACGGAGACGGCTTCGGACTCGGACGCGGGCGCGCTCGTCGAGAAGGTCCTGGGACAGCCCACGATGGCTGGCGCCGCGCTCGCCCTCACCGTCGGGACGTCGAAGCGCTACGGCTATCCCCTTCCCGAAGGAGTGGAACGGAAGGCCCGCGTCGCCGCGATCGACTACGGCATCAAGACGAACATTCTGAGAATGCTCGCCTCGCGCGGTCTCGAGCCCGAGGTCTTCCCGGCGTCCGCGACGGGCGAGGAGCTTCTCGCGGGCGGGTTCGACGCATTCTTCCTCTCGAACGGGCCCGGCGATCCCGACGCGCTGCCGGGCTGCGTCGCCGCCGTGAAGAGCCTCGTGGAATCCGGAAAGCCTGTCTTCGGCATCTGTCTCGGACAGCAGCTTCTCGGCCTCGCGCTCTCCGGAACGACCTACAAGCTCAAGTTCGGGCACCGGGGCGCGAATCACCCGGTCAAGAATCTCGAGACCGGCCACGTCGCGATCACGTCACAGAATCACGGCTTTTCGGTAGCGGTCGAATCCCTCCCGAAGAACGTCGCGGTCACGCACGTGAACCTCAACGACGGGACGTGCGAAGGCTTCCGCATGACGGATCGGCCCGTCTTCGCGGTGCAATATCACCCGGAATCCGCTCCCGGGCCGCACGACTCGGACGCGCTCTTCGACGAATTCGTGGGTCTCGCGGCGTGCCGGACCTAAGTCGAACGCGGATCGGCCACGTCTCTCTACAGAACTCAGAACGCGATCATTCAATTCAATCGGAGGTCTCGATGAAAACAGGAATTCGTGTTTTTCTCACCGCGCTGGTGCTCGTGGGTACGGCCGTCGTCGTGGCTCCTTCCGCGCGGGGCGCCGGTGGAACGGCGGACGGCACGATCACGGTGAACGGGAAGACGACGAAGCTGACGCACGCCTACGCGCGCGCCGTCAAGGGCTTCTTCGACAAGACGAAGGAGGGCGTCGAAGTGATCCTGAGCGACGTCCCGCTCGACGGCAAGGCGCTCGAGGACGAGTTCGAGCGGATGCACATGGCGGACGCCGGGAAGCTCCACGCGTTCGAGATCTCGCTCGACGAGAATGGCCAGCCGATCTCGACGTCGTTCCGGAATAACAGCTTCAAGAAGGGGAGCCCGAGCGGCCTCTCGAGCGAGGACGTCTTCACGAAGAAGGTCTTCGACGGCAAGACCGTCGAGGCGAGCTACAAGAGCGCGAAACCGCACGAGTTCTTCGGGGACACCTATTCCTTCGACGTCGCCTTCAGCGCCGAGATCACGCGCGCGCCGAAGGTCGTGCCGCCGACCGCCGCCGAGACGGCCGCCGCCCGGAAGAGCCCGCAAGCGAAGGTGTACGGCGATTTCCTCCGGGCCGTCCAGAAGGAGGACCTCCCGGCCCTCAAGAAGCTCTTCACGAAGGACCAGGCCAAGCACCTCGACGAGCCCGACGCGAAGAAGATGGTCGGCTTCGTCAAGATGATGTCCGCGACGGACATCCAGGTCCTCAAGGTCGTCGAGACGGGCGACAAGGCCGACCTGACCGTGACGGGCAAGCAGGACGGCGGTGTCGCGAACGGCGTCGTCCACATGATCAAGGAAGGCGGCGCGTGGAAGGTCGAGAAAGAGGAGTGGAAGAACTGAAGTAGGCGGTGAGGGTCTCCGTTTTCCTCGCGAAGCGGTTCCTGATCGGCAGCCGGCGCGGGCTGCCGAAGACCGTCTCGCTTCTCGCGCTCTTCGGAGTCGCGCTCGGGGCCGCGTCGCTCGTCGTGGCGATGGGCCTCATGTCGGGCTACCGGCATGACCTCGCCGAGAAGCTCGCGGGGACGAGCGCGGAAGTGATCGCGATGCCGGAGGCGGGAGGGAACGCCGCCCAGCAGCGGTCCGCTCTTCGCGCCCTCCCGAACGTGACCGCGGTCGCGCGTACCGCGTTTGCGCCAGCGCTCCTCCTGTCGCCGCGGGCGCCCGAGGGCGTGGACGCGCTCGTCAAGGCGCTCGAGCTGCCCGACGGCCTCACGACGACGCGCCTCCTCGGAGCCGTGCCGGGCCTCGCCCGCGCCTTCGCGGCGATCGAGGCGAAGGGAGAGACGCCCGTCCTCCTCGGCGCCGGGCTCGCGCGGAGGCTCGGCGCCTCCGCGGGCGGAACGATCGTGCTCGAGACCTCCTCCGCCGCCCTCGCGGCGGGCCTCGCCGCTCCCGCGCGGACGCCGGTGACCGTCGCCGCGATCGTCGAGACGGGGTTCTCGGAGGTGGACGACGGATGGGCGGTCCTGCCGATCGCCGTCTTCGAGAGGTTGGCGCCGCCCGGCGCGCGACAGGGCGTGTGGGAGATGAAGCTCGCAAAGCCGTCCGCCTCGGGGGAGACGGTGGCGGCCGCGCGAAAGCTCCTCGGAGAGAGCGCGACCGTTCTCGACTGGAAGGTCCTGAACCGCGATCTCTTCGAGGCGCTCGCGGTCCAGCAGACCCTTCTTTTCGTCGTCCTGACGCTCATCGTGGCCGTCGCCGCGGGTACAGTCGTTTCGTCGCTCGTGGTGCTCCTCGCGGAGAGGACCCGCGACGTGGGCGTTCTCTCCGCGCTCGGCGCCTCGCCCGCTCTCGTGGCGCGGACGTTTCGCGTCTCGGGGATGCTGCTCGGCGGAGGCGGCCTCGTCGCCGGCGTGTCCTTCGGCCTCCTCGTCTGCTTTTTCCTGACGGCGTTTCACGTCGTGCGCTTCCCGCCCGAGATCGCGAAGGTCTACTACCTCACCTGGATGCCGTTCCGGCCGGAGCCGCTTCACGTCGCGGGGATTCTGGTGGTCGGACTCCTCCTCGTCTTCGGAGCGTCGCTCCTCCCCGCCCGTCGCGCCGCGCGGATGAACCCCTCGGAAGCGCTCCGGTACGAGTGACGAGCGGCTGCTGATTCCCTCCGGCGTAGACTCGCCGTCTTGAAAGGCCTCGTGAAAATCGGCCCGAGGGACGTCGACGCGCGGCCGCTGCCCCTCGTCTTTCCGTTCCCCGGCCGCAGTGTCACCGTGGATCAGGTCGCGCTCGAGGAGCGCTCCGCCGCGCTCGGGAAGCGCTCGATCAAGAAGGCGACGAAAGTCTTCGGAATCCGCCTCGCGATCTCGATGTGCGACCTCACGACGCTCGAGGGGAAGGACTCGCCGGGCAAGATCCGGCAGATGTGCGCGAAGGCCGTGCGGCCCGACCCCACGGATCTGTCCGTGCCGCCGGTCGCGGCCGTCTGCGTGTATCCCGACCTCGTTTCGATCGCGAAGCGCGCCCTCCTGGGCTCGACCGTGAAGATCGCGAGCGTCGCGACGGCGTTTCCGTCGGGCCGCTCGCCGCTGTCCCTGAAGCTCACCGACGTCAAGCGCGCCGTCTCGGCGGGAGCGGACGAGATCGACATGGTCATCGACCGGGGCGCGTTCCTCGCGGGGGACCTCCGAAAGGTCTTCGACGAGATCGCGGCGGTCAAGGACGCCTGCCGCGACGCGCATCTCAAGGTCATCCTCGAGACCGGCGAGCTCGAAACGTACGACAACGTCCGGCGCGCGTCCGACCTCGCGATCGCGGCCGGCGCGGACTTCATCAAGACTTCGACGGGCAAGGTCCAGCCCGCCGCGACGCCGCCCGTGACGCTCTGCATGCTCGAGGCGATCCGCGACCACTGGCTCGCGACCGGCGTCAAGATCGGAATGAAGCCGGCGGGCGGCATCCGCACGAGCAAGCAGGCGCTGCACTACCTCGTTCTCGTCAAGGAGACTCTCGGCGCCGACTGGCTCACGCCGGACCTCTTCCGTTTCGGGGCCTCGAGCCTCGTCAACGACTGCCTCATGCAGCTCAAGAAGGAAGAGACGGGGCGGTATCGCTCGGAAGAAGAATTCACGAAGGATTGAAATGGCCGAAGAGAAGAAGAGAGATTTGCTTAGAAGGGGAAGAGGGAAAACCCCGTCACGCGCCCTCGTGCGCGTGGAGCCTGATTTCCTCGGCAAGTGGGAATACGCCCCGGCGCCCGAGTCGACCTCCCATGTCAGGATCCGGCCCTCCTACGATCTCTTCATCGGCGGCAAATGGGTTCCCGCCCGTTCGCGCAAGCGCTTCGAGACGATCAACCCGGCAACCGAGGCGACGCTCGCGACCGTCGCCGAGGCTGGCGCCGCCGACGTCGACGCCGCCGTGCGGGCGGCCGAGCGCGGCTGGGAGAAGTATTGGCGGCGGATGCCGGGCAAGGAGCGCGGGAAGTACCTCTACCGGATCGCCCGGATGCTCCAGGAGAAGGCCCGCGAGTTCGCCGTCCTCGAGACGATGGACGGCGGCAAGCCAATCAAGGAGTCGCGCGACATCGACGTCCCGCTCGCCGCGGCGCACTTCTTCTACTACGCGGGATGGGCCGACAAGCTCGACTACGCGTTGCCCGGCCGTGCGGCGCGGCCCATCGGCGTGTGCGGGCAGGTGATCCCGTGGAACTTCCCGCTCCTGATGGCCGCGTGGAAGCTCGCGCCCGCCCTCGCGTGCGGGAACGTGTCGATCCTGAAGCCCGCCGAGACGACGCCGCTCACGGCGCTTCACCTCGCTCGCCTCTTCGAGGAGGCAGACTTCCCGCCCGGCGTCGTGAACGTGATCACGGGCGCGGGCGCGACGGGCGCCTCGCTCGTGACGCACCCGAAGGTCCGGAAGGTCGCCTTCACCGGTTCGACCGAGGTCGGCAAGCGGATCCAGAAGTCAGCCGCGGGCACGGGCAAGCGCCTCACACTCGAGCTCGGCGGCAAGGCCGCGAACATCGTCTTCGCCGACGCGCCGCTCGATCAGGCCGTCGAGGGCATCATCAACGGGATCTACTTCAATCAGGGTCACGTCTGCTGCGCGGGCTCGCGACTCCTCGTCGAGGAGTCGGTCCACGACGTGCTCGTGAGGAAGCTCGCTCTGCGCATCCGGACGCTTCGCCTCGGCGATCCGCTCGACAAGAACACGGACGTCGGCGCGATCAACTCGAAGATGCAGCTCGAAAAGATCCGGGAGCTCGTTCAGTGCGGCGTCGACGAGGGCGCCGTCCTGACGCAGTCCGCGTGCGCGCTGCCCGCGAAGGGCTTCTGGTTCCCGCCGTCCTTCTTCACGAACGTCGCGCAGAGCAGCCGGATCGCGAACGAGGAGATCTTCGGCCCCGTCCTCGCCGTGCAGACGTTCCGCACGCCGGACGAGGCGGTCGAGAAGGCGAACAACACCATGTACGGCCTCTCGGCGGGTGTCTGGACGGACAAGGGCTCGAAGATATTCAAGATCTCGCAGAAGCTGCGCGCCGGCGTCGTCTGGGCGAACACGTACAACAAGTTCGACCCGACGTCCCCGTTCGGCGGCTACAAGGAGTCCGGCTTCGGCCGCGAAGGCGGCCGGCACGGGCTCGCGGCGTACCTGGAAGCCGAGTAGCACCCCGGAAAACTAACGCGTCGATCACCTGGCCACGTGTGATATGACCCGTCTCGTCCGCTTATAGCGAGTGAGGCTCAGTTTGCGAGCACCGAAAGCCGAGGGTACTTTATGGCATTCGAAACCCGTGATCGAGCGTCAACGTTCTTACGGATCAGAGCTTTCCGATCGCTCTGGCGTCTGACGTGCGTCGCTCTCATCTTCGTCGGGTCCGGGGCGGCACGCGCGGCGACGATCACCGTAAACAGCACGGCCGACGTCGCAGCCAACGACGGTCAGTGCACTCTCCGCGAAGCGATCATCGCCGCCAACACGAATACCTCCTCGGGAGCGGCGGCCGGGGAGTGCGCGGCGGGAGCAGCCGGACTCGACACGATCGTGTTCGCCATTCCTGGCCCAGGAGTCAAGACGATCGCCCCGGGCTTGGCCTTGCCCCTGCCGACCATTACCGAAGCGGTTCTAATCGACGGCTATACGCAGGGAGGGACCGCCAATACCAACGATACCTCATTGGGTAGCAACGCCGTCCTCGTGATCTTCTTGGACATGTCATCTACATTTTCTGGCTTGGTCGCCACCGCCCCCACGACGATCCGTGGACTGGCGATCAATCCAGCCTTCGATGCGGGTATCCTCTTGAACACGGGGTCCGACGGCTCCAAAATCGAAGGAAATTTCATCGGGCCGAATGTCGCAGGCAGCGCGTCCGCTGCAACTACCAACGGAAACGGAATCATCGTGTCTTCCAGCAACAATGTCATCGGCGGCACGACCCCCGCGGCGCGCAACTTGATCTCGGGCACGTTGGTAGGAATCAATATTGCATTTGGCGTTCCGTCGAATAATCGCGTGGAGGGTAACCTGATCGGCACCAATGCGGCAGGCACGGCGGCCATCCCCAACATCGATTATGGTATTCATCTTCTCACGCCCGGTGTCTCAAACGTGATCGGCGGAACGACAGCAGCAGCACGGAACGTAATCTCCGGCAATGGTATTTCCGGTGTCGTCCTGGATGGAGGAGGCCCGCCCACCGTGGCCACCAACCTCGTGGAAGGCAACTACATCGGAGTTGATATTACCGGAATGGCCGCTCTCGGGAACGGGAGGCAAGGCGTGTTTGTGAGCTTTTCCAGCATGAACAATGTCATCGGCGGCACGGCTGCCGGTGCGGGCAACGTGATTTCGGGCAATGGATCGTCCAGTTCCGTTGGTTTTCCTAACGCAAACGTAGATGCGGATGGAAGCGGCAGCCCGGGAACTTTGATACAGGGTAATCTAATCGGCCCGAACGCCGCCGGGACGGGCTCGCCGACGGGACTTCCCGGTGTCGTGACAGTCGGCGTCATTCTCGGCAACGGCGCGACGGCCGGGGGGCTCAGCGCAGGGGCCGGCAACGTCATTGCGTTCAATCCGGGAGTCGGCGTTCTCGTTCCCAATACCAATTTTACCGGAGGAGGCCCACCCGTCCAGAACGCAGCGATCTTGTCGAATTCGATTTATTCCAACGGCCAGCTCGGAATCGATCTCGGCGGGTCATATTTTCCTGCTGCTGGAAACGGTGTGACCGCGAATGATCCTTGTGACATCGATACCGGCCCGAACAACCTCCAAAACTTCCCGGTGATTACGTCGGCCTCGATCGCGGGCGTCAACGCTACGATCTCTGGCACGCTCAATAGTACCGCGAGCACGACCTTCCGCGTCGAGTTCTTCTCGAATGCTGTGTGTGGTGTGTCCGGCAACGGAGAAGGGCAGACGTTCCTCGGGTTCGCCAACGTGACGACAGGCCCGACCTGCAGCGCGAGCTTCGGGCCGCTCTTCTTCGCTGTCCCTCCCGGCCAGACCGTCATCACCTCGACCGCGACGGACTCTGCCAACAACACGTCCGAGTTTTCCGCATGCTTTGCAGCCGGCGGTGCAACGCCTACGCCCACGCCCACCTCCACGCTGACCGCAACCCCGACGCCGACTCCAACCGGGCCGACACCGACACCGGCGTTGACGCCGACGCCGGTACCTGCCGGTGGGGTGGCCGCCGTTCCGACACTCGCACCGAACGTCCTGGCATTCCTTGGGCTAGCGCTCGCTTTGGCTGCGTTGTTCGTGCTCCGGAAGAGCAGCTAACGAGACTGTCCGGGACCCTCGGGACCGAGTAGCGCGTCAGGCCGTA
Organism: Thermoanaerobaculia bacterium; assembly: GCA_038214715.1. Classification (GTDB taxonomy): domain Bacteria; phylum Acidobacteriota; class Thermoanaerobaculia; order UBA5066; family UBA5066; genus Fen-183. Next base: position 46,138 of record JBBQRP010000013.1, on the reverse strand, counting down.
CCAATTTCAGTGGACCAGCGTGCCTCGATGTGGGCTCTCTAGGGTCTGGTTTCAGCGACCCAGTGCACCCACCGCGGGCCAGTTGAGGACAGCAACGGGAGGCGGGGCCTGGCGATCGTCGGCGGTCGCGAGAACGAGGAACCGCTTGCCATCCGGAGCCGGGATGTACTGGGTCCGGTTGTCGGAGATTCCGTTGGCGGCCACGCGGATCGGGAAGAGCGTCTTCGGCGACCCCACCCGCGCGTCTTCGCCCAGGGACAGCTCGACGCACATGAGCTTGCGGTCGTTCGAGAGGAAATAGAGCTCTTTCCCGTCCGCGCGCCAGAGAGCCTGGTCGGCGCCGTCTTTCGAGATCTGCCACTTCCCGCCCGACGGCGGAAATCTCTGCACATAGACCTCCGCGCGGCCGGTCTCGTCCGAGGAGTACGCGAAGAACTTCCCGTCCGGCGACAAGGAGGCGTGAGCGGCCGCCGCCTGGGGCACGGCCAGGAGAAGCTGAGGCTTTTGCTTTCCCGAGAGCGGAAGCCTCCAGAGCTCGGGGCGGCCGACACCGCTCATCGTCTCGTAAACCAGCCACGCCCCGTCCGGTGAGATGAAGTCGCCATAGTTGTCGAGGGTCGTTGCGAGGACCGACTCGTCCCCTCCCGTCCCGTCGAGGGGCCGGCGGAAGAGACTCATTCGGTCCGCGCGGTTCGAAGAGAAATAGAGACTCTTTCCGTCCGGCGACGCCATTCCCGTGTTGTTGGCCTTGGGCCCGAACGTGAGCCGCGTCCACGTTCCGCGCGCAAGGTCGACCTGCCAGAGGTCATTTTGTTCGGTCCGCGGGTCCGCCACGGTGATTCCGAGACGTTGCCCGCCCGCGAACCAGAACGGTTCCGCCATGACGGCGGCTTCACCGACGGTTCCGAGCGGCTTGCCCGAACGGTCGAACCAGGTGAGTTTCTGCCGGGGGTTGGCACGACGCCTGTAGACGAGGGCGCCGTCGGCAGCCGCCGAAAAGGCCGCGAGACCCGTCCACCCGCTCTCGCCCTCGACGGCGATCCCGTCGACGACGAGCCCGGGCTCGCCGGACAGCTTGCGCCGTTCCGCGTCGAACGGCTGCGCATAGAGCGAACTCTCGCGGACGTAGAGGAGGCGGCCCGCGTCGTACTCCGCCTTGCCGCGCGTCGAGACGACGAACGCGTCGTCTCTCGAATCGAGAGAAGCCACGCGCGTGCCGAGGCGGGCCGGATCGTCGCTCAGGCAGAGGTAGAGAAAGTGGATCCCGTCGGGCAGCAACCTCGGCCAGCGGTGCGTGTAGTCCTTCGAACCGAACGTCGTCGCCGGCACGGGGATTCCGCCGTTGGCGCTCACGCGTTGGAGGGGCAACCGGGTTCCGGGCGCGAAGACGATGACGCCCCGTGGGAACCAGGTTCCGCCCCGCCCGTCGGTGATCGAGCAGATGGTTTGGGGCGGGCCCCCGGCCGCGCTCACGCGCGCGAGACGGTCACCCGTGAAGAACGCGACGGCGGTGCCGTCCGGAGACCAGAAGGGAAAGCGGGCGCCCTCGGTTCCGGGCAGAAGCTGGACGGCGACGGAGTCGAACGAGCGCACGTACAGCCGCTCGATGTCCTTATCGTCGGTCGCGACGAACGCGAGCCGCCGGCCGTCGGGCGAGAGCGCCATCGAGTTGCCGAACGACACCCCTTCGGGGGCCCTTACCTCGAACTGGACGACGGGCGCGGGCACGTGCGGGGCGCGCGCGCGCAGCGCGAGCGCCCCCGCCGCGGCCGCGAACGCGGCCGCAACCGCCCATCGGAGAAAGTGAATCGTTCGTTCCGTGCTTGCTACAGTGGAGTTCGGCACCGCGGTCTTTTCTTCGAAGGTGAACGAGTCCGTGCTCGCGCCCTCGGCGAGTTCTTCGAGTTCGAGCCGCGCGTCGCCGACGTCGCGCAGCCTCACCTTCACATCGCGCCTCAGGCACCTTCTAAGCAAATCTCTTATCTTCGTCGGCGTCTGCTGCGGCAGCGCCGCCCAGTCCGGCTCGCCCCGAAGAATCGCCGCGAGCGTGTCCGAGACCGTTTCGCCCTCGAACGCGCGCTTGCCCGTGAGCATCTCGAAGAGGACGCAGCCGAAGGACCAGACGTCGGTGCGCTTGTCGAGGGACTTGCCACGCGCCTGTTCGGGGCTCATATACGCCGCGGTGCCGAGGATGACGCCGGCCGCGGTCGCGCGCGCGGTCATGGTCGGGGAGTGCGTGACCGACGGGCTCGACCCGGGCCCGCCGTCCCCCTCGAAGACCTTCGCGAGGCCGAAGTCGAGGACCTTCACGCGCCCGTCGGGCGTGACCATGACGTTCGCTGGCTTGAGGTCGCGGTGGACGATCCCTTTTTCGTGCGCGGCTTCCAGCGCCTCGGCAATCTGCTTCGCCAGGGACAGCGATTCTTCGAAGGGAAGGGGGCCGGCCGCGATCTTGACGTCGAGGCCTTCGCCTTCGACGAGCTCCATGACGAGAATGTGGCGGGTCGGGGAGGAGAGGGAAGCGGAGGGGATCTCTTCGAATGAATAGATGGCGGCGATTCCAGGGTGATTGAGCGCGGCGAGCAAGCGTGCTTCCCGCTCGAACCTCTGTCTCCGCTCTTCACCCTCGAAGAACTCTTGCGGCAGGACTTTCACGGCGACATCACGCCCGAGGCGGGGGTCTCGCGCGCGGTAGACTTCTCCCATTCCCCCGGCGCCGAGTGCGCTCAGGACTTCGTACGGCCCCAGCTTCGACCCGGCGGCGAACGTCATCGCGGGCCTTCGTCTTTCTCTCTTCCGAGGAGCTCCCAGCGCTGAAGAGAGAGCGGAACGTTGCCGTTCGCGTAGACGAAGTCGTGGAACGCGCGAAGGCGGAACGCGTCGCCCTGGTCGTGTTTCGCGTCGGCGAGGAGACGCAGGACCTGGAGCTTGCCGATCTGGTACGCGATGGCCTGACCCGGAGCGGACGCGAAGGATGCGGCCTCGGCACGGGCGGTCGCGGCGTCCATCGGCACCCTCGTCCTCAGATACTCGGCCGCCTGTTCGACCGTGAAGGACCCGAGCGCGAGGCGGACGTCTACCTCGACTCTCAGGGCCCTGAGTCGCATGTAGTTCGCGACCATCTCGCGCGTCTTCGGGGCGTTCGCATAGAGGCCCATCGAGAGGAGCAGCTCCTCGGAGTAGAACGCGAGCCCCTCGACGGGGCCCGAGTCGTAGAACGAGCGCCGGATCACGTCGGGGTGCCGCGCGGCAAGCGCGAGCTGGAACGCATGGCCCGGGAATCCCTCGTGTGACAGGTGCGGGCGACGATCCCGCGCCATGGACGCCGCGAAGTATCCGAGCCGCGGCGAGGGTTTTGGAATGTAGCGGATAGAGGGCTCGCCCGCGCGGGCCGTGTTCGCGAAGAGCGTGAACTCGCCGAATCCGTCCAGCGCCTCCAGGTACGGAGGTACCGGAACGTCCACGTAGTGCGGGAGGTCCGCGGGAACCGTCAGGATCCCTTTCTCCTCGAGGAACCGGCGGACATCGGCTTCGTCGCGTTCGGTCATCGCCACGTGCGCCGCCTGATCCGCCACCATCGGAAGCTCGGGGACGCCGGCATTCCTTTGCCGCTCGTACGCTTCCATCGCGACGGCGCGGTCGTATTCCTGGCGGCCCATCGCGAGGAGCTCCTCTGGCGTGAACGGAACGAGCGCGACGTTGCGGAGGAAGAACACGTAACCGTCGCGCCCCACCGGTTTGCGGGCCGGGAGCGAGGGGAGTCGCACCACGAGCAGCACGCGGAACGCTTCGAGGGCCGCCACGGCCGGTCCCGTCGCGGACGCGACGCGGGCGCGCGCCGTGGGCGCGAGAAACGGCGCGAGTGCGGCCATCGAGGCCTTCAGCCTCGTTCCGACGCCGGCAAGATCCTCGATCGCGAGACTCGCGAACGGAGCCGCAGGATCGTCCAACGCGTCGCGTGCCTCGTCGAGCGTCCGGGGGATCGACTCGAGCCTCAGGGCGATGTCCGCGCTCCGCGCCTCGTCGAAGGGAGGAGGGGAGAGCATCGCGTCCACGAGGAGCGGGAGCGTCTGGTCCACCCAGAACGTCGGGTCGCGCCTCCAGGAACGCTTGACGTCCAGCTCCCAGTGCACGCGTGCGAGCGCCGATGCGATGAGCCGCGCGTCGACCTGCCAGGGCACCGGCCGTGAGGGAGCGGCGAGTCTCTTCAGCCGCTCCTCGAAGAGAGCGAGAGTCCACCGCCGATCCTCGATGGAGCCCGGGGACCAGTCGGGGGTGAAGCCGTGCGGCCTCGCGACGCGGTTCACGTCGTCGCGATCCATCGGCTTCGTGACGGACCGCCACGACCAGAAATCGCGCGCGAGCGCCGGCAGGTCGTCGGCCGTCTGCGCGCCCGCGCCGCGCGCCGCGCCGAGCGCGAGCCCGAGCGTCATAACGGCGAGGCTTCGCTTCACGGGATCCGCACGGTCACTTCAGGCTCTCGCGCAGGAACGCGACCGTCGCGGTCCACGCTTTCGCGGTGGCTTTCGCGTTCGCGCCGTCGCGTCCCGTCTGCTGGCGGAGGAACCCGTGGCCCGCGCCTTCGAGAACGGTCGGCGCGTATCGCTTGCCGTGAGTCGTCATCGAATGCCCTCCACGAGGAAGAGATCGGACAAGATTCGATGGTAGCTGTATGCGTAGGAGGAAACGTCTGGGGTGAGCGCGACGGAGACGACCTCGACGACGCCCGCAGGATCCGCCGGCATGAGCTCGTGCGAGACGGCTTTTTCACCGGTCGCGAGGTCGAGTCTGATGACCCGTGCCGGGAGCTCGCCGCGGCGGTAGGCGTAAAGCGAACCGCCGTCCGGAGAGAAGCGGATCGGCCGGTCCTCCGCGACGAGGCCGGGCACGTATTCGGGATCGCCGCCCGCGAGCGGGTAACCGTAGAAGAGGCGGTCGGGACCCTGGCCCACGACGATACGGCCGTCCGGCGAGACGGGAAAGAAGCCGAGCGCGATCCCGGGCGGCGTGATCGGCCGCGCGGGCACCGTGCCTTCCAGCTCCTGCACGAAGAGGCGCAGCCCCTCGCCGGGAGCGTTCGCCGCGACGAGGATCCGCTTCGCGTCCGGGAGCCACCACGTGCGGTGGATCGCGAGGTCTGTCCGCGGGAGGGAGCGAGGCTCGCCGGCCTTGACGGGGAGGAGCGAAATCTCGCGGCCGCCGGGAGCGTGGCCCGTCGACGTCACCCAGCGCCCGTCCGGCGAGAAGCTCCCCGCCCAGCCCGTTCCGAGCTGGACGGCGGGGGAGCCGTCCGTGTTCCTCATGTAGAGGGCGTGACGGGCCCCGCCGCCTTCGCCGGTCTCGTCGAAGAGCAGCAGCTTGCCGTCGGGCGAGAGATCCCGCACGAGGGACCAATCGAGGAGCGACAGGTCGCGGTCTTTCTCCGACCCGGGCGGCCGGCCGATGATTCCGACCTTCCCGTTGTCGCTCGTCATCAGAATGCGCCCGTCCGGAGTCGCGTCCTGGATCGTGAGCTCTCCGGGGGTGCGGACGAGCAGGCGCTCTTTCCCGTCGAGGGTGACGGACCAGATCGAGCGTGCCACGCCCACGCGCGTCGCGGTGAACCAGACTTCCCTTCCGTCGCCGGACCACGCCAGTCCGTACGCGGAGATCCAGTCCTTCGTGAGCACGCTGGTCTTCCCGGACCGATCGACGACGACAACCGCGCCCTCGTCGTCGCCGAGGGCCGGATGATCGAGGAACGCGACGAGGTCTCCCTTCGGCGAGACCCGCGGATGACTGACCCACCCTCCCGTTTCGTAGAGCACCTTCCCGATCGGGTATTCGAGGCGCGTCTTTCCAGCGACGGAGCGCACGACGGCGAGGCTCGACCCCTCGGGCCCCCAGTCGGCCCAATGCACGTCCTCGAGAAGCTCGCGCGGCGCGCCGCCCGCGAGCGGAACCTGCGCGAGCGTCCCGCTCCAGACGAACCGCCCGGCCCAGTGGCGATCGAGCGAAACCGCAAGCTGTCCGGTGCGCGAGACCGAGAGAATTTCGGCGGCCGGAAGCATCAGCGGGCTCGATTCCGGGCTCTCCGGGCGCGCGGAAAACAGCCGGCACGGGTCACCCTCCCACGCCGCTCCGTAGATCACCGTGCGGCCGTCGGGTGCGAAGCGCGCGGAGAGGATCGTCCCGCGGCGGAAGCTGAGGCGCTGGAACGTCGGAAGTGAGGAGTCCTTCTCGGGCGCGCCCGCGGCGATCTCTCCCGAGAGCTCGCCCAGGTGGTCGCGCAGCCCCGCGAGATCCCGCGCGAGATCCCGCGTCGACGCGTAGCGCTGCTCCGCGTCCTTCGCGAGGCACCGCTCGATGATCCAGCGCAGGGGAGCGGGAATCTTCGGATTCAGCTTCGCGATCGGCTCGGGCTCCTCGCGCATCACGGCGACGATGGTCTCGGCGCTCGTCGCCCTTTGGAACGCGCGTCGGCCCGTGGCGAGCTCGTAGAGCATCGTTCCGAGGGAGAACTGGTCGGACCGGAAATCGACGGCGTTCCCCACGGCCTGCTCGGGCGACATGTACCCGACCGTGCCCATGACCATGCCCGGCACCGTGCCGGAGGCGGTCGCGGCGGCCGAGAGCTGCTGCGGCCGGGCCTCCGTCAGTTTCGCGAGGCCGAAGTCCAGGATCTTCACCCAGCCCTCGCGCGACACCATGACGTTTTCGGGCTTGAGGTCCCGATGGACGATGCCCGCCGCGTGCGCCTTCGCGAGGCCGTCGGCAATCTGAACGCCGATCTCGAGGATCTTCTTCGCGGCGACGGGTTCCTCGGGAAACGCGTGGCGCAGCGTCTCGCCGTCCACGAGCTCCATGACGAGTGCGTGGCGAGAGGCGGAGCCCGGAACTCCCGGAATCTCCTCGAACGAGTAGACGGACGCGACGTTCGGGTGGCTCAGCGCCGCCAGGACGCGCGCCTCGCGCTCGAACCGGGCGACGCGGCCCTTGTCTTCGAAGAACTCCTCCGAGAGCACCTTGAGCGCCACGTCCCGTCCCAGCTTCGAGTCCGTCGCCCGGTAGACTTCTCCCATCCCGCCGGCACCGAGTGCGGAGACGACCTCGTAGGGGCCGAGCCGGGTTCCCGTCGCGATCGTCACGTGTTGCTGGGGATTCTAGCCGTGTGTCGCGGGACGAAGCGGCGCACGGCCTTAGAATGTTTTTCTTGAACGGCATGACGGAACGCTCGGAGACCGTGGACGCCCCGGGTGCCGGCATTCCGCTCTGCGTCGATCTCGACGGGACTCTCGTGAAGACCGATCTCCTCTACGAGGGGCTCGCGCGCCTCGCGCGGGAACGCTTCGGTCCGTTCCTCGTGTCTCCCCTGTGGCTCTCGAGGGGAAAGGCGGCCTTCAAGAGGGAAGTCGCGCGCCGCGTCGGAATCCATCCCGCGACCCTTCCCTACGACGAGAGGTTCCTGGACTTCCTGAGGCGCGAGAAGACCGGGGGCCGCCGCCTCGTTCTCGCGACGGCTTCCGACCACCTCTGGGCGGACGAGGTCGCGGCGCATCTCGGGATTTTCGACGAGGTCCTGGGAAGCGACGGAGCGACGAACCTCGACGGCGAGGTGAAGGCGCGCCACCTCGTCGAGCGTTTCGGCGAGCGGGGATTCGACTACGCGGGGAACGCCGCAGTCGACGCGCCCGTGTGGAGGAGATCGCGCCACGCGATCGCGGTGAACGCGCCGCGCCGGCTCGAGGCCGCACTGCGGCGGGACGGGATCCTCGCGGAGAGCTTTCCCCGTTCTCCGACCGGCCTGGCGACGATCTTCCGGGCGATCCGCGCCCGTCAATGGGTCAAGAACCTCCTCGTCTTCATCCCCATCGTCACGGCCCACAGGCTGCTGGACGCTGGAATCCTCGCTGCCGGAGCGCTCGCGTTCCTGGCGATTTCGCTGTGCGCGTCGAGCATCTACCTGCTCAACGATCTCGTCGATCTCGATTCCGACCGCCGCCACCCGGAGAAGGTGAGGAGGCCGCTCGCGAACGGCACGTTCGCGATCCCGTCCGCCCTCCTGCTTTCCCTTCTTCTCATGGCCGCCGGTCTCGCGACGTCCCTCCGCCTTCCCCGAGACGCCGCGAAGCTCATTGGGGTCTACCTCGTGACCACCACCGCCTATTCGCTCTTCCTGAAACGCCGCGTTCTCGTCGACGTCTTCACGCTCTCGTTCCTCTACACGCTGCGCGTCCTTCTCGGAGGCGCCGCCACGGGACTCGCCCTTTCCCCCTGGTTCCTGGCGTTCTCGGTCTTCACGTTCCTGAGCCTTGCGTTCTGCAAGCGGGACTCCGAGCTCGTGCGTCTCGGGACGTCGGACGTGACGGAAGCTCCCGGACGGGCGTACCTCACGCGGGACCACGTGGCGGTCCAGTCCTGCGGGATTGCCTCCGGCTACCTGGCGGCCATCGTGCTCGCGCTCTATCTCCAGAGCGACACCGTGAGGCGCCTCTACGCGAGCCCGGCGTGGCTGTGGCTCATCGTGCCCGTGTTCCTGTACTGGATCAGCCGGATCTGGGTGCTCGTGAACCGGGGCGCGATGGACGAGGATCCCGTCCTCTTCGCGACACGCGACGGTGCGACATGGCTGACGGCGCTCCTCGGCGCGGGCATTCTCCTTCTCGCGAGTTACGGCCCTCTGCACCTTCCGGGCGTACAGCCGTGAGGGCGGGCCGCGCCGCGGATGTCGAGACTAGAATCGGCGTCGTGAAGAGGTTCAGGTGAAGAGACTCGCGGTCCGCAAGACCTACAAGCTCCTCGTCGGGGGCGCGTTCGTGAGGACGGAATCGGGGCGCGCGTACGAGGCGACGGATTCGCGCGGCGGTTTCCTCGCGCACGTGCCGCTCGGATCGCGAAAGGACGTGCGGGACGCCGTGAAGGCCGCCCGGGCCGCGTTTCCGGGCTGGTCGGGCCGGACCGCCTACAACCGCGGACAGGTGCTTTATCGCGCCGCCGAGATGCTCGAAGACCGCTCGGCAGAGTTCGTGGAGGCGCTCCGCGCGTCGACGGGAGCCGCGGCGGGGCCCGCGAGGCGGGAGGTCGCCGCCGCCGTCGACCGGCTCGTGCATTTCGCGGGTTGGGCCGACAAGATCGGCGCGGTCCTCGGGACCGTGAACCCGGTGGCCGCGCCGTATTTCAACTTCTCGACGCCGGAGCCGACCGGCGTCGTCGGCGTGATCTGCCCGGAGTCTCCGCTCCTCCTCCCGCTCGTGTCCCGGGTCGCGGCGGCTCTCGTCTCGGGCAACGCGCTCGTCGCCGTCGGACCCGAAAAGGCGCCGATCCCGGCGCTCCTCTTCGGTGAAGTCGTGGGCACGAGCGACGTTCCCGCGGGGGCGGTGAATCTCCTGTCCGGGAAAAAGAGCGAGCTCGTTCCCGCGCTCGCGACCCACCGAGACGTCGACGCGATCGACGACGGCTCCGGCGACCCGGCGCTGGGGGAGCTCGTGGAGCGCGAAGCCGCGGACCGCGTGCGCCGGGTCTCGCACCCGAAGGCGTCGACGCCCGCGGAATGGTTCGACGCGAAGAAGACCGAGGGTCTTGCCGCGCTCGAGCCGTTCCTCGAGATCAAGACGACGTGGCATCCGGCCGGAGTGTGAAGCCGCTTTTCTTCTTCGACCTCGACGACACGCTCATCGACCACCACGCGGCAGAGGAGGGGGCGCACCGGGAGACCCACGCCGGGCACGGAGCGGTTTTCTCGGGGGTCGCCTTCGACGACTGGCTCGCCGCGTACCGGAAGAACAACCTCAGGCTCTGGCGCGAATACGGCTCGGGCGCGATCGACCGCCCGACGCTCGCGGCGCGCCGTTTCTCGCTGCCGCTCGCGGAGCTCGGTCTGGATGCCGCGCACGGCCCCGGAATCTCGTCGTTCTACATGGAGGCCTACGGCCGGAACTGGCGCCTCATCGAGGGCGCGGAGGACGTGCTCGAGCACGCGTCGCGGGGCGGGGTCGTCGGCATCCTCTCGAACGGGTTCCGGGAGACGCAGGTCGCGAAGATCGCCCGCTTCGGGCTCGGCCGCTGGGTGAAACACGTCGTCCTTTCGGAAGACGTGGGCGCGATGAAGCCCTCGCGCCTCATCTTCGACGCGGCTGCGAAAGCCGCCGGCGGGGGGGAGCGCGGCCGGCTCTACGTCGGGGATCACTTCGAGACGGACGTCGTCGGGGCAAAGGCCGCCGGATGGTTGCCGATCCTCTTCGACCGCTGCGGAAAGGGAGCGCCGGAGCCCGTCATCTTCGTGACCCGGCTCGCCGACCTCAAGCCGCTCCTCTGACCGTGTTTCGCCCGAATGGCGCCCGCGCGACCGCTAACGGATGAGGCTTTTCCCCGGCGCCGAAGGCGGCGTCATGGCGGAGGGAAGCGTTTTCTTCATCGCGGCGAGCACCGGCTCGTTGCCGGCGGGTGGCTGGAAGCCGTGGTGCGTGAGGATGTGCCAGAGCCGGCCGACCATGGCCTCGGACTGGAGAGGCTTCGCGAGGACGTCGGTCGCGCCCGTCTGGATCGCGAACGCGAAGTGGCTGCGGTCGAGGCGCGCCGCCGTCAGGACGACGGGGAGCGCCGTCGACGAGGCCTGGGCCTTGATGACGCGCGTGACGTCGAACCCGTCCATTCCCGGGAGCGCCACGTCCATGAGGACGAGGTCGACCGTGTCCTGCAGCAGCCTCTCGAGCGCCTCCGGGCCGTCCTTCGCCTCGAGCGCGCGGCAGCCGTGGCGGCCAAGCACGTCGGCGAGGCGCTTGCGTTCCTTCGCGTCGCCCTCGACGACGAGGATCACCGGCGGGCGGTTCTTCACGTCGACGGCGGGCAGCGGGCTCGACCCGACGGGGATCGCGGGAGACGGGATCGCGGGAGTCGGCATCGACCCGAGCACCGGGTGCGTCCTTCGCGCCGCGGGCTCGAGGGGGGCTCCGGGCAGGCTCGGAGCCGCGGCCGCCTTCGGCCCGACGCTGACGTGCGGCCCGGAGACGACCGGTACGGCTCCCGATTCGTACGGGCGCAGCATGGCGAGCTCGGCCTCGAGGTCGGCCGCGGTCGCGAAGCGCTGTGCCGGCTCCTTCGCGAGAGCCTTGTAGACGATCGCGACGAGTTCGGGCGAGAGGCCGGAGACGTGGTGGAGGTCGTCGGGAGCGGGTTCCGAGACGTGCTTCATCGCGATGACGAGCGGCGACTCTCCGTCGTACGGAACCTTTCCCGTCAGGAGCTCGTACGCCATTACCCCGATCGAGTAGACGTCGCTGCGTGCGCCGGTCGGTCTGCCGAGCGCCTGCTCCGGCGACATGTAGTGCGGAGTTCCCACCATGACGCTGTCGAGGGTGAGCTGCTCGTTCGTCTTTCCCCGCGCGAGGCCGAAGTCGAGGATCGCGACGGCGCCGTTGTCCTCGAGCATCACGTTCTGCGACTTGAGATCGCGGTGAATGATGCCGAGCTTGTGCGCCGCTTCGGTACCGAGGGCGATCTGCCTCAGAATCGAGACCGCACGCGCCTGCGGCAGCTTCCCTTCGAGCTGGATGATCGTGCGCAGGTCGTGGCCCGGCACGTACTCCATCGTGATGTAGGGGAAGTCGTTGCTCATTCCGAAGTCGTGGATGCGCGCCACGTTCGGATGCTTGATCTTCCGGTTGAGGTTGATCTCGCGCTTGAAGCGCAGGAGAAGCTGCTGGTCGTCCGTCTCCCAGTCCGGCGACAGCACCTTGATCGCGACGACGTCGTCGAGATCGAGATCCTGAGCCTTGAAGACGATCCCCATCCCCCCCCGGCCAACGGTTTCCTGCCATCGGTACCGGGTCAGTCCCTCGAAGAAGCGGATGCGAAGACGTTCCAGGTTCATTGGTGCGTGCCGGCGGTTCGGACTGCTGGGTAGGGTAGCAACTTCGTGGCCGATTCGCGCCCCCGCCCCGTTTCCTCGTAATCTTTCAGCGGCTCGACGTCGTCTGATGCCCAGCCCTGGAGGATTCGACCATGAGCCGGCTCCCATTTTCCATCGTCGCCGAAGTCGTACTCCTGGGAGCGTTGCTGGCCGCTGGCAACGCCACCGCGGACCCGCCCCCCGTCCCCGTCCCGGACTGCGCGTTCGTGCCGTCCCACGCCGACCCGGACGGTCGCGCGCGCCGCGCTTTCGTGTCGCGCGTCACGCGCGCGTTCGCCGCGTCCCACGCGGCTTCGACGGGGGCGGCGTCCGCGGGGCTCACGGGCGTCGTGAGTCACGTCCGGCGGGTTCTCGTGAACTACGTCGACGAGGAGATCTTCGGGGCGATGGACGCCGCGAAGGTGGCGGCCGCACCGCCGTCGCCGGACGCGGAGTTCCTGCGCCGCGCCAGCCTCGATCTCACGGGCCGCATTCCCGACGCGGCCACCGTGACCGCGTTTCTCGCGGATCCGTCGTCCGACAAGCGCAGCCGCATGGTCGACACGCTCCTCGCGTCGAATGCGTTCGTCGACCGCTGGACGTTCTACTACGACGAGATGTTCCAGAACACCGCGTTCGCGTCGAGCGGCCGGATCTTCCCCGCCGGGCGCAACGCCTGGCACGCGTACTTCCAGGATGCCGTGCGGTCGCGGAAGCCCTGGGACACGATGGCGAAGGAGCTGATCGCGGCCACCGGAGACACGATGTCGGCGGGAGCGGCGGACTTCCTCGCGCGGGGGATCCAGACGAACGGCCCCGGGCAGGACACGCTCGACAACCTCGCGGCCTCCACGGGGGCGATCTTCCTTGGTGAGGGCGCGGTCTTCTGCACGTCCTGCCACAACGGAGGGGGACATCTCGACTCGATCAACCTGTGGGGCTCGACGGTGAGGAGGCAGGACTTCTGGGGAATCTCCGCCTTCTATTCGCGTCTCACGCTGAACCGGACCCCGACGGGGCAGCCGAACGTCTATTCGTACGCCGTCTCGGACCGCGCGAACGGGAACTATCTCCTGAACACGACGACGGGGAACAAGACCGACCGCACGAGCGCCTACTACACGACGATTCCCGCGGGGCTCGCCTCGATCAATCCGGCGTACCTCAAGACGCCCGCGAACCCCTCCGGCGGCGCGCCCGCGAACGGCGAGACCTTCCGCCCCGCGCTCGCCCGGCTCGTGACATCCGACCCGCAATTCGCGCGGGCGGCCGTGAACTACCTGTGGCGGGAACTCTTCAAGCTCGGGATCGTGGAGCCCGCGGATTCGTTCGATCTCTACCGTCAGGACCCGGCAACTCCTCCGCCGGGTTCGTGGACGATCCAGCCGACACACCCGAACCTCCTTGCACGGCTCGCCCAGGACTACGCCGCCCACGGCTACGACCTCCGCTACATCCTCGGCGTCATGGCGAAGTCGAGCGCCTACCAGCTGTCGTCGTCCTACGACGGAGCGTGGGACGAGGCGTATACGCCCTATTTCGCGCGCCACTTTGCCCGCCGGATGAGTGCGGAGGAGACGTTCGATGCGATCACGAAGGCCACGAACGTGCCCGCGAGCATCCCGGTCTCGAGCGGGTCGAACGTCGCGTGGGCGATGCAGCTTCCCGACGTCCAGGAGCCCGGTGCGCGGAGCGTCATCGGCAACTTCCTGAATGCTTTCCTGAGGGGGGACCGCGACGGCGATTCCCGTTCGAACGAGTTCTCGATCTCCCAGGCTCTTCTCCTCCTCAACGACACGACGGTTACGTCGCGAATAAAGAGCGGAACGTCGGGCTCGTCCGTGAACAAGCTGATCACCGCGAACGCGGCCTCCGCGCAGATCGTGACGTCGCTCTATCTCGCGACGCTCTCGAGGAATCCGTCCGCCGCCGAGCTCGCCGAGGGCGTCGCGCTCTTCACGTCGACCCCGGGGGAGTCGAAGGCCCAGGTGGCGGAGGATCTCCAGTACGCGCTCCTCAACAAGATCGACTTCTTCTACAACTACTGAGGCCGCCATGAAGATCCTTCTCCCGACCCTCCCGCCGCCCGGCTCGACGCCCTTCAACGGCCCCGAGCTCTCGCGCCGGGGTTTCCTCGAGCTCTCCGCGGGCGGCCTCGTCGCGTCGTGGTTCCTGGGCTCGCCCGCGGCCGCATGGGCGGCCTCGAGCGCGCAGGTCACTCCGCGCGGCTCGGCGCGGAACGCGATCTTCATCTTCCTTCCCGGCGCCCCGAGCCAGGTCGATACGTGGGACCTCAAGGAAGGGAGCTGGACGCCACCGGACTTCCAGCCGGCGAGCTTCGGGGGGGGACTGCGCTTTCCCGCGGGCCTCCTCCCGAACATCGCGGAGCATCTTCCGAAAGTGGCGATCCTGAGGTCCGTGAGGGCTTCGGCGCTCGTCCACGGCCTCTCACAGACGTGGCTCCAGATCGCGCGCAATCCGACCGGAGCGACGGGCTCGGAGGCCCCGAGCCTCGGCTCGATCGCGGCGCTCGAGCTCGACCCCCAGCGCGGGCCGTCGGACGTCCTTCCGTCCTTCCTCTCCCTGAACACGCAGGCGGGGCTGTCGGGAGCCGGCTACTTTCCGTCGACCTTCTCGCCCTTCGTCGTGCAGCCGACCGCCACGGGTCTGCCGAGTCTCACGCATCCGGACGGCGCGGCGCGTTTCCAGACGCGATGGAACGACCTTGCGGGCCTCGACGCGGCCCTTCGCACCGGCCAGCCGCTCGGCAAGGACGCTTCCGACGCCGCGGCGTTCTACAACCAGGCGAAGGTCCTCATGGACAGCCCGGAGGTGAACGGACTCTTCGCGTATTCGGCGTCGGACAGCGCGCGCTACGGCAACTCCTCGTTCGGGAACAGCTGCCTCGTCGCGAAGCAGGTTCTCGCCGGAGGGCGCGGAGCCCGCTTCGTCATGGTGTCGGTGGGCGGGTGGGACATGCACAGCGGGATCTACGACAAGGCGGCGGGAACGAACCTGTACACGCAGGCGGGCCAGCTCGACCCGGCGCTCTCGAACCTTCTCGCCGACCTCGAGGCCGCGCCAGGGAAGACGCCGGGCAAGACGCTCCTCGACGAGACGCTCGTCGTCGTGGCGGGCGAATTCGGGAGAACGGTGGGCGCGCTCAACGGCCAGAACGGGCGCGACCATTTCGCGATCAACTCGGCGCTCTTCGCGGGCGGCGGCGTGAAGGGCGGGCAGGTCATCGGCGCGACCGACGCCTCCGGAGGCGCCATCACGGACTCCGGCGTCGCGGGCCGGACGGAGCTTCGCGCGGAGGACATCGCCTGCACGATCTATTCGGCCCTCGGCATCGACTGGACGATTGAACGCCACGACGATCCGCTCGGCCGCGGCTTCGAGTACGTGCCGAACGCGAAGGACGGCGTGTACGCGCCGATCGACCGCCTGTTCGGATAGCGCCACGGCCGATTCCTGATAGCGAGTCGCGGCGGGCGGGATAGAATTTTCGCGAATGAAAAGGGGCGGATTGTCGGCGGCGATGCTCGTGGCGGCGGCGATGGCCTCTCCGTGACGCGCCGTCGCCCGATGCTCGCGACCCGCGTGGACGAGCCGTTCACGCGCGCCGGCTGGGTTTTCGAGCCGAAGTACGACGGCTGGCGCGTCCTCGCCGCACGCGTATCGGGCCGCGTCACCCTCTTCTCCCGGAACGGCCTGGACCTCACGGCGAAAGAGCCCCGCGTCGCGAAGGCCCTCGCGTCCCTTCGCGGGAGCGACTTCGTCGTGGACGGCGAACTCGTGGTCTTCGGGGCGAAGGGCGTCCCCGAGTTCTCGCTTCTCCAGAAACGCGGCGAGGCCGGCGCCGTTCCGGCGAGCCTCATCCTCTTCGACTGTCTCGAGAGGGACGGAAGGAACCTCGCGGCCGAGCCTCTCTCCGGGCGGCGGACCGCGCTCGAAGCGCTCCTCGGCCGGAAGCCGCCGAAGCCGCTCGTGCTCTCGGAGCGCCTCGGGCCGGACGGGACGGCCGCGTTCCGCCGCGCGAAGGAGGAGGGCTGGGAGGGCATCGTCGGAAAGGACCTCTCGTCCCGCTACGAGGAGGGGCGTCGTTCGCTGCGCTGGCTGAAGGTGAAGGCGCGGCGCGAGGCGGAGTTCGTGATCGGCGGCTTCACGCTGCCGAAGAGCGCACGTGTCCACTTCGGGGCGCTCCTCGTCGGGCTCTTCGATGGAAAAGTCTTGCGCTTCGGCGGCGCTGTCGGGACGGGCTTCTCGGAAGAGACGCTCCTCCGACTTCTCGAGGAGCTCCAGCCGCTCGTGCGGGCGACGTGCCCGTTCCCGGCCGTTCCGAAGGAGGCGAAGGATCCCGTGTGGGTCGAGCCGCGCCTCGTCGCGCAGGTCGCGTACGCCGAGTGGACCGCGGACGAACGCCTCCGCCAACCCGCGTTTCTCGGCCTTCGCCGCGACAAGAAGGCGAAGGAGTGCCGGTGGGGGGAGAGGGAAAAGTAGGAAGAATTTCTTAGAAGGAAAAGAAAAGAGGCTCAGGGAACGATCGTTAGTGTCCCCGTCATCGCGTCGTGCACGTTCTGGGCTGGCGCGCACATCGTCACCGTGCACGCGTACGTGTGGACGCCCACCATGCTCGCCGTCGGGGTGAAGTTCACGACGTACGGGCGGTTCGACGTGATGACGTCGTTCTGCGCGATGCCGAGGACGGCGAGGCCGCCGATGCCGTGCGTCTTGTTCTCGGAGGCCGGCGTCGTCCACGTGATCACGTAGGGTTGACCGACCCTGAGATTCACGTTGTTGTTCGACGTGGCTTTGCAATAACTTGGGGGGCCGCTGCACGGGCCGTCGAGACAGGAAAATGTCCAGCACTCGCCACCGAAGGTGTTTGCGGAGATCGTCACCGTGATCGGGGCCACCGTCCCGATCACGACGACGACGTCCATCGCCGCCGCTCCGGTGCCGCCCGCGTTTCCGGCGAAGTGGGCCGTCTTGTACGTCCCCGCTGCGCCGTACGTGTGCGCCACGGAAGCGCCCGACGTCGCCGTCGTGCCGTCTCCGAAGGACCAGAGCTGTACGGTCGGCGCGTTCGAGGACGTATCCGTGAACGTCACGGGCTGCCCTGGCGTGGGGTTCGCGGATACCGTGTACGACGCGACCGGCGCGGACGCCGAGACGTTCGGCTCGGCGGTCATGACGATCGCGAAGGGGTCACCGGACGCGTTGTTGATGACCGACGCGAACGAGAGGACGGGCTGGTCGCTATTGAACTCGAGCCAGAGGTTCGTGTCCGTGATCGTATTCGGACTCGGGAGCCACGCCGAGAGCGTGCCGACCTGCTTGAAGCCGTTCGCGGGGAGAGGGTCGAGCGTGACGGTGGCGACGAGAGTGCCGTCTCCCCGGCGAAGGCTCGTCGTCACGTTCGCGGCCTGGTCGCCGGGGTTCATGAAGACGACGTTCGAGCGATAGCCCGAGGCGCCGTCCGCGCTCGCCGCGAGCTGCACGAGCGTCCCCGCCTTGAGCGCCTCGCTCTGGTCGATTCCCGGCAGCCACTGGCCCGAGACGGCGCTCGCACCGCAGGAGTGGACGTTGTTCACGCTCGACGAGACGATGATCGGGGCCGACGTCCCGAAGCGGATCGGTCCGAAGACTCCCGCCGTAAGACCGAAGAGGCTCGCGAGAACGTTGTCGAATTGAACCTGCGAACGCGCGGGAATCGTGAACGTCGAGGGCACGGACGGTACGGCCGCGCCGCCAGCCGGCTGGTTGTAGAAGACGGGCGTCACGAGGACGGGGCTGTTCGTCGGGTTGAAGACGCGCACGTCGGAGTGAAACTCGGCGTTGTTCTGTCCGTTCGAGAACGCCGACGAGGGCACGACGACGTCCGCGAAAGCGGAGGGGGCCGCGAGCGCGAGCGCGGCAAGGGCTGCGAGCGCGGAGGTGACGAGGGGCACAAGATTCATGGGTTCCTCTCCGACGTGGAATGAACGCAACGTTCGGGCCGCCCCCGTCGTCACCCGTTAGTGGCGGCGCGGGGAAGTTTCTCACGACGTTCGACGCGCGCCGAGCCTCGGAAGATGACGTTGCCGTTAGACTTCGGGCGTGAATTCGTGGAGCGCGCGCCGGGTCCTCGTCACGGGGGGCGGCGGATTCCTCGGACGGACGCTCGTCGCCGCGCTCGAGCGTCTCTCGCCCGCGAAGATCCTCGCCCCCCGGGCTTCGGAGCTCGACCTGCGCGAACGCGACGACATCCGGGCGTACCTCGCGAGGGAGAGGCCCGACCTCATCGTCCACGGGGCCGCGGTGGTCGGAGGGATCGGCGCGAACCGCTCCCATCCGGGCCTCTTCTTTTACGAGAACGCGATCATGGGCATCCAGCTCATCGAGGAGGCTCGCCGGGCTGGAACGCCGAAGCTCGTCTGCCTCGGAACGATTTGCGCCTATCCGAAATTCACACCCGTTCCGTTCCGCGAGGACGACCTCTGGAGCGGCTACCCCGAGGAGACGAACGCGCCTTACGGGCTCGCGAAAAAGATGCTTCTCGTCCAGCTCCAGGCGTATCGCGAGGAATACGGGTTCAAGGGGATCTACCTCCTGCCGGTCAACCTGTACGGGCCGGGCGACCACTTCGACCTCGAGAGCTCGCATGTGATCCCCGCGATGATCCGAAAATTTCTCGAGGCCGTCGAGAGCGGGGCGCCGGAAGTCGTCCTGTGGGGCGACGGCTCGCCGACGCGCGAGTTTCTTTTCGTGGAGGATGCCGCCGAGGGCATCCTCGCCGCCGCGGAGCGCTACGACGGAGCCGCGCCCGTGAACCTCGGCTCCGGCGAGGAACTGTCGATCCGGGATCTCGCGGCGCTCGTCGCGCGTGCGACGGGGTTCTCGGGCTCGATCCGCTGGGACGCGTCGAGGCCGAACGGGCAGCCGCGCCGGAGGCTCGACGTGACGCGCGCCGACGAGGAGTTTGGCTGGAAGGCGCGGACGGCGCTCGCCGAGGGGCTCCCGCGCACGATCGCCTGGTACCGCGCGAACAGAGACGCGTAAGACCTTCGCGCCGAGACTAGCCGGGCACCTTCCTGAGGAGCCGGTAGAGCGTCGACCGGCTGATGTGGAGCTGGCGCGCCGCCTCCACGCGGTTTCCCCCGGTCTTCACGAGAGCCTCCTGAAGACGCTCCGGTGTCACCGCGCGCGGGCCTTCACCGGCGTGATCCGGGTCGACTTCGCTCGCGGCGTCGGCGCGGCTGAGGAGGAGGGGGAAGTCCTCGGCTACGAGCTCCTCGCGGGCCGACAGCGCGCACGCCTGCTCGATCGCGTGCTTGAGCTCGCGGATGTTTCCAGGGAAGGGATCGTGGAGGATGAGGTCCTTCGCTTCCGGTGAGAGCCGGCGCGGATACTGGGATGGCTTCGAGAACATCCTCAGAAAATGGTCCGCGAGCACGAGCTTGTCCTCTTCCCGCTCGCGGAGGGACGGCACCCAGAGCGTGACGACCGCGAGCCGGTAATAGAGGTCGTCGCGGAAGGTCTGTCCGCGGACGGCGGCCTCCATGTCGAGGTTCGTCGACGCGAGGATCCGGACGTCCACGGCCACGTTGCGGTTGTCCCCGACGCGGCGGATCTGGAACTCCTCGAGGGAACGAAGCACCTTCGCCTGAGCGGCCATCGGCATCGTCCCGATCTCGTCGAGAAGCAGCGTACCGCCTTCGGCCTCCTCGAAGAGGCCGCGCCGCGCGTTCGTGGCTCCGCTGAATGCTCCGCGGACGTGGCCGAAGAGCTCGCTCTCGATGAGGTCGTCCGGAATCGCGGCGCAATTGAGCGTCACGAAGGGCTTTCCGGCCCGTGGGCCGAACGACGCGATGTACTTCGCGACGACTTCCTTGCCCGTTCCCGTTTCGCCGCGGATCAGGACCGTGGACGAAAGCTCCGCGACGCGGCGCGCCTTTTCGAGCACGCTCTTCCAGGCAGCCGAGCTCCCGATGGCGAAGTTCTGCTCCTTCTCGCGTCGCCAGATCCCGGACGCCGTCCGCGGAGCGACCTCCCGCGTGAGGCGCTTGACGACGTCGAGAAGGCTCTGGATCCGAAACGGCTTGACGAGGAAGTCGGTCGCGCCCGCCTTCATCGCCTCGATCGCGTCCGACACCGCCGCCTGTCCGGAGATGATGACGAACGGGACGCTCGGCGCCTTGCCTCGCACCTCGAAAAGCAAGTCGATTCCCGAGAGACCGGGAAGCATGAGGTCGCAGAAGATGAGGTCGTAGTCGGTGAAGATGGCCCGGTCGAGGAACAGCTGTGAACCCGGGTAGATGTCCACGGTCGCACCGATCCGGTCGAGGGTCGACCTCATCAACTCCCGCACTCCCTCATCGTCGTCCACGACGGCGATGCGCAGGGCGCGGGGACCGAGAATCGACACGGCAACTCATTGTAACCGCTGGACTCCCGCCGATCGTGCGGGGAATGTCGCCCTCGGGCGTTAGGTGCGATCACTTCCTGACGAGTTTTACTGAACAAATGGCTCACCCGCACCGTTCGGGCTGAGTCAGAAATTCATCGACGTGCGGGAATCCCGCGGGAGTACAGGATGAAGCATTGCCCGAGGCGCTCGGTTTACCTTCTCGCGCTCCTCTTCTCCACCCCTCTCGCCGCGCAACTTCCGCAGACGAAGTTCTTCCCGCTGCCACCCTGTCGAGTGGCCGACACGCGCAATCCGGCGGCCGCCTACGGAGGGCCGGCCCTGGCGGCTCTGGGCTCGCGTAAATACACGCTGGTAGGGACCTGCGGCATTCCGGCCTCTGCCCGCTCGGTGAACCTGAACATTGCCGTGGTCGCGCCCCAGTCGGCGGGTTCTCTCGCTATCTTCCCCGGCGGGACAGCCCCAGGTTCTTCCACGGCAATCAGTTACCGGGCCGGGCGGACTCGCGCCAACAACTTCGTCGCGCGCCTCGGCACGAACGGCGACATCGACGTGTACTGCCAGCAGCCTACCGGCACGACGGACTTCCTCATCGACATTTCGGGCTACTTCGAGGACGTCGGTGCGCTGACGACCGCCCAGGCCACCGCCTTCGCGGCCATCGCGACGTTCGGGGCGACCCCTGCGCTCACCGCTCACATTCGCGACATCGGGATCAACGCCTACCTGAGCGAGCAGTTCTCGGTGGGACCCTCGACGTACGTGCAGGGGACACTGTTTCCCAACAACCAGCCGGGCACGTGCACCGGGAACTGCCCCCGCGACAACTACACGATGTATCCGCTTCAGGGGCAGTTCTTCTTCAACGCGCTGTACGGCGCCGACCAGCTGCGCCAGAAGGTGGCCTGGGCGCTCCACAAGATCATCCCGATAAACGGCCAGGACATAGGCCAGCCGAGCCGGATCACCCCGTACCTGAACATCCTCGTGAACAACGCGTTCGGGAACTACCGGGACATCCTCTACCAGATCACGTTGAACGCGGCGATGGGCCAGTACCTCAACATGGACACCTCCACGCTGCAGCTCCCGAACGAGAACTACGGGCGGGAAATCATGCAGCTGTTCTCGATCGGCGTCGTCAAGCTGAACCTCGACGGCAGCCCTCAGCTCGTGGGCGGTCAGCCCGTCCCGACGTACGACCAGGCCGCGATCACGGAATTCGCGCGCGTCTTCACGGGCTGGCGTCTCGCAAACCCGATCGTCTCGGGCACCGACGACTACGTCTCGCCGATGTTCCTCGTCGCCGCGAAGCACGACCAGGGCGCGAAGACCCTGCCGGACGGGATCACAAAACTTCCCTGCCAGGGTGCGGTGTTGCCCTGCGTCCCGACCCAGACCGCCGACAAGGACCTCAACGACGCCATCGACTGGGTTTTCAACCACCCGAACGTCGGGCCCTTCCTCGCCCAGGCCCTGATCCGCCAGCTCGTGACGTCGAACCCGAGCCCGACATACGTCTCGAACGTCGCCGCGAAGTTCAACAATAACGGCTCGGGCGTGCGGGGCGATCTCGCGGCCGTCGTCCGCGCGATCCTGACCGACCCCGAGGCGCTCGCCGGCTCGGCGAATCCGAATTTCGGGGCGCTCCGCGAGCCCGCGTTCCTCACGATCGCGCTCCTCCGGAGCCTCGGGGCGCGCGCCGCGAACGGCACCGGCCAGTCGGACGGCGTCCTCGCGCCGCAGGTCGCGCAGCTCGGCCAGACGGTCTGGCAGCCCGACACCGTGTTCAGCTACTACCCGGCGGAATACCTGACGCCCGGCACGTCGCTCTTCGGGCCGGAGTTCGGAATCCTCTCGGCCTCGACCGCTCTCCGCCGGGCGAACCTCGTCAACACGCTCGTCTACTCGACGATCCCCGTGGGCGCGAACAACCCGAACGGGACCTCGCTGGACCTGAGCGGCATCCAGACCCTCTCCGGCAATCCCGCCGCGATGGTCGAGGAGCTCAACCAAAGGCTCTGTCACGGACTCCTTTCGGCGGGCGCGAAGACCGCGATCGTGAACGCCGTGGGCGCCGCCGCAACCCCCAAGGCCAAGGCCCAGCAGGCGACGTATCTCGTCGCGACGTCCTCCCAATTCCAGGTGGAGAGGTAAACATGACGACTCGCAGAGACTTCCTCCGCATCTCCGCCTGCGGCGCCGTGGGCATGACCGCGATCTCGGAGAGCCTCGAGCGCCTCGGGCTCATGTCGCACATGGCCCAGGCGGCTCCGGCCGACTACCGGGCGCTCGTCTGCATCTTCCTCTTCGGCGGAAACGACGCGAACAACATGGTCATCCCGATCTACGGGTCCGGGTACACGGCTTACGCCGCGGCCCGGGGTGGCAGCCTCGCGCTCGCGCAGGGGTCCCTCGCGGCGACGGCGATCACGCCGGCCAACGTCGGTCTCCAGTACGCGCTGCATCCCGCCATGACCGGCCTCGCGACCCTCTTCACGGCCGGCAAGGTAGGCGTCGTCGCGAACGTCGGGCCAATGACCCAGCCCACGACGAAGGCCCAGTACCAGGGCAACGCCGCGTTCCGCCCGTACCAGCTGTTCTCGCACAGCGACCAGCAGTCGAGCTGGATGTCGCGGCGGTCGGACATCCAGACGAACGTCGGCTGGGGGGGCCTCGCGGCCGACGACCAGGTGTCCCTGAACGGCGCCTCGGCCTACCCCCCCGTCACGTCGCTCGCGGGGAACAACCAGTTCAACCTCGGGCAGGTGACGAAGCCGCTCGGCGCGGCTCCCGCGCCGACCGCGCTGAACTCGATCCTCGCCCTGAACGGCTTCACGGCCTCGGCGGCCGACGTCGCGCGCAGAGCCGCATTCGACAACCTGCGCACCTTCGACACGAGCGTTCCGCTCGTGAACGCGACGAGCGGCGTCACGCAGGCAGCCCTCAACATTTCGACGGCGCTGAAGGTGGACCCGGTCGTCGGCGCGTTCCCGAACACGAACCTCGGCAACCAGCTCAAGCAGGTCGCGAAGATCATCAAGCTGAACCAGACGGCTCCCGAGCTCGGCCTCAGCCGCCAGATCTTCTTCTGCTCGATGGGCGGCTTCGACACGCACCAGGACGAGCTCGCGGCGCACACGAACCTCTACGGGCAGCTCTCGGGCGCGATGACCGCGTTCTACAACGAGACTAACGCTCAGGGGCTCGCCGGGCGCGTCACGACGTTCACGGAATCGGACTTCGGCCGGACGCTTCAGCCCTCCGGCATTGGAACGTCCGTCGGATCCGACCACGCCTGGGGCAGCCACCACCTCGTCATGGGCGGAGCCGTCGTGGGCAATAACTTCTACGGCGTCCGCGGACCGAACTCGAGCGTCTTCCAGGACCACACGCTCGGCGGCTCCAACCCGCTGGACACCGACGGCCGCGGCCGGTTCATCCCGACCTGCTCCGTGGACCTCTATGCCTCGACGCTCGCGCAGTGGTTCGGCGTCTCGCCGGCGAACGCGAACGTCATCTTCCCGAACCTCTTCAAGTTCCCGAACAACCCGGGCACGAACCCGGGCGACAGCGTCCTGAACTTCCTGCTGCCGGCGTTCTAGGGAAGCGTCAGAACCCCTGGCCGGCGGGCGCGCTCGTGAAGCGGTCGAGCGCGGCCTGCCATTCCTGGCGCGTCGCGCGGAAGCTTCTCTCGCATGCGCGCATGCGGCGCTTCATCTCGCGGACCGTCTGGGACGGAGGACGCTGCCCCGCGCGCTTCGCGGCCTTCAGCTCGCTGTGGCGGGCGTAGGCTTCCCTCCAGAGGCGCAGCGTCTCGTCCATGCGCTGGCGCGCGTGCTCGGCGCCCGCGCGAAGGTCGTCCGCGATTCCCGAGGGGATCCGGGCGAGGCGCTCCTCCGTCGTTTTCGCAGCGATCTTCAGCTTCGCGTTCTCGACGACCGGAGGGGGCGTGACGCGCAGGTTCCGGGCGAGGCGCGTGGCCCGGAACGACTGGATGAGCCACTTGTTCGGATCCCAGTGGTACCAGCGGATGCCGTTCCGGAAGTCGGACGGGAACGCGTGGTGAAAGTTGTGGAACCCCTCTCCGTGCGTGAAGTACGCAAGGAACCAGTTGTCGCGCGCCGAGTTCTCCGTCGAGTACGGGCGCTTGCCCCACATGTGGGCGAGCGAGTTGATGAAGAACGTCGTGTGATGAACGAGCACGATGCGCAGGAAGCCGCCCCACAGGAGGCCGCCGAGCGGGCGCCCGAAGAGCGCGCCGACGAGGGTCGGGAAGCCGAGGCCGAAGCCGATTCCGATCGCGCGCGACCAGCGGTGCTGCCACATGACGCGCGGGTTGCGCGTGAGGTCCGGCACGCCGTCGAAGTTCTTGTCAGGGCCTTCCTTGTAGAAGATCCAGAGCATGTGTGCCCAGAGGCCCCCGCGGTTGATGTTGTAGGGGTCCTTGTCCGTGTCCACGAAGCGATGGTGCTCGCGGTGGTCGCGGGCCCACTGAAGGACCGAGTTCTGAAGCGCCATCGCGCCGAAGAACAGCATCACCGATTCGACGGCCGGGTGGCACTCGTAGGCGCGGTGGGAGAAGTAACGGTGATAGCCCGATCCGATCGAGAGGCCGATCGCGAAGAAAAGTGCGAGGCAGAGGGTGGGCTCCCACCATTGGACGCCGAAGCGCGACGCGTAATAAATCGTGCCGGCGATGCCGGCGACCGGGGAGAGACAGAGGAAGAGAATGTTCGTCCAGTCCTTCTGGGGTGCGTTCATCCGAGAATCTTACCCTGCGCGTTGACGCGAGCGTCACGCGAAAATGGTTCCCGGTCGAGAGGCGCCCGGCGCGTGCCAGGATGGCGACGTGAGACGCGCTGACGCGATTCCGCTCCGTCGCCTCGAGGCCTACCGCCGGACGCTCTATCGCGTGCGGATCGGCGCCTCGCGGACGATCGAAATCCGCGTGGGAAGGAGGACGGCGGAGCTCGACCGGCTGCTCTTCGATGCGGGGAAGCGGCGGTGGGCGTTCCTGACGGCGTGCAACCCGGGTGCGCGGCGTCTCGGCCCGTCGGAAAACGGGAGCCGAACCCGCGCGCTCCGCCGCGCTCTTCGCGCGGGGAGGCATATGTGCTTCCCCGGGACGGGCGGCGCCGACTCGGGCGGCTGGGAGGAAGAGAGCTTCCTCGTCCTGGGCATCGCCCTCCGGGACGCGGAAAGGCTCCGGCGGCGGTTCCGGCAGGACGCGTTCGTCACGGGGATACGGGGCGGGCGCGCGCGGCTCGCAAGCGGTTGAACGCGCGTCAGGCGGCCCTCACCACCACGTGTCGTCGCGTTCCTTCTCGTCGCGGGACGAGTCCGCGAAGCGGTCGCCCTCGAGCGCGGCGGCATCGTCGCAGAGATCGATGGGCAGCCCGCTGTCCATGACGGCCGTCCAGACTCTCAAAGCCGCCGCGGACGCCTCCGACCGCGAGCCTTCCCGATAGTAACGCACCCGGCCATTCACCTTGCCGAGGGCGACGAGCGACTTCCTGAGCCCGGCGAGCGTCACGGAAGAGCCGTCGAGAATCACGCCGCCGCCGCGTTCGACCTTGATGCGTGCCAGGGGTGTCGCCACGGGATTCCTTCCGACGCGAGGATGCACCGGCTCGCGTGCCCCGGGAAGAGGTGCGGGTGCATCAGACAGAGAAGGCGCCGTGACCGGCCCAGGTGGGGCGGCCGGGGAGGGTTCGCGCGTGGACCGATTCTTGCGTCGAGCGCTCCGCGAGCCCGTTCGGGCGAGCCCGCCGGAGGTTCACCGATATGATCGCAAGGTCGCAAACTGATGCCAAGAGGGCGCTAACAGGCATCGAGGGCTTCGACACGCTCACGAACGGCCTCCCTCGCGGACGCCCAACTTTGCTCATTGGGGGTCCCGGTTGCGGTAAAACGATCTTCGCCCTTCAGAGTCTCGTGGAAGGAGCTCGACGGGATGGCGAGCCTGGAATCTTCGTCGCGTTCGAGGAGCGTTCGAAGGAAATCCAAAAGCACGCGGCATCGTTCGGTTGGGACGTCGCGGCGCTCCAGCGCAAGAAGCTGTTCTTCCTCGATGCGCACCTCGACAGCGGGACCGTGCTCGGAGGGCCCTTCGACCTGTCGGGTCTCCTCGCGGGAATCGGGGCGAAGGCGCGGAAGATGGGGGCTCGCCGCATCGTGTTCGACGGGATCGACATGCTCCTGTCGGTGCTCGACGACCCGGCGGCCGAGCGCCGGGAGATGAATCGGCTGCACGACTGGCTCTACGACAGCGGCCTCACCAGCATTCTCACGGCCAAGACCGTCGGACCCGATCAGATGCTCTCGCCGGGCTACGGCTTCGTCCAGTTCATGGCGGATTGCGTCGTATCTCTCGGCCATCGGCTCGCGGGGTCCGTTGCGACGCGGCACTTGCGAATCTTGAAGTACCGGGGTGGGTCTCCCTCCACGAACGAGTTCCCGATGGCGATCTCCTCGCACGGAATCGAGATCGCGGTCGAGCCGGAATTCGAGCACGCGGTGTCGAACGAGAAGCTTTCGAGCGGAATCGAGCGGCTCGACAGCATGCTTGGAGGCGGCTACTTTCGCGGGAGCTCCGTTCTCGTTTCGGGGTCTCCCGGCACGGCGAAGTCGACGCTTGCTGGATCTTTTGCGGAAGCCTGTTGTCTGCGCGGCGAGCCGACGGTCTATTTCAGCTTCGACGAAGCGGCTCAGCAGATCGTCCGAAATCTCCGTTCCGTCGGGATCCGGCTGGCCCCTCACGTGAAGTCCGGCCTCTTGCGGATGACATCGACGAGCGCGCACGTCCGCAGTTACGAGGAGCACGTCCTCAGGATCCGCGCCCTTCTCGAGCAGCATCGCGCCCAAAACCTCGTCGTGGATCCACTCTCCGCGCTTACCACGACGACCGAAGCGAGCGAGGCCAGAGATTGCGTCGAACGCCTCATCACGCATGTAAAGCGCCAGGGCATCACGATCCTCACGACGAGCCTCCTCGAAGGCCCTGACGAGCTTCAGGAGGGCACGGCCGCCGGCGTCTCGACGATTGCGGACACCTGGATCCACCTCTCGTACGTGATTCAGGCGGGCGAACGCAATCGCGCGCTCACGATCGTGAAATCGCGCGGTATGGGGCATTCGAACCAGGTCCGCGAGCTCGAGCTGAGCGATGGAGGCGTGACCCTGGCGGACGCCTACAGCGCAGGCGGCGCCGGCCTTATGGGCACGCTCCGCTGGAAGAAGGAGGAGCAGGACCGCTCGGAAAGGCTCAACCTCGAGAGGGAGGCGGAGACCCGGCGGCGTCTCCTCGAAGCCTCGATCGCCGGGAAACGGGAAAGGATCGAGGCGCTTTCGCGAGACCTTGAAGGGACCGTCGGCGAGCTCGAGAGCCTCCGCGTCGAGCGCTCGAGCGATGCCAAGGTGAGAAAGGCACGAGTCGGCAACCTCCGCCGGATGCGGCGCGCGGACGATTTGGCTCCCAGGCCGGCAGGGCACGGCCACGGAAAGCGCGGATAGCGCGTGGTCAGGAGGCACAGGTCCGGGCCGCCGTCCGGCGGAATGCCTTCCCTCTCGCTGCGCCTCTTCGTGGCGGGCCGCGCGCCGAACTCCACGGCGGCAGTCGCGAACCTCGAAGCGCTGCTCCCGGCGGATCAGAGCGTCGAGGTCGAGCTTGAAGTGGTGGACGTCCTGCGGGAGCCGGCGCGCGCGCTCGCGGACGGCGTCGTCGTCTCGCCCACGCTTGTCAGAGTTTCTCCTCTTCCGGCCGTGCGAATCGTCGGGAACCTGAGCGACCGCGACGCCGTTCGCCGCGCGCTCGGTCTCCCGGAGGCCTCTTCGTGAGCAGCGACAGAGAAGACCTTCTCGCACGGATCCAGGCGCTCGAGCGCGCGCTTGTGGAGGCCGAGGAGACGAATCGCGCCCTGGTGTCCGGCCAGGTGGACGCGATCGTCGATCGCTCCGGAAGCCGGGCGCTCCTACTCCACGAGGCCCAGGCGGCTCTTCAGCGGAGCGAAGAGCGCTACCGGACGATCGTGACTACGGCCGAGGAGGGGGTCTGGACGGTGGATCCGGCGTTCATCACCACCTTCGCGAACCAGCGTCTCGCCTCGATGCTCGGCTACGAGGTCGAGGAGATGATCGGCCGGCCGGCCGACGAGTTCATCGACGCCGCGGGCAGGGAGGCGATGCGGGAGAGATTCGAGCGACACACGCGAGCCGGAGACCGCGTCCGGACCGACGTCCCCTATCGGCGGAAGGACGGAACTCTCTTGTGGACGAGCGTCGGAGCGAGCCCTCTCGTCGATCCGGACGGGCGGTTCGCCGGCTCGCTCGCGATGCTGACGGACATCACGGAGAGGCGAATGGCCGAGGAGGAGAACCGCCGCTCGGAGGAGCGCTTCAAGATGATCTTTCAGTCGAGTCCGGCGGCGATCGGAATCGGCGACGGCGGCACGATCGTGGATGGGAACGGCCGTTACTGTGAGTTCTACGGGTACGACCGTGCCGAGCTGATCGGCAGGAACGTGCTGGAGCTCGGCTTGTGGGTCGAACTTGCCGATCGCGACCGGATGCTAGCGATGGTCCGCGAGGCCGGGTCCGTGAGGGATTTCGAGACGTCCTTCCGCCGGAAGTCTGGCGAGGTGCGGGACGCTCTTCTCTACGTCGAGATCCTCGATGGCCGGGCGGGCGGAGAGCCGGTGCTCCTCATCATGGTCGTCGACACCACGGAGCGGAAGCGAGCCGTGTTGAACCTACGGGAGAGCGCGGAGCGGTACCGGGTTCTCTTCGACGACAACCCGATGCCCATGTGGGCGTTCGACCAGGAAACTCTCGCGATCGTCGCGGCGAACGAGGCCGCCGCAAGGCAGTACGGCTACACGACCCGCGAGCTGACGTCGAAGTCGCTCCTGGACATCGAACCTTCTTTGGAAAGCGAGAAGACGGCCGAATCGGTCCGGAAGCCGGAGCAGGGACGGGTGTCCGACGGCCCCCGGAAGCATCGGCGAAAGGACGGGACGCTCCTCGACGTCGACGTGCATGCGAACGACGTCGAGCTCAAGGGACGGCGCCTGCGACTCGCGGTTCTGCACGACGTGACGAAGCGACAGGCCCTCGAGGATCAGCTCCGGCAGTCCCAGAAGATGGAGGCGGTCGGCCGGCTTGCCGGAGGAGTGGCGCACGACTTCAACAACCTTCTCACCGCGATCCTCGGGTACAGCGACCTCCTGGACGTGCGGTTCAAGACCGGCGATTCCGGGCGGGAAGAGATCGGCGAAATCCGGCGTGCCGCCGAGCGCGCCGCATCCCTGACCAGGCAGCTTCTCGCCTTCAGCCGCAAGCAGGTGCTCGTGCCGGAAGTTCTCGATATCGGAGAGGTCGTGCGGGGCCTCTCAGGCCTCCTCGGGCGGCTGATCGGAGAGGACATCCGGATAGACGTCGTGATCGCGCCTGACCTCGGTCTCGTGGAGGCCGATCCGGGTCAGATGGAGCAGGTCGTGATGAACATCGCCGTGAACGCGCGGGATGCGATGCCCGAGGGCGGGAAGCTCCTCTTCGAGGTCCGGAACGTCGAGCTCTCCGCGGCCGACGCCGGCGGGAGCGAGGACGTGCCGCCCGGCTCGTACGTGATGATCGCGATCACGGACAGCGGCATCGGGATGACCCCCGAGATCCGGAAGGGAATCTTCGAGCCCTTCTTCACGACGAAAGAGCCGGGCAAGGGGACGGGACTTGGGCTCTCGATGGTGCATGGCATCGTGCACCAGAGCGGCGGCGCCATCCGCGTGTACAGCGAGCCGGGCCACGGGACCACGTTCCGGATCTACCTCCCCCGCGTCGCGGTGCCCCGGAAGGCGGCGCTGCCGACTCCCGGAATCTCACCGGCTCCCTCGCGGGGCGGATCCGAATCGATTCTCCTCGTCGAGGACGAGGAGCCGCTCCGGCGGCTCGCGAAGAGGATTCTCGATCTCGCGGGCTACACCGTTCTAGAGGCTCGTGACCCGGAGGACGCAAAACGGATCGCGCGGACGCACGACGGCCCCATCCACCTTCTGCTGACGGACGTCGTCATGCCGGGGTCGAGCGGGCCGGAGCTCGCGGCGTCGCTCACGAAGGAGCTCCCTCAGATGCGCGTC
Source organism: Thermoanaerobaculia bacterium (assembly GCA_038214715.1). Lineage (GTDB taxonomy): Bacteria > Acidobacteriota > Thermoanaerobaculia > UBA5066 > UBA5066 > Fen-183. The sequence continues at coordinate 15,729 of JBBQRP010000013.1, read as the reverse complement.
CTCTTCATGTCGGGCTACACGGACGACGCGATCGTGCACCACGGGATCCTGAACCCGGGCAGCCACTTCCTCTCGAAGCCGTTCGCACCTCACCAGCTCGTGAAGCGGGTTCGCGAGGTGCTCGCCCGCGACGTCGCGTGAGCGCGCATTCCGCTCACGGCTCCGCGGGGTGACTCGAGTCACATTGCGTCAACCGGATGGCGCTCCGGAGCGTCCCTGACATCGCGGCAGGAGGCCATTTCGATGAAGACCCGGATTCGCCCGAACGTCTCATTTTTCGCGCTCGTCGTTCTCGCGGTGACCGCCGGAGCCCTCGCCCAGCCCGCGCCCCCCGTGCGAGCGGGCCGGGCCGGGGCCGCGCGGAGGGCCGCAGCACGGGAGACGGGATGGCCGAAGAGGCTCCTCCTCGGCGACTCGACCGTCCTCCTCGACGCTCCCGAGGCCGAGAGCCTGGACGGAACGGAGCTGAAGGCCCGCGGAACGGCCCGGATCCGGCGCTCGGACGAGGCGCCGAGCGCCCCGCCCGCGATCGCGACGCTCTGGTACGACGCGACCGTGAAGGTCGACCGGAGCCTCAGGACCATGACACTGGAGTCCGTGACGATCGCGAGGGTCCAGCTTCCGGGCGCGACTCCGGCGCGGCAGCAGCGGCTCGCGACGCGTCTCGGTCAGGTGATCACGCGCCACCGGCTGTCGCTTCCTCTCGACGACGTCCTCGCGGACGCCCGCTTCGCGGCGATGCGGAACGATCCCTCGCCGCGGCTCGGCACGGAGCCTCCGAACATTCTCTTCGAGACGGAGCCGGCCGTGCTCGTCGTCTTCGACGGCGCACCGCGTTTCCGTGCGGTCGACGGCACCTTGCTCGAGCGCGCGATGAACACGCCGTTCCTCGTGCTCCGCGACCCCTCGAAGAACGCGTTCTTCCTGGACGGCGGGACGATGTGGTTCCGGGCGCCGGATGCGGCGGGCCCGTACGGACCCGCGGTGGACGTTCCGCGCGAGGCCGTGGAGATCGCCCGTCGTGATCTGAAGGACGCGGGAGTCGCTCCCGACGACGTGGACAAGGCCGCCGCCAGGGAGGACAAGCGCGTGCCTAAGATCCTCGTTGCGACTGAGCCCACGGAGTTGATCGTCTCGGACGGGCCGCCCGTCTGGAAGCCGGAAGTGGAGGGCGAGCTCGAGGCGATGAGCAACACGGAGAACGACGTATTCCGGACGCCGGACGGCCGCGTCTTTCTCGTCCTGTCCGGCCGCTGGTACAGAAGCGGCGCGGGCCGGGTCCTCGCGGGACCCTTTTCCTACGTCGCTCCCGACGAGCTTCCCGCGGCCTTCCGCAGAATCAGCCCCGCTTCCGAAAAGGCGGACGTCCTCGCGTTCGTACCCGGCACGGCCGAAGCCCGCGAGGCCCTGAAGGACGCGGCGACTCCCCGCACGACCGCGGTCCGCCGCAGCACCGCGCACGTCGACGTGACGTACGACGGCGACCCGAAGTTCGAGTCCGTGCCGGACTCGAGTGTCGAGTACGCGCTGAACACGCCGCAGAGCGTGCTCCGGATCCGCGGGCGGTATTACGTCTGCGATCAGGGCGTCTGGTTCACCGGCGAGACTCCCCGCGGCCCATGGCAGGTCGCGGACTCGATACCCGACCAGGACATCCGGACCATTCCGCCGGAGAGTCCGGTCTACAACACGCGATTCGTCACCGTCTACGATTCCACGCCGGACGCCGTCTACGTCGCCTACACACCGGCGTACCTCGGGTCCTATCCGTACGGGGGGACCGTGGTGTTCGGGACGGGATTCTTCTATCGCCCCTGGTGGGGAGCGGCCTACTACCCGAGGCCGTGGACATGGGGCTTTCACGCGCGCTACGCGCGGTGGGGTGGATGGGGATGGGGCTTCGGCTGGGGACCGGCGTGGGGCGGCTTCCGTTACGGATTCGGATTCGGCTGGGGAGCGCGCTGGTGCGGGCCGGGAGGCTTCTACCGCCCGGCGTTCCGAAACGTGAACGTGACACGCAACGTCATGCTCAACCGCACGGTGAACCGGAGCCTCTACGCGAGCGGCGCGAACTCGGCGCGTGCGGCGCGACAAGGCGCGGCGGCGAAGCCCGCGGCCGGTACGCGCGAGGCCGGCGTGAAGAGAAGAGATGCCGCCTCCGCGAAGGCGGGGCGCGTGCAGAAAGCCCCGCATGAACGGAAGGCTGGCGCTCCCGGCAAGCACGGGAAGGTGAAGTAGGGTCCGAGCGAGCCGTTTTGATAACGTGGCGCCGAGTTGAGGCCGTTCCTTCTCCTCCTCGTTTTCATCGGCGGCGGCGTTGGCTCGGTGTGCCGCTACGCCTTGGCCACGGCCGTCCAGCGGGTATTTCCAGGGACCTTTCCACTCGGCACGTTCCTCGTGAACCTGCTCGGCTGCTTCGTCATCGGCATCGTCGGCGCGCTGGGGCTCGAGCGCGCGGCGATCTCTCCGGAAGCCCGCATTTTCATCATGGTCGGAATTCTCGGTGGGTTCACCACGTTTTCGTCGTTCGCGTGGGAATCGCTCGGCCTTCTCACCGTGAAGGACGTTTTTCGCGCTTCGCTCTACATCGGTGGATCGGTCTTCTGCGGGCTCATGGGAGCGTACATAGGCCGCGCGATCGGGAGGATCGGAGTATGAAAGACGTCACGACCGCAAAGCTGCTTCGAATTCACATCGGCGAGATGGATCGTGCCCGCCATAAACCGCTCTTCGAGCTTCTCGTCCTTGAAGCCCGGGCCGCCGGTGTCTCTGGTGCTACGGTGCTTCGGGGAATCGAGTCGTTCGGCGCCTCAAGTGTGGTTCACCGGTCCAGCCTCATCGAGCTTTCGGAGGACCTGCCGATCATCGTCGAGATCGTGGATACGGACGAGAAGGTTCGTTCTTTCCTCGAGCGCATCGAGCCGATCCTGGAAGAAGCCGGGTGTGGCGTCCTCATGACCAGGGAGGACGTCGAGATCCTGCGCTGGGTACCGAAGAGGAAGGGATGAAGAGACACCGGCGCTTCGCAGCAGTGAACGCAGGGTTCCACGCGCCACCTCGCGATGATCCGGCACCGAGAGCGACGCGATGTGCTCGCCCTTGACGAGGATGATGTGGCTCCCTCGCTGCCGGGCCACCTACCAGCCGAGCCTGACGAAGGCCTGCGCGACCTTCCGTCCCGAGAGAAGCGGCAGCTTCTGCGTCAAACGGAGATATCCACCTGGTGGACGGCGACGGTCAGGGGCATTCCCTTCTCAGCCCGCGCTTCGAGGCACTCGCGGATAGCGTCCTCGATGTTCTTCAGGGCGTCGACTTCTGTCACGCCCTGGCTGACACATCCGGGAATCGCCGGACACTCGGCGACGAAGACCCCGTCCTCGTCGCGGTCGACGGTCACGACAAACTTCATGCGGTGGATTCTACGGCGCTCGGACGTCGTCTGCGGGCGCTTTCCCGAGGTCGCCCTACATGCCGTTTGCTGTACCGCGGCTCGAAGAAGCTACGTAAAGTGGTGGAGCTGATCAGGATCGAACTGACGACCTCCTGAGTGCGATAAAGGGTGCCGCCATCATTTTCCCAGCAAATCCTGACACTTAGCGAGCCGGAGAGCTCCCTGCTTAGGGCTTTTGAGCGTGCCGAATCAGTGTACGCCCAGGATTTGCGTGGAGTGGGGGTTTCCACGGGAGGCTGTCAAGCGGAAAAGGGCCGCTAAGACTGGTCCTCTTTGGTAGCCAATCGAGACGGGTTTCGTTTTGACGACGAAGGCGTGCGCGCCTGATTCGTCACGCCTCGGCTTGGATTGCACTTCCCTCGATGACGGCCCGCGACGTCACGCCGCTTGCTCTCGCTCGCGCGCGACCACCTGCGCGCGCGAGTACACGTGCTCGGTCGTCGCGCTCTCGCGCAAGCGGCGCGCCGCGCTACCGGCTCTCGGCTGCGGCGCGCTGATCGGCTTCCGTCTCGGCGTACCCGCGCCCCATCCGCCCCCGCGCGCGCGAGCTCCGGCGTGCGGGGCGTTGGTGCCGGGCGCTCTGCAGCGCGCGCGCCGGGCGGGGCCCCACGTTCCCCTGCCCGTCACGCGCGCTGCATCCACGCGCTCGCGCGCGTGGCCGCTGGCCGGTAATGGCCTATTACCGTCCCCGGGTCTTTCATTTCCCGCTGCGCTTCGCTCCGCGGGGGCACCCCGCACGCCTCCGGGGCGCTGACGCGCCCTTCACATAACGCGAGCGCTATGTGCTGAGGGTGCGCGCGGTAGCGCGCACCAACTCGCGCGCGCGGGGGCTTGGCGTTCGAGCAGACGCGAGGTCGGCGTGCTCGAGAAGGGGCGAAGAGAATTTGTCGCGCGCGCCTTCGGCGCGATCTCTGTCGGCGCGTCACGCTCCGTGCTTCGCTTCCGCGGCGGCATCTGCGGTCCTCGTACCTGCGTGTCCTCGATCCTGCCGCGGGCACGGCCCGTGCCGCGCAGGGGATTCCGTTTCGGTGCGCGCCTTCGGCGCGCGGCCGGAGGCCGCGCGCGGGGGCTCTTCGTGCCCCGCGCGCTCTCCCGGCCTGGCACGAGCGTGCCCGTGCGCGTGGGTCGAGGACCGCAGCCCCGCCGAGGACCGCAGACGCACGCGCGCGGGAGAAAGCACGCGCAATGACAGGCCTTCAGGCAGCTCGCGCTATTCGCGCGCACCGCAATGCCCCCGGCGGGTTTACATAGCGCCCCGTTATGTAAACGGCCGAGCGAAGCGAGAGCCCGGAGGCGAGAGGGGTGCCCCCGCGAAACGAAGTGAAGCGGGACATGGAAAGCGCCGGGGACGATAAACGCGTTTATCGGCCAGCGGGCTTCGCGGCGCGCGTGCCGGGAGAAGGGCCGGGGAAGAGGGACCCGGCGCGCGCGCTGCGCCCGCGCCCGGCTCCACCAGCCCCTCTCGCCGGAGCCGCCGGGGGCGCTGTCTCTCCGGTCGTGCTCTTCGAGCGCGTCCGTCGAGACGAGCTCACCCGATCGCCGAGTCGTTAGCGGGCGCGGCGCGTGCGCGAGGGTGCGCTCACCGCACGCTTGCACTTCGCACGCGCCGTGACCAGCGGGCCAGGAGAGAGGGGGAGTCGAGTCAGGCTTTCAGGTCGCGAGAGCCGCGTGTCGTCCGCGCGATCGCCGTGGCCTTCTTGACGGCCTTCTTCGCGCGATCGATCTGCAGCGCCAGGTCTCGAGAGCCGCGGGCCTTCGGAGCCATCGTGGCGGCCTTCTTGAGCGCGGCCTCGGCCTTCTTCAGCTGCATCGCCAGGTCCCGCGAGAAGCGCGTCCGCGCTGTCATCGCAAGGTCACGTGAGCCACGTGTCGAGTGCTTTCCGGCCTTCGTTTTAGAGGGCTTCATCGGTGTCCTCCGTGCATGCCGTATCGCTGTACGTGCGGAGGGGGAGGGCTCGTAAAGTGGTGGAGCTGATCAGGATCGAACTGACGACCTCCTGAGTGCGATAAAGGAGCGCCCCTGCGTTTTCCTGGGGAATTCAAGCCTTTCAGAGCGGGGGAGCCCCGCTTCTAAGGCAAAACTGCATGACCGTTTACGTTACCAGGAGAGAGCCTTCGGAGCATTGAAGGTGGGAGCGAAGTGGGCGTAGCGCTCGGTCATCCGGGCCGAGGAATGACCCATGACGTACTGGACTTCCCGGAGCAGCACGCCGCGCCGGAGCATCTCGGAAGCGGCCGTGTGCCGCAGATCGTGAAAGCGGATGTGCTCGACCTTCGCTTTCTTGCGGGTCCAGCGCCAGAACCGGCGGACATCGCCGCGCTTGAGGCCAGTCACGGGGCTGCGGAAGATGAGGCCGCACCCCTCGCCGTGATCGCGGAAGTCTCGAGCAGCCGCACCGTCGGCTCGGACAGCTGGAGCCAGCGGTCGGGGCCGTTCTTCTCGGTCCTGACCCGGAGGATTCCGTTGCGGTCGAGGTCGTCCCAGGAGAGCGCCAGAATCTCGCCGAGCCGTGCGCCGGTCTCGAGCGCGAGCCGGACGACGGCTTCGCCCTGGCGCTCGTTGAGGTCACCGCGTGCCGCCCGCGTGTGCGCGGCGGCCAGCAGGCGCGCGACCTGCTCGGCCGTCAGGAAGACGGCCTGGCGCGCGCTCTGCGCTTCACGCAGCGGCTCCCACTCGGCGAGCCTGTAGCGCGAAAGGCTCGTCTCGGTCCTCCAGCGAGCGGCGAGGTGCAGTGAGTGACGTAGAACGGAGAGCTCCCGGTTGATCGTCGAGGGCGCCTTGCCCTGACCGCGGCGTCTCGAGACGTACTCGTCGAGAGTCGCGAGCTCGATCTCTTCGATGAGCAGGTCCTCACCCAGGACCTGGAGGAGCTGCCGGTACATTTCCCGCCGCCAGCGTGCCGAGCGTGGACGAAGGCGCCCGAGGCGCTCGAGGTAGACCTCCGAGAGACGCCCGAGCGTCCACGTCGAGCGCTGATCACGCTGGAAGAACCGGTTCTCTCGCACTTCGGTTTCGATCTTGGCGAGGATCCTCTCCGCGGACCGGCGTGAGTGCCCCGCGGCGCGCCGGACCTCGCGACCGCTGGTCGTGCGGAAGCAGATGTACCAGCGCGAGTCGCGGTCGCTGCGCTTCAGCAGCCACGCCACGGCGAAACCCTGTCAAGAAGAAAGTGAGGTGAGAAACGGGGCGCTGCGTCGTGCATCGTGCCCGGTAGTAATATACAGTTATTGTTATTCAGTCAAGAACTGCCGGATGAGAGGCAACGGACCTGACCCTACACTCGGTTCGATGCCGAGGCCGCGCAAGAAGAAGTCGGGCAAAACCGAGACCCTCGGGGATCGGATCCGCCAGCACCGGCTGGCCAAGAGGCTGACGCAGGCCGAGCTCGCCAGTCTCACCGGCGCGTCCCAGCGCATGATCAACTACTACGAAGTCCACGGCGTCTCCCCGCCTCCGGAGCTGCTGGTGAAGATCGCGGACGCTCTGGATGTCTCGATCGACGAGCTTTTCGGCCGCAAGCCGCCGTCGCGGCGAGCGGCCGCCGCGACGGCAGGGGAGAGCCTGCGCCGGACGCGGCGCCTCAAGCGGCTCGAGGAGCTGCCACGTGACGATCAAGTCGCGGTGCTTCGGATGATCGAGGCCATGGCCGATCGCCCGAAGCGAAAGGCCGGCGCGTAGGGTTTTCCCCGGGCGTCGGCCCGCGACGGCACGCCGCTCGCTATGGTTCGCGCGCGACCGCCTGCGCCGCGTGAGGCCACACGTGCTCGGCCGTCGCGCGCTCACCGCAAGCGGCGCGCCGCGCTGGAGGCCGGCTCTGATCCTGACTCGCCTTCAGCTTCCTCCATCTCCGAAGAGCACCGAGGACCGAGGCCCACGATCCGCCCGCGCCCGCGCCGAGCTTCGGCGCCCGAGCCCGAGCGCGCCGGTCGCTCCGCAAGGCGCCCGCCGGCGGGGGCCCCCGCGCCCCCCTCGCCGTCAGGCGCCTTGCTTCCGTGATCGCGCCGCGTCACCACCTCGTGCGGCTCCACTTCGTTCCGCCGGTGGTGCCGCGTCGCGCCACGGCCGCTGTCCGAGAATGCCGGTCATTCTCGGACCCGGATCTTCCTCGTCCCTCGTCGCTGACGCGCCGAGGGGCCGGGCTCGGGCGCCTTCGCCTCGCTGACGCTCGGTTAACGAAATCGAGGATTTCGTTCCAGGTCTGCGCGCGGCCTTCGGCCGTGCTCGACAACTCGGTGCGGGCGCGGGCTTAACGCCGGAGCTAAGGCGCACATCTCGGCTTCGAGGACCGGCGTGAAGAATTCAGTCGTGCGCGCCTTCGGCGCGAGCGCTCGAAGGCGTGGCAGTGCGCATGCTCGTCTTCAGCGCGCGAGCACCTGCGGGCCTCGCTCGCTCGCTCGTGTCCTCGGTCCTCGCGCGCCGGCATGCTCCCGCCACGCCCGGGGGCACCGAGGAAAGTACCGGCGCGGCGCAAGGCGCCGCGCCCGTCCGGGCAAAGGTGCGCGAGGTACGACCGCACGGCGAGCGCCTCGACATCCTTCGCGGCGATCTTCTCGAGGGGCTTGTTCCAGAAAATCGTCGAGAGGAACACGGCGAAGCGGCAGAGGTCCTTGCCGTACGCTGCCCGGGTATGGCGCAAGACGCCACGCTCGTCCGCGAGGTGGCGGTCGAACTTCACCCCGAAGAGGAGAATTCGCTGGCTGCTCTCGGAGCCCTCGAGCGCTACCGCCTTCGCGATGCCCGCGGAAGTGCCGCTCGGGGTAATGTCGCACGGCGGTTCGATACCCTGCGAATCGTGAACGGCGACCCGTAGAAGAGTCGGGCCGCAACCTTGACCGGCGGCTCATAGCTCACGATCTCCAGCACGGCCACGTGCCGTGCGGGGCGCTTCTGGACCGCGGGCAAGACGGGCCACGCATTCACCGGAGCCGTCGGGATAAGTCGAGCGAACGCGTCGAAGGTGCACAGCGCGATCCAGGCATAGAGCCCGCCTCGCATGAACGGGTGGAAGCATCCGATTGCCTTCCTTCCGGTCGGCATATGTGACTGTGCGCCACAGGGCCGTGCCGGCGCCGTTTACAAAATCACGCGAGTTAGAGCACTTGCATCAGGCGGCAGACAACACGAGGGACTACCGTCTGGTTGCATAGCCCTGAGCCGCTCGCGTGGCAGGGAGGTGATCCGCCTGTGGTCGTCGCGTGCGTGAAACCATGCGAAGACGTTCATGGCGAACGCGGTTCCACAGCAAGACCCTCGCCACGGTGTCCACGGGGCGGCGTCCGGTCGTAATTGTCGCGATGCAACAAAAGGCCCACCTACCGCGCGATTTGCGCTGTTGTTAGAAACCGCCGGCTCCGCACACTACTTTAATGCTAATGCCACCGAACTCTCAGAACCTTCGTGTGGCAAGGAGGTCGTCACCATGCAACGGCTTACTTGGTGGATCGCAGCTGGCATATTTCCCCTCGCCACGCTCGAAGGTAGCGGGGGCGTAGATACGTTCGCCGTCCGGCTTGGGCACGCCGCGCCGCCCCTCGCGTCCGGGCCGGCGAGTGCGCTTGATGAACAGTCGGTGGGAAACACGTACTGCTACGCGCAGCACTGCATCGTGTATGCCGGGACGCTCGCGCAGGGCAATGCACTGCGCGCATTGGAGGCGAAGGGTCTGGTCACGCTCGAGCCGCTACCGGATGCACATCGGGTGTTCTTTCAGCACTCGACATTTGACGCGCAGTCGGGTTCGTTCAACCGGGACTTCCCGGGGCGGTTGGACTCTCCGGTAAACGGCGAGTCGGGGCTGTTTGCGGTGGTCTTCAAGAGTTTTCCCGAGCGTGCCTGGCTGGACGAGCTCGAGCACGCTGGGGCGATTGCGCTCGAGCCAATCCAAACCATGGCGTACTACGTGTATGGGCCGCGGGCGATGATGACCGCTCTCCCGAAGACCTTCGGCTTCATCTACGCCGTTTCTGAAATCCCGGCTGGCATCAAGCGCTTCCACGTTGACTTTCGGTCGGCGGGTGATGATGACGGGCCGTCACCGACCGTGGTTGCGGTGGTTGCGGCGAAGCGGGATCTGGTGCTGGGTCTGCTGCGGTCCGCCGCCGGGAAGGAGCCGAGCGGCGCTTATCGGACCGGGCCGGTGGAGGCGTTCACAGCCGAACTGTCCCGGGAAGACGCGCTCAGCCTCAGCGCGCTCCCCGAGGTGGTGTTCGTTGAGCGTGAAACACAAGGAGCGCCTTCGGACGAGCGATCCTCGCGGATTATCGGCGGTACCTGGCAGGCGCCTGGCACGTCCTGGCCTCTGTCGCTGGGCGGTAACAACGGCGTTCCCCACTATTGGGACGACTATCTCAGTCAGCTTGGTGGCTTGGGTCTTAGCCTGAATAACCAGACGATCGGATTCCTCGACACGGGCGCGGACAGTGGCCTCCAGCGCGGCCAGGCAGCATACTGCCCGCCGTATCTCCGCCCACCGGGCTATCCGGCGGACCCATGCCGGCTCGTATTCACGACGGACGTAACGCAGGGCTTCTCGGATCTCGAGACGCGAGCAGACGACTACTACTACCACGGCACCATGACCACGTCGATTGCGGCTGGCTTTTCGGGCACCGCGAGTTCGGGCCGGGACACGAACGGCTACGCTTTCACGCAGGGCGTCGGGCAGAACGCAAAGATCGCGATGTGCAAGATCTTCAGGGCGTGCACGCAGGACCCGCAGAATCGGCGAGTTGGCGAGGCGCAACCGTTCAGTGACTATGATGTCCAGCAAAAGACGCGCTACGCGCTCGTCGAGCTGAGCGCCAGCGGACTTCTCCCGGACGGCGTGACCGGTCCTGGGGCTCGAATCTTCAACCATAGCTGGAATTCCCCGCCGACCTTGGATCCGCCGAATCCGCCGATCTTCTATGATTCCACCTCGCTGCTTCTCGATCAGACGACACGGCTGCTCTCCACGGCAGCGTTCACGTTCGACGGCAACCAGACCGTGAGCGGCGCCTCAGCCCCTGGGTTGCATGTCGTGTCTGCCGGCAACTACCCAGATTACTGGGCTGGCTCCCGGGAGGTTCTGCCGCCAGCAACCGCAAAGAATGTCATCACCGTCGGCGCGACGGAGACGTATAACCAAGAGGCGTATGCGCCTGGCTGCGGCAACAACAACTCCGACAACGCGGACAATCCACTCCAGCTGACGGGATTTACCCGCATCGGCTACCCGAACCTTCGACTCAAACCCGATGTCGTTGCGCCGGGCACGCGCTCCTACGGGCGCCGATCCGTCGAATGGACGAACTGTTCGGGCGCGTGCAACACGGATCTTGACGGGACCCAGCAGTATGCGTGGTCGTCGGGGACGAGCTTCTCGGCGCCTGCGGTGACGGGAGCCGCTGCCATCGTGACCGAATGGATCCGCGTGCTTCGCGGTTTATCACCGTCCCCGGCTCTCGTGAAGGCGACACTCATCGGGACCGCTCGCACGGTCACGCGGTTGCCGGTTTGCGGTGTGGGCTGTGGTACCTGCTGCGCCTACTGCGGGGACGTTCGGCCCGCGCCGGACAAGTACCAGGGTTTCGGCGGCGTCGCTCTCGACGAGCTCTTCCGGCCATCCTCGAGCTACTATTTCTATGATCAGGGCACGACGTTCACCCAGAACAGCCAGTACTGGGCGCAGTCGCTGACGATTGCGGACGTCTCGAGGGACATTAATCTCGCGTTGGTGTGGACGGATCGGGCGAGTGCGGGGCCCAATGACTCGTCCGTCAACCTCGTAAATGACCTGGACCTGACCATCGTGATTTTCAGCGGAGGCCAAGGATACACGTGGTACGGGAACAGCTACTACACGACTATCGATTCGTGCTCGCGGGACGGTTACTCGTTGCGCAACCCGTCGCCGGTAACCTATGACCGGAAGAACAACGTCGAGCGTATCAATATCAAGGCCACCGATATTCCTCTCGGCGCGACCGCTATCACGGTGTACGTGAGTGCGTTCAGCCTCACGGGAGACGGGATCAATCCCGGGAGTCCGGTCCGAAACCAGCAGGACTTCGCTGTGATGGTCGAGAACGCCCATCAGTAACGTGGCATTAGGAAGGAGTGGTGACTCATGATACTGGCAACGGCCAGGCAGTGGTGGGCGTGGGCCGCGGCGTTCGTCGTTACTAGCGGTGCAACGCTGCCCGCTGCGGCGCAGGAGACGCTTCTCTATGCGCCATATGTGCGGGCGGTGAAGTCGGATGATGCGCTTCCGGATGGCACGACGCGGGGGACCCTCTGGGCGAGCGGGCTGACACTCTTCAACAACAGCAACGCCGACGCGACGTATCGCTACGTGGCGGGCTATGGGAGAGGTGCGGCGATTGGCTGCCCACCCGGCGTGATCACGGTCGCTCCCGGCAGCGCCGCAGACCTGGGTAATTGCTTTGCCTCATCGCCGTCAAATGGAGTCGGTATCAGCGTGTTCGGCACCACCGGCAGCATCGTGCCTCACGCGACCGTCAGTTGGGTCGTCGAACACTGCCGCTGTCAGTCATTCGGATGCACGGTAATCCCTCAGGGGCGAGTCCCTGTTCCGGTGTTTACGGGCCTTTTCGCGGCCGGAAGCACCGTCGTTCACGGTGAAGTCGACCTGGGCAACCCCTTCTTGTCGGCGAACTGCGCGACGCTGAACCAGCGCTACCCGCGCCGAGTCAATGTTGCGCTTTTCAACGCCGGGGACGCGCCGGCGACCTTCCGGATCAGCGTACGCGTCGGAGTCCTGAACACGAACACGTACTTCTCGACGACCGCGACTGTCGCGGCGAAGGATGTCGTACAGATCAACAGCTTGCCTCTGACCCTCGACGACGTCGCGCAACAGCCTTTCGCTAACGGTGACGGGACGACGCGCCTCTGGGTGCTCGTGACCGCGGACCAGCCGTACCTGTCGTGGGTGAGCTCGGTCTTCGACAGCCCCGAGCCGGGTGCGATGCCGATGGAGGTCTTTCCGCCGCACCTCCAGAACTGAAAATGAGGGTGGGGCGTCCCGGGGACGCCCCACCCGTCTGCCTGATCCCGGAGCGTGAGGTCCGCGACCCAGAACTGAGCCGACCGTCTGCACGAAACCGCCGTTCAACGAGGTCCGGCGGATACGCCGCCGTCGTGTCGGCCTTCGTCGTGACCTTGAAGGCGCGGCCTTTCTTCACGGCCTTTTTCGCACGCGCGATGCGGACCGACACCGGCGCGCCGCCCGCCGACGCTCTCCCGTCGTCAGTCCGCGTCTGCATCGCCAGGTGCGCGAGCCACGCGCCGAGCGCTTCGCGGCCTTTGCTTTCGAGCGTTCCACGCTCCCGAGTTCATCGGAATTCGGCCAGAAGCGCGAGCGCGCGTGCATGACCGTTTACTGTACCGGAGCTCCGGGAAGGTCAATAAAGTGGTGGAGCTGAACAGGATCGAACTGTCGACCTCCTGAGTGCGATTCAGGCGCTCTCCCAACTGAGCTACAGCCCCACCGGGTGCGGAGAGGCGCGAAGATTAGCGGGAAGGTGGCGGGCCGTCAAACCGCGCGAACGGCTATGTCGTAGCTCCATGAAAGTGTCACCTCGAAAGCTCGATAGAAGTGTCACCTCTGAAGAGGGGGGCACGGATGGAGGAGATCGTGGGGCTGAGCACGAAGGAGAGGGCGCGGCTGGTGGAGCTCGAGCAGGTGAAGGCGGGGCGGCAGACGGTGGTGACAGCTTCGGAGCGGCTCTCGATGAGCGTCCGGCAGTGCAAGAGGATCTGGAAGAGATACCGCGGCGAGGGGGCCAAGGGACTGGTGCACCGGTCTCGAGGGCGGCCGTCGAATCGGAAGCTGGATGCCGAGAGCAAGAAGCGGAGTCTGGAGCTGTGCCGGACGCGGCTTTTCGGGTTTGGGCCGACGCTCGCGGCCGAGAAGCTGGCCGAGGCGGGCCTGGAGGTCTCGCACGAGACGCTGCGGCGGTGGCTGATTTTCGAGGGGATCTGGAAGAGGAAGAAAAGGCGCGGGCCGCACCGCAAGTGGAGGGAGCCCAAGGAGCACTTCGGCGAGCTGGTGCAGATGGACGGGAGCTTTCACGACTGGCTCGAGACGGGCGAGAAGGCGTGCTTGATCGACATGGTCGATGACGGCACGAGCTTGATGGACGGCAGGTTTTTCGAGCAGGAGACGACCGAAGGGGCCATGAGGGTGCTGTGGGGCTGGATCGAGCTTTACGGGATTCCACGGGCGCTTTACACCGACCACAAAAACCTTTACGTCATCAATCGTGAGCCGACGGCGGCCGAGCAACTGGCCGATGAGCCTGCGCTTTCGGCCTTCGGCAAGGCCTGTTACAGGCTCGGGATCCAGATCATTCCTGCCGCCAGCCCTCAGGCCAAGGGCAGGATCGAGAGGCGGCACGGAGTGCTGCAGGACCGGCTCGTCAAGGAGATGAGGCTTCGGGGCATCAAGGACCTTGCGGCGGCCAACGGGTTTCTCTCGAGCGAGTTTCTGAAGAGCTTCAATGGAAAGTTCGGACACAGCGCGCTGAGCAAGGTCAACTACCATCGCCCCGTTCCGGCTGGGACGAAGCTCCGGGACGTGTTTGTTTTCGAAGAGCAGCGCACCGTGCAGAACGACTGGACGGTCGCCTGGGACAGTCGCCTTTTTCAGATCACCGGGCCCAGGACTCATCTGCCGCACAAGCGCCAAAGGATCGTCGTGCGTCGGCGACTGGATGGGTCTCGGGTGCTGCTTTACGGTGGCCGGGATCTGGAATTCCACGAGCTTCAACAGCGGACCCACCGCCCGGCGCCGCCGATCAAACCGGCTTCTGTCTCAACGTCCCGTCCTGCCTGGGTGCCTCCTGACGACCATCCGTGGAAAACACCGTTGACGGGCGCGAGCGCCCAGGCTGCACGTGAGCGCCTGTTTCGGGCCAGCCCTCGCTGACTACGGGCTGCCCCTTTCCACATTTCCACCGCCGTCCACAAAGAGAAAAAGAACCAAAAAGAGAAACGCGGCGGCGACTACGGGTGACATTTCTATCGAGCTATTTCAGGGGACATTTCTAATGTGCGTTGACAACCGCGCGAACGGCTATTTCTTGGCGCCGGCCTTCTTCAGCATCTCGGCGATCTCCGTGCGATGGAAGATTTCCGCGAACATCAGCGGCGTCGCGCCCGCTTTCGCCTTCGCGTTCGGATCCGCGCCGGCCTTCAGAAGCGCGCGAACCGCGGACGGCGTGCAGCCGGTCTGCACGGCCCACAGGAGCGGCGTCGAAGAGTTCTCGTCCTTCGCCTTCACGTCTCCTCCGGCGGCAACGAGCGCCTCGAGGATTTCCGACCGCGGCTTGCTCTCGGCCTGGTTGGCGCAGAGCTGGGCCGCATGGAGCATCGGATGCGGATCGCCCTTCCCATGCGCGTTCGGCGACATGCCGATCTGAAGGAAGAGGCGCACCGCGTCGAGGCTTCCATCCGAGACGGCGTGCACGAACATCCCTTCCGTGTACTCGTAGCCGAGCTTTCCGAGAGCGATTTTCTTCTGCAGCGAGCCGCTTCCCGCCGCTCCCTCCGCGCCGGCTCCGCCCGCGGCCTCCGCGAGCTCCTCGGCCGCAGGCTCGAGCTCGACGACGCCTCCCTCAGCCACCGCGGCCTTCACGTTGGTGTGAAAGTGCCAGTCCTGACCGACCATTTTCGACCGGAACTCGGCGTCGACACGCCCCTTGCCGTAGCGTCGAAGGTCGATCGTCGGATGCTCGGGACCCATCCGGCCGCTTTGCGGGAGAGCGGCGTCGTATGGCACCGCATGCAGCCCGTCCGTGCCGACGTGCCAGAGGATTCTCACGGCGTGGAGCTTTCCGTCTTTCGCGAGCTCGGTGAGGCGCGCGACGGTCCGATCCCCTTCGGCGACCTTTCGGTCCGAGGCCAGGATGACGAGCCAGTGATCGGACGGATCCTTCGGGTCGGCCTGCTCCGCCGCCGCGACCTCCTTCAGGATCGTGGTCTTTCCCTTGACCGTCAACGTGCCGAGAGCGTCATCGGCGAAGGCGGTCCGCGACAGTGCGAGCGGCAGCAGGAGAAAAAGGGCTCTCTTCATGGACTCAGTATAGAAAAGCCGGCGCGGGGCGGCCTCAGTTGCCGTCCGTGGTCCGCGGGATCTCGCGGAGCTTTCTCGCGACGGCCCGAAAGATGCCCTCGACCAGGACGTCTTCTCCCAGAATCCGGCCCACGACGAAACGCGCGGGCCGCGAGCGGATTGTCGCGTCTTCCATGATCTTCAGGCGGGTGGCTTCGTTCT
>JBBQRP010000012.1:0-125646 GCA_038214715.1 Thermoanaerobaculia bacterium | reverse complement strand
GGTGATGTACTGAAAGAACTTCGGCATGCCGTCGATCGGAAAGACGTAGCCCGAGAGGAAGACGAACGGCAGCAGGAAGAAGAACGACATCTGCATCGCCTGCATCTGCGTCGTCGCGATCGTCGAGAGGAGCATCCCGAGCCCGAGGACGGCGCCGATGAACATCAGACCGACGAGGTAGAGCTCGACGACGCTTCCCGCAATCGGCACCTCGAACAGGTACCGCATGAGAAGGATGATGAGCGTGAGCTGGAAGACGCCGATCACGACGAAGGGCGCGATCTTCCCGAGGATGAGCTCGACGCGTGTCACGGGCGTGACCTGAAGCTGCTCGAGCGTCCCGCGCTCCCTCTCGCGCACGATTGCCATGGCCGTGAACTGGATGAGGGTGAACGTGAGGAGGATCGCGATGAGGCCGGGGATGATGAACGTCGCGGTTCTGAGGTCGGGGTTGTACCAGGGCCTCACCCGGAGGTCGACAGGCGGGCCCGACTCCTTCCAGCCGGCCCGCGCCGCGAGCGTCCTCAGGGAAAGCTGGCTCGAGATTCCGCCGGCGATCGCCATCGCCTGGCTCGCGGTCGTCGTGTCGGAGGCGTTCACGATGAGGAGCGCCTTCGCGGACGCGCCGCGGCGCCGGTCCTTGCCGAAGTCCGCGTCGATCACGAGGCCGACCGAGGCGTGGCCGGAGTCGATCTCGTGGCGGAGCGCGGACTGGGAGTCGACGTACGTCACGACGTCGAAGTACTCGCTCGCCGTCATCTTCGCGACGAGCTCGCGGCTCTCGTACGAATGGTCCTCGTCGAGGACGACCGTCTTCAGGTGCTTGACGTCGTAGTTGATCGCATAACCGAAGATGAGCGTCTGAAGGATCGGCACCATCACGATCATCCGGAGCGTGATCGTGTCCCGCCTCAGCTGGAGGAACTCCTTGCGGACGAGGGCGAGCAGGCGGTGCATCGACCCCTCAGGCCGCGACGGCCGGGCCTCTCGCGCCGGTCCCCTTCACGGCCGCGGATCGCGCGAGGGAGACGAATACGTCCTCGAGAGACGGCTCGGCCTCCGCGGGGGAGCCGAAGCGCTCCAGCATCTTCCTTACGGCCGGAGCCGCGCCCTTACGCGCAACCGCGCGAAGGCGGCGGCCGAACAGGTAAGAATCCTCGAGGGCCGGATCGCCCTTCACGGCGGCGAGAGCCTCGAAGGGCTCGGACGCCACGCCGACTTCGAAGAGCCGGCCCTCGAGGCCGCGCTTCAGCTCGGCCGGGCTCCCGGACGCGATGAGCCTGCCGTCGAGGATGAAGCCGAGGCCGTCGCACTGCTCGGCCTCGTCCATGTAGTGGGTCGTGACGAGAACGGTCATGCCGCGCGTGGCCGCGAGCTCGTAGATGAGGTCCCAGAACATGCGCCGGCCCTTCGGGTCGACGCCACCCGTCGGCTCGTCGAGGAAGAGGAGCTCGGGTTCGTGGAGGAGGGCGGCCGCGAGCGCGACGCGCTGCCTCTGGCCGGTGGAAAGGTTCTCCGTCAGCTCTCCGAGGATGGGTTCGAAACGCAGGCGCCCGGAGAGCTCTCCGATGCGTGTCTCGAGGCGCGCGCGTGCCAAGCCGTAAATCGTGCCGAAGAACTCGAGGTTTTCGCGGACCGTGAGGTCGAGATAGAGCGAGAATTTCTGGCTCATGTACCCGAGGCGCTGCTTCCACGCGTCGGTGTTTTTCACGACGTCGAGGCCGCCGAATCCCGTGACCGACCCCGAGGTCGGCTCGAGAAGGCCCGTCAGCATCCGGATGGTCGTGGACTTGCCCGATCCGTTCGGCCCGAGGAAGCCGAAGACTTTCCCGCGGGGAATCTCGAACGACACGTCGTCCACGGCTTTGAACGAACCGAACGAGCGCGTGAGGTTGTCGCAGCGAACGAGGACATGAGAAGAATTTTCCGAAGAGGAAGAGAGGGACGAAGATTTCCTGGAAAGGGGAGAAGACGCCGTCTCGTCTTTTTCCTCGCTGAAAAAGATGAATGCGTCCTCCAGCGTGGGAGAGGAGCTCGCCCCGGCTTCTACAGGGACGGCCGCGAGGATCTCCTCGCGTGTGCCCACCGCCACGATCCGCCCTTCGTTCAGGAACGCGAGGCGTGAGGCGTATTCGGCCTCGTCCATGTAGGGCGTGGAGACGACGATCGTGAGGCCCTCGTGATGGAGCGCGTTCAAGACCTGCCAGAACTCGCGGCGCGAGACGGGGTCGACGCCCGTCGTGGGCTCGTCGAGGAGAAGGAGGGCAGGCTTCGCGAGGAGGGCCGCGACGAGCGCGAGCTTCTGTTTCATGCCGCCCGAGAGCGCGCCGGCGAGGCGGGCGCCGAAGCGGTCGAGGCCGACGCGCGCGAGGAGGTCCCGAGCGCGCGCGTCGCTTTCCGCGGGGGGCACGGAGTAGAGGCGGGCGCGAAGCGAGAGGTTCTCGTCCACGGTGAGATCCTCGTAGAGGGAGAAACGCTGTGGCACGAGGCCGAACGGGACGTCGTCCCGCTCGATCGTCCCCGATGTTGGCTGGAGGAGTCCCGCCACGATCCGGAAGAACGTCGTCTTGCCGGCTCCGTCGGGACCGATGAGGGCGAACATCTCGCCGCGGGCGATCGTCAGGTCGATGCCGTCGAGGGCGGGGCGCGTGCCGAAGCTCCGGACGAGCTTCGTGGCGCGGATCACTTCGCCGCCGCGGGTGGAGCCGCCGCCCTCACCCGAACGTCGGCGGGCTGGCCTGGGACGAGCGGCGCGCCCCATCCCGCGTCGAGATCCACCTTCGCGCCGTAGACGAGATTCACGCGCTCCCGCGCGGTCTCGACGACCTTCGGCGTGAACTCCGCGTCCGGCGAGATCTCCGTGACCCTGCCGGGGAACGTCCTGTCCGGGAACGCGTCGACACGGATCTCGGCGGCCTGCCCCTGCCGCACGCGGCCGAGCTCGGTCTCGGGAATGAACGTGCGCACGTAGAGGCGGTTCGCGAACGCCATCGTGACGGCGGGCTGTCCCGCACCGAGGAGAAGGCCCGGCTCGGCCATCCGGTGGAGGATGACTCCGTCCGCGGGCGCGCGGATCTCGGCCTCTCTCGCGACGGACTCCGACTGCCTCAGGACGGACCTCGCGCGGCCGACGTCCGCGCGCGCCTGCTCGGTCTGGTAGCGGCGGAACCCCTCGCGCAGAAGCAGCAGGCGGTCGCTCGCCATCTTGGCGTTCGCCACGGCCCGTTCCAGAGCTGTATGGGCGGTGTCCGTGTCGCGCGGCGTGCCGACTTTCTTGGAAAGGAGGATTTCCTGGCGTTCCAGCTCTCGTCGTGCGAGCTCGACGGCGGCTTTCTTGTCCGCGACATCCGCCTCGGCGCCTGCGATTTCCGCCGTCCGGCTGCCGACTTTCATGTCGTTGAAGCGCGCCTCCGCCGACTCGACGCCCTTCGTGTCCCGTTCCACCGACAGCGCCGTCTCCCCGAGGTCGAGACGAGCGACGAGATCGCCCGCCTTCACGCGGTCACCCTCCCGCACCTTCACCTCCACGACGCGCCCCGCGACCTTCGGCGCGAGGTCCACGACGGGGGCCTCGAGGCGCCCGTTGAGTTTCACGACGTCCGGGTCGCCGCCCTTCCGGCACGCGGCCGCGAACGGCGCGAGAGCGGCGAGAACGATTGCCAGGGTCCGGGTCGCGTGCACGGCGCGAGCCTACATCT
Organism: Thermoanaerobaculia bacterium; assembly: GCA_038214715.1. Classification (GTDB taxonomy): domain Bacteria; phylum Acidobacteriota; class Thermoanaerobaculia; order UBA5066; family UBA5066; genus Fen-183. The sequence goes on along the minus strand of JBBQRP010000012.1, from coordinate 121,948 downwards.
CCGCCGGGACGGGCGCGTCGAGGCGTGCCTGGGCGACACGCGAGGGCTCGGTGCCGCGGAGGCGCCGGTAGAGCCGTCCCGTGGCGGTCTGGAGGTCGTCGAAGAGCGAATAGGCGACGGGAGTCGCGAGGAGGGTCAGGAGGAGCGCCAGCGTCTGCCCGCCGGCGATGACCGATCCGATCGCGCGGTTCGTGCCGGCTCCGGGCCCCGACGAGACGAGGAGGGGCAGCATTCCGGCCACGAACGCGATCGTCGTCATGAGGATGGGGCGCAGTCTCTCGCGGCTCGCGAGGACGACGGCGGCGTCGCGCTCCATGCCGCGCTCGCGGAGCTGGTTCGCGAACTCGACCTGGAGAATCGAGTTCTTCTTCACGACGCCGAAGAGAACGAGGATGCCGAGCGACGTGAAGATGTTGACGGACTGCCCGGCGACGAGGATCGAGAGGAGCGCGAACGGCACCGTGAGCGGGAGCGAGAGAAGGATCGTGATCGGGTGGAGCCAGCTCTCGAACTGCGCCGCGAGGATGAGGTACATGAAGATGAACGAGAGGCCGAACGCGAGGAGGAAGTTCTGCGCCGCGCGGCCCTGCTCCTTCGAGCGCCCGATGAAGCGGTACGTGAAGGAGGGGTCGAGATTCATCGCCTTCGTCTCCTTCGAGAGGAGGTCGATCGCGGCCTGCGACGAGAAGCCCGGATTCATGTTCGCAAGGATCGTGACCTGTCGCCGCCGGTTGAGCCGCTTGATCTCCGAGGGGCCCGTTCCGTTCCGGAACACCGTCACGTCCTCGAGAGGAACGGCGCCGAGCCGGTTCGACGGCACGTTGAAGCGGCGGAGGCTGGCCTCGTCGGCCCGGTCGAGGGGCCGCGCGCGCAGGTAGACGTCGTACTGCTCGCCCCCGTCGTCGAAGGCCGAGACCTTCTCGCCGCCGACGAGGACGCGGAGCGTCTCGGCGACGTCCGCCACGGAGACGCCGAGGTCCGACGCCTTCGAGCGCGCGACGGTCACGCCGAGCTCGGGCTTGCCGAAGATGAGGGACGAGTCCACGTCCACGATGCCGGGCACCCGGGACAGCTTCTTCATGAGAGCGTCCGAGATCTCGGAGAGCTTCGCGAGATCGGGACCGTTGACGACGAACATGATCTCGGCATTCTTCTGGCCGCTCGAGAAGGCGTTGACGTACGAGACGTCCGTCCTCAGCTTGGCGTCCGCGAAGCGTGGCAGGACGTTCTTTCTCACCTTGTCCATGACCGTCGTCTGCGCGTCCTTGCGCTTGTCGGCGTCGACGAGCTTCACGTAGATGCTGCCGAGATTCGGGGTCTTCGCGTCGTCCGCGCCGACCGTGAGGAGCGCGTACGAGACGCCCGCCATCGCCTTCACGTCCTTCGAGATGCGGTTCCCGATGAGCGCGGTCGCTTCGAGCGACGTGCCTTCGGGCGCGCGGAAGTTCACCTCGAACTGGGACTCGTCGTCGTAGGGGAGAAAGTTCTTGGGCACGACCTTGAAGAGGACGGGGACCGTGAGGAGGGAGAGCCCGCAGACGAGCACGATGACCCAGCGGTGCGCCATCGACCACTTCAGCATCGCCATGTAGGTCCGGTCGATGAGCCCGTAGAAGCCGCGCGACTTCGAGGCCGGCCCGTGAGAGCTTCCTTTCTGCTCTTTGGACCTCTTCAGCAGACGTGCGGACAGCATGGGCGTGAGCGAGAACGAAACGAGCAGCGAGACGAGGATCGCGAACGCCATCGTGAGCCCGAACGAGTTCATGAACCGCCCGACGATGCCGCCCATGAACGCGACGGGAAGGAACACGGCCACGAGGGAGAGCGTCGTCGCGAGGACCGCGAGGCCGATCTCCTTCGTCGCGTCGATCGCGGCCTGGAACGGCGCGACATGCTTCTCCTCGATGAACCGGAAGATGTTCTCGAGAACGACGATCGCGTCGTCGATGACGATACCGACCGCGAGCGTCAGCGCGAGGAGCGTCAGGACGTTCAGCGTGAAGCCCATCGCATACATCAGCGCGTACGTCGAGATGATCGAGGTCGGGATCGCGATCGCGGCGATGAGCGTCGAACGGAGGTTGCCGAGGAAGAGAAGGACGACGAGCGACGCGAGGAACCCTCCGAGGAGGAGGTGCTCCTTGACGGTGTCGACGGCGGCCTTGATGAAGAGCCCCTGGTCGCGGACGATCTCGGTCGTGTAGCCGGCCGGAAGCTGCGGCGCGATCTCGGCGAGGCGCTCCTTGAGCGCGTCGATGACGGCCACAGTGTTCGTTCCGGACTGCTTGCGCACGGAGAGGACGACCGTGGGGACACCGTCCTTGCTCGCGGCGCGCTCGGCGTCTTCCTCGCTGTCCTCGACGGCCGCGACGTCGCCGATCCTGACGGGCTGTCCGTTCCTCTGCGTGATGAAGATCGCCTCGAATTCCTTTGCGTTCTGGACGCGGCCGTACACGCGCACGGTGGCTTCGTTCGCGCCGCTCTTCAGCGTGCCGCCCGGAATCTTCACGTTCTGGGTCTGGAGCGCGCGGCGGACGTCGACGGCGGTGAGCCCGTAGGCCTTCATACGCTCGGTGTCGAGGCGCACGTTGATACGGCGCGAGCGGCCGCCGAGGATCGTGACCTGTCCGACCCCGTTGATGGACTCGATCTGCCTCCTCAGGACCTTGTCCGCGAACTCCGTCGTCTCGCGGAGGGTCCGGTTGCCCGAGAGCGCGATCGAGAGCACGGGCGTCGCGTCGGGATCCAGCTTCTCGACGATCGGCTGGTCGATATCGCGGGGAAGCTCGGCGAGGACCCGGTTCACCTTATCGCGCACTTCCTGGGCCGCGATGTCGACGTTCTTTTCGAGGATGAACGTCACGAAGATCTGCGAGACGCCCTCCGCCGACGTGGACTGGAGGTCGTCGATGCCCGCGATCGTGTTGATCGACTCCTCGATCTTGTCCGTGATCTCGGTCTCGACCTCCTCGGGGGCGGCGCCGGGGAGCCTCGTGATGACGGCCACGGTGGGGAAGTCGACGCGCGGATAGCGGTCCACGCCGAGGCGCGAGTAACCGACGCCACCGACCACGACGAGCGCGATGATGAGAACGGAGGCGAAGACGGGTCGGCGGACGCAGAGACGGGCGAGGGCCTGCACGGTATGGTTTCCTTTCGCCGATCAGCGGGAGCGGGAGACTTCGAGGCCGTCCGCGACACGCCGGTCGGGACTCACGATCACGCGCTCGCCTTCCGCGAGGCCGGAGCGCACCTCGGTGGCGTCGCCGTACCGGTCGCCCAGCGCGACGATGCGCTCGGCGACACGTTGCGCGCCGAGGACGAAGACCCGCGAGACGCCCGAGTCGGTGATCACCGCCGCCGCGGGCACGAGGAGCGTTTCCCCGGACTTCGGCAGCGCGACGCGCGCCGTGACGAAGAGACCGGGCTTCAGAAGATGCTGCGGGTTCGGGACGACGGCCTCGACGACGAGCGTGCGCGACTCGGACCTCAGCGAGGGGCCGATGTAGCGCATCGTCGCGTCGAAGCTCCGGTCGGGGAACGACTGCACGCTGAGCTTCACCTTCTGGCCGACCTGGATGGCGGAGACGGCGGACTCGGGGATGGCGAGCTCGGCCCTCAGGGGATCGATCTTCACGAGGCCGCAGATCGCCTGCCCTCGCTTCACGAACGCTCCGGCCGAGATCTTCTTCTCGGTGACGACGCCCGCGAAGGGGGCGCGGATGACGCAGTCCTGGAAAGCCTTTTCGGCGAGGGCGACGGCCGATCGGTTGAGGTCGCGGTCGGTCTCCTTCCTCTGGTTCTCGGATTTCGCGACGACCTGCTTCTGCCGGAGCTCGGCGTAGCGCGTGAACTCCGCTTCGGCCCACGCGAGGTTCGCGCGCGCCTGGTCGAGCTGCGCCTTCGCGTCGCGGTCGTCGAGCGTCGCGAGGATCGCGCCCTTCTCGACGAACGTCCCGCGCTCGACGCGCACGGTCGCGACGTTCCCGTCGCGCTCGGAGGCGACGTCGGCCGACTCGTCGGCCGTGAGCGCGCCCGTGACCTCGAGGATGCGGGGGAGGACGCGGCTCTCAACGCCCGCGGCGCGGACGACGATCGGAGCGGGAGCGGGCGCCGCGGCCGTCGTGCGCCCCTTCGCGCCGCGCGTGCAGCCAGAGAGAAGGGTAGCGTTCGCCAGCGCGAAGAGGGACACGGCGCGGACGGCACGGTTCGATCGACCCATGTTCACTTTCCCCCGTCGACCCGGAGAGCCGGAGCGTCGTCCGTGATCTCGATGCGGCGTTCCTCGAGGAGATTCCCTGTCGCGCGTGCAAAGTCGGTAAGAGCCCGGCGGTAGTCCGTGAGCGCCGCCGTTTCCGTGAGCGACGCCTGCGCGAGCTCGTTCTGGCGCGTGAGGACGAAGAAGTTCGTCGAGAGGCCCACGCCGTAGCGCTCCTGCTCGGTGCGGAGCTGCGTTTCCGCGGCTTCGCGCCCGGCCTTCGCGGCCTCGATGCGTGCGGCGGCGGTTTCGAGGCTGAGCGCGGCGTTGCGGACCTCGACGGCGACGCGCTGTTTCTGCTGGGCGAGCGTCGTCAGAGCCTGGCTCTTCTGCGCCTTCGCGATCGCCGAGTCGGCGCGTGCGACGCGGTTCAGGATCGGAACCGTGACCGAGACGCCGATCGAGGCGTCCGGGAAGCGCCCCTCCCCGATGGTGCCGAGGGAGCGGCCGAGGCCGCCGTTCAAGGCGTCCGGAACGACGACGGGCTCGCCCGTGAAGCCGATGGCGGGAGTGTTCGGATTCAGGTCGCCCGCGAGGCCGCGCCGCGCGTAGGACGCGACGAGGTCGAGCTGCGGCAGGAGCCGGCTCCGTGCGAAATCCACGTCGACGTCGCGCTCCGCGACGCGCGCCGCCGCTTCCGCGATCTCGGGCCGGCGGGAGGTCGCCTCTTTCAGGGCCGCGGCGAGATCGACGCGGCGCACTTCGGTCTCCGGCGCGTCCGTCGGCTGCAGCGGCTGGTTCCACACCGCATCGTTCTCGTCGTCGAGGAGGAGCAGCTTCAGCGAAAGCTCGGCGCGACGCACGGCTTCCTGCGAGGCGTAGAGATCGCCCCTCCGGCGCTCGAGCTCGGCCACGGGCTGCGCAATCTCGGACTCCGCGAGCGTGCCGACGTCGATCTTCGTCTTCGTGTCGTCGCGCTGGTCGCCCGCGAGCTTGATGCTCGCCTCCCTCACGAGGACGTCGCGCCGCGCGGCCACGAGAGACCAGTACGCGCGCTCGACCGACGCGACGGTCTCGGTCACCGCGCGGCGCAGGCTGGCGGAGCCTCTTTCGCGGTCGATCCGGGCGATGCGCAGCGCACGCCGCGCCGGGTCGAGCCGAAGCCCCTGCAGGAGAGGCTGCCTCAGGTCGACCCCGACCGAGGTGCTCCAGGCCGGAGAGAGGATCGTGAAGAACGAATTCGTGAGATCCCGCGATCCCGAGGCGGCGAGGTTGACCGTGGCGCCGGTCGGGAGAAGCTGGCCGACGCTCACGGTGCCCCAGATGCCTTCCGCCGAGGGGGCGATCTCGCCCGCGGGCGCCCCGGAGAGGAGCGAGTTCACGGGGTCCGTGTGGTTGCGGTAGCGCGCGTCGAGATGGAACGAGGGATCGTAGGAACCCTGCGCCCTCAGGATCGTCGCGTCCGTGATCCGGAAGGCGTCGCGCTCGAGCGCGATGTCGTGGTTCCGGGCGAGGGCACGCGCTGTCGCGTCGGCAAGGGAGATCGGCAGGCCGGTGGGTGTCTCGGGCGTCGCCGTCCGCTGCGCCGCGAGGGGGAACGCGAAGACGGAGAGCGTCAGGGCGAGGACCTTTCGGATCACGAAGGTCTCCTTTCCTCGTCGAGGGGCGAGTCGATGTCGTCGTTCGAGCGGAGGCTCGCCTTCTGGAGGCGAGGATCGATGCTCTCGGCGAGGCGCTCGAAGAGCGCTCCGTTCGTCGCGAGGAGCGCGTCTTTTTCGGCGTTCGTGAGCTCGACGCCGCACCCCGAGAGCTTCCGGAGCGTCCCGATCGGATCGCGCCGGAACTCCTGCCGCAGCTCCTCGTCGGTCGCGAGTCTCCCGAAGATCAGTTCCACGCATTTCTGGGACATGGCCGGGTTCTCCCGGGCGAAGGCTTTCACCATCCATGCCACGCGCTGAAGCCGGAGTCCGGGCGCCGCCTAAGATATTCCTGGAAAAGGCTTTGGCGGCGGAGCGAGGGCGGGCGCCACAGGCTCCCTCCTGCTCGCCTGTGCGGAAGTATCGACACTCTGAGAGCCTTCAGCCCCCGAAGATGCGGTCCATTTCCGACGCGAGCCTGAAATCGAGGTCCGTGATCCCGCCCGCGTCGTGCGTCGAGAGGACCACCACGACCTTGTTCCACACGTTCGACCAGTCGGGATGGTGGTTCATCTTCTCGGCGGCGAGCGCGGTCCGCGCCATGAACCCGAACGCCTCCGAAAAGTCGGTGAACGAGAAGGTCCTGTGGAGGGTCCCTTTCGCTCTCTTCCAGGCGGGGAGCGTCGCGAGCCGGGCGTCGACGGCTTTCGCGGAAAGCCTTGAGGGTCGTTTCATCGATGCATTCTGCTCCCCGAGGCGACTTCCCGCCTCGTATCATTCCGGTCCGGAAGCGCACCCTTTCGGAAGTTTGGAGGCCCGGATGCGGATCGGACGGACCATCGGATTTTTCGTTCTCGCCTTTTGCGGGGCGGCGCTCGTCTGGCTGGCGGCGGGATCGTACCGGGCCGCGAGTCGGGAGAGGTCGGTCGAGGCGGGTTGGGAGGTCTCCCTCGGGTCCCTCGGTGACATCGCTCGCCGCTTTCCGCCGCATCCGTCGAACGAGGCCGCTCGAGCGCTCCAGGAATCGTCACAGGCTCTCGGGATCGAGCTTCGGCCGCGCGGGGAGCTGCCGGACGACGAATCGAGCCGGCCGAAGAAGTCCGAGTGGGACGGCGTGCGCGCGCCATTCGAGAAGTGGGTGGATGGTCAGGCCGCGAAGACCGAAGGCCTGCCCGAGCCGCCGCCGGCTCCCGTCGCCGCGTTTTTCGCGGCGCACGCGGCCGGCATCGATCGCGTCGAGGCGCTTCTCCTCGCGGGCCCCGCGCCCGAGTGGGCCGTCGACCTCTCGAAGCTGTACGCGGCACCGGTGCCGAACGTCTCGGGGCAGATGCAGCTCGTGCGGCTCCTCGTCGGGCGCGCGGAGGCGAGAGCCGCGGCGAAGGACGCCCGCGCGGAGGAATCGCTGCGCGCGGCTTACGCGCTGACGGGCTCCTTGCGTGGCCGGCCCGAGATCGTGAGCCAGCTCGTCTCGATCGCGTCCACCCGGCTCGAGCTCGCGGCGGTGCGCCGGATTCCCGTCGATCCCCCGGCGTGGCGCGAAAGGCTCAAGACTCTTGATCCGCGCGCCGCGATGCTCCTGTCGTGGAAGCGCGAGGCCTGGACGCAGCGCGAGGCGGCCGCCAGGTTGAGGGCGCGCCGGATCGGGGCGGGTTCCCTCGGGGGCCGGGTCGCGGCCTGGATCGGGTCCTGGCGCAGCCGCGTCGCATCCGCGGCGTACGTCGACGCCTGGCGCTCCGCGAGCGAAATCGCGGCGAAGAGTCCCGTCGAGGACGCCGAGGCGAAGGGTCTCACGGAGGCCTTTCAGGAGTCTCTCGTACGGAATGGCGAGCGCGCCCTGCCCGCCGTCGCCGTCCCGAACCTGATCAACTCGTGGCGCTGGGCGAACATCCTCGCCGTCGAAATCCGCAAGACGGACGAGGCGCTCGCCGCGCGGACGCCGTGAGACCCCGTTACGTCGCCGTCCTCTCCGGTTCGGCCGCCTTCCTTGCGGCCTGCGTATGGATCATGGGCGGAGACGCCTGGGCAGCGCGCCGGGAAGGGCGATCTGAATTCGCGTGGAACGCTGCATTCGGCCGCCTCGAAGAACTGACCAAGAAGTATCCGAAGGTCGAGACGAACGAGACCGCGAAGAGGCTGGAAGTGCTCGCGAAGGCACCCGGTTTCGATTTCGATCTCGCACCCGCGGTACGAACAGCCGGTTCACCGCCACGACGACGCCCGCCTGTCGAAGAAAGAATGGCACAGGTTACCGGGGATTTCCTCTCGGCCCAGATCGGACAGCCCGAGGCCTCGATCGAAGAACCGCCCGAAGAGCTAACGCGATTTATCGAGGAGAAGAGGGACGGGCTCGACGGGATCGAATCGCTTCTTATCGCCGGTCCCTCCCCGACGTGGTCGTTCGACATCTCGCGCCCCGGGCCCATGCCGAATGGCCTCGGGCTCTTTCAAATCCAAAGAATCCTGTTGGCGCGAGCGCTTTCCGCCTCGCGTGGGGGCCGCGGCGAGGCCGCCGCGCGTTCGCTGGAGGCTTCGTGGAATCTCAACGAGTCGCTTCGAGGGCGGCCCGAGGTGCTCTCGCTTCTCATGGCGGTGGCCGTCGCACGTCTCGAAGTCGGAGTTCTAAGAAAGGTGAGTGTCGACGAACGGCTCTGGAGGCAGCGCCTCGCGACCCTGGATCCCCGTGGACCGCTGCTGGACGCGCTCGTCCTCGAGGCCCGACGGAATTCGACGCGGAAATGGTGGAGAGATTTTTTCCAGAACGCAGCGCATTCGCCCTGGTACAAGAGGACAAGAGATCTCTTCGCGAGCCCGATGGAGCGCGTCATGCTGGTCGAATACTCGAACGTGATGCGCGGAGAGCTGTCCGTCTTGAAAAACACTCCGCTCTCGGACCACTTCCCGGAGGCGGGGGCACCCGAGGTCCGGGACGCTGCGCACATCATCGCCGCGATCTCGATGCCGAACATCAGGAACTCGCTCTTGCGCGCCGACCGCCTTTCGTTGGACTCGGAGCTCACGTCGAAGGTCCTCGAGGCGAAGCAGCTCCGGAAAGAGAACGGAATGCGCTGGCCGGCGGCGATTCCCGGAATCGAGGCTTCGCGCTTCCCGGGCGCATCCTGGCGCTACGAGGCGACGCCCGACGGCCGGATGTCGATCGCCTTCAGCCGGGAGCTGGCCTCCCCGTACGGGCAGAACGGGCTGAAGCCCCTTCCGCTGCGCTTCTCCTCCAACTGACGTCGCGCCCTTTCACTCGTAGAATCCGTCCCGATGCGTATTGCCGTCGCGATGTCCGGAGGCGTGGATTCGTCCGTCGCCGCTCTTCTCCTCCGCCGAGAAGGGGCGGATGTCGTGGGTCTTTCCATGCATCTCTGGAACCACGACCGCGACGGGACGGGAGCGGGCGAGGGCCGCTGCTGCACGCTCGACGACCTCACGGTCGCGAGGCGCGCCGCGGAGATGATCGGCGTGCCCCATTTCGTCCTGAACCTCGAGGAGGAGTTCACGGAGGCGGTCGTGAAGCCGTTCGTGACGAGCTATCTCGAGGGACGAACTCCGATCCCGTGCACGGTCTGCAACACCGAGGTGAAGTTCAAGAGCCTCCTCGAGAGGTCGGCCGCCCTCGGCTGCGAGTCCGTCGCGACCGGCCACTACGCGCGCATCGGGGTCGACGACGCGACGGGGGCGTTACGGCTCATGCGCGCCCGCGACCGATCGAAGGACCAGTCGTACTTCCTCTACGACCTGACGGAAGAACAGCTCTCCCGGGCCCGTTTTCCCCTCGGCGAGCTCACGAAGGTCGAGGTGCGCGAGATTGCCCGCGAGGCGGGGCTTCCGAACTGGGACAAGCCCGACTCGCAGGAGATCTGCTTCGTGCCGAACGGCTCGACGCCGGCGGATTTCATCCGGCGGGAGGCGAGTGCGCTCGGCCTCGAGCTGCCGGTTCTTGCGGGCGCCCGGCCCGGGGGGATTTTCTTAGAGGGTGGAGGGCGAGTCGGAGCGCACGAGGGAACAATGGGCTATACCGTGGGCCAGCGCCGGGGATTGAAGATTTCTTCGAACGACGCTCTCTACGTGCTCGCGACGGTGCCCGAGGAAGCGCGCGTGGTGGTGGGGCCGGCCCCTTCTCTCCTTTCTAAGAAGATCCCTCTTGAACGTGTGAGTGTGCGCACCCGTGAAGGCTCGGGGGCGGGGTTGCACCTGGACGTGCTCGCCCGCATCCGCTCCCGTCACCCCGAACAGCCCGCCCGCCTCACGTTTCAGGACGGCGGTCGCGGGCAGCTGGAGTTCGAGGAGCCCGTCCGCGCCGCGGCGCCCGGGCAGGCGGCCGTGTTCTTCGACCCGGCCCGCCCGGACGTGATCCTGGGCGGCGGCATCATCGCCAGGGGCTGAGCACCCTTTTTTTCTGGGGTTTTTTGACGCCCCCTTGACTTTCTCCAAACTTACGCCTAACTTGCGCTACATGGGGGTATGGGTATGGTTGCCATCAGAAGAGTCGTCGAAATCGAGGACCAGGTCAGGGCACTCATGGCCGAGTCCCTGGACGACCGCGAAACCCGGTCTACCTCCCCCCGTGGCGAAGCACTTGCTGCCACACAGGCAGACGCCCGTATTCCCGAGCCTCGCCGCGCCCTCGACCCCATCAACATCCGCGACCTCATCGTTCCGGGCGTCGGTAACCGGCGGATCTTCCGGATCCTCCTGACGAACGCCTGCCGGTTCTCGTGTGACTACTGCCCGATGCGCGCCGAGCGGGACCTTCCACGCCACGCCCTCGATCCCGCGAGCCTCGCGCGGCTCTTCATGACGGCGTTCCGTCGCGGCTGGTGCGATGGCCTCTTCGTCACGAGCGGCATCCCGAAGGACCCGGTGTTCGCCATGGAGCGCATGCTCGAGCTCGTGGGTCTTCTGCGGTTCACGCACGGCTACCGGGGCTACCTCCACGCGAAGGCCCTAGCCGGAGCCGAGCCGGGACAGGTCGAACGACTCGTCCGTCTCGTCGATCGCGTCTCTTACAACCTCGAGTCGCCGTGTCAGCAGGCTCTCGACGACCACGCGCCCGGCAAGACCGTCGCGAAAGGGGTCGCGCTTCTCGAGACCGCCCGGGACGCGGCGACAGCCGTTCGCGAAGCGCGGCGCGCTTCGGCGCGTCAGGCCCCCGGGCCCCTTCCTCCCGCGCAGGGGCGCTCGACGACGAGGCGCGGCGGATCACTCCTCGAGCCGGGAGGGATGCGCGCGGGTGCCACGACGCAGTTCGTCGTCGGACTCGGGCCCGAATCCGATCGGGAGCTCCTCTCGTTCGCGGAAGGTCTGGAGAAGAAGAAGCTCATCCACCATCCTCAGTTCGCGGCCTTCCGGCCGATTCGAAACACGCCGCTCGAAAGTTTTCCGGGGGCGCCACCGCTTCGCGAGAGGCGCCTCTACCAGGCGGATCACCTCTTGCGCGAGTACGGCTTCACGGCCGACGAGCTCGTCTACGGGAAGGACGGGCATCTCCCTCTCGATCACGACCCGAAGCTCACCTGGGCTCTCGCGAACCCGGAGAGATTCCCGGTCGAGCTTACGACTGCGAGCCGCGAGGATCTTCAGAGGGTACCGGGCTTCGGTCCGCTCGCCGTGGAGCGGATCCTTTCGACCCGGTCCCGGGGCTCCCTGCGGGACATGGCGGATCTCAAGCGACTGGGTGTTCAGGTGGGTCGGGCGGGGGGATTCGTCACCCTGCGCGGACGGCCTCTCGGGACGCGGGCCATACAGACTCCTCTCTTTGCAAATAGCTCCACAGGAGAGGTTTATGAGTTCAGCCCAGGGACGTTTCGATGAAATCCTGGGCGCCGGATACGTCTAAAGTGGTCAGTTGGTGTGCTATAATCGTTGATTGCGTATGGTCAAGGCCGCACCCTCTGCCGCACTGATCCTCAAGGACATCCGGGCAGCCCTGGATTCGCGTCTCGACGCACGCTCCGCCGAAAAGGGCGAGAGGAGCGAGAAGACCGAAAAGGTGCAAAAGGCCGACAAGTCGAAACTCGGCGCACCGAAGAGCCCTCTCAAAGTGCTGGGTGTTCGTGCGGCGCTCATCCGGTCGATCGCACGAGACATCCAGACGAAGGCGAAGCCGGCGATCGGCTACGAGGTCGCGCTCGCTCTCGTCGACGCTGCCGTGGCGCGGAAGGTGCGCGAGGAGATTCTCATCTCGCTCGAGATCCTCGAGCGCAACCAGAAGGAATTCGACTCGGGCCTCTTCTCGAGGGTCGAGAAATGGAGCGCGGTCGCCGACGATCTCGAGGTCGCGGACGTGCTCGGCTCGCGCATCGCCGCTCCGGCCCTCGGCCTCGAGCCCGCGAAGATCGCCGTCGTGCGGAAGTGGGCCAAGCTGAAGAGCGTCGGAAAGAGACATCTCGCGGTCCTCGCGGCCACGGGTCTCGTGATGAACGGCCACAGGGAAGCGTCGTCGGCCCTCTCGCTGGCCGAAGCGCTCCTGGACGAACAGAATCCCGTCATGGTGAGCGCCGTCGCGCGACTTCTTCGCGAGACGACCCGCGTGGATGCGAAGGCCGTGCAGGACTTCCTGTTCCGGCGTTCGATCGACGGCAATCCGGACATCCTGAGGGCGGGATCGGAGAACCTCGACGCCGCGCGACGCGCCGCGCTCATCGCGAAGCTCGAGGCGCAGGCCGCGCTCGCTTCGCCGCTGGCCGCCGCGGAACGCTGACCGGCTGCCGCAGGCGGATCGCGCGGCGAGAGTTCCGGGCGTGAAGTCGAGCCCCGGCGGCTGCTGCTAGGCTGCCTTCGCCGCCCCGGCCTTCGCCCCCCGGTACAGAAGCCACGCGAGTGCCGCGAACGCCACGAGGGGTACGACGTCCGAGTTGAACGCCGCGGGCCAGAAGCGCGGCCCGAAGGCGATCCTCGGAAGATCGAGGTCTTCATCGAACCCGAGCCCGAACACGGGGAAGTGAAGGAATGCCACGAGGACCCCGACGAGCGCTCCTCCCGCGATGAGTCCGGAGGAGAGAAGGGTTCCCTCGCTCTCCGTCGCGTCGTCGGGCACGCGCCCGTACTTGCGATCGGCGAACTTGCGGACGAGCCCGCCGATGAAGATCGGCATCGTGCTCGAGAGCGGCAGGTAGACGCCCACGGCGAAGGTCAGGGAGTGTCCGGTGAGGATCTCGATGAAGACGGCGATCGCGGCACCGATCAGCACGAGGCCCCACGGGAGCTTCTGGTCGAGCAGGCCCGAGATGAGCACCGCCATCAGGTTCGCCTGTGGAGCGGGAAAGTTCCGGTTTCCGATCCCGTCGACGCGATGGTAGAGCGCCGTGCCGGCCGCACGGTCGACGAGGTAGTTGCCGGCCTCGAGCGCGGGAACGTCTCCGGTCGTGACCCTCACGAACGCGTAGGTCTTCCCGTCCGGACCCTTCTCGTCCTCGGCGGCGGCGAGAGACGCGGCGGGAACGGCGACGGGAGAGGTGAGCTTCGTGACCCTCGTTTCGGACGCGTTCAGTGCCCACGTCGTCCAGCCGATCGCGAGCACGGACGTCAGGACGCCCGCGAGAATGGCGGCCTGCTGGGCGCGCGGCGTCGAGCCCACGAGGTGCCCCGTCTTGAGGTCCTGCGCCGTCGTGCCTGCGTTCGAGATCGCGATGCACACGACGGCCGCGACGACGAGCGCCAGATAGGAGTAGCTCGGTCCCGTCCAGCCCACGGCGAGGAAGATGAGGCAGCTTCCGATGACGACCGCGATCGTCATGCCGGAAAGCGGGCAGGAGGAGGAGCCCACGAGGCCGGTGATCCGGGCGGACACGACCGAGAACAGGAACCCGAAGACGACGATCAGGGCCGCGCCCAGGACGTTCATCCGGAAGACGGGCACGACCGTGATGAAAGCGACGATCGCGAGCGAGCCGAAGAGGACCCACGTGATCGGAGTGTCGCGCTCCGTCCGGAGGACCGCGGCGCCGCCGCCGGACCCCGCGCGGAGCTGCTTCACGGAGGCCGCGAGAGATTCCCAGATCGCCGGCGCCGAGCGGACGAGCCCGAGGATGCCTCCCATCGCGACCGCGCCGGCGCCGATGTAGCGCAGGTACTTGTCCTTCAGCGCGGCGTAGTCCATGTCCCGGATGAGCGTCGTGGCGGGCGCGAGGGGCTCGGTCAGGTGGCTTCCGAAGAAGACGGCCATCGGTCCGAGGATGAGCGCCGCGAGGAGTCCCCCCGCCACCATCACGACACTCGTCTCGTATCCGATGATGTAGCCGACGGCGAGGAGCTCGGGGGACGTCTCGCACTCGAGCCGGGATCCCGGGTAGAACGACAGGCTCCGCCCCACGTTGTCCTTGAACACGCCGAAGAGCTTTGTCGCGAACTTGAAGGTCGCGCCGAGGCCGATACCGAAGAAAATTTTGTGCGCGGAGGTGCCGCCCTGCTCGCCGGCGATCAGAATTTCGGCGCAGGCGGTCCCTTCGGGGAAGCGCAACGTGGCGTGCTCCTTCACGATCAGATAGCGCCGAAGCGGGATCATGAGAAGGACTCCGAGAACGCCTCCCGTGAGCGCGATGAGGAAGGTCACGGGTATCTTCATGGGGAACCCGAGGAAGATCAGGGCGGGGATCGTGAACACCACGGCGGCAGCCACGGACTCGCCGGCCGATCCCGTCGTCTGCACGATGTTGTTCTCGAGGATCGTCGAGTTCCCGAGCTTCTTCAGGATCGTGATCGCCATGACGGCGATCGGGATCGAGGCCGACGTCGTCAGGCCCACCTTCAAGCCGAGGTAGACGGACGCGGCGCCGAAGACGATTCCGAGGACCGATCCGAGCGCCACCGCTCGAAACGTGAACTCGGCGGGTGACTCGGTCGCCGGAATCCAGGGCTGGAACGCGGGAGCAGGCGCTCTTTCGGCCATGACCCGGGAGTCTACGGGACGATCGGCGTGAAAGAGGGAGAAGGAGTCGTCAGCGGGAAAGCAGCAGACGCTCCGCGCTTGCGAGCTCCTGGCCCGTGAGCGGCTTCGCGAACGGAAGGACCCGCCAGCGCGCCGGGCGCTGCTCCCTGGGGAGGTGTCCGATGAGCCGGATCTCGGATTCGAGCCGGGCGTGGGCGCGCGAGTCGAGTTCGTCCATCCGGCTCGCGAGCCGGCGCAGCCCCGAACGCTGGTCCTCGGAGAAGTCGCGGACGAGAGCCCAGCGCGCTTCCAGGAGGGAACGCTCGTCCTCGGGGCGGTCGCGAAACGACTTCTCGAGCGCGGAGAGTCTGGCGCGCTCGGCGCGCGACGCCCGCTGCCAGTCGAGGAAGCGGCCGGTCGTCGCGTCGGGCGAATCGGGGGGGCGCGAGGGGAAGCCGCCGGCCGGCATCGACACGGGCGCGCGAGGTCCGACGGGCTCCGGGAAGAAGGCGTCGAGACGCGCGAGCATCTGGAACGAATTGAGGAATTCAAAATCGTGAAGGGAAGCGGCCTCGGCCTTCTCCTCCGCGCTCAGCGGCGGTGCCTGAAAGGAGATCGGCGTCGAGCGCACGGCGACGATGTCCGGCGGCGGCGCTTCCGGAGAGGGCGCGGGCACGGGCGACGGTCTCGCCTCGGCGCGCGATGGGGGCGCGACGGGCCGGGACTTCGGGGCGTCACGGAAGAGACGCGGGGCCAGGAGCGCCGCGAGCGCGAGGACGCTGGCCGCGCCGCCCAGCATCCACGCGCTCGAGACGGCGTGCCGGGATCCGACGGAAAGGCGCTGGCGGAGACGTCTCTCGAAATCCGGCGGCGGCGCGGGAGGCGTGGCCGGACGGACGAGCCGGTCGAGGGCCCCGTACTCGCGCGCGGCGGCACGGCAGTCCGCGCATTCCTCGAGGTGGGCGACGACCGGCGCGTGCCCGCCCTGCGAGCCGGACGCCGAGTCGACGATCCTCTCGCGGAGCTCGGCGCACGTCACGGTTCCGCCTCCTCTCGCCCGCCGGGAGGCCCGGCCGGAGCGGACGCCGCGGCGGGGCCCTCGAGGAGGGGGGCGAGGGATTCGCGCAGGAGCTCGAGCGCGTTCACGAGGCGGCGCCTCACGTCCGCGTCCGTGGTGCCAAGCGCCTCGGCGGCAGCGGACGTCGAGAGCCGGACGACGCGTGTCAGGAGGAACGCCGCCCGCTCGGCGGGGGGGAGGGCCGCGATCGCGGAGCGCACGAGCGCGGTCCTCGCGGCCGCGGACTCGGCGAGCTTCGCCGAGGGAATCTCGAGGACCCGGCTCGACGTGCCGTCCTGCGCGACCTTCACCGCGATTTCCCAGAGGAACGCCGGGAACCGGACGTCGGGCGCATAGCGCGGCGCGCTCGACACGAGACGCTCGAACGTGGAGAGCGCGGCTTCCGTCGCGGCCGAAGGCTCACGGGTACGCTCGAAGAACGCGTAGACAGGCTGGCTCCAGCGCGTGACGAGGCGCGTCAACGCGGCGCCGTCACTCGCGGCGACGAGCAGGAGATCGCCGGAGTCGGGCTCGAGCTGAGGCGCGCTTCGCGGGGATGCCACCGCGCCGATTCTGCCAGAGGCCAGGGGACTAAAGTGGATCGGGGAGCGCTACTTTTCCGACTTCGCGAACCGCGCGAGAAAGAATTCCTGCACGGCGGCGTCGCCCTTCTTCGCGAGCGTCGCCATCTCGCCCTGCGCGAGAACGTCCGTGATCCGGGCGTCGGGCATCAGGATGACGATGCCGGGCTGCGGGGCCGCGGGATTGATGTTGTAGTCGACGAGGAGCGACGCGTTCGTGCCGCTCGAGACGTCGATGTACACGGGGACGAACTGGTTGATGAAAGCGGAGAAGAACTGCTTCTGGTGAATCGCCTTGTTGAACGCGCGGCAAGGGGCGCAATCGTTCGTGCCGAACACCAGAAGGAGGCGGCGTCCGGAGTCCTGGGCCACTTTCTGGTAGTCGACGACCTGTTTCACTCCGATCGCGTCGCCGTCGAAGATGGGCACCTCGGGGGCGACCGGCTTCGGCCGGACGGGAGAGGCGCCGGCGGCCGCGGGGGCCGCGCCCGCCACGAAGCCGAGAGAGAGGGCGAGGGCGAGGATCGGGAAACTTCTCGGGTTCATCGGTCTGGTCTTCCTTGTGGGTCAGTTGGGACGGAAGGAGTCGGTGCCGGCGCGCTGCGTTTCGAAGTCCGTCCGGATCGCCCCGAACGTCTTCTCGTAGAGCGCGACGTTCTGCGCGAGGGCGTTGAGGAGCTGTTTTGCGTGGACGGGAGTCGTCAGCACGCGCGAGAGGACGCGGACGTCGTTCCGTCCCGGAACGACGCGCCCGAAGTCGAGGACGAACTCCGCCGGATTGTGGATGATGTTCGCAAAATTCACGTAGACCCCGTTCGCGACCGTGTCGTCGATCGAGAACTGGAGGGGCGGAGGCTGGGAGTCGGGTTTGGGATCCTGATCGGCCACGGAGGCACCTCGAATTCGTGGGTGAGCCTTCTTCGCAAGAGGCGCGCCAGTATAGTGGACCCATGCGACGACTCTCCCGCCTTCTCGCGCTCGTCGTCCTCCTGCCGTGCCTGCTCGCGGCGGAAGGGTCCGCCCCGAGGAACGCCGATCTAGACCGCTTGTGGAGCCACCGCGCCGAAGGCTCGACGGGCGGGCACGCCCTTTCGGCGCCGATCGACCTTGCGATCGCCGCCTGTCGCACCGCCCTCGCCGCGGAGCCGGACTCGCTCGAGGTGCGGTGGCGCCTCATGCGTGCGCTCTACTTCAAGGGTGAGCACACGACGGACGATTCCGCGGTGAAAAAGACGATCTTCGACGAGGGGCGCACGGTGGCCGAGCAGTCGCTCGCGATTCTCCGCCGCGAGGCCGCCCGCCATTCCAGCCGGGACCTCGCGAAGGCGACGCCGGTCGAGCTCGTCCCCTACCTCGTGGGCAATTCGTCCGTCGTCCCGACGTTCCTGTGGGCGTCCGTGGACTGGGGAAAGTGGGCGCTCGCCTTCGGGAAAGGCGCGGCCGTGAAACAGGGGGCGGCCGCGAAAATCCGCGACTATGCGCAGGCGGTGATCCTTCTCGACCCTGCGTACGACGGAGGGGGAGGGTACCGCGTGCTCGGACGGCTGCATCACCAGACCCCCTCCGTGCCGTTCCTCACGGGCTGGGCGTCGCGGACGGAGGCGTTGAAGAACCTCCGTCTCGGCGTCGAGGTTGGGCCGCACAACCTCGTCGGGCGCCAGTTCCTCGCCGAGGCGATTTGGGACTACGAGAGCGCCCGCCGCGCGGAGGCCCGCGCCATGCTCGAGAAGATCGTCGCGGAAACACCGGACCCGGAGTACCTCGTGGAGAACCGGAAGACGCAGGAAGAGGCCGCGCAGCTCCTGAAGGTCTGGGCCTCCAAATGAGAGAATGACGCGATGGAAGACGCGCGCCTGAGGGAGGCCATCGACCGGATCGTGGCGGGCGCGGAAAACAGGCCGCTCCTCTCGGCGGTCGACGCACAGCCGAAGCCGCAGAAGAAGGAGATCATCGAGATCCTGAGGATGCTGGAGGAGGTCGTGTACCCCGGCTACTTCGGCCACACGGTGCTCTACCGGGCGAATTTCCGCGACCACCTCGGGGACGTCCTCTTCCGCCTCCACCTGCGGCTCGCGTGCGAGATCGAGAAGGCCCTGCCCGTTGAGTCGCGCACGCGCGAGACGGCGCAGGATCTCGCGACTCGTTTCTTCGAGACGCTTCCCCTTATTTCGGATCTCCTCGCGGCGGACGTGCGCGCCGCGTTCGACGGAGACCCCGCGGCGACCGGTCTCGACGAAATCATCCTCGCCTACCCGGGTCTCAGGGCAGTGTTCACCTATCGCCTCGCGCACGCCCTTTTCGAGCTTCGCGTGCCGCTGATTCCGCGCATCATGACCGAGTTCGCGCACCTCGAAACGGGTGTGGACATCCATCCGGGGGCGCGAATCGGATCGTCCTTCTTCATCGACCACGGGACCGGAACCGTGATCGGGGAGACGACGGACATCGGCGACCGCGTGAAGCTCTACCAGGGCGTCACGCTCGGGGCCGTCTCGTTCCCGAAAAACGAGCGCGGCGAGCTCATTCGAGGAACGAAGCGCCATCCGACGGTGATGGACGACGTCGTCATTTACGCGGGGGCGACGATCCTCGGCGGCGAGACCGTCATCGGAAAGGGCTGCGTCATCGGCGGAAGCGTCTGGCTCACGGCCTCGGTTCCTCCGGGCACGCGCGTCACCCTGCCGAACGACCAGCTGCGTGTCGAGGCGCGGCTCCTGCCCCTCGCCCCCGCGTCCTGACAGGCCGGAAGCGCGTGACGCGCTCCGCCGAGGTCGGCCGGGCTTCGGCGAGGAGACGGGTCACCGTCTTCCCGGTCCCGGGGACGACGCGCCGCGGCGCGACGTCCGCGAGAGGTACGAGGACGAAGAGGCGGGTCGTCATGCGCGGGTGCGGCACGGTGAGGCGGCGGGTCGAGATTCGTTCTGTTCCGTAGAGGAGGAGATCGAGATCCAGCGTGCGGGGCGCGTTTCGCTTGCCACGCTCTCTCTTTCGGCCGGCGATGGATTCGGATTTTCTTAGAAGGGTGAAGAGAGCCTGCGCGGAGAATCTCGATCGCCCCACGACGACGGCGTTGAGGTAGTCGGCCTGGCCGGGAGGGCCGCCAACCGGGGACGTTTCATAAAGAAATGAAGAACGGGCGCCTTCCAGGAGGGCCGCCAGCGCTCTCGTCGCCTTTTGGAGAATTTCTCTCCGGTCTCCCAGATTCGAGCCCAGCCCGATCGCGACGAAGACGGATCGCGGGCGCGCCGCGACCTCAGTAGTCGTCTTCGCCGCTTTCCGTGCCTTCGAGCGTCTTGGCTTCACCGAGCGGAAGCTCCTCGTCGTCATCCACGCGCTTTGCGGCCGGGTCCTCGGGCTCGCCGGTGGCCACGTCTTCGTCCTCGCGGTTGCGGTCGAAGACGTCGGGATCCGCGAACTCGTCGCGTTTCGCGCGGCGCGCGGCGTGGAGCACGACGGGAGACGTCGGCTGCGGAGGAGCGTCCTTCTGGTCGGCGCCGCACTTCGGGCAGTGCACGGGCGTTTTCCTCAGGTCGTAGAACTTCGTTCCGCACTTGAAGCAGTTGTGTTTGTTTCCGAGATCGGGCAATTCGCCTCCTGCAAAACGAGGCCGGAACATAGCACCCTTGCTTTTTCACGGTCAACGCACCCTCTCACCGTACACTGGAGCCCGATGCCGACGCGGTCCTCCTCGTTCCCACGGAGGGTCCTCGCCTCTCTCGCGGCCACGGTCCTGTGGGCGGGGGCGGGCCTGGCGCAGATGCCCTTCTCACCCTTCGGAGCGCGCTCGGTCGCTCTCGGCGGAGCGTCCGTGGGTCTCGGGTCTGACGTCGCCGCCGGAATCGACAATCCCGCCGCCGTCCCGGCCCGGAACTTCGCGTTCGCGGTTTCGGCCGGGCTCCTCACCCGGGAGAGCGGCGACTTCCTCGGCCCGCTCCGCGTCGTCTCGGGAAACAGCCCCCTGTCGCTCGCGTCCGGGTCGCAGCCGCAGAGCTACGCGGACGTCGTGCAAGCCCTCCGCACGCTCGGCGATCCTGGAAACGGCGTCACGGGAACCGGCGTGGTCGGCCTCGCGCTCGCGCACAGCGGCTGGGAGCTTTCGTTCACGGACTGGGGTTTCAGCGGCCTCACGGCGCGGACGGACCTCGTGCACACGGCGCTCGGATCGAACCCGGCCACCTCGATCGCCTTCAACGATTCGGGCGCGCTCTTCCGGGGTCTCGAGCTCAAAGACGTCGCCCTCGGCAAGTCGATGTCGTTCTTCCTTGGACGCGTCACGGTCGGCGCTTCGGTTCACGCGCTGTTCGGCTCGACGTACACGAAAGAGGAGTCCGCGTTCACGACCGAGGTCGGAGATCCCTGGAACCTCGCACAGCGCGCCCTCACGGGCCGTACGCGCTCTCACACGGACTTTTCGATCGACGTCGGGGGTCTGGTGTCTCTCGGGCCCGTCCACGTCGGCGGCGTCGTGCGCGGAATCAACAAGCCTTCGTTTCCCTTCGCCGACGACGGCCCCGCGGCGGACCGCGGCCGCTCCGTCGCCTGGGGCCGCCAGGCCCGCATCGGGGCGTCCGTGAAGGTCCCTATCCTGGGAATCCTCGTCGCCGCGGACTACGACCTCACCGCGAACGAGACGCTCGTCGACAACCTTCGCGTGCGGCAGCTCGGAGCGGGAATCGAGTGGACGCTTCTCGTCGTCGTCGTGCGCGGCGGCGCTTCGGTGAACCTCGAATCGCCGGACAAGACCCCCGCCTTCACGGGGGGAGCGGGCGTCGTCATCGGGCCCGCGAAGGTGGATCTCGGGGGCTGGTACCGAACCGACAAGAGCGCGCTCGGGCTCACCCTGACGGCGCGCGTCGGCATTTAGCCGGGATGCTGGGCTTCGAGCTGCGGTCCCCTTCGGGCGGCTCAGGACCGCGCCGCGGACGCCTCACACTGGACCACGGAACCGTCGAGACTCCCGCGTTCATGCCGGTGGGAACCGCGGGCACCGTGAAGGCCGCCCGGTGGGGCGACCTCGAGGCGGCCGGGGCGGAGATCGTGCTCGCGAACACGTACCACCTGATGCTCCGGCCGGGCGGCGACGTCGTGAAAAAACTCGGCGGACTCAATCGCTTCATCGGCTGGGACCGGCCCATCCTGACCGACTCCGGCGGCTATCAGGTCATGTCCCTCGCGGGAAACCGGACGCTCTCCGAGGACGGAGTCCTTTTCAGGAGCCACATCGACGGGTCGGCCCATGCCCTCACCCCCGAGCGCGCCGTCGACCTCCAGCTCGCCGACTTCGGCGTGGACGTGGCGATGGTCCTCGACGAATGTACCCCGTATCCGGCGACCGAGGACGCCGCCCGCGCGTCCATGGACCTCACCCACCGCTGGGCGAAGAGAGCGGCCGAACGCCGGGACGCGATCTCGGGAACGCGCGGCGCGCTCTTCGGAATCGTGCAGGGCGGGATGTTCCCGTCTCTCCGGGCCGAGAGCGCCGCCACGATCGCGGCTCTCCCGTTCGACGGGATCGCCTGCGGGGGCCTCTCGGTCGGCGAGCCGAAGGAGGAAATGCGCGCGATGGTCGCGCATACGGCGCCTCTTCTTCCGGTGGACCGGCCCCGCTACCTCATGGGGGTCGGGCGGCCGGACGACCTCATCGACGCGGTCGCGCAGGGATTCGACATGTTCGATTGCGTCCTTCCGACACGCGCCGCGCGTCACGGCCTCCTCTACACGTCGGAAGGCGCCCTCGCGATCAAGCACGCAAGGTACCGGGAAGACGCCGCGCCGCCCGACCCGGCGTGCGGCTGTCCGACCTGCCGCCGGCACTCGCGAGCGTACCTGCGCCATCTCTTCGTCGCGGGGGAGCCCACCGCCGCGACGCTCATGACGGTTCACAACCTGACGGCGATCCTTGACTTGATGCGGGGAATCCGTGAGGCTCTCGATGCGAAACGGTTCGCGGCCTGGGCGGCGGAAGCGCTCCCGAAGTGGTCGCGGACCATCGGAAAGGACGTCCCATGAACCCGTTCCACCTCCTGCAGGCGGCGCCCTCGGCGGCGGCCTCGCCGCTCGTCCAGATGGTCCCGTACGTCCTCATGTTCGTGATCTTCTACTTCGTTCTTCTCGCGCCGATGCGCAAGCAGCAGAAGAAGCAGAAGGAGCTCCTCGCGGCCCTGAAAAAGGGAGATCGCGTGGTCACGAGCGGCGGCATTCACGGCACGATCGCGCAGGTCGAGGACCAGATCGTCTGGCTGAAGATCGCCGACACGGTGAAGATCAAGGTGAACCGTAGCGCCATAGGCGGGACCACCGGCGAGGCTGACTCGAAGGAATCCGCCACGTAGTGCGAAACTAGGGGGTGACCTCCGGGCGCCCCCTGACGTTTCTGCAGTCCTCGGACTGGCACCTGGGCTCCGCGCTGACCGGGGGCGGACTCTCGTTCACGCCCGAAACGCGGGCGGCGCGCCGCGACGAAGTGGACGCCGCCGCGGAGCGTGCGGTGGCCGCCGCGGTCTCCTGCGGTGCGGAAGCGCTTCTCGTTCCGGGGGACCTGTGGGACGCCGAGAACGTTCCGCCCGCGACGATTCACAGGCTGCTCGAGGCGTTCGCCTCGTTCGCGCCGCGGCCCGTCTTCGTGGCGCCCGGAAACCACGATTTCGCGGGGCCGGGCGGCTACTACGACCCGGCGCTCCTCGCCGCGCTCGGAATGAGGCCGTGGCCCGAGAACGTCGTCGTCTTTCGCGGCCCGGAGTGGGCGGCCGTCCCCTTCCCGGGGCGTGACGACGTGACGGTCGTCGGGCGCGCGTTCCTCTCCTCCGCCGTCGTTGTCGAGCGCCCGCTCGCGCCTCCGCCCGCGCGGCCCCCGACGCCGCACGCGCTGCTCCTCCTGCACGGATCGCTCGAGTCCTACACCGGCGCCGATTCTCCGCGCGGCACGAAGCGTACGGCGCCATTCTCCGCGGGCGAGCTCTTCGGGGCGGGCTTCTCGTGGGCCGCGCTCGGACACCACCACCACGCGCACGTCGTCGTGGGTGACGACGGGCGCCCGCGCGGCGCCTATTCGGGATGTCCGACGGGGCGCGGTCTGGACGAGGCCGGGCCGCGTTTCTTCCTGCGCGTGACCCTGCCCGCGGACGGATCTCCGATCGTCGTCGAGAGGGTCCCGGCCGACGCGCGCGTCATCCGGGATCTGACGGTGGACGTGACGGAGCTCGAAGCCGGCCCCCTCGTCGAGAGAGTCGAGGCCGCGTTCCGGGACGCGGGCGTCGCGGCCGCGGACCTCGTGCGCGTCACGCTCACGGGGACGCAGACGTTCGGAGCCCGTCCGGCGGACATCCTGAGGCCGGTTGGGTTGCGCGTGAAGCACCTTGCCGTGCGCGACGAAACGGAACCGCCCGCGCCCGAGCCCGGTCCCCGCTCGGCGGAGGGCCGCTTCGCGTCCGACCTCGCGACCCTCCGCGCCGCGGCCGAAGGCGACGCGCGGCGGCGCGTCGTGGATCTCGCCCTCCGCCTGGGACGCGACGCGCTCCTCGGAAGGCCGGTCCGCCCGCCGGACGCGGAGGACCGGTGAAGATCGAACGCATCCGGATCGACGGGTTCGGCGCTCTTCGCGATCTCGATCTCGCGTGGCCGGAAGGGCGCGTCCTCCTCGCCGTCGATCCGAACGAAACGGGCAAGACGACGCTCTGCGAGGCGATCGTCACGGCGCTTTACGGCCTCCCGTCGACGCGCGGCATCGCGGGGCGCGTGCGCGAAGTGAGAAGGCCGCGGAGCGGCGCACCCCTGCGCGTCGGGCTCGACGTGACCGCCGGGACAACGCGCTGGTCCGTCGACCGCGACCTCGATGCGGGAACGCTCCGTGTCGTCGACCGCGACCAGGGCCTCGACTGCACGCAGGAGTTCCTGCGCGCGGGCGGGCGCGACGTGTTCGGCCAGACGGTGACGGGTGGGTTGACGGAAGCGCTCTTCCGCGCGACCGCCTACGTCTCGCAGAACGTCCTCGACCGGGATTCCCTCGATTCGGGCCTGACGGTCGAGCTCGCGCGCATCGCGGACTCGGGGGGAGGAGAGGCCTCCGTCGTCCGCGCCCTCAAGGCTCTCGAGGCCGTCCGGGCCGAAATGCCGGAACCCTCGGCCGGCATGAAAATTTCAGTGGATACGGAAATCGCGAGGCTCGGCAAGCGCGTGGAAGCGCTTCGCCAGAGGCGCGCGGAGCTCGCGGCCCGGCGCGCCGCGGCCGCTCAGGCCTCCGCGCGTCTCTCGGGGTGCGCGCGGGCCCGCGACGAGGCAGGGCGCGCCGCCGAGATCGCCGCGCTCGCGGAGGTTCTCGCCCATCGCCGCGCGCTCGCGCGGCGGCGCGAGACGCTCGGCACCGCGATCAGGAAGCGACGGGCCGCCGAGGACGAGGTCCGCGAACTCGCGCCCGAAGCGGAGCTCTTCTCGGAGACCGCACTCGCTGCCGTGGACCGCCTTCGCGAGGAGCGCGGGAACAGGCCACAGGCTCTCGAAACGGCCCGGGTGGCGCTGGCGGAGAGCGTGCGCGGCGCGGCCCGGGAGGCAGAGGAGCTCGCGCGCCGCTTCGGGCCCGCGTTCCGGCTCGGTGAATCCGAGCGCGCGGCGCTGGAGGAGACGCTGCGTGGAGAAGTCTCGGCCGCGCGGGATCGCTCGGAGGCGGAAGAGCTCCTGGAGGAGCGCTGGAGCGTCCT
This sequence comes from Thermoanaerobaculia bacterium, assembly GCA_038214715.1. Lineage (GTDB taxonomy): Bacteria > Acidobacteriota > Thermoanaerobaculia > UBA5066 > UBA5066 > Fen-183. The sequence continues at coordinate 96,910 of JBBQRP010000012.1, read as the reverse complement.
CAGACGGGACGGGCTCGCGGAGGATTTCGTCCGCCTCGATGCGCTCTCCCCCGAGGATCGGGCGTTTCTCGCGGGCGCGGAGGAGGAGAGGGCGGGGCTCGAGCTCGAAGGCGTGAAGCTGGACCGGCGCGTGGCCGACGCAGGCGCGACGGCGGCCATCGCCGCGGGCGAGCGGAAACAGCGCGTGCGGCTCGCGCGCTCCCTCGTCGTCGCGGCTGCCGTCTGCGTTCCCTTCGTGGCGTGGCTCGCGCTCCGCGCCGCGGGCGCGCCCGTCTACATGGTCGCATCGCTCGCCGTATTCGTCCTCTCGCTCGGACTCTTCGGAGGAATCGCGTGGGCGCGCGCCGTGCGCCATCGCCTCTCGGACGAAGCGCGCGCCCGCGAAGACGAGGGCAGCTGCCGGCGCAAGGCCGTGGAGCTTCGGAAACGCCTGTCCGGCCTGCGTCTCCGGCTCGACCGGCTCGCGCGGGGAGCCGGCTATCGCGACGCGTCCGCGATGCTCAAGGCTAATCGGCGCGCGCGCGGGGCGGAAGAGCCCCGCCGCCACATGGTCGCCTTGACGGCCCGTCGCGACGCCGCGATCAAGCGCCTGCAGGCGCTGGGAGAGGCTCTCCGGCCGCATCGCACGATGCTGTCGCTTCCGGAAGGGCTTCCTGCTCCCGAGGAGTCCGAGCGTGCGCTCTCGTTCCTCGCGGACCTCGGGCGCTGTCATCAGGACGCGCGAATGGGGGACGAGGTCCTCGCCCGGGAGGCGGAGCGGCTCCTGCGCGAGGACGGGGACATCCGTGAGATCGAGGGGCGGCTCCGCGACGCCCTTTCGCGGATGGGGATTCCGGGCTCTTTGCCCCTTCTCGAGGGGCTCGTCGCGGCGGAAGCCGGCCGGCGTAAGGCCGCGCGCCTGAAACGGCTCGTTGAACACGAGCTTCCGGCCCGCCGCGAAGGCGGTGGCGAAGGCGAGGAGGCCGATCTCGCCGCGCGTCTCGCGAGTCTCGACGACGAAGGCGCGCGGCGCGCGGCGCAACTCGGCGTCGACTCACAGGCGCTCACACTCCCCGAGACACCAGAGGCGGCGCGCCGGGCCGCGGACGCGGCGCGGTCTGCGATGGCCGCCGCCGAGAACGCCCGCGTCGCGGCAGAGCGGGAGCTCGCAGACGCCGCGCGCGAGGGCGGGGAGATGGCGCGCTCCGTGGAGGAGGATCTCGCGTCCGCCGAGGCGTCGCAGGCCCGCGCGATCCTCTTCCGGGACGCGCTCGAGCTCGCCCGGACGACTCTTCTCTCCGCGGCTTCGTCCGTCTACGGCGACTTTCGGCGCGGGCTGCAGGCCGCTTCGAAGGAGATCCTCGCGACGTGGCAGACGCCGTACGAGGCTCTCGAGTTCGGCGACGACCTTTCCCTCTCGGTGCTCGTCCGCGGAGGGCGCGTCGCGACGAAGGGCGAGATCCGGTCCGGCCTCTCGACCGGGGCGCGAGAACAGCTGCACCTGACGGCGCGCCTCGCGACCCTGCGTTATCTCGGGACGGGGGTCGCGGGCGTGCCCCTCCTGCTCGACGATCCCCTCGTGGGCGCGGACGACGAGCGCTTTCTCGCCGTGATGCGGTTCCTCGCGACGGACGTTCTCGGGGAGCGCCCCGTCCTCGTCGTGTCGTGTCACGCCTGGAGGCACGAGCGGCTCTTCGCCTCGCTCCCTCCCGAGATCGTTCAGAGGCTGACGCGTGTGTCCCTTGCTCCTTATTCGTCCCGGCCGTCCCTTCCGCGTCCAGAGGAACCTTAAGCACGGGGCTTCTGGTAGACTCCGCCGGTTCGCCCGGAGAAGCCGGGCGCATCCCGCGGTTTCCTGACGAACGGGTGGCTCCTGCCGCCTTCCGGACGGGCCCGCGTCCGGAGGTTGCGTTCGTGAACAAGCCCACCGGATGGCGCGTCGGCGTGACGTTGGCCGTCCTTCTCGGTTCGATCGGGGCGTACTGGTGGCGGGGCCACGAGGCGCTGAAGAAGTCTCCGACAGCGCCCCCGAATCCGACGATTTCGGACGTTCTCAAGAACGGCCTCAAGCTCGGCCTCGACCTTCGCGGGGGCATTCACCTCGTCATGCAGGTAAAGACGGCCGACGCGCTGCGCGTCGAAGCGCAGGACGCGCTCGAGCGTCTCAAGGACGAAGGCGGCAAGCGCGGCGTGGTCCTCGCCCCGGCCGGACCCGCGGACGGTACGGGTTTCACGCTGAAGATCGACGAGAAGACGGACGCCGCGAAGCTGAAGGATCTCGTCTCGGCGGTCCTCCCGCCGAACGCGTGGGCCGTCGACCAGCGCGGGCGGGAGTGGAAGATCTCGTTCAAGGACTCCGAGAGGATCACGATCGAAGACCAGGCGACGCGCCAGGCGGTCGAGACGATCCGGAATCGCGTCGACGCGCTCGGCGTCGCCGAGCCCGTCATCCAGCGTCAGGGCAACGACCGGATCGTGGTCGAGATCCCGGGCGTGGACGATCCCAGCCGCGTCAAGGAGATCATTGGAACGACCGGTCTCCTGGAGCTGAAGCTCGTGGACGACCGGGGCGGCCCCTATCCGACGATGGAGGGGGCCCGCTCGGCCTACGGCGGAACGGTGCCGGACGACCTCGAGATCGTCGAAGGCTTCAATGAGGACGCCGACGCGCGCACGCGGACTCCCGTCTGGTACGTCCTCAAGCGGGCCGCCGCCGTCACGGGGCGGGACATGAAGAACGCCCGCGTGGATCGCGACAAGTTCAACCAGCCGGCCGTCATGTTCTTCCTGAACGCGGCCGGTGCCACGAAGTTCGCGAAGGTCACGGGCGAGAACATCAACAAGCACCTCGCGATCGTGCTCGACAAGCGAGTCCAGTCCGCGCCGAACATCAACAGCCAGATCAAGGAAAGCGGCATCATCGAGGGAAACTTCACCCCGGAGAAGGCTGACGCCCTGTCGCTCGTGCTCCGCTCGGGCGCTCTCCCCGCGGAGATGATCATTCTCGAGGAGCGCACGGTCGGGCCGTCGCTCGGCCTCGACTCGATCAAGAAGGGCGTCCTTGCCTCGGTCGTCGGAATGATCTGCGTCTTCATCGCGGTCGTCCTCTACTACAGGCTCTCGGGCGTGAACGCCGTCGTCGCGCTGATCCTGAATTCTCTGATCCTTCTCGGCGCGATGGCGTACATCAACGCGACGCTCACGCTGCCGGGGATCGCGGGGTTCATCCTCACGATCGGCATGGCGGTGGACTCGAACGTCCTCATCTTCGAGCGCATCCGCGAGGAGATGGGCAACGGCAAGGCGCCGAAGGCTGCGATCGACCTCGGCTTCAAGCGCGCGTGGGGAACGATCGTCGACACGCACGTCACGACGATCATGGCGGCCCTTTTCCTGTTCCAGTTCGGCACCGGTCCCGTGAAGGGCTTTGCCGTGACCCTCGTCATCGGACTCCTGGCCTCGGTCTTCACCGCGGTCTTCGTGTCGCACCTGCTCTTCGACCTGATCTACGGTCCGAAGGAGCGCGTCGAGACACTTTCCATCTGACACGGAGCGGAAAAACGTGCGCCTGTTTCACAACACGAACATCGACTTCCTCAAGGTCAAGTGGATCGCGATCTCGATCTCGATTCTCACGATCGTCATCGGCACGATCTCGCTGGTCGCGAAGGGCGGCCCGAAGCTCGGCATCGACTTCACGGGCGGGGCCCAGATCGTCTACGGGTTTGCGAAGTCCCCCGACGAGGACGAGGTGAGGAAGATCGTCGAAGCCGCGAACGTCAACGTGGTGTCCGTGCAGCGGTTCGACAAGCCCGAGAAGAACCAGGTTCTCCTCCGTGTTCCACTCGAGAAGAAGGAAGGCCGCGACCTCTCGAAGGAAGTGACGGCCGCGCTCACGAAGGCGCTGTTCCCCGAGGGCGCGAGCCCCTCTGCCTTCGACCTGAACCTGAACGGAGCGGACACGCTCCTCATGAAGCTGATCGCCGACGATCCCGAGAAGCTCTCGACGCGCCCGAACGCAGACCCCAAGGTCGAATACGGGCGCGAAGTCGAGGCCCTGATCGCGGCGCGATCGGAGAAGGGGCTCTTCCATTCCGTCGACGAAGCCTCGAAAACCGAGGGAGTCTCACCGGCGACCGGCGAGTGGCTCAAGGCAAAGACGGTCTCCGGCCCGTTCACGCTCCTCTCGGCTGAAAACGTCGGTCCTCAGGTCGGAAAAGACCTGCGCGAGAAGGGGACCTGGGCGATCCTGTTCTCGTGGGCCGCGATGCTCCTGTACATCGCGTGGAGGTTCAAGTCGGCCTCCTTCGGCTCGGCCGCGGTCGTCGCTCTCATTCACGACACGTGGGCGACCCTCGGAATCTGCTCGCTCCTGAACGTCGAGATCTCGCTCACGGTCGTGGCGGCGTTCCTGACTCTCATCGGCTATTCCGTGAACGACACGGTCGTCGTCTTCGACCGCATCCGCGAGAACCGCGAGAAGTCGAAGCGCACGCCGCTCCCCGAGCTCGTGAACACGTCGATCAACCAGACGCTGTCGCGGACGGTGCTGACCTCGGTGCTCACGTTCGTCGTCGTCGTCGTCCTCTTTTTTCTCGGGGGGGAGGTCCTGCGCGGGTTCGCGTTCGTGATGATGATCGGAATCATCGTCGGGACGTACTCGTCGATCTTCATCGCGGCGCCGCTCGTCGTCGTGTGGGAGGAGGCGAAGCAGAAGCGCGCCGCGCTGAAGCCCCAGGCTTCCGCTCCCGCTCCGAAGGGCAAGCCCGCGGCGGCCAAGAGCCGTTGAGTTTTCGAGGCGGGTTCGGAGCGGCGCGTCTCACGGCCGCTCCGGTACCCGTCCGCGGCCCTAGTTCGCGATCTTCGCCTCCGGGCCGAGGACACCTTCCCATTTCGCGACCACGACGGCCGCGACGCAGTTTCCCGCGAGGTTGATCGACGTGCGGCCCATGTCCATGAGCTCGTCCACGGCGAGGATCATGGCCACGCCGGCTTCACCGGGCAGGTTGAACGACGCACACCCCGCCGCGATGATCACGAGCGAAGCCCGGGGCACCGCCGCGACCCCCTTCGACGTGAGCATGAAGACGAGGCACATCGTGACCTGCTCGAGGAGCGAAAGGTGGCGGCCCGCGGCCTGCGCGATCGTCAGCGTCGCGAGGACGATGTAGAGAGTCGAGCCGTCCAGGTTGAAGCTGTAGCCGGCGGGGAGGACGAAGCCCGCGACGCCCTTCGGGACGCCGAACTCGACGATGCGCTCGAGGGCGCGGGGGAGGGCCGCCTCCGAGGACGCCGTCGAGAACGCGATCAGAAACGGTTCGCGGATCTTCCCGACGAAGCGCCGGACCGAGACTCCCGCGATCTTGAGCGCGGGCACGAGCACGATCAGCGCGAAGACGACGAGAGCCGCGTAAAGGGAGAGGACGAGCTTCGCGTAACTCCCGAGGACGGTGATGCCGTGATGCGACACGGCGCCCGCCATCGCCCCGAAGACGCCGAGGGGGGTCAGGGACATGACGTAGTCCGTGAGCTTGAAGAGGACGGCGACCGCCGCCTCGAAGAAATCGACGAAGGGTTTTGCCCTCTCGGCGCCGACGTGGGCCGCGGCGACCCCGAGGAGCGTCGCGAAAATGACGATCTGCAGGATGTCCTGCTTCGCCATCGCGTCGACGGGATTCGAAGGAAAGAGGTGGAGAAGCGTCTCGACGAGCGTCTTCGGTTTCGCAAGACCGGTCTCGCCGGTGGGGGGCAGCTTGAGGTCGAGACCCGGCTTGACGAGGTTCGCGAACGCGAGCCCGATGACGAGCGCGATCGTCGTCGCGATCTCGAAATAGATGAGCGCCTTGACGCCCATGCGGCCGACCGCCTTCACGTCGCCCGTCTTGCCGATGCCGAGAACGATCGTCGCGAAGATGAGCGGAACGACGAGCATCTTGATCAGGCTGATGAACGCCTTCGACAGGAACCGGAAGGACTCGTAGGCCCACGGGTACGTTTCGGCGGGGAGGAAGTGCCCGAGGAGAACACCGAGGAAGAGTGCGTAGAAGATGAGGGCCGTCGAGGAGAGCAAGCGGCTGCGCGCGCGCCCGCCGCTCACGCGCGCACGCTCCGGCCGGCCCGGACGGCCTTTCCCCACTCCCAGAGGAGGGGAACGATCGAGATGCCGATGATCGCGAGGACCACGAGTGAGAAGTTCTTCTTCACGACGGGGATGTTCCCGAAGAAGTAGCCCGAGAAGACGCAGATTCCGACCCAGAGGACGCCGCCGATGAGGTTGTAGGCGATGAAAGTCCTGTAGGTCATCGAGCCGATGCCGGCGACGAAGGGCGCGAACGTCCTCACGATCGGGACGAAGCGCGCGAGGATGATCGTCTTTTTCCCGTGCCGCTCGTAGAAGGCTTCGGTCTTTCGGAGATGCTCGAGCTTGAGGAAGCGGATCGACCCGTCGAACGCGCGGGGCCCGATCCTCTTTCCAATCCAGTAGTTCGCGGTATCGCCCAGGACCGCCGCGAGAGACAGCAGGAGGAAGAGGACCCAGACGTTGAGGCTGCCGAGCGAGGCGAGCGCGCCCGCCGTGAAGAGCAGCGAGTCGCCCGGAAGAAAGGGGGTCACGACGAGCCCGGTCTCCGCGAAGACGATCGCGAAGAGGATGAGGTTCGTGAACGTTCCGTAGTTCCGCGTCACCTCGGCGAGATGCACGTCGAGGTGCAGGAAGACGTCCACGAACTGCTTCAAGAGATCCATCGGGGCTCCTTTGGTCGCGCGGAGATTATCCGCAAACGTACGGGTACCGCGATAATGGGATCGTGCTGCGGTTCGAGGACATCCTCGAGAAGGTCGAGTCCTACCACTCCTCGGTGGACGAGGACCTGCTGCGCCGCGCGTACGTCGTGTCCGCGCACGAGCACCGCAACCAGCTCCGGTCGTCGGGAGAGCCGTACCTCGTCCATCCGCTCGCGGTCGCGATGACGCTCGCGGAGATGAAGCTCGACGACGCATCGATCGCCGCGGGCCTTCTTCACGACGTCCTCGAGGACGGGTCGGTCTCGAAGGAGCGCATCGGCGAGCTGTTCGGCGCGGACGTCGCGCACCTCGTGGACGGCGTCACGAAGATCGGCAAGTACGCGTTCACGTCGCGGGAAGCCCAGCAGGCCGAGACGTTCCGCAAGATGCTCCTCGCGATGACGGACGATCTCAGGGTCATCCTCGTCAAGCTCGCGGACCGCCTCCACAACATGCAGACGCTCGAGCACGTGCCCGAGGAGCGGCAGCGCGCCACGGCGGCCGAGACGCTCGAGATCTACGCCCCGCTCGCGAACCGCCTCGGCATGGGAAAGATGAAGGGCGACCTCGAGGACCTCTCGTTCCGATTCCTCCATCCAGAGGAGTTCGCCGCCCTGCGCGCCGCCGTGGACGAGCGGATGGCCGCCTCGGCCGCGAACGTCGAGAAGATCCGGCTCGAACTCGTCGCGAAGACGAAGGCGATGGGCATCGAGGCCGAGATCACGGGACGCGTCAAGCGCTACTGGTCGATCCGGCAGAAGCTCATCCGGCAGGCCATCCCTCTCGAACAGCTCTACGACGTCCTCGCGTTCCGGGTGCTCGTGGACACGATTCCCGACTGCTACACCGTGCTCGGAATCGTCCATCAGTCCTGGCGCCCCGTGCCGGGCCGGATCAAGGACTACATCGCGATGCCGAAGCGCAACTTCTATCAGTCCCTCCACACGACGCTCGTGCCCGAGGGCGCGCCCCCGTTCGAGGTGCAGATCCGGACGCGCGAGATGGACCTCGTGGCCGAAAACGGCATCGCGGCCCACTGGAAGTACAAAGAGGGGAAGCTCGTGCGGACGGACGCGCGGCACGAGGAGCACGTCGGGGTCCTCCGCCAGATCCTCGAGACGACGAAGGACGTCTCGGACCCGAGGGAGTTCCTGTCGTCTCTCAGGATCGACCTCTACCCGGACGACGTCTACACCTTCAGCCCGAAGGGAGCCGTCTACGCGTTCCCGAGGGGAGCGACCCCCGTGGACTTCGCCTTCCGGGTCCACACGGACGTCGGACACCACTGCGTCGGCGCGCGGGTGAACGGCCGCCTCGTGCCGCTCAAGTCTCCCCTCGAGAACGGAGACATCGTCGAGATCCTGACGGCGCCGTCGGCGCATCCGTCGCGGGACTGGCTCTCCTTCGCCGTCACCTCGCGGGCCCGCAACAAGATCAAGGGCTTCATTCATGCGGCCGAGAAGGAGCAGTCTGTCGAGATCGGCCGGCGCCTCCTGGAGCGCGAGCTCAAGAAGTGGAAGAAGAGCCTCGCGAAGCTCCTCGAGTCGAAGGCTCTCGACACCGTGCTCGGGGATTTCGGGGTCGCCAAGGTCGAAGACCTGATCGCCGACGTGGGCTCCGGAAAGATCGCCCCGCGCGCTCTCGTCGCGAAGCTCCTGCCCGAGGCCGCCTCGCCCCCCGAGGGCGCGCCGCCGCCGCCCTCCCGCGTCGCGGCGATCTCGAGCGCAGTTCGGCGCGTTCTTCCCTTCGGCGCAACGACCGGGATCCGTGTGAAGGGGGAGAACGATCTTCTCGCGACGCTCGCGAAATGCTGCCAGCCCGTGCCGGGGGACGACGTCGTCGGCTACGTCACGCGGGGGCGCGGCGTCTCCGTGCACACGACCACCTGTTCGAACGTCCGGGCGCTTCTCTTCGACCCCGGCCGCGAGATTCCCGTCGAGTGGCAGACCGCGAAGGACGCGACTGTCACCGTCGACCTCGAGATTCGGACGGAAGACCGGCAGGGAATGCTCGCCCGCATCACGCAGGTGCTTTCGGCCGCGAACTCGAACATCCGTTCGATCGAGGCCCGCACGAGTCACGACGGGAACGCCTCGATCGAGGCGAGCGTCACGACCCGGGACCGGCGGCACCTCGAGCGGCTCCTCGTCTCCCTCCGGGCCCTGCCGGGTGTGATGGACGTGCGCCGCAAGCTGCGCGACACGGATGTCGAGGCCGGCTGACGGCGCGCCCGCGCCGGATTGCCGATTTTCCGTGCTGTTTTTTGGAGCGGGAGACGCGGGTCCGGTGGGTCCCTTCGGCACGAGGCGAGCGTGGCTACGCCCCTACGCCCCTCATCATCAAGCTCGCGATGGGGCGCACTTATACCAACAACGTTGCACAGGGGCAAGGGAAATCGTGCGGAGCTAACAACTTGACACCCTCCCGAGGGGGGCGACAAAATAAGGCGAGTCAATCCCTTTTCGCGTCAAGCCCCCGGGGGTCCGGGTCGAGGGAGGGCAACCCTATCGTGCTGTTCCGAAAGGCGAAAAACCTGGTCGGTCTCGACATCGGCTCGTCGGCTGTGAAGCTCGTCGAGCTGAAGGAGGGCAAGGAGGGCACGTTTCAGCTCGTCAAGGCGGGCCTGGAGGTGCTTTCTCCGGAGGCGATCGTGGACGGCGCGATCATGGACTCCTCCCTCGTGGTGGAGACGATCTCGCGGCTCCTGGCGTCCACCAACGTAAAGAACCCGAACGTGGCCGTATCCGTGTCGGGCCACTCGGTCATCGTCAAGAAGATCATGCTTCCGACGATGCCGGAAGAGGAGCTCTCGGAGTCCATCCGCTGGGAGGCCGAGCAGTACGTCCCCTTCGACATCAACGACGTCTACCTCGACTACGTCGTGCTCGACCCGGGCGCGGTGGGCGAGACCATGGGCGTTCTTCTCGTGGCCGCGAAGAAGGAAAAGGTCGACGACTTCAAGAACGTCGTCACGCAGGCCGGGCGCACGCCGTCGCTCGTCGACGTGGACGCCTTCGCTCTCCAGAACTGTTACGAGGTGAATTACGGCGCCGACCCGGGCCGCGTCGTGGCCCTCGTGAACGTGGGCGCGTCCGTGATGAACGTCAACATTCTCGCCCAGGGGCAGACGGTCTTCTGGCGCGACATCACGTTCGGCGGAAACCAGTTCACGGACGCCCTCCAGAAGGCCTATTCGCTCAACTTCGAGCAGGCCGAGTCGCTGAAACGGGGCGAGCCTGTGGCGGGACAGACGGCCCAGACGATCCAGCCCGTGCTCACGGGTGTCGCCGAGGACGCGGCCGCCGAGCTTCAAAAGACGCTGGATTTCTTCCAGGCGACTTCGGGCGCGGACCGGGTCGACTCGATCATGATCTCCGGCGGCGGCGCGAAGGCCGCGCACCTCGAAGACGTCCTCAAGGACAAGTTCGGCCTGCCGGTCGAGGTCCTCAACCCGTTCCGCTCGATCTTCACGGACGACCGGGCCGTCGACGCGGCGTGGCTCTCCGAGGCGTCGCCCTCGCTCGCGATCGCCGTCGGCCTCGGCGTCCGGAAGATCGGGGAGTAGCGGCATGATTCGCATCAACCTGCTCTCCGAGGCCCGGCCGCAGCGCAAGAAGAGGGGCGTTTCGGCGCTGGGCGGCGCGGGGCGGCTCAACACGCTCCTCATGGGCGGCGTCATCGGTCTCGCCATCCTCATCGGGATCGTCCATTACTGGGTGCTGCGGTCGCAGATCAAGGCCCAGGAAGAGAAGATCCGGATCGCGCAGATCGAGGTCGCGCGCCTCGAGGCGGTCCTCAAGGAAGTGAAGGACTACGAGGCGAAAAAGGCCCGCGTCCAGCGCAAGGTCGACCTCATCAACCAGCTCAAGCAGAACCAGCGTGGGCCCGTCCGGCTGATGGACGAGGTTTCGAAGGCTCTCCCGGACCTCGTCTGGATCGAGCGAATGGAGTATCACGGGAACGCCATCGCGATCGACGGAAAGGCCTTCAACCCGCCCGCGGTCGCGAACTTCGTGGCGAACCTGAAGCTCGTGCCCGCCTTCCAGGAACCGAAGGTCGAGTTCTCGGCGTGCGGAGGTCCAGGGGGCTCGGCGCTCTACTGCTTCAAGACGAACTTCGTGTTCTCGAACATCGACAGGACGCAGCCCGATGCCGGGGCCGCGAAACCGGCCGAAGCGCCGAACAAGGCGGAAGCGGGAAGACCCGGTTCCGCCGTGGCGGGGATATAGGCCATGGCGTCGCTCGACCTCAAGCAGCTCGAAGGCAAGCCCTGGTACTACGGACTGGGCATCGGTCTCGCGATCGCGATCGCACTCTACGCGGCGGCGTATTACCAGCTCCCGAATTTCGGCGAGATGAAGCAGACGCTGGAGAACAAGAAGAACGAGCTCGATCAGCTCAACGCGAAGATCAACCAGGGCCGCGCGGCCGAGCGCCGCCTGCCCCAGCTGCGCGAGGAGGTCCGCCGGACCGAGCTCGACCTTCAGAGGCTCCTGCAGATCCTCCCCACCGCCCGCAACGCCGAAGAGCTCATCAAGAAGATCCAGGCGCTCGCGGGTCAGGGAGAGTTTTTCCTGAAGAAGTGGGCGCCGAAGGAATACATCAACAAGGACTTCTACGCGGAGTGGCCCATCGACCTCCAGGTCGACGGGACGTATCACAACCTCGCGCTCTTCTTCGAGAAGGTCGCGCGCTTCTCGCGGATCATCAACATCGAGGATCTCGTGATGGTGGGCTACCCCGACGCGGCGGGTGGACGGACCCTCGGCGCGAACTTCACGATGAAGACCTTCATTTACCTCGGCGACACGGACGCGACCGGAGCGACAGCCGCAGCCGCAGCCGCGGCGCCGAAAAAGGCGCCCGTCGCTTCGTCCGGCAAGAAGGATTCGCTCGAATGATGAGAATCCGAAGTCTTCCCGCCGCATTCCTCTCCCTGGCCGTCTGCCTCGGGACGGCGTCCGCCTTCGCACAGGCCCCCCCCGCGACTTCGTCCGGCGCGCCGCCCGACGCGGGCGCGGGGAAGGTCACCGAACAGGATTTCGTTCCGTCGGTTTACACGTACGAGGTCGGGGGCCGCCGCGATCCGTTCCGCTCGCTCCTCGTTCGCAATCCGTCGGACAAGGATCGCGTTCGCCCGCCGGGCCTTGCCGGCGTGATGGTGGACGAGCTCGAGCTCCAGGGCACGATCAAGGTCAAGCAGGGCTGGATCGCCATGATGCGGGGCCCGGACAACAAGTCGCACCTGATCCGGAAGGGAACCACGCTCTTCGATGGCGAAGTCGTCGAAGTTTCCGCTACGGAAGTGACGTTCCGGCAGAACGTCAACGATCCCACGAATCCGAAACCGTTCCGGGAAGTGGTCAAGGCGCTCACGCTCTCGAAGAAGTCGTGACCGAAGGGATGTCCATGACGACGATGCTGATGGGCTCGAGGAACTCGAAGGACACGGGAGATGTCGTGTCGTCCGGGGGAGGAAGCATGCGGCGAAACCGAAGGGGAGTCGCGTCCCGTTTCGCGGCGTTCGCGTTGATCGTCCCCGTGATGGGCGCCTGCGCGTCGCGCAGCGACCGGGTCGCCGCGGGGGATCCGTCCGCGGCTGGAGCCGCGCCCGCAACGCTCACGGGAGCCACGCTCCTGACCGATGGGGAGACGCCCCGGCTCCTTCTGACCGGAAACGGCCCTCTCGCTCCGACGCTCTACAACCGCGAAGGGTCGACGAAGGTCGTCATCGACGTCGCGAACGCCGTGATGTCGCCCGGGCTCGAGCCGCCCCGCGCCGACGGCGTCGTCCTGTCGCGGCTCGACATGAAGTCGTTCACGGAAATGGGCAAGCCCCACATTCAGTTCGAGCTCACCGGGCGCGGGCCGATCGAACCTGCCATCACCTCCGATTCGGGCTCACCCGCCATGGCGATCGCGCTCGGAAAGCCTGCCGCCAGGGCGTCCGCGCCGGCAGCGACGCTCGCCGCGGTCCTACCCGTCGAGGCCGCGCGCACTCCGGAAACCGCTCCGCCGGCCGCCGAGCCTCTCGTGAAGGTCGAAGACGCCGCGTCCGCCACGTCCGCCAAGACGGCGTCCGCCAATATGACCACACCGGCCCTCGCTGCGGCGTCCCCGGTCGCAACCGTTTCCGCGCCCGGGCCGGCCGCGAAGCCGTCGACGGTCGTCTCCGACGGCCCGCCCGTGCCCGTCCGGCATGCGGCGGTGGGCCGCCCCGCGACGCGCCTTTCGGCGGTTGGCGTCCGGACGGTCGACGGAAAGCTCGTCGCGACGCTCGCGGGCAACGGAAGCTTCACCTGGGAGACGTTCGCGCTCGAAAACCCGCCCCGGTACGTCGTCGACCTTCCCGGCGTTCTCCTTGCGACACCGAAGAAGTCGCAGGAAGTCCACCACGAGTCCGTGAGCCGCGTCCGTGTCTCCCAGTTCAAGGGCGGCAGCGAGCCCGTCACGAGAGTCGTGTTCGACCTCGTCTCTCCCGCGGAGCCCGCGGCGAGGAACACGACCTCCTCGCTCGCACTTTCATTCGGCCAGGCGTCGCGAACCGCCGCTCTCTCTCCCGCCCCGGCCGCGCCGCCGGCTCCGGCCATGATCTCGGAATCCGCTCCGGCAACCGCCGTGGCGCCCGTGAGGGCCGCGGCGCCCGTGCGTGCGGCGCCCGTGCGCGCGGCGCCCGAGAGACTCGCGTCCGCCTCGGCGGTTCCCGCGGGAGGCTCTTACGAGAAGCACGAAGTCGACGATCCGAAGGAACCGGTCGTCCGCGAGGGCCGAGCCATCGACGTGACGACCGCCTCGACGACGGCCGCGGTGGCGAAACAGGCGAAAGAGACGAAGCCTTTCGACACGAAGCCTTTCGACACGAGGCCTCTCGACACGAAGCCCGCGTCCGAGAGGGAGGCGCCCCGTCTCGTCCAGGCCCCGCCCGAGTTCCACCAGGTGAAGGCTGACGTGAAGCCGGAAGCAAAGCCCGAGGTCAAAGCCGAGGTCAAAGCGCCGGCCCCCCCGTCCGCTCCCGTCCGCGCCGCCTCCGTCGAGCCCCGGCGCAAGAAGACGGCGACGGCGGAGGACAAGGCCCTCATCGAGGCGGCCGAGGCACTTCTCGTGCAGCAGGACAACTCGTCGCGCCCGCGCGAGATCGCGAACCCTTACGAGGCGCGCACGCTCGGCTCCGGGGACAAGCAGTACACGGGCGAGCCGATCACGCTCAACCTCAAGGACGCGGACATCAAGGACACGCTTCAGCGCTTCAGCGAACTGACGCAGCTGAACATCGTCCTCGACCCGGACGTCCGCGGCACGGTCACCGTGAGCCTTCAGGACATCCCCTGGGACCAGGCGCTCGAGCTGATCCTCAAGATCAACCAGCTCGGGTACGTCCTTGAGGGGAACATCATGCGGATCGCGTCCACCGCGAAGCTGACGCAGGAGGAGAGCTCCCGGCTCCAGTTCATCCAGGCGCAGGACAAGAACCGCCCGCTCCGCACTGTCCTCCAGAAGATCTCCTACGGCAACGCCCAGGAGATGGCGGCCACGGCGCGGAAGGTCATGTCGGCCCGGGGCGACATCTTCATCGACACGCGCTCGAACACGCTCGTCATCAAGGAACTTCCGGACTACCTCCCGACGGTCCTCGACCTCATCAAGAACCTCGACATCGCGAGCCCGCAGGTCATGATCGAGGCGCGGATCATCGAGGCGAACCGCACGTTCTCGAACGAGATCGGAATCGTGTGGGGGTTCAACGGGCTCGCGGACGCCTCCCACGGCAACACGACGGGTCTCGTCTTCCCGAACTCGGGTGACGTTGCCGGGAACGTCTCGCTCCCGAGCGGCGCGCCGCAAGTGCTGAGGCTCAGCCTCGCGAACGTGCTCAACACGTTCAACCTGGACGCGTCGATCCACGCCGCCGAGTCCCGCGGCCTCGTCAAGGTCATCTCGACCCCGAAGGTCCAGACGCAGACCGGCGAGCTCGCGTCGATCCAGTCGGGCTTCCAGATCCCGGTGCAGACGACGGTCAACAACACGACGTCCGTCCTCTACATCAACGCGACGCTCCGCCTCGACGTCACGCCCCAGATCACGAACGAGGGGACCGTCATCATGGACGTCACGATCCAGAAGCGCGAGCCGGCGGTCGGCATCAACATCGCGGGCGGCCAGAACATCCCGCTCACGACACGCGACGCCAAGACGCGGCTCATGGTGCGCGACGGCGGTACCGCCGTGATCGGCGGCATCTTCAAGATCACGACGAACGACGGCCAGTCCATGATTCCGGGCCTTTGGAAAATTCCGATCCTCGGCAACCTGTTCCGGAGCCGGACACAGACCGAGAGCACGGACGAGCTCATGATCTTCATTACGCCGCGGATCATTCGCTGAGGAGCGGACGATGAAAAAACTCACACAGTCCCTTCTCGCGGCCACGGCGGCGGCGGCGCTCGTCGCGCTCCCGGGTTGCTCGACGAACACACAGGGAGACAGCGCAACTCCGGTGTTCCTCTTCGGGAACTTCACGCTGTTGCCGCTCTCCGTGAACGTGGCGTCGAACGTTCCCGTCCAGTTCGCGACGACGACTCTCACCTGCCGCCTCAAGAGTCCGGGAGGGACGTCGCTCCAGTTCCTGGACGTCCAGATCGACCAGTACATCGTCGTGTGGGCCCGGATCGACGGAGGAAAGACGGCATCCCCCCAGCAGACGTTCGGCGGCAACGTGATCGTTCCCGCCGGCGGGAGCTCGACTCTCGCGAACTACCCGTACATGTCGGGGGACAGCCTCATTCGTCCTCCCCTCGACCAGCTCTTCCCGTTCAACGGGGGAGTCGACAAGGAAACCGGGCGCGCGGAAATCCGGCAGGCCGGGAAAGTGACCTGGTACGGTCACACGCTCTCCGGCCAGCCCGTCGTCTCCAACGTGGCGACCTTCGATCTGATCTTCTTCTTTAATCCGACCGCTGGACGCATCGAGCTGAAGCGTGCCCAGTGACGAGGTGACTTCCATGCGACGTTTTCAGATTTCGAACGCCGCGTTGGTCGCGGGCCTTGCCGTTCTCCTGAGCGGCTGCTCCGGCGAGACGCCGACGGCGCCCGGTACCGCGACCCCGCCCGGCCAGATCCCGGGCGGCTCGTGCACGACGCTCGTCACGCTCACGGCAACGACGGACAACCCCTTCGTGGGCTCCGGTTCGATCGTGCGCGCGACGGTCACGAAGAACGGCGTGCCCGTGCCGGACGGCGGATCCGTGCAATTCTCGACGACGCTCGGGTTCTTCAACGAAAACGGGCTCAACGCGGTCTCGAAGACGACCATCGGCGGCGTTGCGGACGTGACGGTCGTCTCGACGAACGCCTCCGGAACAGCGCAAGTCACCGCGGTCTTCGACTGCGCCCGCGCGCAGAAGAATCTCCAGTTCCAGGGCGTCCAGGACGTCGGCCCGATCATCACTTCGTTCCTTCCGACGAACGGCTCGTGCGCTGGCGGCGACTCCGTGACGATCCAGGGCGTGCGTCTCGGGAACGGCACGAACGTCCGCGTCTTCTTTGGCGGCATCGAAGGGTCTGTGGCGACCGCGGGGAACACACAGATCAAGGTGCTGACGCCCGCGCGCACCCTCAAGAACCCTGCGGTTCCGGAATCGGTACCGGTCATCGTCGTCGTGAACGGCGTCCCCTCGCCGCCCGCGGCGACGCTCTTCACTTACGCGTGCATTCCGGACGCCCAGAAAATGTCCATCTCGTCGATCTCTCCGGTTGCGGGCTCGCCGGCGGGCGGAGACTCGGTCCAGATCCTCGGCCGTAACTTCGGCACGAACCTCGCCACGACCCAGGTCACGTTCTGCGGAAAGTCCGCGCAGATCGTCGCCCAGGTGGATTCGCTGATCACGGTGTCGACGCCGACGCACATCCTCGCGAACCCGGCAGTTTCCGAGGCGTGCGACGTCATCGTCACGCGGGACATCGGCCTCGTCTCTCAGCAATCGGCCACCGCTCCGAAGCCGTTCACCTACAGCGGCACGGGCGGAAACGCGGCGTGCAATACGGACCCGAGCTTCTTCGTGTCCAGCATTGCGCCGAACAGCGGCGTCTCCGACGGAGGCCTCACCGTCACGATTACAGGCAGCGGCTTCGGGACGAATGCGGCTCTCCTCAAGGTGGATTTCGGCGGCATCCCGGCCACGATCGTCGGGAACGTCTCGAACACGACGATCGTCGTGTCGAGCCCAAGGCGCGTGCTGGCCAACCCGGACGTGCCGGAGACGGTAGACGTGACCGTGACGGACCTCGGGAGCGTCAACCAGCGATGCGCGCGGGTCGCGAACGCCTTCGCCTACACGGCAAAACCCCTCGATCCGGTCATCTACTCGGTCTCGCCGCGCACCGGCCCGAACGACTCTTCGACGCGGGTTTCGATCTTTGGCACCGGGTTCCAGTTCCCGATGCAGGTCTTCATGACCGGCGGCAACTGCGGCGCGCAGCGCGTCGAGGGCCAGGTTTCTGACATCTCGGTGAACACGATCGTCTTCAAGACGCCAATCGCCTCGAACAACGTGTGTCTCCTGAACCAGCTCGTCGACATCGTCATCGTGAATCCGAGCACGGGAAAGACGGCGAACATTCCCGCCGCGTTCAAGTACTACTCGTGTCCGACCATCGGAAACGCCTCGCCGAGCGCCGGGAACGGCACCGTCGCGACGACCGTTACGATTTCTGGCGCGAACTTCGAGGAGCCGATCGTCGCGAACTTCCGGACGGGCGGGATTCTCGTGCCCCTGAACGCGCCCTCCGTCTCGTCCAACGCGATCCTCGTCAACATGCCCCCGGTCAACCAGATCCTCGGCGGCAGCCCGGTTTGCGCCGACCTCATCGGGGCGATCGAGATCACGTTCCTGAACCTCGCGTGCACGCCGTCCCCGCTCATCGTGCCGTTCACGTACCGGATCGATCCCCCCGTCGCGACGAACGCGTCGCCGAACAACCTGAACCAGGATGGCTCGGCGTTCCCCGGGCCGACGGGAACGACGCCCGTCGTCGTCACGGTCACGGGAAGCAACTTCACGGATCCGATGACGGTGCAGATCATCAAGGACGGGGTCCCGGTTCCGAACACACCGATCAACAACGCCACCGTCTCGAACTCGTCCAGCCTCACGTTCAGCGCGCCCGCCGTCCAGAACATTTCTCTCAACCAGCAGAACTGCCTGATCGGAGGGACGGTTTCGGGCGTCAAGTACGTGCCGACGTCGTTCGGAATCCGCCTGAAGAGCGCGCGCACGGGCTGCACGGTCGACCTGCCGAACGTCCTCGTGTACAACCCGATCGACACGTCCTGTCGAGCGCCGGTCACGATCACGACCGGGTCTCTTCCCTCCGGCACCGCAACTGTGGCTTACGGTCCCGTGGCGATGACGGCGGTCGGCGGCACGGGAGTCGGCTACGTCTGGTCGGCGTCCGGACTCCCC
Organism: Thermoanaerobaculia bacterium; assembly: GCA_038214715.1. Lineage (GTDB taxonomy): Bacteria > Acidobacteriota > Thermoanaerobaculia > UBA5066 > UBA5066 > Fen-183. The sequence goes on along the minus strand of JBBQRP010000012.1, from coordinate 78,689 downwards.
GCGGCGATGGTCATCAGCGCCGGCGGAGTCATTTCCGGAACGCCCGCGGTAGCCGGCACGGTCAGCGTCACGATCAACGTCGCCGACTCGGCGGCCAATACGGCGTCGAGGGTCTACTCACTCGTGGTGAACTGAGAACCGATTTCAGCCAGTCTCGTTCGGGCCGCCTCCGGGCGGCCCGAACTGTCTCCGGAACCCAATGCCGTAGACTTCGGAGTCGAGCTAACGCACATGGCGCTCTTCGGCGGTCCTTCCACCCCGGTCTCTCGCCTGGAGGAGCTCAAGAGGCTCCTCCAGAAGGACCCGACGTCCCGCCAGTTCCTCGCGCTCGCGGAGGAATACCGGCGCCACGGCAAGTACCGCGACGCGGTCATCACGCTCGAACGCGGCCTTCAAATGCACTCGACGTCCGTGGCGGCCTTCGTCGCTCTCGGAAGGACCTATCAGCAGCTGGACCGGCTCGAGGACGCGATTCGTGCGTTCACGAATGCCCTCCGGATCGACCGTGAGAACCTCGTCGCGATCCGGCAGCTCGCGGAGGTCTACCTCGCGAAGGGCGACAAGATCGAGGCGATCAAGAAACTGAAGCTCTACAGGGGCCTGAAGGCCGGCGATCGCGACGTATCCGAGATCATCCAGCGGCTCGAAGGGGAGATGTCGGCCGCGGTGGCCGAGCGGCCCCGCTCCGGCGTTCATCAGGCGCTTTCCGAATCCGGCGAGACCCCGCGCCCATCGCACTACGCGAGCGGCGTCCGCCGCGTCGCGATGATTCCGCGGCTCGACCGCACGCCGGCCCCGCCCGAAGCGGCACCGCCTCTTCCCCGCGAGACGGCGCCGGACCTCATGGCGATGACGTATGACGGGGGTGTCCTCGCGAGGGCCGTCAAGGCCGCCCGGTCCGGCCCCGCGGAGCCAGCCCGCCTCGAGACGCCCGCGGCGCTCGAAGAAACCATCGTTCAGCCGCCGGAACCCCCGGCGAAGGCGATCTCGCCGCCGGCGCTCTCGCCTTTCACGGCGCCCATTCGGGCGGTACGCGAGGAGGCCGGGCCGGAAATGCCCCCGTTCACGTTCGGTGACGCGGGCGGCGAGTCCGACGTCCCGGAGGAAGAGGCAACCGCCCCCTTCACGTTCCCGGTGGATCTCTACCGCACGGAAGCCCAGGCGCGGCCACCCGAACCCGTCGAGACGGCGCCGTTCGACATCCCGGTCGAGCCGGAGGAAACGCCGGCCGCGCGTCTCGGAGCTCCCGAGCCTCTTCTCCAGCGGGCCGCGGCGGCCCCGGTGCGTGTGCCCGAGGAGCCTCTCGTCTCCGAGACCCTCGGCGATCTCTACCGCGCGCAGGGGCACATGGCGGACGCGCGCGAGACCTATCGAACGCTCGCGGAGGCGGCCGCCGACGAAGAGCGTGCGCGCACCCTTCGCGAAAAGGCGGCGTCGGTTCCGGGAGGCGAACGGACGGATCATCCCCGGCTGCGACGCCTTGCAAGGCGGTTCCCCAACCGGATGGAGGTGACCGTCGATCATCTCCACGGCGTCATCTCGAATCTCGTCGAAGGCACGGAGGGCATCCGCGCCGCGACCCTGACGGATCTCGAGGGTCTTCCGGTGGTGATGGCCGGAACGGCCTCGCGCGACGCCGGAATGGAAGTCCTCGTCGCGGAGCTGAGCTCGTTCCTGAAGAACGTCCGCCGGACGACCTCCGAGACGGGAGCGGGCGAGCTCGAATCGTTCGCTGTCGCGGGCCCCACCGGAGCCGCGGTCGTCTCGCGGGTGAACGCCGACTACTCTCTCATCCTGCAGGTCGACCCGGACGCGGTGCTGGGCGAGATCCGTTGGGAAGCGGCGCGTACGGCGCGCGCGCTCCGGCCGGCGGTCCGGTGAACGGAACGACGGGACGGCCGAAAGGAACCGAAAGGGAACGATGAACGTCAAGGAGATCAAGGAACTCGTCGAACTGGTGTCGCGCCGGGGCCTTGCGGGCCTCGAGATCGAGCGGGCGGGCTTCCGCCTTCGCATCGAGGGCGCGCCCGCCCAACGCGCGGCTCCGGTCTTCACGCACGCGGTCGCCGAGCCGATTCCGCAGGAAGCGCCCGCGCTGCCGCCTGCCTCGCAGGGCGCGTTGGCCGCCCCGCACGTGTCGCCCGGCCCGACGGGCTCCGGCGAGCGCGAGGGCTTCCACGTCATCACCGCGCCGATCGTCGGGACGTTCTACCGTTCGGCGAATCCGGACTCCGATCCCTTCGTGAAGGTCGGCGACGTCGTGGAGAAGGGCAAGACCCTTTGCATCGTCGAGGCGATGAAGCTCATGAACGAAATCGAGGCGGACGTCGCGGGAACGGTGATCTCCATCTTCCCGCAGAACGCGCAGCCCGTGGAGTTCGGAGAGAAGCTCTTCGCGATCCAGCCGCGCTGAAAATCGACCGATGTTTCAGAAGATCCTCGTCGCCAATCGCGGAGAAATCGCGCTGCGTGTCATCGCGGCGTGCAAGGAGCTGTCGATCGCCACGGTGGCGGTCCACTCGGAGGCGGACCGCGACTCGCTGCACGTGCGCGCGGCGGACGAGTCCGTCTGCATCGGGCCTGCGGCGCCGTCGGGGTCCTACCTGAACATCACGTCGCTCGTCGCCGCCGCGGAGATTACGGGCGCCGACGCCGTGCATCCGGGCTACGGGTTCCTGGCCGAGAACGCGCACTTCGCCGAAATCCTCGAGGAGGTCGGCCTGAAGTGGATCGGGCCCTCACCGGACGCGATCCGGCGGATGGGCGACAAGGCGGTCGCGAAGGAGACGGTCCGGAAGGTGGGCGTGCCCACGGTTCCCGGCAGCCCCGGACCGCTCGATTCCATCGAGGACGCGATGAACCTCGCCGAGGGCGTCGGGTACCCGGTTCTCCTGAAGGCGGTGGCCGGTGGCGGCGGGCGCGGCATGCGCGTCGCGAGGTCCGACAAGGAGCTCGCGGCGGCATTCGATCTCGCGACCGCGGAGGCCGAGCGCGCCTTCGGGAACGGCAGCGTCTATCTCGAGAAGTACCTCGCCGAGCCGCGCCACATCGAGATCCAGATCTTCGGGGACCGCGCGGGCCGGATCGTGCATCTCGGCGAGCGCGAGTGCTCGCTGCAGCGGCGGCATCAGAAAGTCCTCGAGGAGTCTCCCTCGCCCGCGCTCACGGACGCCCTGCGCGCGAAGATGGGCGCGGCCGCGATCGCCGTCGCGCGGGCCGTCGATTACGTCGGCGCGGGAACCGTGGAGTTCCTGCTCGACGACGACGGCTCCTTCTACTTCATGGAGATGAACACGCGGATCCAGGTCGAGCACCCCGTGACCGAGATGGTGACCGGCTTCGACCTCGTGAAGGAGCAGATCCGTGTGGCGGCCGGAGAGCCGCTTTCGTTCGGGCCGACGCCGCCGGGTGACGGGCTGGGATGGAGGCCTCAAGGGCACGCGATCGAATTCCGGATCAACGCCGAGGATCCGGTCACGTTCTCGCCCTCGCCGGGAACCATCACGACGCTCCATCTTCCGGGCGGCCCCGGCGTCCGCGTCGACACGGCGGCGTACTCGGGATGGAAGATCCCGCCCTACTACGACTCCCTCATCGCGAAGCTCATCGTGCACGGCCGCGACCGCGAGGAAGCACTGAGCCGCGGACGGCGCGCGCTGGAGCTCTTCATCGTGGAAGGCGTCAAGACCACGATCCCGCTGCACCTCAGGCTCCTGGACGACCCCGACGTGCGCCGCGGCCGCGTTTCCACGAAGTGGCTCGAGCGGTGGCTGAAGAGCTTCCCGCCACGCTGATCGGCCGTTCCGCTTCCGGGGAAGCCCGGATGCCCGGGCGCGTGTACCTCGTCGGGTTCATGGGAAGCGGAAAGACGACGAGCGGACGCATCCTTGCGGACCGATGGGGCGTGCCGTTCGTGGACCTCGACCTCGCGTTCGAGTCGATCTCGGGCCGGACGATCCGCGAGACGTTCGAAACGCACGGAGAAGCGTACTTCCGCGAGCGGGAGGCTGAGCTGCTCCGGGGGACCGCTACCCTCTCTCACGCGGTAATCGCCCTTGGAGGCGGCACGTTCACGTTCCCCGAGAACGTGCGTTTCGTGCGGGAACACGGGGTTTCGGTCTTCCTGGACCCTCCGTTCGAGGTCCTCGCGGCCCGGCTCCGCGACAAGGCGGCCGATCGCCCCCTGTTCGATTCTCTGGATTCCGCCCGATTGCTGTGGGAAGCGCGCCGCGCCTTCTATAAAATGGCGGACCGGACTCTGGAAGTGGATCAACACGCGAATCCCGGCGACGTCGCCGGCAGGCTGGCTCTCCTGCTCGACCCACGCATCGCCGGGGGCTGCTGACGTGCGTTACCTCATCCTCTCGGACCTCCATGCGAACGACGAGGCCTTGACCGCGGTGTTGCGCCGTGTGAAGCGGAAGACGTTCGACCGGGTCGTCTGCCTCGGCGATTTCGTGGGCTACGCGGCGGACCCGAACAAGGTGCTCGACCGCTTCCGGACTCTCCGGAAGACGACGATCTCCGTTCGCGGAAACCACGACAAGGTCGTCTCGGGAGTCGACGAAGGTGCGCTGTTCAATCCGCCCGCGCTCGAGGCGGCCCGCTGGACCACCGATCGGCTCTCGAAGCAGAACATGGATTTCCTGAAGAAGCTCCCGCTCGGGCCGGAGGTCGTGGACGGGATCTTCGTGGTGTGCCACGGCTCGCCGCTCGACGAAGACGCATACATTTTTTCCGACTTCGACGCATCCTTGAACTTCGTGCAGCTGCACCGTTTCTCCGAGGGGATCGACCTGTGCTTTTTCGGCCACAGCCACATTCCCTCGATCTTCACCCTCGAGCCCGGCGGCATCCGGGTGGAGGCCGTGCGCGAGGCGCGATACAAGCTGCGGCTCGAGCCCGGAAAGAGATATCTCGTCAACCCCGGTTCCGTGGGCCAGCCGAGGGACCGCAATCCCAGGGCCGCGTACGCGATCTACGACGCCACGGCCCGGGTCGTTCACTTCGACCGCGTTCCGTACGACGTGGGCGCCGCGCGGCGGAAGATCCAGCGCGCGGGGCTCCCTCCGGTGCTCGGCGACCGGCTCGTCGTCGGGCTCTGATCCGGGGCGGACGTCCATGACGCGCGCGATCCGCAACGCGTCCCTTCTCGCTCTTTCTTTCGCGGCACTTTCCGGCTGCTTTTCGTTCGGCGCCGAGAAAGGCCCGCCGCGCGGAACGTACCGCGAGCGCATCGAGAGCTTCGCCCGGCTCCTCGGGATGGAGGATCGGAGGGCGTACGACCCCCTCCTCGCGGGCCGCACGGCCGTCTCGCCGGATCCCTGGCTGCGGGCGAAGACTGCTCTCGCCGTCGGGCGTCTGAAGGATCCGGCCTCCGTCCTCTTCCTGCCGGTGCTCCTGAAGGACGTCGACGCGAGCGTCCGCCGCGCGGCGGCGTTCGGTGCGGGGGTGTCCGGCGACGCGCGCCTCGTGAAGTTCCTCGCCGCCTCTCTCGGAGATCCAGATTCCAAGACCGCCGCGAACGCGGCCGAAGCGCTCGGGAAGATCGGCGGAAAGGAAGCGACGGACGCGCTCCTCGCTGCGCTCGGAAAGCGAGAGGTCGCCGGGTCGACGTGCTCCGCGAGCGCGCTCGCGATGTTCCGCAAGCCGGAGGCGCGGACGGTGGCGGCCCTGCTTTCGGTGTTCGGAGAGGAGAATCCTGCTCGGGAGCTGAGGCACGCGGTCGTCTATTCGCTGGCGCGCAAGCCGCGGCCGGAGGCGGCGCCCGCGCTGCGCGCGGTGCTTGAAAAGGGGTATGACGAACCGGTCGTCGTTTCCTGGGCGGCACGCGGCCTCGGAATCCTCGAGGATGAAAAGAGCGCTTCGGACCTCGTCGACCTCGCTGCGAACCGGGACGTGTCGATTGCCGTGCAGGCCCTGACCGCGCTGCATTCACTCTCCAGGAAAAGCGCCTTTGCAGGGGACGAGGCGCTCGCCCATGGTGCCATGGCCGTCGCCCTCCTCCGCGCACGTGATCCTCTCCCGGGCCTGGCGATCGCTGCGCTGCGTCTTCTCGGCGCTCTTCCCGACGCACCGGCTTCGCGCGCGCTGCTCGAGGAGAACCTTCTGCGAAAAGGCTGGAGGGGCCAGACTGCCCTCGTGTCGCTCACGCGGCTCGATGCGGCGGCGCGCGCGCCGGGAGCCGCCGTCTCGCGCCTGGAGGCCGCCCAGATCACGGGTTCGCTCGAGCTTCGCCTCGGTGCGGCCGAAGCATTGCAGTTTCTCGAGATTGTAGGGCCTGGGGAGGCGCTCGCGACTGCGGTTCTCGCCGACCGGGCCGCCCGGGTCCGCGCGGCCGCTCTCTCTTCGTTGTCGAAGAGTCCGAATTCGAGGCGTTCCCGATGGCTTCTCGCCGGCCTGATCGACCGGGATCCGGCTGTCCGGGACACGGCGCTCGAGGCGGCCGCTCCGCTTCTCGAGACCGGCGGTGAGGATCTGAAGCGCGCGTGGTCGGCGGCGTTCGGGGCGGCGTTCGACGCCGCCGAGCCGGACTTCACGGTCGGAGCGCTCGATGCGGCAGCGGCCCGCGGCGACGCGGGGCGGCCCCTCGTCGCGGCGCACGTGAACGACGCGGACTTGGTCACGCGGGGGAAGGCGCGGGCGCTTCTCGTGGAGAAATTCGGCGCCGCCCCGGGATCGTTCCTCCCGATCCCCGTGAAAACCCGGCTGTCCGTGGAGGACTATCACCGGCTTTCGCGCGCGGCGAACGAGAGCACGTTCGAGGCCGAGATCGTGGCGGCGCGGGGCACCGTGCGGCTGGAGCTCGACGCGGAGGAGGCGCCCGTGACGGTCGAGACGTTCCGGGCGCTCGCCGCGAAGCATTACTTCGATGGTCTCGTGATCCACCGGGTCGTCCCCGATTTCGTCGTGCAGACGGGCGACCCCCGTGGGGACGGAAGCGGCGGCCCGGGATTCTCGATCCGGGACGAGATCAACGGCCTGCGGTACGAGAGAGGCGCCGTCGGAATGGCGCTGTCCGGTGCCGATACCGGCGGCTCGCAGTGGTTCGTCGCCCTCGCCCCGCAGCGCCACCTCGACGGCGGCTACACCGTCTTCGGGCACACCCTCGAGGGGATGCCGGTCCTGGACCGCACCGAGCAGGACGACCGCCTGGTGTCCGTGAGAGTCGTCGAGAAGCTCCGTGCGGTCCGGCCGGCCGGTGCGCGGGAATGAGGTTCGCAATCGGCCGCTCGCTGCAGCTCGTCGGGATCGGCCTCGTCGGCCTCGGTCTCGCGGTGGGTCTCGTCCGGGACGACCTGCGCTACGAGGAGCGCATGTTCTTCGCGGGGGCGGGCGTGTTCCTGGCGGGCTGGCTGCTCGTGCGTCCGTTCAAGACGCCGTGAAGATCTTCGTCGGCCAGCCAGTCGTCGAGCCGTCCACGAGAGAGCTCCTCGCCGGTCACGACGTGATCACGGGGCGCGGCGGTCTCCCGGCCTCCGAATGGCCGCTTCTTGCGGGCGTCGACGCCCTCCTTCCGACGCCGGCCGAACACGTGACCGAGGCCGTCCTCGCCGCGGCTCCCCGAGTCGTCCTCGTGGCGAGCCACTCCGCCGGCGTGGACCATCTGGACCTTGCCGCGTGCCGGAAGCGAGGCATTCTCGTGACGAATACGCCGGACGTGCTCACGGACGCGACGGCGGACCTCACGTGGGCGCTGATCCTGGCCGTGGCGAGGCGGCTGCGCGAAGGGGAGGCGCTCGCGCGCTCCGGCGACTGGAGCGGATGGAAACCGCGGGAGCTCCTCGGCGTGTCTCTCGCGGGCAAGACTCTCGGAATCTACGGCATGGGCCGCATCGGCCGCGCCGTCGCGCACCGCGGAGCGGCGTTCGGAATGAACGTCCTTCCGTTTGGGAAAGGCGGGGGAGAGGGAGAGCTGGAAGACTTCCTCTCGAAAGTGGATGTCCTCTCGATTCATGCGCCGTTGACCGCGGACACGCGCGGGAGATTCGGAGAGAGAGAATTTCTGCGAATGAAAGAGGGGGCGATCGTCGTCAACACCGCGCGCGGTCCGATCGTCGACGAGAAGGCGCTCGCCGCCGCCGTTCATTCGAGGCATCTCTTTGGCGCCGGGCTGGACGTGTTCGAGCGCGAGCCTCGGATCGAGGAGGCTCTCGCCGTTCTTTCGAACGTCGTCCTTCTCCCGCACCTCGGCTCCGCGACGCACGAGGCACGCCTCGCGATGGCGCGCCTCGCCTGCGAGGAGATCGTCCGCTTCGTCCGGGGAGAGCCGCCGCTGCATCCCGTCCCGTGAGGCTGCGGTCAGCCGATCGAGATGTCCCGCCGGGCGAGGGACCGGCTCGCCAGAACGATCGGGAGGACCGCTGCGACGGAGGCGGCGCCCAGAAACAGCAGGAGAAGCGGCATCTGAGCCAGGTTTCGCCTCGACAGCGCGCCGAGCAGGAGGCGCAGCTCGCTGGAGACGACGACAGTCGAGAGCAGCGCGAGCGCCGTCGAGAAGACCAGCGCGAGAACGCCCCCGGCCGACAACGCGACGGCGACCGCGTTCGGTGCGTCGTAGCGGGGGAAAATCGCACCGAGCCCGACGTGAAGGGCGGGGATCGCGAGGCCGCCGCCAAGCGCGGCGAGGAGGGCGATCGCCGACGTGGGGGCCGGCGGCCTGAGCGCGAGGAGACTCGCGCCCGTCAGGGTCAGCGCGATTGCGACCGATGGAAGTGTCCGGACGGCCCAGCGCGCGAGAAGGTGGCTGCCCGGCTTCAGCGGGAGTGTCCTCAGGACGAGCGCCGCACGGCCGTCGGAGGAGACGGAAGGATAGGCGAAACGCAACGAGAGCGCCGAGACGAGGAAGAGGGAAAGGCCGGTCTGGAGCCCGGACACGAGATCGCGCGTCGAGGAGTCCGCGCCCGGGAGGAGCCGCACGTTCATCAGGTCGAGAACGAACACCGCGGCCAAAGAGCCGAGCTGGGCGGGAGTGGACGCGTCGCGCGACAGACTCGCGGTCTCTGCGCGGAGGAGGACGCCCGCGAGCCCGCGGGCCTCGGGGCCGCGCCGTGAGGCACCGATCGCGCGAGCGCCGCCCGCACCGCCGTCGTGGCGCACGCGGAGGTGCATGCGCCAGAGAGCCCGCGGCACGAGGAGAAACGCGGCGTATCCCGCGAGAAAAAGCGCGGTTCCGGGCACGAGACCCGCGGCGTCGCCGAGGAGTCCGGGAGTCGCGGCACGCGCCGCCCACGCCGAAGGATCGAGGCTGGGCGGGGGGACCGGCGCGGTTCCGAGGCGCGTCACGATGGAGAGAGCCTCGAGTGGATCGAGGAGGCGTTCGGGCCGGGCGGCCCTGAACATGAGCAGAGCGGCCGCGAGACCCGTCGCCGAGAGGAAGGCGGCGAAGAGCCGAGCGCGCTTCGGGGGCACGACACGTACGAACAGGACCGCGGCCGCGATACCGGCCGCGCCCGCCAGGAGCATCACTCCCGCGAGGGGGAGGGCGGCGGACACGAGGGCGAGTGCGGGCCGCCCGCCCGCGCCCGCCGCGACGAGGAGCGCGGGCATCGCGAGAAGAAGCGTCGGGGTCGATGCGAGCGCAAGCGTGAGGAACGCCTGCCGGCCCACGAGCCGCCGGTGGGGGATCGGGAGCGTCGCGAGGGTGTCGAGCTCGTCGGACAGGAAGAGTGTTCCGATCGCCGTCGTGAGAGAGCCGAGGAAGCCGAGGACGAGGGCCGCGCCGAACGCGCCCGCGAGGAGGCGCTCGAGAAGGAGCGCCGGCCGGATTTCCGGGAGCTCCTTCAGGGCCGAGCGCGAGGCCCGCAACGCGCCCTCGAGGCCTGCCGTCTCGAGCGCGGCGAACAGCAGGATCGCGAAGAGGCCGGCCGTGACCGCGAGCCGGCCGCGGGCGCCGCCGGCGAAGAACGTTCGTCCCAGAGCGCGAAGCGTGTTCGCGCGGAAGACGCCGTTCAAGGCCGCTCGCCGCCCGCGAGCTGGAAGAAGACCTCCGACAGCGTTCCCTTGAGGCCGGCCGCGGTCTCGACGCTCCCCGGAGCCCCCCGCGCCAGGAGCTCGCCGTCGACGAGGAGTCCCGCTTCCGTCGCGATCTCCTCGGCGAGCGCCAGCTGATGAGTCGTGATGAGAACGGCGGCACCCGCCGTCACGCGACTCTCGAGACGCGCGGTCAACTCGCGCTGGGCGAGGGGGTCGAGACCGACCATCGGCTCGTCGAGGACGAGGACCTCGGGATCGTGAAGGAAGGCCTGCGCGAGGGCGACGCGCTGGCGGGTCCCGTGCGACAGGGTTTCGTTGCGCTGCCCCGCCACCGGGCCGAGGCCGAACGCGTCGAGCTCGGAGTCGATCCGCTCCTCGAGCGCCGCACCGCGGCGGCCGAACACGGCCCCCACGAATCGCAGCGTTTCGCGCGGCGTCCATTTCGGCCAGAGGTAGGGACGGTCGGGCACGAAGCCGAGCCGCGCCTTCGCCTCGACCGGATTACGTGCGACGTCGAAGTCCGCGAGAAGCGTCCGTCCCGACGTCGGGGAGAGGAGGCCCGTGAGGAGGCCGATGGCCGTCGTCTTCCCGGCGCCGTTCGGCCCGACGAGCGCGAAGAGCGTGCCCGCCGCGATGTCGAGAGAGAGGCCCCGGAGGGCCGTCTTTTCGCCGTAGCGCTTGACGGCCCTCTCGAAGCGGATCGCGGTCACGCGTCTATGGTCTCACCGCCCGGAAAGGGCCGGGAACCCGGAGTCGCGGCGGCCCGGCTGGACCGCCGCATTTAGAGAGGGTCCATCAGGCGTACAGGCCGCGGATCTGCAGGTCGTGCGCGACGCGCTGAATCGCGACCATGTAGGCACCGATGCGGTACGTCACCTTGTGTTTCGTCGCCATCTCGCGGATGTCCATGAACGACTGGACCATCATCTCCTCGAGGCGTTCGTTGACTTCTTTCTCGCGCCAGAAAAAGCCCATGCGGTCCTGGACCCACTCGAAGTAGGAGACGGTCACGCCGCCGCCGTTCGCGTAAATGTCCGGAACGACGAGGATGCCCTTCTTCTGGAAGATGTCGTCCGCTTCGTGCGTCGTCGGGCCGTTCGCGCCCTCGACGATGATCTTCGCCTTGATGCCGTTCGCATTCTCTTTCGTGATCTGGTTCTCCAGCGCGGCGGGGACGAGGATGTCGCAATCGGTCGTGAGGAGGTCGGCCGAATCCATCGGGATCCCGCCGGGGAAACCGACGACCGTCTTCTTGTCGACCATGTACGCGAGGAGCGCCGGAACGTCGAGGCCCTTCTTGTTCTGGATCGCGCCATTGATGTCCGAGACGGCGACGATCTTCGCGCCCTGCTCGTGGAACATCTTCGCGGAGATCGATCCGACGTTGCCGAAGCCCTGGACGACGACGCGGGCTCCCGAGAGCGGGATGCCGTGCGCGCGGCAGGCTTCGCGGCCCGCGATCATGACGCCGCGGCCCGTCGCCTCCGCGCGTCCGCGCGACCCACCGAGCGAGATGGGCTTGCCGGTCACGACGGAAGTGACGGTGTGGCCGACGTGCATCGAGTACGTGTCCATGAGCCACGCCATGGTCTGGGAGTCCGTGCCTACGTCGGGCGCGGGGACATCGCGCTCGGGGCCGAAGACGTCCATCATCTCCGCCGTATAGCGCCGCGTGATCCTCTCGAGCTCGCCGCGCGAGAGCTTGCGCGGATCACAGACCACGCCGCCCTTGCCTCCGCCGAACGGGATGTTCATGACGGCGCACTTCCACGTCATCCAGGCCGCGAGCGCGCGGACTTCGTCGAGATTCACGCCGGGGTCGTAGCGGATGCCGCCCTTCGCGGGCCCGCGAACCACGTTGTGGTGGACGCGGTAGCCGACGAAGACCTCTATTTTCCCGTTGTCCATGACGACGGGGATGCCGACCTTCACTTCCTTCATGGGTTCGCGGAGCACCTTGCGGAGACCGGGATCGAGCCCGAGGAGCTCGGCCGCGCGGTCGAAGCGCGACGTCATTTCTTCGAACGGATTGATGGTGGGCGTTTCTCCCTTGGCGGTATGTTTCAGAACGCCGGACGTGGATTCATGCCTCAAAGTCACGGGAATCCTCCTTCGTGGTGTCAGTGCCCGACTGAACATTCTAGAAGCTTGCGCAACCATTCATATGACACGATCTCATCATGGCGTCTTCCGAAATCAGGGGTGACGCGGAGCTGGTGAAACTGATTCTCGAGGGCGATACCGACCTCTTCGCCGTCCTCGTGGACCGCTACCGGACCCGCCTCTCGCGCTACGTGGAGCGTTTCACGTACGACGTCGAGGACGCGCGCGACGTGACCCAGGACGTCTTCATCAAAGTGTACGGCGCCCTCGATTCGTTCGATCCTCATTTCAAGTTTTCCACGTGGCTCTTCCGGATCGCGGGGAACGCGGCCATCGACCATCTCCGCCGCCGGCGCGTTCGGACGCTTCCGCTCGAGCGGCCTCCCGGAGAGGACGGCGAAGCGCGGTCCGTCGACCCCCCCGAGACGCGTCCCAGCCCCCACGAAGAGCTGACCCGTCAGCGCCTTCGAATCGCGCTTGCAGAGGCGATCGACCGGCTTCCCGACGACTACCGCGAGCTCATCAGCCTCCGCCACTACGGGGAGATGCCCTACGAGGAAATTGCCGAGCTGAAAGGGATGCCGCTCGGGACCGTCAAGAACAAGCTGTTTCGTGCACGGCAGGCTTTGCGAGATCTTTTGCCCCGGGACATCGTATAGAGGAAGCAGGATGGTCGAGATCGCCCCCCGCGCCCCGGACGAGAGGTCGCCTTCCAGGGAGGACCTGGAGAGGGACGTTCGCCTAGAACTCCTTCTTGATGAATGTGTTACAGGCACACCCTCTTCTGTCTGGGAGGCCAGCCTGACTGCGCGCGTGATGGCTGCACGCCCCTTCGCACCGTGGGAGGTCAGGAGCGCCCGAGCCTGGCGAATTCCGGCCATGGCGGCCTCCTTTCTGCTGTCGGCCAGCGTCATCGTCTTTCTCGCACCTCTCTGGTCGCTCGGTCCCGGAACAGCCCTCGAGATGTGGGCCAGGGTCATGGCGGCTGGCACCGCGGCCGGACTGCCCGCCCTCCTTTCCTCGATCCCGACCCTGGCGGAAGGCATCGGCGCGGTCCTGTCGGGTTCTCCGGGCACCCGGCAGGCTCTCGCGGGGGCACTCATCGGATCGGGTGCGATCTTCGCCACGCTCGCGCGGCGGCTTTTCCGTCGTCCCTCGCGCCTCGCGCGCACGGACTTCGGCACGCCTCGCGGCTGACCCGGGACAGACTTGGGTCGCTCGCCTCGCTTGACCGTATGCCGGGTGATCCTGGCTTCGTTCCTGATCGTCGCGGGAGCCGCAGCTTCCGCCGCGCCCGGGGACGGGAACTCCATCGTGATCCCGAAGGGCACGGTCCGCCCGGGAGATGTCGTTGTTCTCGGAAGGAAGATTTTCTTGGAAGGTGAATTGAGCGGGAGCGCGGTGCTCGTCGGAGGGGGCCGCGCAATCGTGTCGGGCCGCATTCGGCGGGATCTCATTCTTCTGGGATCCTCGGCAACCATCGAGCGGGGCGCCCGCATCGACGGCGACGTGCTGTCGGTGGGCGGCTCTCTTACCCTCGAAGAAAATAGGGGGGGCGAACAGGTGGGGGGACACATCCGGTCGATTTCCGCGCTCGAGGCCGCGGCCCTCTCCGAGCTCGAGACCTCGCCTTTGGCCGCGGGAAAGACCTCGCCGCTCATCCTGTCGTTCCGGCTCTTTCTCCTCTTCGCCTGGCTCGTCGTCTCCTTCTGTCTCCTGTTTCTTGCGCCGCGCCGGCTGCTCCGGGCCGCGGACGACGCTCCGGGGCGCCTCGCGTTCCTCGCGGCGCTCGGCGCCACCGGCGTCCTGACAGCCTTCTTCCTCGCCGCCTTCGCGCTGTCCGTCCTTCCGGCGCGCCCGGCGCTCGCCGTTTCCGCGGTTCTCCTCGTCCTCCTCGCCGCCGCCAAGATCTTCGGCCTCGCGGTCGTCTTCGTGGCGCTCGGGCGGCGACTCACGAGGGGCGCCCGGCGCGGCAGCCTCCTGTTCGGCGATCCCGCGGCGCTCGCCGCCGGCCTCGTTCTCCTCGGGCTCCTCTCTCTCCTGCCGGCGCTGGGCCCCGTCCTGTGGAGCCTCTCGTCCCTCGCCGGGATCGGCGTCGCGCTTGCCGCCGCCACGTCCGGCGAGCCGCACCTCGCCTCCGCCGCCTCCTGATAGGCTCGCGTCGAGCGGCCGAAAGGCGGCCGCGCGAAGGAGACGAAATCCCGATGACACCGGCAACGATCGGCGTGGTGGGCGCCGGACAGATGGGAGCGGGCATCGCGCACGTCGCCGCACTCGCGGGCAAGAGGGTCGTGCTCGTCGACGTGACGCCCGATCTCGCGGGACGCGGCCTCGCCACGATCGAGAAGAACCTGGCGCGGCAGGTGGACAAGGGGCGTGTCACGCCCGGCGACCGGGACGCCGCGCTGCGGCGCGTGACGGCGACGGCGGACCTCGGCCGCCTCGCGGAGGCAGGCCTCGTCGTCGAAGCGATCCTCGAGAACGAGGCCGTCAAGAAGGACCTGTTCGCCAGGCTCGACGCCCTCGCCCCGCCGCACACGATCCTCGCGACGAACACGTCGTCCATCTCGATCACGAGGCTCGCCGCGCGGACGACGAGGCCTGACCGTTTCATCGGCATGCACTTCATGAATCCCGTTCCCGTGATGGCCCTCGTCGAGGTGATCCGCGGAATCGCAACCTCGGACGAGACGACGGAGGTCGTCCTCGCGCTCGCGAAAGAGATGGGGAAGACGCCACTTTTGTGCCGCGACTTCCCCGGGTTCGTCTCGAACCGCATCCTGCTGCCCATGCTGAACGAAGCATTCTTCGCCGTCTACGAAGGCGTCGCGACGCCCGACGCGGTGGACGGCATCATGAAGCTCGGCATGAATCACCCGATGGGGCCCCTCACGCTCGCGGATTTCATCGGGCTCGACACGTGTCTCGCGATCCTGAGGGTCCTGCACGGCGGGCTCGGGGACGACAAGTACCGCCCCTGCCCGCTCCTCGTCCAGATGGTGGACGCGGGATGGCACGGGCGGAAGGCGGGGAGGGGGTTCTACCGGTACGACGGGCCCGGAGGCGAGAAGCTCTCGTGATCTGTCAGGTCTGCGGGGCGTCGAACGAGCTCGACCGGGAATACTGCGTCAAGTGCCAGAGCAAGCTCCTCGTCGTGTCGGGCGCGACCGACGCGTACGAGGAGGCGACTCAGCAGGAAGAAGGCGTCTCGATGGACGAGCACCTCCTCGAGAGAGTCAGCGTCCTCGAGGAAATCGTCAAGCGCAGCGCCGAGACGCTCAAGATGCTGCTCGAAGCGCTCAACCGGCAGGAGAAGAACGGTTTCGTCGCACAGACGGGACTCCTCGCGCTCAAGGACCTGCTCGAGAGGAAGGGCCTTCTCGTCGAGGAGGAGCTCCTCGATCTCTGGGAGACACGGGTCGACCACCACATGACCGCGATGGAGAAGCGCGAGCGCTTCCTCGAGAGAAAGGAACGCGTGCTCGGCGGATTTTCGGGCGAGCGGCGGGAGCGCTTCAAGGGTCTCCTCTCCGACGCCGAATTCGCGTTCTATGCGCTCGATCCGGACAAGGCCGTGAAGGTCCTCGAGGAGGCTTACCGGCTCGACAAGCGAAACGCTGATCTCGCGTTCTTCCTCGGCGAGACGTATTTCAACGAAGGGGAAACCGACCGTGCCGCCACGATGCTGCGCGCGGTCCTCGCGAAGGAACCGAAGCACTTCGACGCTCTCGTGTACACGGGTGTCCTCGAAAACGAGGCGGGCCGCACGGACCGTGCGCTCGAGGTCCTCAAGGAGGCCGTGGCGATCAAGCCCGACGCGTTCCTTCCATACTTCACGCTCGGCGCGCTCTTCGCGCTGAAGGGACAGCTCGCGCGCGCGGAGACGTTCCTCAAGAAAGCCGTTGCGATCGACGAGAACGCGCAGGCCTATTCGCTCCTCGGGACGATCGCGTACGAGCGCGGCCGCCTCACCGAGGCGACCGAGGCATTCCAGAAGGCGTCCCGCCTCGATCCCGACGACGAGGACGCGCTCTACCAGCTCGGGCTCTGCTATCTCGATCGCGGATGGACGCAGAAGGCCGCCGAGAGGTTCCAGTCCGCCCTCGAGCTGAACCCGAACCGCATCGAATATCAGGAGGCCTCGAAGCTCCTTGCACCCTCGGGCGCGCGGGCCCTCCCGAAGGTCGCGGGCGAGGCCGCGGTCCTCGCGCGGAAGGCCGAGGCTGCCGCGGTGCGCGATCCCGGCAAGGCGATGGCGCTCTACCGGCGGGCCCTGAAGCTGGACCCGGAGAACCCGACGCTTCTGATTGCCTATGCGCTTCTGTGCTCGGCCGTGGGGCGAACGTCGGAGGCGGTCGCGACGACGCGCCGCGTGCTTTCCCGGGCTCCCGGCGAAATGGTGGCGGCCGCCGCCTACACGACGCTGCTCGAAGCGCTGAAGGCCGAGGGAAAGTTCCGGGAGGGAAGCCGCGTCGCCGAGGAGATGCTCGGCGTCGTGAAGTCGAATTACGCGCGTTCGATCGCGTATTTCCAGCGCGCTTCCACGCTCGCGGAGATGGGCGAGGACCTCGACGCGGCCCTCGAGCTCGCGGACCTCTCGCTCAAGCTCTCACCGAAGGAGATGCGTCAGTTCCCGCTCGCCGCCAAGGGCTGGGTCCACTACAAGCGCCGCGAATACGACCGCGCGGTCGAATGTCTGCGCCGCGCGACGGACCTGGGCGAGACGCCTACCGGCCTGACCCATCTCGGCCTGGCGTACCTCGCGCTCGGGGACGCACGCGCCGCGCGGCAGGCCTTCGGCCGCGCGAAGAGGCGGGACACGCGGGTCTCCGCCGGGCGCGGGCTCGAGGCGAAGATGCTCGAGCAGATTCGCCGGAACCTCCAGCTCACGGAAAAGCTCGCGAATCGCGGGCGCTCGCGGACGCGCGACCGGCGCTGACCGCCGGAACGCCTGTTAACGCGGGGACTTTCGGCTTGACAGCGCTTCTTCATCACGGCTATCGTAAAAACATACCGAGTGTTCGGGATTTAGCAAGTTGAGGTCCGCCGCACGAGCGGCATTCAGGAGGACGAGATGGTGACTCGCAGGAGACTCGCGAAACCTAACGGGTGGATCGCGCTCGCCGCTGTATTGGCTCTGACGTTCGCGTCCCTCCCGGCCGCCGCGCAGACGGCGACGGCCTCGCTCGACGTCGTGGCCTTGGACGGCTCGGGTGGCCCGATGCCCGGAGCCACGGTCGGCGTGAGGCGGCCCGACACGGGATTCTCGCGGACGAGCACCACCGGAAGCGCCGGAACGGCGTCCTTCGCTGCGCTGCCGCCCGGAGCGTACGACGTGACCGTGACGCTCTCCGGCTTCGCGCCGGTCGAACGGAAGGGCGTCGTCCTCCTCGTCGGGCAGAGCGGAAAGATCAGCGCGACGCTGCAGGGCCAGAGATCGGAGAGCGTGAACGTCGTCGCGTCGGTGCCGCTCGTGGACGTCTTCAAGAGCGACTCGTCGACGAACATCACGCCCGAGCAGATCAAGGATCTCCCGACCCCGGACCGCGACTTCCAGAACCTCGCGTTCATCACGCCGGGCGTCGAGCGCGAGCGCGGGGCCTTCCGCTTCATCACGGGAGGGCCCGTCGTCGGCGGAGGTGGCAACGCGAGCCAGTCGACGATTCTCGTGGACGGCGTGGACTTCACCGATCCGGCGCTCGGACTCGCGAAGGCGAAGTTCTCGCAGGACGCGATCAGCGAGTTCCGGGTGATCTCGAACCGGTTCGACGCGGAGGTCGGTGGCTCGTCGGGCGGCGCCATCAACGTCGTCACGAAGTCCGGAACGAACACGCTCGCGGGGTCGGCTTTCGGCTTTTACCGGGGCGCGTCGCTCCGCGCGAAGGGCGCGCGCGAGCAGGACACGTCGGTCGACTACCAGCGGAACCAGTTTGGATTCACGCTCGGCGGCCCGATCGTAAAGGACTTCACGCACTTTTTCGCGTCGTTCGAGCAGATCAACTCCACGACTCCCATCCTGTTCCGGCCCCAGGGAGCGTTCGTGTCCCGGGCCACGGACGTCTCTCATCCTTTCCACCAGAGCCTCGGCTTCGGAAGCGTGGACCACTCCTTCTCGAGCTCGAACCAGCTCACCGCGAAGATCGAGTACGACCGCTACCGCGAGAACAACTTCCGGGTGGGCGGCGTCGCGGACATCTCGTACGGGCAGGAGCTCCAGCGGGACAACTGGAACGTCACCCTCGGCGACACGGCAACGCTCTCGCCGACGGCCGTGAACGAGCTTCGCGGGCAGTACGGCAGCCGGAAGTACTTCGAGCCGACGAACACGACCGGCGTACCCGCGGACTGGTTCTCCAGCGGAAACACGCTGCAGACGGGGCCGAACATCCTCGGCGACCTCCTCGGCGAAGGCGACCAGTGGGAACTGCGCGACACGATCAACGTCCACCTTTCGGGCGGGTCGGGCTCGCACGACGTGAAAGCGGGCGCGGGCGTCCAGCGCGTCGTGGACCGGTCGCGCATCGACACTTACCAGAACGGGCTCTTCCTGTGGCTGACCGACACGAAAGCGCTCCCCCTCGCCTACGCGTATGGCGTTGGCTCGGCGGACGTCAAGGCGAACACGACGCGGCTCGCGGGCTTCCTCCAGGACGAATGGAAGCCGACGTCGCGGCTCTCGGTCACGCTCGGCCTGCGTTACGACGTGGACCTGAACGCGAACGATCCCGACTTCCACCACTCCCTCGTCCCGAACGGGCGCAAGGTGGACACGACGAACTTCCAGCCGCGCCTCGGCTTCTCGTACGACGTCACGGGAGCCGGCCAGTACGTCGCGCGGGGTGGCGTCGGGATCTTCACGGGCCGCTACCTTCTCGTGCCACTCTTCTCCGAGCTCCAGCAGAACGGCGAGGTCGGTGGCCGCGTGACGTTTACGCGCCTGAACGGGGCGCTTTTCGGCATCCCGGCGCTCACGCTCGACCCGGCCCACCCGACGACGACCGGCATTCCCAGCAAGCCCGCGATCGCGCTCCTCGGGCCGGACCTGAAAGCGCCTCAGTCCACCCAGGCGACACTCGGCTTCACCGCACGGCTGGGCCAGACGGGCCTCTTCGCCGACGTCGAGGGGGTCTACAACAAGGGCCGCGACGAGATCGTCATCCGCGACATCAACTGGAGCGGAAACGCGACTCACCTCCGCCCGATCACGACGTACGACCAGGTCAACATGTACACGAACGACGGGCGCTCCGAGTACAAGGCCCTCGTCCTCAGCCTGAACGGCAACATCAAGGGTGGCCACCTCGTCACGGCCTCCGTCACGTTCGCGAGCAAAAAGAACATCGCCGACGACTTCAGCCCCGAGTTTCCGACCGGCTATCCGAGCGATCCCGCGAACATGGAGGCCGAGTACGGACGCGGGCGCTCGGCCGAGAAGTACCGTTTCGTCCTCTCCGGAGTCTTCCGGCTCCCGTTCCAGATCGCCGTGGCGCCCGTGTTCGAGTACGGCGCGGGACAGCCCTGGACGCAGCGCCTCGGCTACGACTTCAACGGCGACGGCAAGACGGGCGACCGGGCCCCGGGCGTCGACCGCTTCGGGATGGACGGACCGCGCTACAGCAACATGAACCTCCGGATCACGAAGACGCTCGCCTTCCAGGGCGTGGGTGTCGAGGTGATCGCCGAGGCCTTCAACCTCTTCAACACGGTGAACTACGACGTGTCGACGATCGATGGCGCGCAGAATCTCGCTGGCCCGACGATCGCCAATCCGGCCGCCGCGCTCCGGCCGAATTCGAATTTCGGGAACGCGAGCGCGACGCTGGCGCCGCGCGAAGTCCAGCTGGGCCTCCGGCTGACGTTCTGACCATGCGCGTCGCGATCGTGACGGGGGGCGCGGCCGGAATCGGCCGCGCGACGGCCCTCCGGTTCGCCCGGGACGGGTGCGCCGTTTCCGTCTGGGACGTGGACGAGAAGGGCGCCGCCGCCGTGGCGGCCGACCTCGCCGCCGCGGGCGCGCCCGAGGCGGAGGGTCGCCGCGTGGACGTCACGGAGGCGGCCGCTGTCGAAGCCGCCGTGGCGGACGTCCTCACGCGTTTCTCCCGGATCGACATCCTCGTGAACAACGCCGGGATCGTCAGGGACTCCCAGCTCGTGAAGTGGAAGGACGGCGCCGTCGTCTCGACGATGTCGGACGCCGACTTCGACCGCGTCGTCGCCGTGAACCTCAGGGGGGTCTTCAACTGCACCCGCGCCGTCGCTCCCGCGATGATCGGGCAGGGGAGCGGCGTCGTCCTGAACGCGTCCTCGGTCGTCGGTCTCTACGGTAACTTCGGCCAGACGAACTACGCAGCCACGAAGGCGGGTGTCATCTCCTTTACGCAGACCTGGGCGCGGGAGCTCGGGAAGTTTGGCATCCGGGTGAACGCGGTCGCCCCGGGTTTCATCGCGACGGAGATTCTCAAGGCCATGCCCGAAAAGGTGGTTCTCGGGATGGTTGCAAAAACGCCGGTCGGCCGGATGGGCAGGCCCGAGGACATCGCGGAGGCGTACTTCTGGCTCGCGTCGGACGCGGCGTCCTTCGTCCACGGCGCCACGCTCTCCGTGGACGGTGGTCTGGTGCTCGGCACATGACCCGCTCGGCCCGGATCGTCGCAACCGGCTCGTACGTGCCGGAGATCGAAGTCTCGAACGACGCCCTTCGCGAGCGCTTCCGGTCGATCGCGCCGGAATTCGTGGACAAGATGGAGGCCGCGAGCGGGATCCTGACGCGCTGGTGGGCGCCTTCCGACTGGGCGACCTCCGATCTCGCCGTCCGCGCCGCGCGCAAGGCCCTCGACGCTGCCGGGAAGAGGCCCGAGGACGTCGACCTCATCCTCCTCGGTACGGACTCGCCGGACTTCGTCACGCCGGCGACATCGGTCGTCGTCCAGCACAAGCTCCGCGCGAAGAACGCCGGAACGTTCGACGTGGGTTGCGCCTGCGCATCCTTCCCGACGTGTCTCGCGACCGCCGCAGGCCTCATCGCGACGAACAAGTCCCTCAAGACGGTCGTCGCGATCGGCGCGTACATGATGCATAAGCTCACGGACCCGAACGACCCCATGATCTTCTTCTTCGGCGACGGCGCGGGCGCCGCCGTCCTCGAGCCGTCGGACGTGCCCGGGTTCGTCTCGTCCGGGTTCCGCGCGGACGGCGCGTACAACCGGAACTGGGCGATCCTGTCGGGGGGTACCGACGAGCCGGCTTCGATCGAGTCCGTGAAGGCGGGCCGCACGTCCGTCAAGCTCAACGAGCGCTATCCGCCCGAGCTCAACAACGAGGGGTGGCCGAAGCTCGTGCGGCAGATGGCCCTCGACGGCGGGTTCGCGGTCGCGGAGATCGACATGCTGATCCTGTCGCAGGTGCGCAAGCCCACGATCGAGATCGTGATGAAAGACCTTGGCCTCTCGATGGAGAAGACCCATCTCGTGATGGAGAAGTGGGGCTACACCGGCTCGGCGAGCGTCGCGATGGCGCTCGACGACGCGCGTTCCCAGGGAAAGGCTCGAACGGGCGACCTGGTGGTTCTCGTCGCGTCCGGAGTGGGCTACAACATGGCCGGCGCGGCCTTCCGCATGGTCTAGTCTCGGGGAATCCATGCCGAGCGCCGCGAAGATCGCTCTCGTTCTCGTCGCCATCCTTTTCCTCCTCGGGGCGGCCGCCGGGCTCGTCTTCCGAACGCGTCCCCTCGCGACCCTCGCGTGGCTTTCCCGCCGAAAGCTCTCGTCGTCGGGTTTCGAGAGACACGTCCTGCCGTCGTCCGCGGGCCCGCAGTGCGTCTTCTCCGGCGGCGGCGGCGCCCCCGTCGTCCTCCTCCACGGAGCGGGAGACCAGGCGGGCGGTTGGGCGAAGATCGCGCCCCTGGTCTCGAAGAGCTTCTCGGTGGTCGCCGTGGACCTCGCAGGGCACGGTGAGAGCGCGCCCGCCTCCGGCCCGATTTCCTTCGCGACGCTTCTCGCGGGCTTCGACGGCGCCATGAAGACGCTGCCGGCAGGCAGGGTGACTCTCGTCGGAAACTCTCTCGGCGCATGGGTCGCGACGGTCTGGGCGCGGGAACATCCGGACCGCGTCGACCACCTCGTGCTCGTGAACGGCGGCCCGCTCCTCGGAGACCGGTTCGACATCACGCTGCAGCCGAAAACCCGTGCGGAAGCGGACCGGACGTTTGAGGCCCTTCGCGATCCCTCCGCGCCGATCATCCCGAATTTCGTCATCGACGACGTGATCCGCACGACGGCGACGGGCCCGATCGCGCGCATCGCGGCGGAAGGGAAGAGCATGCCCGCATACCTTCTCGACGGAAAGCTCGGCGGCTTCGACATTCCGGTGGACCTCCTCTGGGGAGCCTCGGACAAGCTCCTTTCCGTCGACTACGCGAAGCGCCTCGCGGCGCAGCTTCCCGCCGCGCGTCTCACGACGATCGAGCGCTGCGGCCACGTGCCGCAGGTGGAATGCCCCGACCGCTTCGCGGAAGCCCTCTTGAAGATCCTCAAAAACCCGCTTCCGGCGCCGACGATCTCGACGCCTCCGGCCGGAAAGCCGTGATCTCCGGAGACGTCCTCGGTGAAAGGGCGCGCTTGTCGCCGGAGAAGCTCGCGCTCGTCGAGGCCGCGACGAGTCGGCGCTTCACATATGCGGACCTCGACTCCAGGGCGCGAGACGCGGCCCGCTGGCTCACCGAAGGTCTCGGGTTGAAAAAGGGCGACCGGGTCGCGCTTCTCGCGGGCAACTGCGTGGAGTTCCTCGACATCTTTTTCGCGTGCGGGAAGACGGGGGTCGTCTTCGTCCCGCTCAGCACGCGACTGACGGCAGGGGAGCTCGAGGCCGTGATCCAGGACGCGGAACCGAAAGCCCTGATTTACGGCGCAGGATTCGAGGAGATCGGAAGAGATTTGCTGAGAAGGGTAAGAGGAGTCTCCGGCGCGGTTCTCGACGAACTCTATTCTTCGACCTTCGAAGAAATCTTCTCTTCTCTTTCCTCTTCTCCGAAACCAGAGGACCTTTACGGCCTGCTCTACACCTCCGGCACGACCGGCAAGCCGAAGGGCGTGATGGTGCCGCACCGGATGGTCGCGTGGAACGCGGTGAATACGGTCGTTTCGTGGCAGCTGCGCGAAGACGACGTCTCCCCCATCTACACTCCTCTCTACCACGCGGGCGGTCTCGCGGCCTTCCTGACTCCGATTTTGGCGATCGGCGGGACGATCGTCCTCCACCCTGGTTTCGACGCCGCCGGGCTTCTCGGGTCGATCGCGAAGGAGCGCTGCACGGTCGTGCTCGGCGTCCCCACGATCTTCCGGATGCTCCAGGAACATCCCGCGTTTCCGACCGCCGACTTCTCGAGCGTCCGCTACTTCATCAGCGGGGGCGCCCCGCTCCCGATGGACATCATCGAGACGTGGCACGCGCGCGGTGCGAGTTTCAAGCAGGGCTACGGCCTCACGGAGGTCGGCGTGAACTGCTTCGCGATGAGCCTCGAGGATTCCATACGGAAAGCCGGCTCGATCGGCCGGCCGATGATGTTCACGGAGGCGAGGCTGACGGACGAGGCGGGCCGCGAGGTCGCGACGGGCGAGGTCGGGGAGCTCCTCCTCAAGGGGCCTCACGTCTGCCAGGGCTATTACCGGAATCCGGAAGCGACCGCGGCGGCGCTCGATTCCGGGAGCTGGTTCCACACCGGCGACCTCGCGAAGAAGGACGCCGACGGCTTCTTCACGATCGCGGGCCGGAAGAAGGACATGTTCATCTCGGGCGGTGTCAACGTCTACCCGGCCGAGATCGAGGCCGTGCTCTTCCAGCACCCGGACGTGAAGGACGTCGCGGTCGTCGGCGTCCCGGATGAGAAGTGGGGAGAGGCCAGCGTCGCGTTCGTCGTTCGGAGGGAAGAAGAAAGAGAAGAGAGGAATTCTTCGAAGGTTGAAGAGGGGCGGCCCGCGGGGGCAGCGGCCGAGCTTGCCGAGTTCGTTTCGGCGCGCCTCGCTCGGTACAAGATCCCCCGGGAATTCGTCTTCGTCGAAAGCCTGCCGCGAACGCCCTACGGGAAGGTCGTCAAGGGTGACCTCAGAGCTGCATATCATTCCTCTTCCGATCCAAAAAACTCATTTTCGCCTTCTTCTTCTCCTCCTCCTCTCTCCGGTGTTCTCGCCCACCGCGTGGACGGGGAAGGCTCGCCGCTGCTGCTCCTGAACGGCGGCATGATGTCGATGGCGGCGTGGGAGCCGATCGCCCGGCGCTTCGCACGCACCCACCGCGTTCTCCGCTGCGATTTTCGGGGCCAGCTGCATTCCCCCGGCGCGCGCGCTTCCATGGAAGAGCACGCGGACGACGTCGCGGCGCTCCTCGACGGGCTGGGCGAAAGATGCGTCGACGTCGTCGCGGCCTCTTACGGGGCATACGTGGGGCTCCTTGTCGCGGCCCGGCACCCCACGCGCGTGAGGTCCCTGGTCGCGGCGACGGTGACGGACGTCGCGGACGGGAAGCCCGGCGGCGCGGGTGAGAGACTCGCGAAGGCCGTGCGCGCCGCCGCGAACGGAGGCGATCGCCTGGAGGTCTATGACGCGATCGTTCAGCTCGCGTACCGGCCCGAATGGCAGGCCGCGCACGCGGAAGAGATCGCATCCCGAAGGGCGCAGGTCGGTCTGCTCCCGGCCGGATGGTTCACGGGGCTACGGGATCTGCTCGCGGCGCTCGCGAAGGTCGACCTGAGGTCCGTTCTCCCGGGAATTTCCTGCCCCGTTCTCGTCCTGGCTGCGAGCCTCGACGCAGCGATGCCCCTCGAGAGGACGAAGGCCGTCGCGGATGCGATCCCGGGGGCGGACTTCGTCGTCGTGCCGGACTCGGGCCATGCCCTCATCGTCGAGCGCGAGGACGAGTTCGTGCTCCTCGTGGAACGATTCCTCTCGCGGGTCGGGCGCGGCGCTGGGCCTGCGTAGGCCGCCCGAAAGCCCTAACGGCGGGCGCGGGCGAGGGGCCGCGGGCCGCCGGACGTAACCGCCGCCGCGTCCTCACGGAGCATTCCGTGGCGGAGGATCTCGGCGATCTCTCCCACGACGAGGCCGCTGTTCTTCCCGAACTGCTGGGGGACGCCGAAGAGGATCTCGACGGCGTAGTACTGCAGGAAGACGCGGCTCGCGAGCATGACCGCGGTCGCAACCGGGACACCGGGCCGGATCTCTCCGGAGACCGCTTCGCCGTGCGTGACGATGAATCGTTCGAAGCGCGACGCCATTTCCGAGTAGAACTTCCGGATGTGATTCCCGGAGAGCTCGACGACGTCGACGTAGATCAGCGCCACGTGGCGTCGCCAGAGGCGCACGCTCTCGCGGGCCGCGACGGCGAGCTCCTCGAGGTTGTCGGGGAACGTGCCGGACGCGAGCGCCCTGTTGAACGGAAAATCGGGGCTCTCGATCGCCTGCCAGTATTGTCCGAGGACGGTCTGGAAGATCGCCTCCTTGTCGGGAAAGTGGTGGTAGACGTTGCCGGTCGAGACGCCGGCAGCCTCGGCGATCTCGCGGATGCTCGTGCCGCGGTACCCGTGGCTCGAGAACAGTTCCAGCGATGCCTCGAGGATCGCCGCACGGCTCTTCTCCGTCCGCTTGTCCTGCTTCACGTCAGGAAGTGTAGCGCCGCGGTTCAGGGGTTGGCCGAGAACCCTATCGCGGTGGCTGGAGCGAGAAGCGCGCGCAGGCGGGGAAACGCTTCGGCGATGTCCGCCGTGGAGACGGCCCCGACCGAGAGCCGGAACCAGCCCGTGTCGCCGGAGAGTCCGAACGCCTGGAACGGTACGACGCCGAGCCCAGCGCCGAGGAGGAGGCGCCGCACGTCGTCGTTCGTCTTCACCGGCGTTCCCTGGATGGTCCGGCCACAGAGATCGAAGCGCGCGGAGAGATAGATCGCTCCCTGCGGCTCGATCGCGTCGACGGGGAAGCCTTCGGCCTTCATCTCCATCACGCCCCGATAGAGCGCCTCGAGCCTTTCGGCGAGCGCCCGGCGGACCTTCTCGCGGTGGGCGTGGACCGCGGCGGGATCGTCGAGCAGAGCGGCGACGCCAACCTGCTCCGCCTTCGGCGCCCAGGCGCCGACGTGTCCGAGGATGTCGGACATCCGCTTGCGGATCGCCGGGGGCATGACGCCCCAGCCGACGCGCATTCCGGTCGCGCAGAACGCCTTCGAGATCGCGTCGAGAAAGATGACGTAGGGCGCGCTCTCGGGGACGACCTCGACGGGCGTGTGGTGCGTGGCTGCGCCGAACGTGAGCGTCCAGTAGACCTGGTCGTAGACGAAGTACAGCGGCTTGCCGCCCGCGCGGTCGCGTCGCCGGTTCTCGTCGACGACCATCGCTGTGATCGCCGTGAGGGCTTCCTTCGAGATCACGGTCCCCGTGGGGTTCAGCGGAGAGTTGAGGATGAGGAGCCGCGCGGACGCGAGGTGGGGACTCAACTGGTCGGGCGTCGGAAAGAAGTTCGACGCCGCGGTGACCGGCACCGGGATGCCGTGCGCGCCCGAAAGGTAGGCGTAGTGATTGTTGTTCCACGTCGGGACCGGATAGATCGTCGTGTCGCCGGGGTCGACGAGCGTCCGGTACGCCCCATAGAGAAGAGGACGTGCGCCCGCCGCGATCACGACCGAGTCGACGGGGTAGGTGAGGCCGAGGTCGCGCTCGTACAGTCGCACGACCGCCTCGCGCAGGGGGAGGATCCCTTCCGCCGGAGGGTAATTCGTCTGGCCGGCTTCGAGGGCCGCGCGCGTGCCCTCGAGAAGCGCCCTGGGGATCGGGAAGTACCGTGGATCGAAGTCGCCGATCGTGAGATTGCAGACGGGATGGCCCTTCGCCTGCAGCGCGCGGATTTCCCCGGCGATGCGCAGGATCTCGGACCCGACGACGCCGCGGGCGAGCGACGACAGGCCGGCGTCGGCCTTCTCGGGCGTCTGAAAGAGCCTGGTCACGTCCACGGCGCCGCAAGTCTATTATTTTTTCACCCTTGGAATCGCGGGCATTCCGCCGGGCGCTCGACCAATGCCGCGCCGGTCGAATCGGGCCTCGTCCGAGAGGACCCCTGTTATCCTCGCCGGTCCCATGCGCTGGTCCCAGTCGTTTCTCGTCACGCTCCGCGAGGTTCCCGGCGACGCCGAGGTCGTCTCGCATCAGCTCCTCTATCGCGCGGGGATGATCCAGAAGCTCGCCGCGGGAATCTATTCCTTCACTCCTTTCGGCTTCCGCTCGCTGCGCAAGATGATCGAGATCGTGCGCGAGGAGATGGACGCGACCGGCGCCATGGAAGTGGACCTGCCGATTCTCCAGCCGAAGGAGCTGTGGGTGGAATCGGGTCGCTGGGATCGCTACGTGGATGAAGGCATCCTCTTCCATCTCGAGGACCGCAAGGGCGGCGAGTTCGCGCTCGCGCCGACCGCGGAAGAGGCCGTGACGGACATGGTCCGGCGGTCCGTCACCTCCTGGCGCCAGCTGCCGTTCAACCTCTATCAGATCCGCACGAAGTTCCGCGACGAGATCCGGCCGCGCTTCGGCCTCCTGCGCGGCCGCGAGTTCCTCATGAAGGACGCCTACTCCTTCGACGTGGAC
This sequence comes from Thermoanaerobaculia bacterium, assembly GCA_038214715.1. Taxonomy (GTDB): domain Bacteria; phylum Acidobacteriota; class Thermoanaerobaculia; order UBA5066; family UBA5066; genus Fen-183. The sequence goes on along the minus strand of JBBQRP010000012.1, from coordinate 50,992 downwards.
CAGAAAGGGCTGGACGCGCATTACCGGAAGATGGACGCCGCGTACCGGCGAATCTTCGAGCGCTGCAACCTCGAATACGCGCTCGTCGACGCCGACTCCGGCGCCATCGGCGGGTCCGCGTCCCAGGAGTTCATGGTCGTGGCCGAGACCGGCGAGGACGCACTCGTCTTCTCGGAGGCCGGCGATTACGGCGCGAACGTCGAGAAGGCCGTGACCGGCCCTCTCCCCGAGCCGTGGGCGGGGGAGAAAGAAAGCCCGCTCCAGAAGGCGAGCGCTCCGACACCGGGCCTGACGACGTGCGTGGACCAGGCGAAACACCTCGGGACGACCTCCTCGCGCATCGTCAAGACGATGGTCTACGAATGGACAAAGGCCGATGGCAAGGAGGGGCTCGCGGCTGTCCTGATCCGCGGCGATCTCGAGATCAACGAGGTCAAGCTCCCCAAGGCTCTGGACGTGTTTCACGCGAAGCTGGTTTCGGAAGAGATTCTTAGAAACGTATCAGGAACGATGCCCGGATTCGTCGGGCCGCTCGACCTTCTTCCTTTCGAAGAAAATCCCATTCTTCTCTTCGTCGATCGTTCCCTGGAAAACGGACGGAACATCTGGTGCGGGGCCAACCAGGATGGAACCCATCACGCTCAGTTGTCGATTCCCCGCGATGTGATGACCCGGCCGGCGTTCGCCGGAGTCGTCGAGGTCGCGACGGCCCGTGACGGCGATCCCTCCCCGGCCGCGAAGGGCGGAGTCCTGAGGATCAAGAGGGGCATCGAGGTCGGGCACATCTTCAAGCTCGGCACGAAGTACTCCGAGGCCATGAAATGCGAGGTCGCGGACCAGAGCCAGAAGATGGTGCCTCTTGCGATGGGCTGCTACGGCCTCGGCCTCGGGCGCACGGTCGCGGCCGCGATCGAGCAGAATCACGACGACGTCGGAATCGTCTGGCCCGTGCCGCTCGCACCTTTCGCCTGCGTCGTGGCGGGTCTGCAGCGCGACGCCACCGTACTCGAGGCGGCGGACAAGCTCTACGAGGCCCTGAAAGCCGATGGCGTCGAGGTCTTCTACGACGACCGCGACGAGCGTCCCGGCGTGAAGTTCAAGGACATGGACCTCATCGGCTTTCCGCTCCGCGTCGTCGTGGGCGGAAAGGGTCTCGCCCGCGGCATCGTCGAAGTGTCGACGCGCCGCGAGAAGAAGGCTTCGGAAATCGCCCCCGACCGCGTCGTGGACGTCGTGAAGCGGTCTCTCGCGGCGGGCGCCCGGACGCTCCTGCCCTGATTCTCGTGCCCTGAAGCTCAGCGGTAGGGGACGTCCATTCCCACGAACGCGCCGTCGCCCGTGCGCTCCCCGGGGTTGCCACCGTCGTTCACGACCCCGTAGGCGTCGAACGCGTTGACGCCAGACGTGCGCGTGACCCACACGTAGGCATTCGTGACGCCGGGTGCCAGCGTCGACAGAAAGGCATTGATCTGGACGAACCCGTGCGCGGGAATCGCCGCGAGACGCGGATCGTCCACGGACGCGGCGAGGACGCCGGTCGCCCCGTCAAAGATGTCGAGGTGGAGGCCGAGCGGGCCGGAATCCAGATCCCCGAGGTTGACGAACGCGAGGTTCGAGCGGTTCGTCGCGTCCTGCCGGGCGGCGTAGAGGAAGGCCGTGTAAGGAGCGCCCTGCGCGGCGCGCACGGAGGGATAGGCGACACCGAACTTGCCCTGTCCGGGAGCGCTCGACGACGTACGCGCCACCGCGACGAGGTCCTGGGAGCTCATCGTCACGTCGAGCTCGTCGAGCGTGACCACGGCGACGCCGAGCGGGTTCGGGAGGGAGCCGCCGAACGCGGACGCGCGGCAGAAACCGATGTAATCCTGGAAGTAGACCTCCCCCTTGGCGGGGACGGAAACCCCGATGCCGGAATCGGGAGGGCAGGAGGGGCAGTGGATCGTCGCGACTATGGCGCGCGGGACGTCGCCCGTGTTGAAGAGCGTGAACTCCGTTCGAAACGCGCCGGCCTCGACGACGGACGGGATCGTGACGGCCGTTCGCGCCGCGCTTGCGGGGTCGACCGGCAGGATGAAAGATCCATCGCTGTTGACCTGGTCGTTCTGGACGGCGTAGGCATAGAAACGCGCCGTGCCGCCGGCGACCTCGACCTTGGCGCCGCCGGAGTAGCTCTCGGGAAGTCCCATCTCCTGGGACGAGAACTGCCGGAATCCGCCCGGTGCGAGCGTTACGTCCGGGAGGATGAACGCCGTGCCCCCCGTGGCGTTGTAGAGCGTGACCCGCAGAGTGACGTTCCCGTCTGCCGCCGCGCCGGCATTCTGAAGCGCGAGGTTCGTGCGCACGGTCGAGGAGCCGAACGCGAGGCCCGGCAGATAAACCGTCGAGGAGAACGTCTTCTCGACGGGAACGCCCGCGTACGAGAGGCCGGCCCGTCCTACCGGGTTCGCGGTGTTCGTCGCCGTCCGGACGGTGACGGCGGCGTCGTCTCTCGACGAGAGGCCCGAGAACGCGACACGGAGCGTCCCGAGAGCCGTGCCCGACGTGTCGATCGGGAGACCCAGCAGGCCCAGGAAGGCGATCGCGTCGGGTTCGACGCGTTGGCGGCCGGGCGCCAGCGAGAAGGTCGTAGCGGTTCCCGAGCCGCCGCCCGAGGTCGCGGTGTACTGCATCGAGACCGTGGCCGTGGTCGATCCGCGGTTCGTGAACGTAATCTCCGACGAGTACTGGTTCTTGAGGACGACAGGGACAAACAGCGTCCGCGCGCCCGTGTTCGTCGTCCCGAACGCCGTGGCCCCGATGCCCGTTGCCCCCGCGGCGCCGACGGCATCGAGCGCGTCTCCGTCGAGATGGAAGAGGGAGATCAGCCCCGGAATCGGCCGCGTCACGGGCGCGAACATCGTGCTCCGGATCTCGTTCTGGGTCCGGGCCACCGTCCAGACGCGGACCTCGTCGATCTGCGCGGCAGGCTGGAAGTTCCACTTTGCGTCGCTTCCGATTCGCATCGCGCTCGTGCTCCCCGTCGGCGGGCCCGCGTCGGCGAACGTGGCGACGAGGGCGCCGTTGACATAGTGGCGCCGCGTTGCCGCGTCGGTTGTGACCGCGATGTGGGTCCACGCCCCAGGCGGAATCGTTCCCCCGTCGTGCTCGCTGGAGGTGCCGCGCGTGTACGAACGGAAGTGCGCCGCGCCGCCGCCCTCGCACGCGCCGATCCAGTAGGACGTCGTGTAGTCCTTGCCGATGAAGCTCGCGCAGTCACCCGCCTGGAGCGGCGCCGTCAGTTTCACCCACATCTCCCACGTGCCCTGGCCTGCCGGCTGGGCCGCGGTCGTCGAGGCGGCCTGGAAGTACATTCCACCGTTGCGGGTGAACGCCGCGTAGCCATTGAACGGCTGGGCGGCGAGAGGGGCGGCGGTGACGAGAAGAAGCAGCAGAGCCTGGCGCGAGTTGAACATGTTGGGATCACGCTCCGCGGACACGTTAACTCAGGTTTGCGCCTCCGTCACGCATTGGGATAGCGGCACGAGGTCGCTCGCGAAGAGCCCGCTTGGGACGGGCTACGGCCACTCTCGATGCCGTTGGAGAACGGATTCGGCGGTCTTAGTGCGTCCGCATCATTCGGACGTGCGCGAGGAGTTCTAGAATCGCGGTTTGGATTGAACGAAAGGAACAGCGTGAGCCTTTCCAAGCAGGACGCACTCGACTATCACTCCACGGGGCGCAAGGGAAAGCTGGAAGTCATTCCGTCCAAGCCCTGCGCGACCGCGAACGATCTCTCCCTCGCGTACACGCCGGGAGTCGCCGAGCCGTGCCTCGAGATCGCCCGAGATCCCGACCTCGCCTACGAATACACGGGCAAGGGGAATCTCGTCGGCGTCATTTCGAACGGCACGGCCGTCCTCGGACTCGGAGACATCGGGCCGCTCGCGGGCAAGCCCGTCATGGAAGGAAAGGGAGTGCTGTTCAAGAGGTTCGCCGATGTCGACGTGTTCGACATCGAGGTGGACGAGAAAGACCCCGACAAGCTCATCGAGTGCATCGCGCGCCTCGAGCCCACGTTCGGCGGCATCAACCTCGAGGACATCAAGGCCCCGGAGTGCTTCTACATCGAGGAAAAGCTCAAGGCCCGGATGAAGATCCCGGTTTTCCACGACGACCAGCACGGGACGGCGATCATCTCGGCCGCGGCGTTCTTGAACGCGCTCGAAATCGCGGACAAGAAGATCGAGGACGTGAAGGTCGTCTTCGCGGGGGCCGGCGCCGCCGCGAACGCGTGCGCGAACCTCTACATCACATACGGGGTGCGGCTCGACAACATCCTCATGGTGGACCGGACCGGTGTCATCTGGAAGGGCCGGACCGAGAACATGAACGTGTACAAGGAGCGCTTCGCGCGCGACACGAAGAAGCGCACCGTCGCCGAGGCGCTCGAGGGCGCGGACGCCTTCATCGGCGTTTCGGCCGCGAAGCTCATCACCGGCGAGATGATCCGGAAGATGGCGGAGGACCCGATCATCTTCGCAATGGCAAACCCGGTGCCAGAGATCTCCCCGGAAGAGGCGAAGGCGGCGCGCCCCGACGTGATCATGGCGACGGGCCGCTCCGATTACCCCAACCAGGTCAACAACGTCCTCGGCTTCCCCTTCATCTTCCGCGGCGCGCTCGACTGCCGCGCGACGCAGATCAACGAGGCCATGAAGCTCGCCGCGTCGCGGGCGCTCGCGAACCTCGCGAAGCAGGACGTCCCCGATTCAGTCGCGCGCGCCTACGGCGTCGACAGCTTCAAATTCGGGCGCGAGTACCTGATCCCGAAGCCGTTCGACTGGCGCGTCCTCCTCCACGTCGCGCCGGCGGTCGCCGAGGCGGCCGCCGCGACGGGCGTCGCCAAGCAGCCGATCAAGGACATGGACGCGTACCGCCGGAGGCTCGAGGGCATGCTCTCGCGCTCGCGTTCGTTCATGCAGGTCATCCACGGCAAGGCGAAAAGCAACCCGAAGCGCGTCGTCCTGGCCGAGGGCGACCACCCGAAGGTCCAGCGCGCGGCGAAAATTCTCGCCGAGGAGAAGATCGCGATTCCGATTCTCCTTTCGCGCGGGAAGAAGGCCGAGGCGGCGCTGAGGGCTCTGGACGTCAAGGTGCCGATCCTCGTCATCGACCCCGAAACCGACGTGAACTTCCCGAAATACGTCGCCGCCTTCCACGAGAAGAGGAAACGCCACGGCATCACGCGGGAGGACGCCGAGACGTCCGTGAGAGTCCGCAACTACTTCGCGGGCATGATGGTCGACCAGGGCGACGCGGACGTTTCCCTTTCGGGCCTCACCACCTACTACCCTGAGACGATCCGCCCCGCGCTCCAGACGATCGGCGTCGCGCCCGGCGTGCGCAGGGTTTCGGGCCTGTACGTCCTCGTCCTTCAGGACCGCGTCTTCTTCTTCTCCGATACCACCGTGAACATCGATCCGACGGCCGAGGATCTCGCGGAAATCGCCCTCCTCTCGGCGGACACGGCGAAGCTGTTCGGCGTCCAGCCGCGGGTCGCGATGATCTCGTTCTCGAACTTCGGCTCGACGCCCCACCCGACGACGGACAAGGTCCGGGAGGCCGTCAAGATCGTGAAGAAGAGACGGCCCGACCTCGAGTGCGACGGCGAGATGCAGGCCGACGCGGCCGTCCTTCCCGAGTTCCTCAAGGAGAACTATCCGTGGGCCGGCCTCACGGCTCCGGCGAACGTGCTCGTGTTCCCGGAGCTCCAGAGCGCGAACGCCGCCTACAAGCTCGTCTGGCGCCTCGCGAAGGCGGATGCGATCGGGCCGATCCTGATGGGGATGGGCAAGCCGGTTCACGTCCTCCAGCGCGGAGTCGAGGTCGCCGACATCGTGAACATGGCCGCCTTCGGCGTCGTGGACGCCCAGTCGCGCACGCCGCCCTGACCTTCGGCGCTACGATGCGGGTCGCGTGGATAAGGCGACGGTCCTCTGCGGCCTTTCGGCCTTCGCGGCAGCGCTGCCCGCGCTCGATGCCTGGCTGAGGCTGCGGCGTCTTTCGGGGCCGCCGCACGTTTCCGCCGTGGGGCTGCGTCCCGCGCGCCTTCTCGCGATCGTCCCGTCGAGGGCGGAAGGCGCGCGCGTCGGAGAAATTGCGGGCGATCTGAAGAGAGAGTCGGAGAGAGAGATTGTTTCGACGGTAAAGAGCGTGGCCGACGTTCTCGTTCTTCTGGACGGCCCCGATACCGAAGCGGTCGCGCGCCTTGAGCGCGACCGGATCCCTTTCTTTTCAAAGAAATCTTCCGGCCCGACGAAGGGTCACGCGCTCGCGTTTGCCGCCGCGAGCCTGGGTGACCGATTGGATGCTTACGATTTCATCCTCGTCTTCGACGCCGACATGCGGCTGCCGGAGGGATTCTTCCGCGATCTCGCGATCCCTCCGGGGACCGAAGCGTTCCAGCTGCCGGTCAGGCCGGCGGGCACGCCCGGCGCCGGCGCCGCGCGGGTCGAGGCGCTCTCTCTCGCCGAAGCTCTGCAGGACGACCTCGCGCGTGACGCCGAGGGTCTGCCGGTCCGCCTGCGCGGGAAGGCGATGGGCTTCTCGCCGCGCGCGTTCCGGCTCGGTCCCGCGGCCGCGACGCGGACGACCGTGGAGGACTCCGAAGCCACCCTGAGGCTGCTCGCGGCCGGCATCCCGATCCGGGCGCTCGACGCTCCATTCGCCCGGGACGAACCCTCTTCGGACATCGGCGGCATGGCGCGGTCGCGGTCGCGCTGGTTCGGCGGGCACATGAGGCTTTTCCTGGTCGGCATCGGCGATCTGGCGCGGATCGCGGTGCGGAGCCCGAAGGGCGCGTTCGTGCTGGCATGCGACTTGTGGTTTCGGCCGCGCCTGTTCGTCCTGCTCTCCCTCGCGATTCTCGCGGGCGCGTCGGATGTCCTCATGCTGTGTTTTTCCATGAGTGGCAAGTGGTCTGGCGCCGTGCGGGCAAGTGTCGGCGCCTCGGCCGCTACCCATGATGCGTCGATCGCGGTAACGCGGCCGGTCGTGCTCCTGATCTTTCTCCTGCTCGTTTCGTTCGAAGCAAAGCTGGCTCTCGTACTCGAGGGGCTCTCCCTCGCCGCGACGCGACGTGTCATCGGATACCCACCTGAAGTTCCCACCGTCTCGCTCTCCGATCTCTCCGCCTCACTCGGGATGTGGATCCGTGCCGCGGGCCGCGCGCTCCTCGCGCCGTCGCGCTGGCACCGGGCGCGCCCTCCACGATGAAGGCGGTCCTGCTCGTCCCGCGCCTCCCCGGGAGCGGATTCACGGGCGACCGGCTGCGGGCCGGAATCCATCTTCAGGCGCTTCGCAGTGCCGGGTTCGAGACGACGATCGTCGGCGGTGGAGGACCGGCGGACGAGGCCGGCGTGCTCCTCGCAGAGCGAATCCTGCCCGTCGCGCTGTCCCCGTGGCGGGCCCCGGCCGCGCTCGCGAAAGCGCTCGTTTCGGGCGATCCTCTCCAGTCGGCGCTTTTTGCCGGCGATTTTCAGGCGGCCCTCGGAGAGGCGGGCCACGTCGACCTCGTTGTCGCGCTGCTCCTCCCGCGCCTTCTCGCCCATGTCGCGGGTGCGCTCCCGGCCGCTCCCCTCGTCGTGGACTTCGTGGACGCTCTTTCCGAAGCCGCCCGGCAGGCGGCCTTGCGCGATCCGGCCGCATGGCGGCGTCTGTACTGGTCGATCGAGGCGCCGCGCCTCGCCCGCGCGGAGGCGAGGTCGGCGCGCGGGGCGTCCGTCCTGCTGGCTACGACGCCGGCCGACGCCGCGCACCTTCCCGCGGGCACCCGCGCCGTCGCGAACGGCGTCGAGCTGCTGCCGCCGGGACCCGTCCTTCGCGCGCCCGTCGTGGCCTTCACCGGACGTCTCATGTACCGTCCGAATCGCTTGGCCGCCCGAAGGCTTCTGAAGGAGATCTGGCCCCGCGTGAGGCGCGAGTCGCCCGGGGCGCGCCTCGTCGTCGGCGGCGCGGACGCCCCTCCGGACGTTCGCGCGGCAGGCGGGCGCGACGGCGTCGAGATCGTGAGCCCCGTGGCCGACATGGCTGCCTTCCTGCGCGGAGCCCGGGTCGTCGTGGCTCCCGTGGACCTCGGAACCGGAACACCGAACAAGCTCTTCGAGGCATTCGAGGCGGGAGCGGCCGTCGTCGCGTCCTCCGGCGCCGTCCGGCGCGCCGCGTCCTCCGGAGGAGTTCCGCCCGCCCGGGTGGCGGAGTCGGACGAGGACTTCGCGCGCGCGATCGCGGACTATCTCGCCGACGGCGAAACGGCCGCGAGAGCCGGAGCGGAAGGGCGGGCGTTCGTCGAGCGGCACGCGGACCGTCGCGACGCCGTCGCCGGATTCATCGAGGCGTATCGGGCGGCGGGGGAGACGCGATGAGGCCGAGAGGGCGCCGGCCGGGCCGCGGGCTCCTTCTGGCTCTCGGAGACGCGGGCGTCGCGGCCGGCCTCTTCGCCCTCGTCGTCGCGTTGCGGCGACTCCTCAGCCTGCCCGGCACCGCGGGCAGGCTGCCGGCGTCGAATCTTTCCCTCGAAGCTCCCTGGCTCGCGCTCGTCGCGTTCGCGACTCTCGCGGCGCTCTGGCTCGCGGGCACGTACGAGGAGCCCTATGCGTCGGTGAGGGAGCGCGGCGGCCTCCTCGTCTCGGCGCTCATCGCGGGCGGCCTCCTCCTCGCCGCGTACTTCTTCGCCGGACGAGCGGTGCCCAGGACGGTGCTTCTCGTCTGGGTTCCGCTCCTGTCGTTCGCGCTCGGACGGTGGAGAGCGATCGCCGAGATCCTCGCACCCATCGGGACCCGCGCGGTTCTCGTGCTCGGTTCGGGCGTCGATGCACGGCGCGCCGCCGACGCGCTACGCGCCGGTCTCATCACCGGACACGCCCTGGCTGGATGGAGCGAGGACGTGTCGAGCGAGGAGATCAAGGGAGCGCACGACGTGATCTTCGCTTCCGAGAGGCCGCAGGACCGGCCAAAGCTCGTCGCGCTCCTCGAACGAAGCCTCGAGAGCGACTTCGAGCTCTGGGTATTGCCCGGCCTCGCGGACATCGTCTCGTCACGGGCCGTGACGAAGAGTCTCGCCGACCTTCCTCTCATGCCGGTCGCGACGCGGGGCGCGAGCACTTTCGCCTTCGCGTGGCGGCGCGTTCTCGACCTCCTCGTGGGGACGATCCTGCTGCTCGCGTCGTCACCGTTTCTTGCGGCCGTGACCCTCGCCGTCGCGATCGGAAGCCCGGGCGCGCCCTGGATCCGGCAGCGCCGGGTCGGGAGGGGCGGCCGGGAGTTCTTCCTCTGGAAGGTCCGGACGATGCGGGCCGACGCGGAGGCGGGAACGGGTCCCACGCTCGCGGACCGCGACGACGAGCGTGTCACACCGGCGGGAGCGCTCCTCAGGAAAACGAGGCTCGACGAGCTGCCCCAGCTTCTCCACGTCCTCGGAGGCTCGATGAGCCTCATCGGACCGAGACCCGAGCGCCCCGAATTCGTCGCGCTCTACGAGAAGGAGATCCCAGCCTATCGTCTGCGCCGCGTCCTGAAGCCGGGCCTCACGGGCCTCGCACAGGTAATGGGCGCTTACGCGACGAAGCCCGACGTCAAGCTTCGCTACGACCTCGGATACCTCTTTCACTGGACGCCACTTCTGGACGTCTTCATTCTTCTGAGGACGGTGGTCACCGTACTCCGGGGAAGCGGTATCTAAGACCCGTGTAAGTCTTACAATGGCCTTGTCGTTGCAACTGGCTCCGATATGCCGAAGTCCAGCCGAGAGTGTTCGCCGCCCATGAACGAAATCTTCGAACAGCACCGGTTCGGGGCCACCGTGCGCGCCTGCCGTGCGCTCCGTCACGACGGATTCGAGGATGAAATCGAGGGTGCGACGCGCGAGGTCCTTCTCACGGTGATCGCATCGTTTCCGCAGGTCGCCTCGTCATGAGAGTCCTCGTCGTCGAAGACGATCTCGACACCGCCCGGGGGATCGACGAGCTGCTCCAGGAATTCGGCCTCCAGGTGATGGTGGCCGGCACGCTGGCCGAAGGTTACGCCGCGCTCTCGAAGTTCGACCCCGACGTCTGTCTGACGGACCTCCACCTGCCGGACGGCGACGGAACGGATTTCATCCGTGCCGTCCGCGCGGGAGACGCGAGGCGTGAGGTCGTGGTCCTCACGGGGCATGGTTCCCTCGATACGGCGGTGGAGGCCATGAAGGCGGGCGCCTTCGACTACCTCGTCAAGCCGCTGCGGCTTCCGCAGCTCGAGGCGATCCTCGAGCGCCTCGGGCGGATACAGACCCCAGCCCTCGCGGACGACGCCCTCTGGAAGGGCCTGGACGAGTGCGGCCGCTTCGGAACGATGATCGGCGTTTCGTCCGCGATGCGGGACATGTGCGCCGTCATCGCCCGAATCGCCCGTTCGGACGCTCCCGTCATGATCACCGGTGAAAGCGGAAGCGGAAAGGAAGCGGCCGCCCAGACGATTCACATGCTCTCGCGGCGCGGCGGAAAGCCTCTCGTGGCCATCAACTGCGGGGCCGTCTCATCGACGCTGATCGAAAGCGAGCTCTTCGGACACGAGAAGGGGGCCTTCACTGGAGCCGAACGGCGCCGCGCCGGATATTTCGAGCTCGCTCAGGGAGGCACGCTCTTCCTCGATGAGGTGACCGAGATGCCCCCGGAGCTCCAGGTGAAATTCCTGCGTGTCCTCGAGACGCGGTCGTTCCGCCGCGTCGGAGGAAACGAGGAGATTGGAAGCGACGTCCGGATCATCTCGAGCTCGAATCGCGACCTCGCCGAAGCCGTCGAAAAGAAGGTCCTGCGCGAGGATCTGTATTACCGCCTCAACGTCCTGCCCCTCCACATCGTTCCCCTCAGGGATCGACGAGAAGACGTCGAGGTGCTCTCGAGGCACTTCCTCGAAAAGGTGGCCGAGAGCGAAAAGGGCGCCCGGCGCAGCTTTTCGGCGGCCGCCGTCGAGAGGCTGCTCTCACACGGGTGGCCGGGCAACGTACGCGAGCTGCGCAACGTCGTCCACCGGGCCTACGTGCTCACAGACGAGGGTGTCGTCGAGGAGTCGACCGTGGCGAGCGTTCTTGCGGGCCGTACGAGCGGAGTCTCTCCGGCGGTTCGCCCTCCCGCGCCTTCTTCCTCGGGAGAGGCCGTGGAATCGTCTGCGCCGCGCGCCGCGGGCGCGGCCCCGTCGGAACCCTCGGCCCCGTTCGGAGACTCCTCCGCCGACGATCCGCTCCGCGTGCCCGTCCGGGTCGGCGACTCCCTCGAAGACGTGGAGCATCGTCTGCTCGAGCGCACGCTGCTCGCGGTCGGCGGCGACAAGAAAAGAGCGGCCGAGATCCTGAAGGTGAGCCTCAAGACGGTTTACAACAAGATCAAGCAGTACCAGATCGGCACGTAGGGCGCGAAACGCCCTCGCGAGCCGAAAAAGTTTCATTCTCGTTCCGCGAATTAGGGGATACTCGTTTCAGGAACGCCCGTGGAGAACGCCGCTGATTCGGGAGAGGCCGTGGGGGACGAAGTTCCCGCGCGGGGCAGGGTTTCCGGAGGCGAGGATTTCCTCTTCTCCGACCGGCGCGAGCCGCATGCGCTCCGTGCGCGCGAGATTCTCCGCAATCATGCGGAGATCCGCTCGCTCGCCGGGCGGAACCCGTGGAGCGTTCTCCTGGTCGTCGTTCTCGTCGCCGGACAGACCGCCCTCGCGGCGGCGCTCGGACGCGCTCCTATCTGGGCCGTCCTCGTCGCGGCCTTCGCTGTCGGTGCCTTCCTGGACCACACCCTCTGGGTGCTGATTCACGAGTGTGCCCACAACCTCATGTTCCGAAACGCGAGCTGGAACCGCGTCGTCGCCATCGTGGCCAACCTTCCGCACGTCTTGCCGAGCGCGATTTCCTTTCAGACCTACCACCTGAAGCACCATGCATATCAGGGCGTCTACGAGATGGATGCCGACATTCCGAACCGCTGGGAGGCCCGCCTCGTCGGACACACGGCGCTCGGCAAGGCCCTGTGGCTCCTCCTGTTTCCGATTTTTCAGGTCACGCGGACGTCGCGCCTGCGGGAGATTTCCCTCTTCTCGACATGGGTCTTCGTGAACATCGGCGTCCAGCTCGCCTACGACGGTGCCATCTTCTTACTCTTTGGTCCGCGGGCTCTCCTCTACCTCACCGTCTCCTTCTTTTTCTCGGTAGGACTCCACCCTCTCGGCGCGCGTTGGATACAGGAGCATTTCCTCGTCACGGGCAGTCAGGAGACATCGAGCTACTACGGGCCGCTCAACGTCCTCGCTCTCAACGTCGGGTACCATAACGAGCATCACGATTTTCCGTCCGTTCCGTGGAACCGCCTCCCGGCGGTTCGACGGTCGGTTCCCGAGGTCTACGACGCGCTCCATTTCCACCGGTCCTGGACGCGCCTCGTCCTGCGCTTCATATTCGACGCCCGGCTCTCCCTCTTCAGCCGGACGGTTCGGACCGAGCGCGGCCATCGGTCCGCCACCGCGAACGATCCGGTCGCGGCCTGAGCGCGTCTCGACGAACCCGAAAGGGTCGTTGGCACAGCCTCTGCTCTTGTGTCTCTGGAGGCATGAAGATCATGCAAGATCGAAGGTACTCGTTTCTCGTCAGCGCGCTGGGGGCGGCGTTTCTCGCCACGGCGTTCGCGTGCTCGAAGGAGCCCGGTACGGTCGAGCGTAAGTCGGAATCGACGACGCAGACAGCCCAGGGCGAAGTGAAGACGACGTCGGAGTCCAAGCAGCTGGGGAACACGCTCGAAGCGAAGACCGAGACGAAGGCCGACACGGCCGACGGCACCGTCAAGGGCAAGGTCGAGACGTTCGTCGGAACCGTCACGATCTACGAGCCCGGCAAGAAGATCGAGGTCATGACCGGCGAGAAGAAGACGCACTCGGTGGCCCTGGACGCGAAGGACACGGTCGCCACGGTTGACGCCGGCGTCGCCGTCGGGTCGCGGGTCCGCCTGACCGAGCAGACTGGCGAAGATAAGGCCCGCCGGGTGACCGTCAAGACCGAAGGCTGAACCGGGGTTCTCGGGCCACAATCTTCCGGCGAATCTTCGCCGGCAGGGTTACGGCTCCGGACATCACGGGGGGGACTGCTGAGGTTGCGGCCGCGGGGGGTGTTTTCTCGCCTTGCGGCCGCCATCGGAAGGCGAATGGAATGCCCGGCCCCTTCAGGCCGGGCATTCCATTGCGGCCGTGATCAGACGACTCGACGGCCCTGAATCACGCGGATGATGACGACGACGATCGCGATCACGAGAAGGATGTGGATGAATCCTCCCATCGTGTAGGACGTCACCATTCCCAGCAGCCACAGAACGAGAAGAATCACGAAGATAGTCCAAAGCATGTTCTTCCTCCTGCCGTTCCTCTGAGCAACAGCCGTGCCGTCGACTTCGGTGCTGGTTGAAGGAACACAATGGCGCGATTCGTGCTGCTCCTCAGCCAGGAGGAAGGACATGGCCCTCTACTCCACGAAAGACTTTAGCCGGCTTCTCGGGACCCCGGGCTTCAGCGACGGGCTTCTCAAGCAGCATTTCGAGCTGTATGGCGGCTACGTGAAGAATGCAAACGCCCTCCACGACGAGATCCAGGCCGCCGCGCCCGCGAAGCCGCCGACGCCCTCGTGGTCAGAGCTGAAGCGCCGCTTCGGCTGGGAATGGAACGGGATGCGACTGCACGAAACGTATTTTGGAAATCTGACAAAACGCCAGACGAAACTGGAAAAGGGTACCGGGCTCGGCGCGCAGATCGTCCGGGACTTCGGAACCCGCGAGGCGTGGGAAAAGGACTTCCGTGCGACGGGCTCTCTACGGGGAATCGGATGGGCTGCTCTCGTCCTCGACACGGAGACTCACCGCCTGTTCAACATCTGGGTCGACGAGCATGACCGCGGGCAGCTCGCGGGCTGTCCGATCCTGCTGCTGATGGATGCCTTCGAGCACGCGTACATGGCGGACTACGGCACGAAGAGGGCGGACTACATCGACGCGTTCCTCGCCGCCGCCGATTTCGAGGTCGCGGCCCGCCGATTCGAGGCGTCCGTCCTGGTGCCGGTGAGCGTCCCGGCGTGACATCGAGCCCGTCGACGCGACGATCGACTCCTCGGTCGCCGTGGGCACGAAGGTCAAGGTCATCGAGTCCAGGGACGCAAACGGCAACAAGACGCTCACGATCAATCCGGCGGGCCAGGAGCCTCATCCTCCGATGAGGCGCCCGAGCCTGCGTACGGCCGTGCTCTGGCTCGCCTCGGGCCTCTGCGCGGTTCTCGTCCTCGTCACGGGGGCTACGAATCTCGTCCTGAGATCGGACTGGCTCTCAGGGCAGCTGAATGAGGATCCTGCGGCGCTCTTCGTCGCGTATTCCGGCGCGCGGTCATTCCTCCCCGGCACGTTGCGCTTCGAGTCTCTCTCCCTGAGGAGCCGGGACCAGAACATCGAGTGGGAGGCCCGGCTCGAAGGGGTGACCGTGCGCGTCCGCCTCATGGACCTTGCGAAGCGGCGCTTCCATGCGACATCGGTCTCCTCGGAGCGGCTCTCGTTTCGCCTCCGCGAGCGCCTCGAGCCGCAGCTGGCGACGCCCGTGCGCCTCGCGCGCTACCCGCAAATCGCGGGATTCCCGGAGCCTCCCCTCAGCGGTCCGGCCTCCAGTGAGGGTCCGGCACATCCGTGGCGGATCGTCGTGGACGATCTTGTGTCGCGGACTGTCGACGAGATCTGGGTCGACTCGTGGCACTGGAAAGGGACCGCCCGGCTCGAAGGCGGGTTCGACCTCCTTCCGGGCCGGCTCGCGGAGGTCTTTCCCTCCGAGCTCTCGGTCGCGGCCGGACGCCTGGTTTACGGGACGAACGAGGTCGTCCGCGACACCCGTGGAGCCGTCCGGGCGGCTCTGCCGCGGTTCGACACGCAGGAGTATCCGGGGAACGAAGTGTGGAAGCTCATGTCGGGCACGGCGGCCCTCCGCGGGGAGATCCGGAACCTCGAGTTTCTTTCGGCCGACGGAGAGGGACTCCGATTCGCGGGGGGCGCGGGCAGGGCGCGTCTCGGAGTCGTGCTGGAGGACGGACGCGGCCGGGTGCGTGTCGACGCCGACTCCAGGGGAGTCGTCGTGCGCGCGGGGAAGAAGGTCGTGCGCGGTTCGGCGCGCGTCGCCCTGCGTGCCCGGCCCCTCGACTTCCGCGCGGGAACGGCGGCATTCGACGGAACGAGTCTCGACCTGTCGAGCGTTTCCCTCGACGGTGTGCCGGGCGACTCCTGGGAGGGATCGTTCACGGCTCCCCGGGGTGTTCTCTCCCTGAAAGACGCGTCTCTCGACATGGAAGTCGCGTCGCGCCTGAGGGACGGGCGTCCCCTCCTCTCGATCCTTCCTCCGGGGCCGCCGAAGTGGCTGGCAGGCCTGCTCGACCTCAGAAATTTCGCAGCCGCGGGCCACGTCGCGGTCTCGCCGGGGCGGGTCACGATCTCGCGCGCGAGCGCCGAAGCGGGGACGTTCCACGTGGCCGCCGACTATCGGAAGAAAGGCTCGCGCGGCTGGGGAGCGCTCCTCATCCGGAAAGGAGCCCTGTCCCTCGGCCTGGGACTCCAGGACGGCGGAACGGCCCTCCATCTCGTCGGTGCCACAGCGTGGTTCGAAGGGGAGGGCCGTCCCGGTGGACTGCGAACGGATCAGCCGCGCGATTCGGACTCGACGGCAACGCGCCGCAGCAAGTAAGCGGCGGCGAGTCCGACGCCGAGCACGCCGAAGAGCACGGGCACGGCACGGCTCCGGCGGGGGCGCTCCAGCGAGGTCCAGTTCCTCACGAGGGTCTTCTTGATCTTCGCCCCCTCCGTGCCGGCCTCGTCGAGAATGTGGCCGACCGAGTTGGCGATCTGCGTGACGGTCTCATTGGTGCGGCTGCCGAGCTCGGAGGATCCGCCGCTGAGTGCCGCGAGAATCTGCCCGAATGTGTTCTTGGTCATCGTGAAACTCCTTCCGGAAGAGTCCGGTTCCCCGGAACCTGCAAGAAAGGCGCCCGGGAAATATGGCGGGGGGTGGCACGTGCGTTGCACCTTTGACAGAGGAGGCCCGAAAATGGAAAACATTTACAGTCCCGCCGTCGAAGAACAGGCCAGAAAGACCGCCCGCGAAGCTCAGAAGCTCGGCAACGAGGTCAAGAAGGACGTCAAGCAGAATTACGACGACGTTGTCTCGCGCGGCAAGGCGGCCGGGGCGGCTGCGTTCGACGATCTCGAGTCCGAAGCGCAGGGTGCCGCCGAACGCGCCCGTGAGTACGTCGAGTCGGCCCGCCGCAAGGTCGGCAAGGCCGCCGAGCGCGTGTCTACGTACGCGGACGACAACACGGCGCTCGTCGCCGTCGCGGCGTTCGGCGTGGGACTTCTCGTAGGCTACCTGGTCTCGCGGGAGTCGTGAGCGTCGTGGCGTCCGGCAAATCATCCCGTGGCGGAAAGGCGCGCCGCGCGGGCGGACCCGACCCGGGCCGCCCGTTCCTCAGCGACGTGAAGGAGCTCAGGAGTCGCGCCCGCCGGGAGATCGAGGAGGGGGCCGTCACGCCGAGCTATCGAGCGGATATCCATAAACTCACGCGTCTGCTCAACATCGCGCTCGCGACGGAGATCGTCTGCGTGCTGCGGTACAAGAGGCACTACTTCATGGCGGACGGCATCCACGCGGAATCCGTGAAGGAAGAGTTCCTCGAGCACGCGAACGAGGAGCAGGTTCACGCGGACCGCCTCTGCGAAAGGATTCGCCAGCTCGGAGGCGAACCCGACCTCGACCCGGCCGGTCTCCTCTCGAAGAGCCACACGGAGTATCAGGAGGGCGCGACGCTCGTCGACATGATCCGGGAGGATCTCGTCGCCGAACGGATCGCCATCGAGTCCTACAAAGAAATGATCGACTACGTGGGAAAGGACGACCCCACGACCCGCCGCCTCTTCGAATGGATTCTCGGAGAGGAGGAAGAGCACGCGGACGACATGTCCGATCTCTTGAAGTCGTTCAATGGTGAGAAGAAGGCCTGATCTGGCCGTCACCGAGATCCGCGTCACTTGGGCCACTCTTCTCAAGATCCTGGTGGCGGTCCTCGGGGCGTGGGTTCTCGTTCACGTGTGGACGGCGATCGAGGTCCTGCTCATTGCCGTCCTCTTCGCTGTGGCCCTGAGTCCCGCGGTCGACTGGCTCGAGGATCATCGTTTTGGCCGTGGCTGGGCGGTCGCGACGCTCGCGGTCCTCGTGATAGCGGTCGTGGGTACGTTCATGGCTCTCGTTCTGCCGCCCTTGACGGACGAGATCTCGACGCTCTGGAAGAGCCTCCCGCATCTCCGGCGGAACATCAGCCAGGAGATGGATCGAAGCGGTCTCGTTTCACGTCTCGTGCTCCCGCTTCTCGACCTTCCGAGATCTCGCGAATTCGACGCCTGGCTTGCGCGTCCGATGGCATGGGGTCCGACCGCGGTGGAAGGAATCGCCGCGGCGCTCCTCGCGGCCGTCCTGTCGTTCTACCTCATCCTGGACGGGCGGACCGTCGTGGC
This sequence comes from Thermoanaerobaculia bacterium, assembly GCA_038214715.1. GTDB lineage: Bacteria > Acidobacteriota > Thermoanaerobaculia > UBA5066 > UBA5066 > Fen-183. The sequence goes on along the minus strand of JBBQRP010000012.1, from coordinate 33,419 downwards.
GTGGCTCCTCGCATACGTGCCGCGCCGACACCGGGGAAAGATGTCGTCCATGGTCCCGGAAATCTTCGGCGTCGTGAAAGCCTACGCGATCGGGCAGCTGATCACGTCTGTCCTCTTCACCGTGTTCTCGTTCGTCGTGCTGACCTCGTTCCACGTGCCGGCGGCCCTTCCCCTCGCGCTTTTCGCGGGGGTCTGCGACGCGGTGCCCGTCGCCGGTATCTTCATCGCGATGGGGGCGGCGGGGCTTGCGTCGCTCACGGTCAGCTCGTCGACGGCCCTCGCCGTCTTCGGGCTCTACCTCGCCTATCACCTCTTCGAAGCCTACGTGCTGACGCCGAAGCTCTACGGGAACCGGCTCCGGATCTCCACGCTCACGGTCCTGCTCGCGATCGTCGTCGGCGGAATGCTGGACGGCGTGATCGGGGCGATCCTCGCCCTGCCTCTCGTCGCAGCGTATCCCGTCGTCGAGAAGCACTGGCTCGACGACTACATCCACCCCGACGCCGTGGAGGACCACGCCTCTCTCCGCGCCGCGACCGACGAGACGTCCGAGGAGCAGGAAGCAGCGATCGAAGCCGTCATGAAGGGCGAGAAACCCGCGGCCGCTCCTTGACGGCCCCTCCGCTGGGCCTGGCACGCCGCTTGCGCTTGTTTTCGCATGGATGAAGGAGGAAGGAATAGAGCGCCGGCGACGCGTGGGCGCGCCACGACATTCGCGAAACGCGCCCTCGGCGTCTGGCTCGCGCTCACGCTCCTCCTGATCGTCGCCTCGTTCTTCGTCGACGAGCCTCTTCGGCGCTCAATCGAACGGCGGATGAACGAGAGCCTCGACGGCTACGAGGTCACGCTGCCGAAGCTGCACTTCCGCCTTTTCTCGCTCTCGCTCTCCCTCGAAGGCCTCGTCGTGAGGCAGAAGGCGCACCCGGAGCCTCCCGTGCTCCTGATCGACCGGCTCACGACGAGCGTTCGCTGGCGAGCGCTGCTGTCGGGACACCTCGTCGGAGACGTCCTCCTCGAGCGCCCGAAGGTCGACGTCAACCTGACGCAGCTCAAGCAGGAGGTGAAAGAGGGAGTGCCCGTCAACGAGCGGGGCTGGCAGGACGCGCTGCAGCAAGTCACTCCGCTCAAGATCGACCTCTTTCGCGTGGAGGACGGGACGGTCACCTACGTCGACGCGGATCCGGCACATCCGATTCGGATCAGTGCTCTTCGGGTCCGGGCAAACGACATCCGGAACGTACAGTCGAAGGCCCAGGTGTACCCATCGCCCATCCACGCCGAAGCGACGCTGTTCGGGTCGGGCCACGGCGAGCTTGACGGGCACGCCGACTTTCTGGCCGAGCCCTATCCCGGGTTTCATTCTCTCTTCCGCCTCGACGCGGTTCCGCTGGAGGCTCTCTCCCTCCCTGTGCTCGCACACACGTCTTTCAGCCTGAAGGGCGGAGAGCTCGCTGCGGCGGGCGAGCTGGAGACTTCACCGACCGTCCGGATCGCACGGCTCTCCGATCTCACGCTCTCCGGTGTGAAGCTGGACTACGTGAAGAGCACGACCGCGCCTTCCGGACCGGCTCCGGCTTCGCCGTCCGGGGAGAAAGCCGCCGCGCGGGCGGCGAAGAAGAAGCGAACGTCACCGGCAAATCCCGAATGGACGCTCCGGCTCGACAAGGCGGCGGTCAAGGGGAGCGAGATCGGCTTCGTGAACCGCGCGAGGGATCCCGCATATCGGGCCTATCTTTCGCGGCTCGACGGGTCGATCACCGACCTCGGGAACCAGGCTTCGGGCGCGCGCGCGCATTTCGACCTGAAGGGCCGGTTTCTCGGAAGCGGCGACACGCGCCTCACCGGCTCTTTCCGGGAAGGCGCCGCCAGCCCGGACTTCGACGTGAACCTGCGGATCGAGAGCACGGACATGACGCGCATGAACGATCTTCTCAGGGCCTACGGGAAGTTCGACGTCGTCGCGGGGGAGTTCTCGTTCTACTCCGAGCTGAAGGCCCGGGACGGCAAGCTCGACGGTTACGTCAAGCCGTTATTCAAGGGGATGAAGGTCTACGACAAGAGGCAGGACAAAGACAAGACCGTGTTTCGCAAGCTCTACGAGATGCTGGTGGGAGGCGTCGCGGGTCTCCTCAAGAACCACGAGCGGGGGGAGGTGGCAACCGTCGCGAACGTCTCGGGCCGGATCGACGGGCCCCGCACGAGCGGATGGCAGATCGCTCTGCGCCTCGTGGAAAACGCGTTCTTCCGCTCGATCCTGCCGGGGTTCGACCATGAGCTCGGCGGAGGCGCAGCGAAGGGAAAAGGGAAACCCGCCGCCGCACCGAAGCCCGTGCCCGCCAGGTGAGCAGGGTTCGTGCCGGCTTGAGGAAAGAATTTCGTCTGGCTCGGCTCTTGCGACGGTCGGCGTGCTTCGTAAGTCGTGCGGGGCGGAAAGGGCGTCACATGGAATCCCACAATTGGAAGAAAAGAAAGAGCGGGAAGAACGGCAGGAGCGGAAGAGTTCGGAGCGGGAGCGCTCCGAACGAGGAGCTCGAGAGAAACAGGCAGCCCGACTCGTCGGGCCAGGACGAGCCCGGCCTATGAGCCCCCGAAAGGGGCGCGGACAAGCCGAACCGGCGTCCGTTTCGACTCTCGAGAGATTCTCTCGCCTCGCGACGGCAGCCGCGGGATCGTCCTGGGCTCTCACGATAGCGGCTCTCGCGATCGTGGTCTGGGCGGCGAGCGGACCCCTATTCCACTTCTCAGATACCTGGCAGCTCGTCATCAACACGAGCACGACGATCGTCACGTTCCTCATGGTGTTCCTGATCCAGCGCAGCCAGAACAACGACTCTCGCGCACTCCATCTAAAGCTCAACGAGCTCGTCGCCGCGATGGATGGGGCCAGCAACAGGCTGATCGACGCGGAGGGGATGACCGAGAAGCAGCTTTCGATTCTTCACGAACACTACGCCCGGCTCGCGGAGCTGACGCGCAAGGACCAGTCTCTGACGAAGTCGCACTCGGTGGAGGAGGCCGACCGGCGCTCGGCTCGCAAGCTCGAGAGATAGGGGCAGGACCGAGGTGGCGCCGCCGTCAGAAACCGGAGGGGAGCGGCGGAACGTGACCTCCGCGTGCGAGCCTTTCTTCGGCGTCCTTCACGACGTCGGCTACGGCCCCGCGATCGGCCGCGGGAACGGCCTCGAGTAGGCGCGGCTGGATCCATGCGCAGCGAGCGAAGAGAGCGCGGGCTTCCTCCGGCCGGGCAAGAGAAGCGGCCGCCCGCCCGAGGTTCAAGTCGCTTTCGGCGCGCTCCTCGAGCCGTACCGAGCGTGCGTAGAGCGCGTAAGCTCTCTCTTTCTCTCCCGTCAGGGAGCGTACGGACCCGTACGCGAGAATCGCAGTCGCCGATCTGGGCCGCAGCGACACGGCCCTGCCAAGGCGCACGCCCGCTGCCGAGAGGAGCTCCGCCCTCTGTCCGGCCGCTTCCTCCGGGGCCGAGGCCGCGTCCTTGAGGTAAATCTCACCCTGGGCCTGATCCCATGTCGCGAGCCAACGCACGACTGCGAGCGCGGCGAGGACCATCGCGAGAAGCAGGGTCGCGACCCGCCCCGCTCGATGCGGGCGCGGCTCCACGGCGGCGCCCGAGCGGGCGAGAGCGAGGCCGGCGAGAAATGCGATCGGGCCGGACGCGACGGCGATCCGCAGAGGAAAGTCGGCGAGGGCGAGGACGGCGACACCGGACAGGACGGCGAGGAGGACGTCGTTCGAAGGAAGGGCCGTGTCCGAGGGTTCCTGTCGACGCGCGAAGAGCGCGGCGAGCAGTGCGAGCGCCGCGGCCAGCGCCGCGCAAGCGGCCGGCACTCCGATCTCGGCCGCGAGGGTCACAGGCTCGCTGTGCGCGTTGTCGAAGTGAGCGGATCCGCTCCGATGCACGAGGCGCTTTCCCGTGCGCTCCTCGGCGGCGAGGCGCGCGGGGACGAAGCGGTTCGAGAACGTGCCGGGGCCGGCGCCGAGGAGCGGGCGCGCCCGAACCATCTCCCGGGCCGCATAGAGGCCGATGTCGCGCTGAGTGGTCGCCGTTGCAAGATCTCCCGTCCGCACCTGCTCGAGCTTCGTGAGGACGCGCCGCCCCGCTCCCGTGGCGCCCGCGAGGAGGGCGGCCGCGGCAAGGGCGGCCAGCGCAAGCCGTCGCCGCGGAAAGTCGACGGCGACGTACAGGGTCGCACCGGCGCCGAACGCGAGCGTGGGTCCGACGGACTCGGTCGCGGCGAGGCCGAGAAGGCATCCGGCGAGGCCGGCGCCGGCAAGGAGGCGGATGCCGAGGGTGCCGGGCGCCGCCGCCTTGGCGAGGAGCAGAAGGGCGGGCACGACGAGAGCCATTCCCACGTCTCCGGCGTTTCCGATCAGGCCCGCCGCGAGGAAACGGGGTTCGGGGACGTCGAGCGGCATTCGGAAGACTCCGGCCCAGCGCTGGGTGGCGGCCAGCGCGCCCGTGAACGCGCCCGCTCCCATGAGCGCCGCGAGCGCCGCGGGCGCGGCAGCGGCACCCGAAGCCGACGCTCCGAGAAGAACGAGCGCGAGCGGGGAGAGGACGGCGACGGCCGTGAGCGGATCCACGACGCTCGCGTTCGCGAGGGCCGAGAGGAGCGCGAGCGCGAGCGCGGAGAAGAGGCCGAGGCGCACGAGCCGCGCGCTTCCCGCGGGTCCGGCCGCAGGAACCGCCCGCGCTCCCGCGAGGCCGAGAAGCGCGAGCGAGGCGCCGAGCGCCTGGACGAGGAGCTTCGACTCGCGGAGTGCGTCACTCGAAGCCACGGAGAAGAGGAGGAACGGGAGGGCGAGCGCCGCGAGGATCCCGATTCGGACGAGGCGCGACATGCCGCGTGAGGATAGCCGAGACGTCAGCGCGGGTGGCGCGCGCGGTACGCGCGCGCACGCCAGGCCGCGAGCACCTTCCGGAGGAGGCCTCCGTGGGCACGGCGGGAAATCTGGAGGGGAGAGAGAAGAAGAACTTTCTGTTCGGACCCGTGCCCTGCAAGCGGTCGGCGGGGCGGGGGCACGGGCGCGAGAGAAATTTCCCTGAAGGTGAAGAGGGAGACGAGGTAGCGCCGTTCCAGCACGGAATGGCGCAGCGTCGCCACCTCTTCGAGTTCGGTGACGTCGCGGCCCGCGAGGCGCTTCCACCCCCTCCTAAGAAGTCTTGCAGACTGTCCCCCGTTGGGAGTTGGAAACATTGGAACGCAGACATGACCCTTCACGAGGGTCCTGTCTTCTACGAGCAGAATCTTTTTCCCTCTTTCGACGATTCCCGCGACGAGATGGATGGACCTGGGCACCGCCCGGCGCGGCTTTCGCGGGAAGCCTTCTGGCTTCCCGCGCGCCGCGGCCCGGCAGAGCGCCTTCAGGGGGCACGCGCCGCAGCGCGGAGCGCGCGGCGTGCATACGAGCGCGCCGAGCTCCATGACGGCCTGGTTGTGGTCGCCGGGATTCCGCACGGGCACGAGCGTCCGCGCGAGCGCGCGGATTCGCTTCACGGTCGCGGGCGATTTCGGGTCGAGCCTCAGGCCGTGAAGGCGGCAGAGGACGCGCACGACGTTGCCGTCCACGACGGGCTCACGCACACCGAACGCGATCGAGGAGACGGCGGCTGCCGTGTAGGCCCCGACACCTTGCAGTGCGCGCCAGCCCTCGAGCGTGTCGGGAAACTCTCCGGCCTTTGCGACGGCCTTCGCCGCACGGTGGAGGTTGCGGGCGCGCGCGTAGTAGCCGAGCCCACTCCATTCGGCGAGGACGGCACGCTCCGTAGCACGAGCAAGAGCCTGCACCGTCGGAAACCGCGACAGGAATCGTTCCCAGCGCGGCACGACGACCTGGACGGTCGTCTGCTGCAGCATCACCTCCGAGATCCAGATCTCATAGGGGTCGCGGGTCCGCCGCCATGGGAGGGAACGCTGGTGCGTGCGATACCAGCGGGCGAGCCCGCGGGTTACGTCGCGGGGTTCAGTACTTCGACGACACGACGTAGCTCCCGTCGTTCGTCGCGCCGCTGCCGGGCGTCGCGCCATCGTCTCCATGATGCCAATCGGCGAGCCCTCGAACCATTCGTTTCTCCAGTGGCTCGACTGCGAATCGCCGCCCAGGCCGTCCAGGCCTTTCGAGCGTCGATGAAACCGATTCGCGCTGGGATCCCGAGGGTGCCCTCGTTGTCCGGGTCGTCCGCGGCCGGAAGCAGCCCGAGCGCTCGAAACACCGGTGTGGGGGCGAAGACTCCGATGACCGGACCGCGATCCGAAGGAATCGATCCCGTTGGAAGTGCGGAAAAAAGCTAGGATCGCCTCTCGATGGACGTCGACTGGGAAGGTCTGACCGTCGCGTTCGCGGCGCGCTCGAAGCTGATGAACCACTTTCTCGACCGCTCTTCCGGCGAGGTCCACGCGCATCTCAACGGCTCACCGGAGCTGCGCGAGGCGCTGCTCCACGAGCGCTCGGGGAGCTATCTCCGGATCCCGAAGTCCACGCCGGAAGTCGACGCGGCACGCTGCCGCGCGTTCGCGCCGAAGATGGAGGACGCGGGCGCCCGGGAAAAGGCGCTCCGCGCGCTCGAGTCGGGCGGGCCGGGCGCGTTTCGCGATGCGCTCCTCACGTCCCCGAACGACGAGGCCGCCTGGTTCGTCTTCCGGGCCCGCCGCGTTCGCGAGGAGCTTCTCGTCTGGCTCGCCGCGCAGGGAGTGAAGGAAGCGCCGCCGCGCTGACGGGTCGCGCGCCTCAGAACACGAAGCGCGCGAAGCGGCTCGGCACGTGGAAGTCAGGCGGGTTCGTCCGGAACGTCGGGGACAGTGCGAGGTATTCCGTCGAGCGACCGCGTGCGACGCGGGTGGCGTTGCCGCGGCGCTCCTCTCCCGGCGCGGGCGGTGTCCCGGGGGCGAGGGAGGTCCATGGAATCGTGAGGAGGCAGCTCCAGGTCGTCCATTCCGACTCCGGCCCCGAGGGCGGATCGCCGGCGACCTCCACGACGAGCCCGGAGGGTCGCTCGCGGCGCGAGACCGTCCACGTTTCACGGCTGTCTTCCGGATTCGTCACGCGCGCCGCGTAGACCGCGCCGCGCGGGCTGACGACGATCTCGTCGTAGACGCCAGGATTGGCCGGCGTGGAGAGGAAGAGCTCGACGCATTCGTCGCGGAACACGTCCTGCCCGTCCGCGTGGAGGAGCGCGAGCGGCGGTGAAGCGGAGGACTCGAAGAGGACGATGAAATGCTCCTCCGTCCTCGCAAACCGCGCGGATGTTCTCGACGTTTCGGCGGGAACGCCGTCCAGCCTGACGAGCGGCCATGGGACCTGCCGCGCGACCGCTCGGGGCGACACGATCTCCGGGACGGAGACGATCAGCGGGAACCCCGCGGGGGAGAGATCCCGAGGCGCGCGGCGACGCGCCGTGCGACGTCGAGCTCCTCGACGACGCCGAGGTGCGCGGGCGCGACCCCGTCCCCGACGTGCAGGTAGATTCCGTCGAGCGCGGGATCGGCGTCGAACCCGTGCTGGCCGGGGATCTGGGGCGGCCCGAGAGGAGAGAGGTCGCCGCCGGGGGGGAGTCCGTTGCGCATGTGGCGGGGGCCCGCGGCGATGAGCACGAGGTCGCCCATGTTCGGGTGAGAAAGGCCGAACGCCGCGGCCTCGGCGCGATTCGCCACGACCGCGAAGATCCGCGCCCCGGTCCCGTCGCGGGCCTCCCGGAGCGCGACGGCGGCTTTCGCGACGACGGCCTCGGCCTCGTCTTCGGAGAGGACGCCGCCGGGAAGCGTCTTCCGGTTCGCGATCACGAATCCCGTGCCGCCGCTCGCCGCGATGAATTCCAGCGGCGAATCGGGCGCGGTCTCGCGTGCCGGCGGGCCGACCGCGACCTTGAGAAGGCCCGCTCGAACGAGGATCGCGGCGGGATAGATCGATCCCGTCATCGCCCGCATGCCATGGTCGGACACGAGAAAAACGTCCCCCTTCTCCCGAAACCTCAGAAAGCGAGCGGCCGCCTCGTCGGCCGAGCGCCAGGCGTCGTCGAGCGCGGCGGCCGTCTTCGCCGCGAGCTCCTTCGAGTAGAAAGGCTGGGTGGGTTCAGTCACGAGGAGGTTGTGCTCGCACTCGTCGAGGATGGGAATGTAGGCGAGGAGAAGGTCCCAGTTCGACCGCGCGTCGACGACCTCGAAAGCGTCCGTGAAGAAACGAGTCAGGCGGCGAGCCTGTTCGAGGTAGCTCGAAACGTCCGGAGAGGCTCCCGCGAGAAGCTTCGAGTCGGGAAGTCCGGGCCAGAAGCCGGCCCTCTCCTCGACCGCGCGGCGGAGCTCCGGGGGGCTCGCGGAGGTCCGGTATACCTCACCGAGGTAGATCGCGACCGAGGACAGGTTCCCTTCGAGCGCCGTGACTTTCGACCAGCGCCCGAAGAGGACAGCTCGCTCCGCTCCGTCGTCGCGCCTCTCCGAGAGCGGAAACCACTCGCCGAGTCGAGCGCGCGCGCGCACGTTTCCGTCGGCACCCCTTACGGCGAGGAGGTCGTAGTTCGTGACGCCGTCGTCCGTGGAGTCGAGGAGGAGGAAGGTGAGCCCTTCGAGGTCGAACGATTTCGCCGGTGAAAACGAGGCGGTGCCGGCCGGCAGCGCAGGGACGTCCACGAAAGGGGTTTCCGAGGCCGATCCCTTCCAGAAGGTCGCCTTCGGGAATACCTCGTTGTAGTGCAGGGAGAGGGCCGTGGTCGATCGCGCGGTCCTTTGGGAGGCGCCGGGGAACGACAGGGACGCGACGCGCCTGCCTTGTCGGGCCGCGGCTTCCCAGAGGGTGTCGGCCTGAGGCTCGACGTCGAAGCCCCGGCTGCGCTCCCTGAGCGCCGTCCCCGCGAGATGGAATGTGTTGCCGACGATTCCTGTCGCGCCGGGCGTCGCGCCCGTCACGAGCGCGATGTGCGAGACCGCCGTGAGAGAAGGCGTGACGATGCGGAGGCGTGAGGCGGATTCGCCTTCGCGCGCGGCGCGCGCGAAGCCGCCGGGGGAGAAGAAGCCAGCCGCGAGGCGGCGGTTCAGCTCGAGCCCGCCGGCTCCGTCGAACGAGACGAGGACGACGCGCCGCCCGGGGGCGGGAGCGTCTGGGTCCGCGCCGGCGAGCGGCAAGGCCGCGGAGAGAATCCAGGGAGCGAGCCGGAAGAAGGCGCGCTTCAGGACCATTCGAGCTCCGTGTCTCCGAGGCGTGCAAGAAGGCGCCTCGAGGAGGCCTGGGCGCGCGCGAGCGCGCGCTCCTCGGCCGCGAGGATCGGCGGCAGGAGCCGCAGGGCGGCTCGCCTTTCCGCTGTCCTGGATCGCCCCGCGAGGCGCCGGACAAGGGCGACGAGCTCGGCAAGGTCGTGCGCGGCGCCGGCCGCGTCCTGGAACTCCGTCAGGAGAGGGACGAGGTCCTCGGAGGCGGACATCGCTTCTCTCGCAAACTCCAGCCCGTAGCGGAGGTCGCGTGCGAGGATCCGCGCGGGGTGCAGGCCGGAGGAGCCCGGCACGCCGGCGTGCCGAAGTCGCTTCGCGGCCCTGCGGAGGCGGCGCCTCACGGACCTCGCGAGATCCTTCGCGTGGCCGGCGTCCGCGGTTCCCGTGAGGGGATCGTGGAGGCGCGCGAGGGCCGCTTCCCGCCGCGTGAAGGCGCGCCGCAGGCGAGCGAGGAGCGCGCGCGTTCGCTCGGGCACGGGTCCGCGATCGCCTTCTCGGGAGAGCCGAGCCGCGAGCCTCTCGGCGACCGGCCGCCTCCGTGGATCGCGCCGGAACCGGCTCAGGAGGAGCCCGCGCGCGACGTCCTCGGTCCGCCGCGCCGAGAGCGCGCGGCGGAGGTCCCGCGCGGCGGTGCGCAGCGCGCGCCCCGCGCCCTTCCCGGGGACGTCGCCGGTGAGCCGCGCGAGGGCCGCGATCCTTCTCAGAGCGACGCGGAGGTCGTGAAGGGCCTCCCCCGACGGCGGCCCCGCGAGACGCCCGAGCAGGGAGTCGAGGCGGGCGCGCTTCTGCGAGAGTGCCGCGGCGGTGCTGGACACGAGGCGCGGGGGCGGGGGCACGTCAGTTCCCGGTCCCTTCCTCCCGGCCCGAGTAGAGCGCGAGCGTGTCGGCGGCCGCGTCGAAATCGAAGAGCTGTCCGGCTCTCCCCCAGTCGAGAAGAGTGTCGAAAAGCTCGTTCGAGTCGACCGTCGGAAGGCGCATCGCGAGCAGATCCCGCACCGCCTCCTCCGTGAGCGGCGTGTCCGGATCCTTCGCGAGCTCCTGGATGACGAGGCAGAACACGCCGAGCTTGAGGAGCTCGGCGCGCAGAAGGGCGGGCCGGTCCGCCGTCGAGGCCTTCACCATCCGGAGGCCGCCGTTCGTGAGCACGACGTCGTCCTTCGGCGTGTCGACGAGGTCGAGCATCTCCGCCGCCTTCGCGACCGCGATCGTGCGCCCGAAGTCGTAATCCGTCAGAGCGTCGATGTCGAAAAGGTTCATCGAGCCGCCGTGATCGGACAGGATCTCGAGGAGGCCGAGGATCTCTCCGAGCCTCACGGCCGGCAGGGGAGCGACCGGCCCCGGGACCCTGCGACCCGACGCGAGCACCGACTGCGCGGACGCCGGCACGGGCTCTTCTTCGGGCAGGTGGACGCGCGTCACGACGTCGTGGATCCGCTCGACCATCTCGAGGAACGTGGCGCTCCGGTACTCTCTCGGATGCGGCACGGTGTTCTCGATCTCACGCCGGACCGTGCCGGGATTCGCGCCCAGGACGACGATGCGGTCGCCGAGGAACACCGCTTCCTCGATCAGGTGGGTGATGAGGAGAACCGACGAGAGTCCGGTCGTCCGTTCCGTAAAAAGGCGGTAGACCTCCGTCCTCAAGAGCTCGGCTGTCAGGACGTCGAGGGCGGAGAACGGCTCGTCCATGCAGAGGAGCTCGGGCCGGCCGACGAGCGCACGCGCGATTCCGACGCGCTGCTTCATGCCGCCGGAAAGCTCCTTCGGATAGTCGCGGTCGTGCCCCGCGAGCCCGACGGCGGTGAGGACCGCCTTGACGCGCTCCTCCGACTCGCCGGGAGGGAGCGGCCGGCCGTTCAGCCCCACGCGCACGTTCTCCGCGACGGACAGCCACGGGAAGAGCGCGAAGTTCTGGAAGACGACGGCGGCGCCGGGATGGATGCCCTGGAGGGGCTGGCCGTGCTGCTCGATCGTGCCCGCGCTCGGCTCGATGAGGCCGATGAGGAGCCGCAGGAGCGTGGACTTTCCACAGCCGGACGGGCCGAGCACCGCGACGACCTCGTTTTCCCGCACTTCGAAGTCGACGTGCTGGAGGATGACGCGCTTGCGGCCCGCTTCGTCGGCGTAGACCTTGTCGACGCCCCGGGCGGCGGCAATCGGCGGGGCCGGGACGGGATTCCTTCGCGCGCTCATCGGTTGAGACTGTACTTCGTCTCGGCGAGACGGTAGAGGCGGCGCCAGACGAGGCGGTTCAGGAGGACGAGGGCGAGGGACATCGTGAGCACTCCTGCCGTGAGGAGGGGGAAGTTCGCCTCGCGCGTCGCGCGCGTGATGAGAGAGCCCAGCCCGAACGTCTCGAGCGTCTTCCCGCGGAAGACGAGCGTCTCGGCGACGATGGACGCGTTCCACGCGCCGCCGGCCGCCGTGACGAGCCCCGTCACCAGGAACGGGAATACTGCCGGCACGAAGAGGCTGCGCCACCGGGCGGCTCCCCTCATCGCATAGACGTCGGCGACCTCGTCGAGATCGTGCGGAATCGCGCTCGCGCCCGCAAGGACGTTGAAGAGGATGTACCACTGGGCGCCGAGAAGCATGAGAACCGCGGCGATCGCGCCGAAGGGCACGTGGAACGCGATCAGGATGCCGGTGACGATCGGAAAGAGCATCGGAGCGGGGAAGGACGCCACGATCTGGACCACGGGCTGGAGCCGCCGCGACCACGTCGCGGAACGGCCCACGAGAATCCCGATCGGGAGTGTCCACGCCGTCGCGAGAGCGAGCGCCGCGAGCGCCCTCAGGAACGTCGCCCCGAGGGCCTCCGCGAGCACGCCCCAATCGCCGCGAGGAACACGGAGGAGGAGTCCCACGAGCTTCCACGAGCCGTAGAGGGCCCCGGCGAGCGCGAAGAGCGCGAGCGCTCCGAGGGCGAGGGATCGCAGTCTCGCGCCGCGCCCGTCGGCGGAGACCTCCGCGGCATCCGCCGGCGGCGCCACCGGTGGGACGGCACGCGCGACGCGGCGCCGCCGCCTCAGGCGCAGCCTTCTCAGGAAGGTGGAACGCCGCACGAGATTCAGGACCCACGACTGCGGGGGAGCCGCGCCCTCGACGTCCGCGTTGCGGAAGCGCTGTGACCAGGCGACGAGGGGGCGCCAGAGCAGCTGGTCGCAGGCCACGATCATGACGACCATCGCGACGATCGCCCACGCCATCGCCCGCGAATCGCCCTTCTCGATCGCGACGGCCATGTAGGAGCCGATGCCTGGCAGCCGGAAGTCGCGATCTCCGAGGGTGAACGCCTCGTTCACGGTGAGGAAGAACCAGCCGCCCGCCATCGACATCATCGAGTTCCACACGAGCCCGATCACGGACGAGGACACCTCGACGGTCTTGAAGCGTTTCCAGAACGAGAACCGGTGGAGCCGGGCCACCTCGTGAAGCTCTTCGGGGATCGAGCGCAGCGAACCGATGTAGGAGAACGTCATGTTCCAGACCTGCCCAGTGAAGATCATGAGAATGCAGGCCAGCTCGAGGCCGACGTTCGTGCGCGGAAAGAGCGCGACCATCCCGAGCACGAGGCCGGGGAGAAAGCCCAGGACGGGGATTCCCTGCCCGATGTCGAGGAGCGGCAGCATCACTTTCTCGGCGCGCTTGCCGTGCGCCGCGATCGTCCCGTAGATGAGCGTGAACCCCAGAGACAGCAGGTATGCCGCGAAGCCGCGAGACAGGGAGAGGAGCGTGTAGACCGGGAGCGCCGACGGCGACAGGTCGATCTCGACCGCCTGGCGGATCGGCGCCTTCCAGCGCTGCGCGAGAGAGACGAGGCCGGCCACGAGGGCGAAGACCACGAGGAGCAGAAGCACGTCGACGAGCGGACCCGGCATCCGGCCCCTCGGGCCCCGGGGCGACTGGATCAGGGTCTCGGCCTCCTCGGGAGAATGAGGCTCGCGCCCGCTTCGACCACCGGGAGATCGGGCGAGGGGTAGCCCACGTGCCAGCCCTGCGCTCGGTCCACGCCCAGCTCCGGCAGGATCTCCATCACATCGGCGGACTCGACGCCCTCGGCCACGGTCTTGACGCCGAGGCCGCGGCAGATTCCGGCCATCCCGCGGACGAAGACGCGATTCGCCTTCTCCTTCGGGAGGTCGCGGACGTAGCTGATGTCGAGCTTCAACGAGGAAACGGGCAGCTCTCTCAGGTACCGGAATGACGAAAAGCCCATCCCGAAGTCGTCGAGCGCGAAGTGGAAGCCCTCTCCCGTGAGCGCGAGCGTGAAGTCGCGCACCCGGTCGAAGTCGCGGAGGGCCGCCGTCTCGGTGATCTCGAACGTGACGCGCTCCGGCCGGATCCCCTTTGCCCGCGCCATCCGCGAGATGTCGGCGACGAGCGTGTCGTCCTCGAAGTCGAGGCCCGAGAGGTTGATGCCGATCTCGAGCTCCGGACTGATCCGCTTACGCGCCGTCGCGAGAGCGTCGAACGCGGCCGTGATGATCGCGCGGTCGATCGCGGTTACGATGCCGAAGCGTTCGGCGGCGCCCAGGAATTCGGCCGGGAGCGCGATGCGTCCGTCGGGTTCCCGCATCCGGGCGAGCGTCTCGACGGCGACGACACGGCCCGTCCCGACTTCGGCCACGGGCTGGAAGTACGGCACGAAGCGGGATTCGGCCAGCGCGGCGCGGATGCGGTTCGACTGCTCGCGCAGACGGCCGGTGCGGTCGCGCTCGCGGTCCAGGGGGTCGTGGAGCCTCACGCGGCCTCCGCCCCGGCGCTTTGCCTGGTGCATCGCGAGGTCGGCGGCGAGGAAGAGGTCGGCGGCGCCTCCCGCGTGCTCGGGGAACACGGCGACGCCCGCGCTCGCGGTCAGCGTGAGCGCATTGCTTTCCCACAGCGGGGCGAGGCGCCGGACCAGCGAAATCACGGCCTCGGCGCGCGGCGCGGCTTCCGCCGCGGAGGCCCCGGGAAGCAGCATCGCGATCTCGTCACCGCCCACGCGGCCCGCCGTCTCGCCGGGGAGGAGCGTGCCGCGGAGGGTCTCGGCCATCGAGCGGAGGTACGCGTCCCCCGCCTGGAGACCGTGCGTGTCGTTCAGCGTCTTGAAGTTGTCGAGACCGAAGACGAGAAGCGACAGGGGTCGCCCGAAGAGGTCCGCCCGGGCGACCTCACGCTCCAGCTCGAAGTGGAACTGTTCCCGGTTCGCGAATCCCGTCAGCGCGTCGGCCGCCTCGGCCACCGTCTCGCCGGGCTCTCCGCGCAGGGAGTCGATGATGGCGCCGGTCACGTCGCGGGCGGCGGCGAGGAACCCTCCCGCCGAGGAGTCCGCGGCGACCCGCGTCGTGATCCAGAAGATCCGCTCTCCGGCTTCCGGGCCGGCGGGAAGGCGCACCTCGAAGTTCCGCGCGCCGCCCGGCCCGGCCGTGGCCTCGATCAGGCTGTCGCGGCCCGAAGGGGAGAGCCAGAACGGGGACGCGCTCTCGGGCGGGCCGTCGTACGTGCCGGGACCGGGCGTTCCCTCGGCCAGCGCCGCCTCGTTCGCGAGGAGGACGCGCCCCGTGCGATCGAACAGCGCCGTGGGGTCCGGCGAGTCGACGAGAAGCGAGACGGGACGTCTCACGACGCCCGAGCCCTTCCGGCCTTCGCGTTCACGGATCGGCTGCGTGTCCGTCTGCGATCGGCTCTTCTGCAAGTCTCTTTGCCCCCAGGTCCCGTTCGATTATCGCCCGAGACGGTTCAGGGCGTCTCCCGAGAGCCGGTAGACCTGCCATCCGTCCATCGGAACGGCGCCGAGGCTCCGGTAAAACCCGATCGCCGGCTCGTTCCAGGTGAGGACGCTCCACTCCATACGGCCGCATCCGCGGCCGACAGCGAGACGGGCGAGATGCGTGAGGAGGGCCTCGCCGATGCCGAGCCCGCGAAACGTGGGCTTCACGAAGAGGTCCTCGAGGTAGAGGCCGGGCCGCGTGAGCCACGTCGAGTAGTTGTGGAAGAAGAGCGCGAAGCCGACGGCCTCTCCGTCGACCTCCGCGAGCACCGCCTCCGCGTAACGCCTCGCTCCGAAAAGATGCTCTGAGAGGAGCCCGGCGTCCGCGTGACAGTCTTCGGGCTGCTTCTCGTACTCCGCGAGGGCCGCGATGAGGGAGACGATTGCGGAGACGTCCCGGGGCTCCGCCTCGCGGAGTGTGAATGGGGCCTTTCTCACCGCGACCCCTGGATGATGTCCCTGAGGACGGTCGTGGCGCCGTTGATGACGAACTGGACGCCGATCACCGCGGTGATGAGGGACATGATCTTCGAGACGATCCGCTGTCCCGTTTCGCCGAGACGCTCGACGATGGAGGGCGACCCCACGAGGATCAGGAACGTGAGAAGGATGTTCGCCGCGATCGCGAAGGCGAGCGCGAGCCGGTGGACGCCGTCGGGCGTCTGTCCGATCAGGACCATGACCGTGGAGATCGCCCCGGGACCCGCGATGAGAGGAATGCCGAGCGGCACGATGGACGGGTCCTTCCGCCGGGCGTCCTCGGGGTCCACGTCCGCGCGGTGGTCCTGAACGCCTCCGATCCCAAGCACCGTGAAGATGATGCCGCCGGCGATCTGGAAGGCGGGAACGGTGATTCCATAGAACGTGAAGATGGCACCGCCGGCGGCCGAGAAGACCGCGAGAACGCCCGCCGCCGCGGTGCAGGCCCGGAACGCGGTGCGGCGCCGTGCCGCGGCCGTGGCGCCGGGCGTGAGGGCCACGAAGACGGGGGCGGCCGAGATCGGATTGACGACGGCGAAGAGCGATGAGAACGCCAGGAGGGCGAACTGGGCGGCGTGCGAGGAGAGCATCGCGAGCGCGATCTTACGTGGGAGGTGTAAAACCATTCCGTGTCCGCCCGCACGCCCGCGACTTCCTTCTACGGCCTCCTCACCCGGCGCGTGGGCGACGCGCGTCTCGCCGCGGCGCTTCCGCATCTGCCGGAAGGCGGCCGCGTCCTGGACGTGGGGTGCGGCCTGACCGAT
This sequence comes from Thermoanaerobaculia bacterium, assembly GCA_038214715.1. Taxonomy (GTDB): domain Bacteria; phylum Acidobacteriota; class Thermoanaerobaculia; order UBA5066; family UBA5066; genus Fen-183. The sequence continues at coordinate 17,205 of JBBQRP010000012.1, read as the reverse complement.
CTCGCGGCGCGGATCTCCTCGTACACGGGCGTGGACCGGAATCCCGACGTGCTGGCCGCGCAGAGGGAGAGGTTCACGAATGCGGACTTCTTCGAATGGGATGTCGGCCGCGGTGCGGCGCCGCCGGCGCTCGAGGCGCGGGCGCCCTTCGAGGGCGTTCTCCTCCTCGCGGTTCTCGAGCACGTTTCGGACCCCGGGGCCGTGCTCGCCCGCATCGCTCCTCTCCTCACTCCCGGCGGACGCCTCGTCGCGACGACGCCCCATCCCTCCGGGCGCTGGCCGCTCGAGGCCGGGGCGGCGCTCGGTCTCCTCTCGGCCCACGCTCACGACGAGCACGAGGCGCTGCTCGGCCGCGAAGCGCTCGCGGACGCGGGCCGGGCGGCGGGCCTCTCGTTCGTCCTCTACAGGCGGTTCCTCCTCGGGATGAACCAGCTCGCGGTTTTTTCCCGGTGACGCGGCGATTCCCCGCCGCGCGGGGCGCGTCTTCGATCTCCGTGGTCCGCGCGCGCACCCACAATCTGAAGAACGTGACGTGCTCGTTTCCCGTCGGCGCTTTCACGGTCGTGACCGGTCCTTCGGGCTCCGGGAAGTCCTCGCTCGCCTTCGACACCCTCTACGCGGAGGGGCAGCGGCGGTTCGTGGAGTCGATGTCCACGTACGCCCGCCAGTACCTCGAGCGGCTCGAGCGCCCGGACGTGGATCTCATCGACCACGTGCTCCCCGCGCTCGCGATCGAGCAGAAGGCCCCCGGCCGCTCGGCCCGCTCGACCGTCGGGACCGCGACCGAGATCCACGACGTCCTGAGGCTCCTCTTCGCCGCGGCCGGAACGCTGCGCTGCCCCGACGACGGGGCGCCCGTTCGCCGGCATACGGTCGAGAGCGTGCGCGACGCTCTGCTTGCGGAGTGGGTGGATGGCGCACGCGTTCTCGTGGTCGCGCCGCGGCAGGTCCTTTCGTTCGAGGCGGAAAGTGCGGAGTGGAGGAGGCTGGGGCTCTACCGTCATGTCTCCGCGGAAGGGGACGTTCTGGAAATTTCTTCGAATGAGGGGGAGGGGAAGGGCGCCTCGCCCTCCTCTGCTCTCTTCCCTCTCCTGGTCGGCCGCCATGTCCTGCGTGGAGACGACCCGGAAATCCTCTCGTCGCTTTCGATGGCGTTCGACGCCGGCGAGGGGCAGCTTCTCGTCCTCAGGAATGGCGAGCCGCTCTCTTCCGCCCGGCGCTTCTTCCGCGGCCTCGTCTGCGGCGTCTGCGGGCGGCGTTTCACGGATCCCGTACCGGCGCTCTTCTCGTTCAACTCGCCCCGGGGCGCGTGCGAGACGTGCGAGGGCTTCGGTCGTGTCGCGGGGATCGACCCCATGCGCGTGGTCCCAGACCCCCGGAAGTCGCTCGCCGAGCGACCGATCGCGCCCTTCAATTCACCCGCCTACGAGAGCGCGTACGACGACCTCAAGGCCGTGTCGCGGCGCAACAAGCTCCGCTGGACCGTGCCCTGGAACGAGCTCACGCCGCGCGAGCGGGGTGTCGTCTGGAAGGGCTCGGGCGAATGGTACGGGGTCGAGGGGCTCTTCAAGTATCTCGAGAAGAAGCGCTACAAAGTGCACGTCCGCGTGCTGCTCTCGCGCTATCGCGGCTATTCGCCGTGTCCCGCATGCGGCGGCGCGCGCCTGAAGCCCGAGGCCCTGGCCGTCACGATCGGGGGCCGCACGATCGCCGACGTCGCGAGGCTGACGCTCGAGGAGCTGCTCGTGTTTCTCGAGGGGGCGCTTCCGCTCGCGGAGGAGCGCGCGCGTGGGGCATCGCTCGTCGAGGATCTGCGAAGCCGGGTGGCCACGCTCGTCGAGCTCGGCCTGTCGTATCTCACGCTTGCGCGCCCGATGCGCACGCTTTCGGGCGGCGAGGCCCAACGCATCCAGCTCGGCTCCGCGATCGGCAATGCGCTCACGGGCACGCTCTACGTTCTCGACGAGCCGACCGTCGGCCTCCACCCGCGCGACACGCGCCGCCTTCTCGGAGTCGTGAAACGCCTGGCCGCGGGGGGCAACGCCGTCGTGGCCGTCGAGCACGACACGGACGTCATCCGGGCGGCAGACCACGTCATCGACCTCGGTCCCGGCGCCGGCGCGCGGGGCGGGCGGCTCGTGTTCGAAGGGACGCCGGCGGAGCTGGAGGAGCAGGACACCGCCACGGGGAGAAGTTTGAAGAAGGAGAGAGAAATTCTCTTTGCTTCGGAAGCGTCGGGTTATGGGTCGACTGCGTCGCGTCATGACCTGGCGGCCGAAACGGTGGGCGTCTTCGGGGCTTTCTCGGAAGGGGGTACGGGCGGCGCTGCGCTCGAGCCGCGCCAAAGCACCGGCGCCCGTTCACCTGCCAAGAAATCTTCGTCCTCCTTTCTCCCTTCAATCCGTGTCGTCGGCGCGCGGGCGAACAATCTCCAGAATCTTTCGGTCTCGTTCCCGCTGCGTCGCCTCGTCGGCGTGTGCGGCGTGTCGGGATCGGGGAAGTCATCGCTCGTGGTGGACGTCCTTGCCGCGGGCGCGAGACTGCGGATGGGGAAAGGGCTCCTTCCGGGTGTCGACGCGGTCGGCGCGCACGACGCGATCGAGGGACTCGGCGAGGTGACGGACGTCGTCCTCGTCGACCAGTCTCCGCTCGGTCGCTCCACCCGCTCGAACGCGGCCACGTACACGAAGGCGTGGGACGAGATCCGGACGCTCCTCGCGCGGACTCCCGCCGCCAGGGCCCGGCGCCTCGAGAAGGGCGCGTTCAGCTTCAATGCGCCGGGCGGCCGCTGCGAGCGGTGCGAGGGGGCCGGAGTCGTCACGGTCGACATGCAGTTCCTCGCGGACGTGACGGTCGTGTGCGAGGTCTGCGACGGTCGGAGGTTCAAGCCCGAGGTCCTCGAGGTGCGGCTGCGCGGCCGGAACGTGGACGAGCTTCTCGCGACGACCGTCGACGAAGCGCGCGACCTCTTTGCGGACGCCCCCGCGATCGCCGGACGGCTCGCGCCGCTCGCGGAGGCGGGCCTCGGCTACCTCACGCTCGGCCAGTCGACCGGAACGCTGTCCGGAGGCGAGGCGCAGAGGCTCAAGATCGCGTCCTTTCTGAGGAGCGGAAGCCCGGACGACCCGGTTCTCTTCGTCTTCGACGAGCCGACGACGGGGCTCGCACCCTCCGACGTGGACGTCCTCCTCTCGGTCTTCCGGCGCCTCATCGCGGCGGGCCATTCGATCGTCGCCGTGGAGCACAACACGGGATTCCTCGCGCGCGCGGACTTCCTCGTCGAGCTCGGACCCGAGGCGGGCCCGGCGGGCGGCCGCCTCGTCTTTTCCGGGACGCCGGGGGCTCTCGCGGCCCGGGGCGACACGCCGACCGCCGAAGCGCTCCGGGGGCGGGTACAATTTCCCGAACCGTGACGAACGATGTCTTCCGGTACGTGCTCTCCGTCGAGGGCCGCGAGATCGACCTCTCGGACGGCGAAGCCACGCTCGGGCGGAGCCGCACGTCGACCGTGAGGATCGAGCACGAGTCTGTTTCGCGCTCGCACGCTCTGCTCACGCTCAACATGGGCGAAGCGGTCGTCAAGGATCTCAACTCGTCGAACGGCACGTACGTGGGAGGCAAGAGGATCTCGCGCGAGACGAGGCTTCAGAGCGGCGACCGCGTGCAGATCGGTGCCGCCGTGATCGACCTGCGCATCGTGTCGCCGAACGTGCCGTCCGAGAGGACCGCGCTTCTCGGTCCGGACGATCTTCCCGCCCAGCCCGGTCCGCCCTCGGCCGCGGAGCCGCGACCGCTCTCTGGAATCACGTACGAGCCGTTGCCGGGCGAGGCGCGGCCCGTGTCCGAGCCGCCGCCGGCCGTGTTCCCCGACGAGATGTCCGCGTCCGAGCTCTTCAAGGACATCGACCGCAAGGGCGCGCCCGCGCGCCCCGGCTCCGGGTTCCGGGAGGCCTTTCCGTCCGCCCTTCGGCTTCCCGACGAGGTCTCGACCGTGGCACCGGCAGAGGGCGTTCCCGCTCTCGCGGAGCCCTTCCCCTCCGCGATCGCCGCCCGGGAGCTCGCGGACGTTTCCATCCAGATGAACTCGTCCCAGGCGCCCCCGCGGCCCGGAACCCAGGAACGGGCGTCGGCGTTCCGCGAGAGGCGTGCTCCCTCGATCAACGCGGGTCCGCGCAATGCGGCGAATCCGTTCGCGCGCCTCCTCGCCGCGCTCGTGGATGGCGTCATCCTCACCGCGATCAATCTCCTCCTGTTCGCCCCGGTCTTCCTGATCGACTACTTCCGGACGGAGCTTCAGACCCGCGACACGGCTCCCGACTGGGCGTTCCGTGGCATCACGCTCCTCTCGTTCCTTCTCGCCGCGCTCGCGAACGCGCTCTACGTCGTCGGGGGCTGGGCGTGGCGCGGCCGCACGCCCGGCAAGTCGCTCCTCGGGCTCACGGTCGTGAAGCGCGGTGAGATCGGCGGGCGCGGAATCGGCTGGAAGGCGGCTTCGATCCGCGCCGTCGTTCTCATCCTCGCGGGGCTGCCTCTCGGCCTCGGCTGGGTGTGGGCATTCTTCGAGAAGGACAAGCGGGCCTTTCAGGACCTCGCCGCGGGCACCTGGGTCGTGCGCGCGCGCTGAGGAGTCAGGGGCCCGACAACGCCGAGAGGAGTGATGGGGAGAGGATCGCCTCCTCCGCCCTCCGCCCTCCGCCCTTCTTCCGCCATGACGCGAGCGCTTTCCTCGCCCTCGCGAGGAGGGCCGCGTCCGTCTTCCCCTCCAGCACGTAGCGCGTCCCGAGGACGAGGGTCGCGAGGAGATCGGCCTCGCGCGCGTCGGGACGGCTCCGCCTCAGGCGCTCGACGCCGGCCTCGGCTCCCGCGAAGTCGCCGGCGGAGAAGAGCGTCAGGACGCGCTCCGCGTCGGCAGGCTGCTGCCCCGGGGGATCTGCGACTCCCGGGAGGGTGACCGGCGGCGGAGTCGCGGCCGGAATGACGGCGGGCGCCGTGGGTACGGGCTCGGGCGGCGGCGGAGTTGGGGTTTCGCGGACGGCGGACTGAGCGGACTGCTGGGCTTCGCGGCGCTCCAGCGCTCCGAGCCGGCCGAGGAGATCGGCCGACTCCGGAAACCCGTCGATGACGCCCTCGCTCCTCGAGAGGAGAAAATTGCGCTTCGCCTCGAGAACTTCGCCGAGCTCCATGTGGGCGACGCCGAGCCAGTAATAGGGGTCGTAGAGGTCCACCGTGTAGCGGCTCGCGCCGAAATGCTGCCGGGCATGCGTGTGCCCGGTGCCGAGCGCCTCGTCCATCCTGCGGATCACGAGGGGCCAGTCTTTCTTCTGGGCGGCGGCCTGGCCCGCCTGGTATGCCTTGACGGCCGCGTCGGGGGGTAGAATCGCCTGCGCGGACAGCGGGCCCGCGAGGGCGGCCAGCACGGCGGCAATTACCCCCACGGACCCGATCCCACGTGGGATGGTGCGCACGCCGTGACACTCCCAAGAGCGCATCGAAGGGGATTCTAGAGAAGGATGAGTTCGAAAACCCGGCTTTCACGGTCGGTCCTCGGGGCGGCTCTGCTCACGCTCTCCTGCTTCGCGTGGGCGGGGGGCGCGCGCGGGGCGTGTCCGACCGGGCCTCCGGTCCTGACCGGACCGGCGGGCGTGCAGGCGGGGGAGTCCTATTCCCTCTCCTGGACGAGCGTCCTCGCGAGCTCGGCGACCGCGAACGCGGACTATTACGTCGTGGAGCGTTCGCAGGATTCGAACTTCGGATCGGGCGTCGACCAGACGGTCACGGTGCGGTCCGCGATCACGCTGTCCCCCGGTCCCGCGAACGCGAAGGTGCTCTACCACCGGGTCGTCGTGAAGTCCTCCTGCCCGACGGCGTCGCCCGCGGCCGTCGTCTCGAACGTCGTCGCGGTGCCGGTCAAGACGACTTGCGACGCGCCGCTCTCCGTGGGCGAGCTGCACGTCGATCCGGCGAACCCACCGGCGTATTCCACCTGGGTCGTCACCTGGAACACGCTCGGCTCGGGCCCCGGCCCGGGCGGCGGTCCGACGGGACTGAAGTTCCGGATCCGGCGGACGTCGGCGTTCGAGCCGGACGGACGCGAGTGGGATGTCGACGGCGGGGCCGCCTCGTTCTCCGGCGCGCCCGGCGACTACGTCTTCCAGGTGCGGGCCGAAGCTTCCTGTGGCGCCGTCGGACCCTGGTCTCCGTCGCTGAGAGTCACGGTCGGAAACGTCCTGAAGCCCGCTCTCCTCCTCGTTTCCGAGCCCGCGCCGATCTCCGCGCTGGTCCCTTCCGCCGGCACGCGCAAAACGACTTCCTTCGTCGTCCGCAACGGGGGCACGGACCCGATCGACGTGCGCGCCAAAGCGGACGACAGCGGGTTTCTCCTCGCTCCCGAGGTGTTCACGCTTCCTCCGAATGGCGGGGCGTCGGTGGTCGTGACGTCCCTCTACGCATCCGCTCTCGACTGGCCCGTTCACGCGTCGGTCGTCCTCACGGCGGGCGCGACGACGCTCACGGTCCCCATCGACTGCATGCTTTCCGCCGCGGCGTCCAAGTCCATGGTCGTCTGGAGCGACCCCGGCGCGGACATCGACCGCGACGGCAACGCGGTACTCCGCTCGATCGTGAATCCTTCCGATGCGACCGCCGCTTTCGTCGGGACCGTTCGCACGCCCTGGCTTTCCGTGACCTCCCTGGACGGCCAGGCCTGGGACCGGCCTCTTGCGGCGCGCGAGACGAGGACCGTGCAGCTCACGGTCGATCGCGCGAAGCGCCGTTCGGGAACCGGGACCGAGGTCGGCGCCGTTTCGCTCGCGACGATCGGCTTTTCCGACCGCGTCGAGACTCTTCTCGTGACGGACGACGGACCCGCGGTCCCGCCGACGGCGGGGGGCACCGGGGCGACGCCCGCGGCGTCCGCCCGCACGCGTCTCCTGTACGCGGCGTTCCCGAACGCCGTCGACGCACGAAACGTCGGCCGCTTCGCCGCGGACCTGTGGCTGACGAACTCCGATGCGGTGAATTCCGTGCCCGTCTCGCTCCTCTTCAACCCCGTGGGCGGGCCCGCGGACGGCTCGGCGCTCCGGCGGTACGACCTCACCCTCGCGCCCGGCGAGACGCGCCGGTACCGGAACGTCGTCGGAACGCTCCTCGGCTCGGAAGGGGCGTACATGGTCGAGGTGCGCTCGGCCGCGCCGACGCTCACGGCCACGGCCCTCGTCAACAACCGGCCGCTGCCCGCGACGGTGGCGGCGCGGAACGCGTCGCGGCAGGCGCTCGCGGGGACGACGCCCCCGACCGGGCAGTACGGCTTCGAGATGCGCCCGACGATCCCCGGCGAGGGTGTCAAGCAAAGCGATCCTCTCTACTGGGTCTCGGGCCTCGCGCACGACGCGAACCGAAGGTCGAACCTGCTCCTTCTCGAGACGTCCGGCTTCGACACGAAAGTGCTCGTGGAGCTCTTCGACAAGAACGGCGACCGCGTCCTCAAGAGCGGGGCCCCCGTGAGCATCGAAAGGACGATCCCAAGGAACGCGACGGTGCAGCTCTTCGACGACGCGGACCTCTTCGACGCGGCTCCTCTCCCCGTGTCCTACGCGTATGCCGCGATCACGTGGGAGGACAACAGCGTCGCGGACCCGGCCGGGGGGACGAAGGGCTCGGTCGTCGGAATGGCCACCGTCATCGACAACCGCACCCAGGATTCCTCGCTTCACGTCGGGGTCACGAAGTCCGGCCTGCAGCCGCTGCACTCGGGTGCCGGCGCGTCGGCCGGGACGCGCGCGGCACTCATGAGCCTTCCCCTGGGCGGGGATCCTCCGCCGCTCTCATTCCCCGCTGTTCACGCAGGGGGTGCGCCCCTCGACGACGGGACGAGACCGTTCTGGAGAACGCGCGTCACGTTGACGAACACCGGGACGACGCAGCGCAACCTGACTCTGGTGTACATCGACAGCAATCCCAATGTTCCCCCGATCACCTCCGGTGTGCAGGGGCTTAGCCGCGGGGCGGTCATCTCATTCGAAGACGTACTCGAAGAGGCATTTTCGCTTCCTCCACTCGCGGGGACCTACGGCCACATCGAGATCGCGAACGTGAAGAACGCCGACGGCACCTGCTGCAGGCAAGGCTGGACGGACGTCGACGTTCAGACCGAGGCGTACACGGTCTCGCCCGCGACTGGCGTCGGCGATTTCAAGACGGGTATGGAAGGCTATTCCTACCTCCATGGCTACTCCTCGTTCCAGTCGAACCTCGGCACGGTGCAGTTCGACGGGGCGGAGAGCTCGTCGGCCTACCGGACGAACCTCATCCTGAACGAAGTCACGGGCTCGTACTGCGACGTCGTCGTCGCGGCGTACCTGCCCGGCTCGTTCGTGCCGATCGCGACCGCCGCCCGCCGCATCCCTCCGAGCGGCTACCTCTCGGAGGAGCTCTTCAGGAGCGTCCTTGGCCTGAACCTCTCGGAGCTCACCGACGTACGCATCGTCGTGCGGCAGGTGGGCGGCGACGGCGTCTTCCTGGCCTTCGCCTCGAAGATCGACGTCGTCTCGGGCGACCCGGCCAACATCTTCCTGCGTCCGGCGGCGGCCGGCACGGGCCGGTGACGGGTTGGCCGCCGGCGCCGTAGAGCGCATCGCCTTTTTTCGCATCCTGAAGCGCATCGGCCGTGGGGGAATGGGGATCGTCTACCAGGCGGTCGACCAGCGCGACGGCCGGACGGTCGCCCTCAAGGTCATCCGCGAGGCCGAAGCGCCGGGAGACGAGTCCGCCGCCCACCTCAAGGAAGCGCGCGTCCGGTTCGACCGCGAGGCCGCGATCCTCAAGAGCCTCCTGCACGTCAACGTCGTCTCTTTCTTCGAGATCGGTGAGGAAGACGGCACGCCCTGGCTCGCGATGGAGTACCTCGACGGCGTCCCCTTGACGTCGTTCGCGGGCCGGCCGTGGACCGAGACCGTTCCTCTCCTCGTCCAGGCCGCGCACGGTCTCGCGTATCTCGCGTCGCGGGGGATCGTCCATCGCGACCTCTCGCCGGACAACATCCTCGTGATCGAGCGCGGAGGCGACCGCCTCGTCAAGCTCCTCGACTTCGGCGTCGCGAAGCTGTTCGAGAAATCGACCGGGCTCGAGTCCCTGACCGCGACCGGTTTCTTCCTCGGCAAGGTCGCCTACGGTTCGCCGGAACAGCTCGGCTCGCTCGGGCACGGCGCCGCTCTCGACTGGCGGAGCGACGTCTACAGCCTCGGCGTGATTTTCTATCAGGTGCTCGCCGGGCAGCGCCCATTCGAGGGCAAGGCCCCCGTCGAATATATCGCCGCGCACCTCAACGCCGTCGCCCCGCCCGTGGCCGCCCCCGCCGACGCGCCGTCCCTGCCCGTGCCCCTCGTGCGGCTCGTCGGGCAGATGCTCGAGAAGCGCCGCGAGGACCGGCCCGCGAGCTGGCGGGAGATCGTGGACCGCCTCGTCGCGGTGCTTCGCGACGCGGGCGCGACACGGCTCCCGCCCGGGATCGACCGCCTGCCTGAGGAAGGGGACGCGCACGAGGTGACGCGCGGCACCGAGATCGTCGGCGTCTCGCCCGGCAGCGCCACGGCGCGGCTCTCGGGGACGGGCCGCCCGCTGCACGAGACGCGCCTCCTCGCCTGGCTCGCGGGAGCAGGTGTCCTCCTCGTCCTGGCTGCGTCGTGGTGGGCCGCGCGGATGCGCCCCTCGGCCCGGCCGGTCGAGCGCCGGATCGCGGAAACCGAAAAGAGGACGCCCCCGCCCGCTGCCGCGCCTCCAATCTCGCTCTCAGCGCCCCCCGCTCCGGCCGTGTTCGTCGCCGGACGCCTCCAGATTCTCGGGCTTCCGTTCGCCCGCGTGGTCTCGCTCGTGGACGCGGGGTCCGGCAATTCCGTTCCGCTTCCGGCGAACGCCACGACCCCGCTTCTCGTCACGAACCTCGCACCCGGCCGCTACCGCGTCGTCCTCCTCGGCCCCGGCCCCGACGGGCGCACGGTCGAGCGCGAGGTTTCCGTTGCGAGCGGCGCGACGGGCTTTCTTTCCGAGCCCTTCGAGACGCCCGGCGCTCTCGCCGAGTCCCTCGTGCGCTGATACCTTAGAGGATGGGAGTACCGATGACGACGACCCGAATCCAGGTGCGCACGGTGCGCCTCCTCGTCGCGGCCACCCTCGCGGCCGCCCCCGCGTTCGCGCAGACCGATTCGGCGCTGCTCGCGAAAGTGAGCTTCAACCTGACGAACCCGGGCGGGAAGTCGATCGCCATGGGTGGCGCCTTCACGGCGATCGCCGACGACGCGACCGCGGCCCTCGTCAACCCCGCCGGGCTCGGGCTCATCTCCTCGATCGAGTTCGCGGTCTCCGGAAAGCGGGCGGACGCGACCCTCGGGCTCGTGACGGCACGCTCGACGTCGACGGGCAGCCTCGCGGCACCGTATCCGGCGATCGAGACGACGAACGTGGACCGCGACGCACGGGCCGCCTCGGTCGACTTCGCGGGTGTCGTCGTCCCGATCTCGCGCCGGCTCGTCGCCGCGCTGACGTACGCTGAGAATCTTCGTTTCGAGGGAGACGCCGGGGACGCCGGATATCAGTATTTCGAGTTCCGGGACAACCGCACGGGCGACGTGACCCGACGAGACTTTCTCTTTCAGTACCGGGAGTTCGGGTCCGTGAGCCTCCGGAACAGGCTCCTCGGCCTGTCGCTCGCGTACCGCGTCTCCGAGCGGGTGCGAGTGGGCGCCGGAGTCACGCTGAACCGCGCGTCCTTCGATCTCGACGGCGACACGGCGGGGCCGCACCGCATCACGAGCCGCACGTTCCTCTCTCCAACGGCAGAGGAGACAAAGACCGTCACGATGCGCGTCGACGGCGTCTCCGGCACGAAGGTCGGCTACCTCGTCGGGGTCCACGCCGACCTCCTCGCCGACGGAGCGCTCACGTTCGGCGCCGCCTACCGGTCGTCGCCGCGCAACGACGGGACGCTCGTGATCGGCGGCGACGTTCCGGCTGCTCTCGCCGGGCAGACTTCGCGGCCGTTCTCGTTCCGCGTTCCGCGGGACGCGGCCGCGGGCCTCGCCGCCCATCCGATGCCGGGCCTCACGATCGCCGCAGAGGTGCAATGGGTCGCCTACGGCGACATTTTCGATCGTTCGCTTCCGGTGGAGTCGTATTTGGGACTCGTCGGGCCGTCCGGATTCCCATTGGACAGACCCATCCTCGCGGATGTCTCTCCCTCGCGGGACGTCTTCATCCCGCGCGTCGGCCTCGAGTACGTCGCGAGCGCGAAGGGCGCGCGCCTCGCGTTCCGCGTCGGCTATCACCGCGAGCCCGCGCACGGCACCACGGCAAGCGTCGCGGCGCGCGACGCCTCGGGGACGGCCTTCCCGATCACCGATCCACCGTACTCCGCGGCTGTCGCCTCCATTTTCGACGGCGGGCGGGCGGACGACCGCTTCACGGGAGGCCTCGGCGTCACGGTCGCGCGATCGATCTCGATCGACTTCGGGTTCGACGTGGGCCGCGCCTCGCGGCAGCTTGCCGCAAGCCTCTTCTACCGGTTCTAGGCGGGGGTCGGGGCGGCCCGTTCCTCGTAGAGGATGCGGTTGCCACCCGCGGCGCGTGCCTTCGCGAGCGTGTTCTCGGCGCGCTCGATCAAAGGGTCGCACAGGGTCTTGTCCATGCGGCCGTGGATCGCGATGCCGGCCGAGACCGTGACGGGACGCCCCGTTTCGCGGAGCACCGCGGCGCGGAGGCGCTCGACCGCGATCGCGGCGTTCGTCTCGTCCGCCTCGACGAGGAGGACGAGGAACTCGTCCCGGTTGCGCCGCGCGGCGAGGTCGATCCCCCGTATCGTCTGCCCGACCGCCCGCCCGAACGCCGCGAGAAGGTCGTCGGCGCCGTCCCGCCCGAGCTCCGTATCGAGCGCGTCGAAGCCGTCGATCCCGAGGACGACGAGAGCCGCGGAGCGCCGTGTGCGCTCGGCGCGCACGAGCTCCTCGGCGGCGCGCCCCAGAAAGAGGGAGCGCGTCGAGAGACCCGTGAGCGGGTCCGTCGTCGCTCGCGCGAAGAGGCGGCGCTCCTCGTCCGCGACGGTGGGCAGCAGGAGGGCGGTGAAGACGAGGAACGCGAATCCGAAGAAAACGCCGCTGTACTCGGAGGCGCCGGACGTCCATTTCGATCCCGTCTCGAGGGTGGCTCCCGCGAGGAGGAACGCCGTCGCGACGAATGCGAGCGTGGTGTCGCGGCGGCGGTTTTCCTTCTGCGAGAAAACGACGAGAAAGCCCACGGAGACGAGCCCGACCGAGACGATCGCGAGCGCTCCGGCAAGGGCGCTCGATGCGGGGAGCACGGCCGCGACGATCGTGCCCAGGAGCGGGATCGCGAGGAGAGCCCGGAGCGGCAGCGTGAGCGGAAGATTCAGGAACCGGAGCAGGAACAGGAACCCGACGGCGGGAAGGCCGAAGGAGAGCGCGTGGACGAGGCGGCCGAGGATTTCGCGCGAGACCGGGATCGGGACGGGAGTCAGCAGCGGAGTGGCGAGCCAGAACGCGATCGCGAGCGCGAGCGTCGCGTACAGAAGAAGCTCGGGACGGGCCCGGTTCCAGCGCAGGAGGAGCAGCGCGAGGACGCCGAACGCACCAGCCAAGAGCGCGCAGAACAGCACGAGAACCTGGGGAAGCGTGAACGTCACGAGGATTGCCTGGGCTGATTCTAGGCCTTCGACTCCCGGCGCCCCGGTCAGCGTCTCGCGGCGAAATCCGCGACCGTGTTCCTCAGGCCTTCGTCGAGGCCGATCTTCGGCTCCCACGAGAGCACGCGCTTCGCGAGCGCGATGTCGGGGCGCCGCTGCCTCGGGTCGTCCACCGGGAGCGGCTTGAAGACGAGCGTGGACTTCGTGCCCGTGAGCGTCTGGATCGCCTCGGCGAACGCGAGCACCGTCATCTCCGCGGGGTTGCCGATGTTCACAGGGTCCTTGTAGTCGGACGCGAGGAGGCGGGTGATCCCGTCGATGAGGTCCGTCACGTAGCAGAAGGAACGCGTCTGAGTGCCGTCGCCGAAGACGGTCAGAGGCTCGCCGCGGAGCGCCTGTCCGATCAGGGAGGGCACGATGCGCCCGTCGTTCGGCCGCATGCGCGGGCCGTACGTATTGAAGATCCGCACGATCCGGGTGTCGACGCCGTGGAAATTGCGGTAAGCGATCGTCATGGCTTCTGCGAAGCGTTTCGCCTCGTCGTAACAGCCGCGCGGCCCCACGGGGTTTACGTTGCCCCAGTAGGTCTCGGGCTGCGGGTGGACGAGCGGATCGCCGTAGACCTCGGACGTGGACGCGAGGAGGAAGCGGGCCTTCTTCGCCCGTGCGAGGCCGAGCGCCTTGTGCGTCCCGAGCGCCCCGACCTTCAGCGTCTGGATCGGGATCTGGAGGTAGTCGATCGGCGATGCGGGCGACGCGAAGTGCAGGATCGCATCCACGGGTCCGTCGAGGAAGATGTACTCCGTGACGTCGTGAAAGACGAACCGGTACCTCCGGTTCCCCGCGAGGTGCGCAATGTTGCGCTCGTCCCCGGTGATGAGATTGTCGAGGCCGACGACCTCATGCCCGTCGGCGAGAAGCCGGTCCGACAGGTGACTCCCCAGGAAGCCGGCGGCTCCGGTGACGACGACGCGCATGAGCGTTCGATTGTACGGGAGCGCGCGAGCGGCGGCCTGCCGCGCCTCAGGAGGATCTCCTCAGGCGTGGAGCTGGGCGTAGCGGGCTTCGAGGATTCCGCGGCTCTCGGCCGGATCGGCCACGATGCAGCCCTCGATCGGGCAGATCTCGACGCACTTCGGCGCGTCGTACGCGCCGACGCATTCCGTGCACCGTCCCTCTTCGACGACGAACGTGGGATCTCCGGAGCTGATCGCCGTGTTCGGGCACTCGGGCTCGCACGATCCGCAGTTGATGCACGTGTCCTGAATCTTCATGGCCATGGGGCACCTCCGACGCTTCGAAGAGTGCCACCTGCCGGCCGGGGCCGGCCATGATGCACGCGCTTCAGGCCCTTCCGAGCCCCACGTAATTCCAGCCCGCTTTCTTCATGTCCTTCGGCTCGTAAAGGTTGCGAAGGTCGACGAAATTTTTCGCCTTCATCGTCCTCTCGAGGCGCGGGAGGTCGAGCTTGCGGAACTGGTTCCAGTCCGTCGCGAGCACGAGGACGTCGGCGCCCTCGGCGCAGGAGTACACGTCCGCCGCGAGCTTCAGCTTCGGCATTTCCCGCCGCGCATTCTCCATTGCCGCGGGATCGTATGCGACGACGTCCGCGCCGCGCGCCAGCAGGTCGGCCGCGAGCCGCAGGCAGGCGCTCTCGCGGATGTCGTCCGTCTCGGGTTTGAAGGCGATCCCGAGCATGGCGACGCGCTTTCCCGCGAGATCGGGACATACGGCCGCGACCTTCTCGACCATGCGGGCCTTCACCCGGTCGTTGACGGAGAGGACGGCTTCCATGATCTCGAACGTGTAACCCACCTTGCGCGCGAGGTCGACGACAGCGGAGGAGTCTTTCGGGAAGCAGGAGCCGCCGTAGCCCGGCCCGGGACTCAGGAACTGCGGCGCGATCCTCTTGTCGAGGCCCATCCCGCGCGCGACGTCCTTCACGTCGGCGCCCATCTTTTCGCACATCGCGGCGACCTCGTTGATGAACGAGATTTTCAGCGCAAGGAAGCCGTTCGACGCGTACTTGATGAGCTCGGCCGACTCGACGTCGGAGACGACGAAGGGCACGCCCGCGATCGCGAGAGGCGAGTAGACGTCCTTGACGATCGCGATCGCCTCCTCGTCGCGCGAGCCGATGACGACGCGGTCCGGATGCATGAAGTCCTCGATGGCCGACCCCTCGCGCAGGAACTCGGGGTTCGAGACGACCGAGAACTTGTACTTTCCGTTCTTCGTCCGGAGGATGTCCTCGATCTGCGCGCCCGTGCCCGTCGGAACGGTCGACTTCGTGACGACGACCTTGTACCCGTTCATGTGCTCGGCGATCGACGTCGCGACCTGGAAAATGAACGACAGGTCGGGCGACCCGTCGTCCTTCGGAGGCGTCCCGACCGCGATGAAGATCACGAGGCTGCGCTCGATGGCTTCCGCGAGGTTCGTCGTGAAGCGCAGGCGTCCCGCCTTCTCGTTCTTGTGGATGAGCTCCTCGAGGCCCGGCTCGTAGATCGGCGAGACACCCTTCTTCAGGAGGTCGATCTTCGCCTCGTCCTTGTCGACGCACGTCACGTCCATGCCGAAATCGGCGAGACAGGCGCCGGTCACCAGGCCGACGTAGCCCGTTCCAACCATGCAGATGTTCATCGGGTGAAGCCTCCGGAGAGAAAATCCCGGGAACCCGGGATCTTACCCTCCGGCGCGGGGAAACGGAGCGTCAGGGACGCAGCAGGATCTCGAGGACGTCGGGTCTTCGTCAGTTCACGGGAGCGTTCGTATGGATCACCCGCGTCAGCGAGCCGTGAATCCCGGTGACGTTCCTGTAGCGGCTTCCCGCACCCGGACCGAGAGAGATCGTCAGCTCGAACGTGCACGGCACCGTGGCGGGAGTGGGCTTGACGGGGCCGCGGGACGCCGACGGCGAGGCCGGGGGGACGAGGCCGCGCGCGATGGGGCGCGCGAACGCGAGCCCGATCGTCGGGAACTCCGCGCTCGCTCCCGGCTCCAGAGGCAAAACGTCCTTCGTGAAATCGGCGAACGCGGGCTTGCACAGTGCCCGGACGAGCGGGTTCTGCACGCCCGCGACCGTCGTCTTCACGGTGAGAATCGCCGCGTCCGACCGCGCGTCACCCGCGTTCGCCACGACGATTTTCGCCGGCCAGGCGCCCGGAGAATCGGGGGAGACGGTGGGGACGAGACGCGGCCCGGGTCGGTGCGGAGGCTTGACGAAGAATCGGGACGTTGCGTTTTCCGTGAGCGCCAGGCCCTTGTGCGTATGAATCGACCACTGGACCGCCGAGTCCGTCGGCACGCGGTGAGCGGCCATCGCCTGGAGGATGTCGGAAACCGCGAAGCTCTTCGAGACCTCGCCGGGCAGGATCCAGCCGCCGAGCGGGGCGTCGCTGATACAGCAGGGAAACGTGAGGGAGAGCCCCACTCTCGCCGTGTCTCCGTAGGTCGCCTTCACGCCTGCCCAGTCGACCTGGAAGGCGAGTGTGACGCTCGCGGCACCGTCCGGAACGACGGCCAGATCGGCGGGGGAGGAGAGCGTGAAATGAGCGGTGTTAGCGGCGGCGGCCGGCAAGGCGGCGAGGAGAGCCGCGAGGAAGAATTCCTTCATGAAGCGAAAGACGCGCCAGGGAGCCCTGCGGCATAGGCCTACGGCGGCATTTTCATTTGACGATGACCGTCCGCTTCACGACGGGAAAGTCGTTCTCGAAGTACGGGCCGACAGGAGCTCCAGCTTCGTCTTCGACTTCCTGATCGTCAGCGTCGTTTGCGCCCAGTCCGACGTGAGCATTCTGCCGATCGCCACGTAACGGGCTGTGATGGGAAATACTCCTTCGGAGACGGATTCCGGCACGTCGAACAGGAAGTCATGGCCGCAGGTGCGCTCCTGGAAAAGGACCGGCCAGCCGGGGACATGGACTTCGACGCGGCAATGTTCCCCCTCTTTCCAGTAGACCGCCGGCGACGTGTTTCCTCCATCCATCACGATGGCCGGCTTGAACGTGAGGAGATTGCCGATGGACCCTTTCGGCTCCCTGGGGATCTTCATGACCGTGCTGACTTTGGTGTTCAACACAGGCATGTTCACGAGCACGGGAGCGAGTTTCGTGGTCGGCGGCGGGGCAGCCTTCGTCTGCTCGGTGGCGGAGAGACCCGGAGCGGCCACGAGAAGGACGAGGGCCGCGAAGGCGTGGAGCGCGAGCGGGCGGCTCGCGAGGGTCCGGTTTCCTATCGTCATCGTCTCTCTCCTGTGAGGAAGGACGGCACCCTCCACGCTCCGGCATAGAGGAGCCGTGAGGTCGGTCACGTGGTGGAGGGCGCGGCCCGACCCGCGTGACAGTCCCTTGTCGGGTATCGTCCGGAAGGGATGTGCCCACGATCGTTGCTCTTCGCCGCCCTCCTCGCCGCCTCCGCGTCTCGCGCCGACGTGGTGGTCGTCGAGGCGGCTCCCGGCGGGGAAGCCGCAAGAGCGAAGCTGAAGGCGGGCGACCGGCTCGTGTCCTGGCAGCGCG